>NZ_JAEKEE010000003.1:7500-885272 GCF_016651275.1 Pseudomonas sp. TH08 | reverse complement strand
TGCCCGCAGGAAAGTTTTTCCTCCGTTTCCGAAGGGGCCAACCGTCGCACGCGCTGCCATTGGAGCAAATCGTTCTGAAGTGACCGTGCAGTTTTTGGTATGGTGCAGCTCGTTTTTTAACGGACTGATGTCATGCCCACGGATCGGCACTCATTTATGTCAAAGAGTTGCTGTAGAAATGCCTGGACCCATCCCGATCAAGGATCACGAAAAAGAGAAGCGTCTGGTCAACAAACGGTTGATTGCCTGCGCCTTGTTCGTCTTCGCCGTCAGCTGCGCGCTGGTCGTACGCTTGTACATTCTGCAAGTGGTTGAGTTTGACTATCACTCGACCATCTCCGAAAACAACCGTGTGCACGTCTTGCCGATCCCGCCGACACGCGGCTTGATCTACGACCGCAATGGCGTGCTGCTCGCGGACAACCGTCCCAGCTACAACCTGACGATCACCCGAGAGCGCGCCACTGATGTCAATGAGGAGCTGGACGAGGTCATCAGCCTTCTGCACCTGCCCGCTGAAGACCGCACGGTGTTCGACAAAGCCATGAAGCAGTCCCGTCATCCGTTCACGCCGGTGACATTGTTTTATGAGCTGACGGAAGAGCAGATTGCCGTATTGGCAGTCAATGAGTTCCGCTTGCCCGGCCTCGATGTCGAACCACAATTCGTTCGTCACTATCCCCTCGGCGCTCATTTCGCCCATTCGATCGGCTATGTCGGCCGAATCAACGAAAAAGAATCCAAGACCCTCGACTCGGTGGAGTACCGCGGTACTCAATCCATTGGCAAAACCGGTATCGAGCGCTTCTACGAACCACAGCTGCACGGTCATGTCGGTTACGAGGAAGTGGAAACCAACGCGCAGGGTCGTGTACTGCGGGTGCTCAAGCACACGGATCCGGTGCCCGGCAAAAACATCGTCCTCAGCCTCGACGTCAAACTGCAGGAAGCCGCCGAGGCCGCACTGGGTGATCGTCGAGGTTCAGTCGTAGCGCTCGACCCGTCCACCGGTGAAGTGCTGGCCATGGTCAGCAACCCGAGTTTCGACCCGAATCTGTTCGTCACCGGTATCAGCTCCAAGGAATACTCGGCGCTGCGTGACTCTATCGACCGACCGCTGTTCAACCGTGTACTGCGTGGCCTCTATGCGCCGGGCTCGACGATCAAGCCGGAAGTGGCAATCGCCGGGCTCGATGCCGGGGTCGTGACGCCACAGACCCGGGTCTTCGATCCGGGCTACTACCAACTGCCGGACTTTGATCACAAGTACCGAAACTGGAACCACAGCGGCGACGGTTGGGTAGATATGGACGCGGCGATCATGCGCTCCAACGATACCTACTTCTACGATCTGGCGCACAAGCTGGGTATTGATCGTCTGCACGATTACATGGCGATGTTCGGGCTTGGCGAGAAGGTCTCGCTGGACATGTTCGAAGAGTCGGCCGGCCTGATGCCGTCCCAGGCCTGGAAGCGCGCCACGCGTCGTCAGGCCTGGTTCCCCGGCGAGACCGTAATCCTCGGCATCGGCCAAGGCTACATGCAGGTCACGCCACTGCAATTGGCCCAAGCCACGGCTCTGATCGCCAACAAAGGCGTATGGAACCGTCCGCACCTGGCGAAGACCGTCGATGGCGTAGCCCCGGTGGATGAGCACCCGATGCCGAATATCCTGCTAAAGGATCCGCGTGACTGGGAGCAGGTCAACCACGGCATGCAGATGGTCATGCACGACGCCCGCGGCATCGCTCGCGCGGCAGCGGCAGGCGCGCAATATCGTATCGCCGGCAAGAGTGGTACGGCACAAGTGGTGGCGATCAAACAGGGCGAACGCTACAACCGCGAGAAGACCCTCGAGCGCCACCGCGACAACGCCTTGTTCGTCGGTTTCGCACCGGCCGAACATCCGAAGATCGCGATTGCGGTGATGATCGAGAACGGCGAGGCCGGTGGTCGCGTCGCCGGTCCCGTGGTGCGACAGATCATGGACGCCTGGCTACTTGATCAGGACGGCCACCTCAAGCCGCAATACGCCGCGCCGAGCAAAGCGCCGGGGGATCCGCACGTTTAGCCGGCAACCGCTGCCCGGCACAGGTCGCATCTGTGCCGGGAAGCTGCCATCAGACTATTTGCAGCGATAGCCCTCGGGCATTGTGACGCTGTAGTTGCGTTGTACGCGGTCCTCGAAATTCAGGTTCTGCAGCCCTTGCTCTACCAGGAAGGTTTCGACCTTGGCTGGCTGGCAGTCTTCGTTATAGGACGAAGCCCGCAACAGGTAGACCGCACGTTTGCTCACTTCATCCTTGGCAGTCGCAATGAACGTACTGAGGGTGGTGTAGCCGGTTCGCTCCGAGGTACCTACCGGGCCATAAGTGGTGTTTGGCGTGCTTGTGCAGGTCAGCCGGTCATCTTTTTTCTTACTGTTCTTGCACACAGTCGAGGTGCTGGTTGCCACCTGCCCATAATCGGTAGCGGTATAGCGATAAGACACCTGTCGGCTGCTGACATCGAGGGTGACGGTCATTTTGATCGGAGCGTGCTTTTGGGGTAGATCAGTGTCGGTATAGACCTCCTGAAAGCCCTTTTCTTTTAACGCATTCACCATGTCTCGAAGATAGTAGCGGGCATTCAGTGCGCTTTCATCGCTGCCATTGGCAGACGTCACAAGAACAGTGGCCTTGCGGTCAAATTGATAGTCCGGATCAGGTGTTGCATTGAGTGCCACTTCTAATTGTGTGGCGCAGCCGCTGAGTAACGCCGTCAGCCATAACAGCGCGCAGGAATAGTAACGGGACATGAAATAGAAACCTTACAACCAAGAATTGAATAACAGTTAAACGGTTGGGACTTGCCAAAAACAACTCGCCGCCATGAGCAGGCTCAGTCTTTCTGGAATTCCAGCAGATCGCCTGGCTGGCAATCGAGCGCGGCACAAAGCTTGTCGAGCGTTGCTATCTTCACGCCTTTGACCTTGCCATTTTTCAGTAATGACAGATTGGCCTCGGTGATCCCGAGCAGGGCGGCCAGCTCTTTCGAGCGAATTTTTTGTGTGGCCATGACAACGTCAAGGCGGACGATAATGGTCATTCTATTGTTCTATATGTATTGACTTTGCTCATCGCTGAGTACTTTTGCATCTCGCATGATAATTGAAAACAAACAGAGCAATACGCCTTTGACAATCTCGTAGGCGGAAGAGGAAGACAGGCCGATCGAGAATTGAAAAATCCGCTCCCCAGGTGGCAGATCTATCGACAACGCCAAACCCTGCAAGGTCTCTACCAGCGGGTAGGCTGCCGGAGAAATGATGCACAGTACTCCGACTCGCCACAAGAGCCTGATATTGCGTTCGGTCCAGGTTTCACCGCGCGACAAGCGCAGGAAAAACAGCCCTGTCAGCCATAACGCGTAGGCCGATAACGCAACGGGCAGGAAGTCCAGAAAGACGATTAGCGCAGTGACCAGCGGCGATAGCCAGGTGTCGGGATTGAGCAGCGCGCCTTCGACAAACGGGTCAAGTAATTGCGGCGAGTTTTCAGCAAACGCATAGAGCAAGGCTGCCAGCATTTCGTCCGTTTTAGAGATCCAGAGCGTAGCGCTACCGCCAACCTCCGTGGCGCCCAGGATCCAGACAAGGATCGCTGCCAGCAGTCCGACCCAATGCATGCGCTGCAGCGCCACGCCGTTGATGCGAGTACTCATGAAAATTCCTGGTTGTGTCGTAAGAGTGATTGATTTTCGATGCTAAATTATCGATTTGCAATAATTAATTGCCGCGAACGCTGCGGCGTCGATCTTCTCGTTGCGCGCCTGAACCCTCATCAGCATCGAAACGCCTGGCGGAACACAAGTGCCCCGCAGTGCTTGCCATCGTCCTGACGTTAACGTAAAGATTGCCGTCAGGGCGCTGAACTCATAAAAGCGCCAAGCGGACCGCTGCGGAGCGCTTGATGACTCTAATAAAAACCACCGATCCCAAGTCTCAACCCCAGGCCCGGCTCGCCCGGGAGAAGCTGCATCTGGAGGGTCAGGTGCCCGATGGTGTGCTGCGTGCGGAGATCGATGCTTCGTGGCGTCGCAGCCTGAGCCACGGTGTGCATTTCAACGGCAAACACGAACTGAGCCTCGAATCGAGCGCCAGTCTCGATGTGCTGCTGGCGAGCAATCGACTGCTGATCGACGCAGCGATGCCGGCCATCGATTACCTCGCCGAGCGTCAGGGCAAGGAAGGTTTGATCATCCTCGCCAACTCCGATGCGACCATTCTTGCGGTCGAAGGACGTGCCGACCGACTCAAGGGCACCGGCCTGCAAGACATCACCCTTGGCGCCTGTTGGAGCGAAGCGGCGCGCGGCACCAATGCTTTGGGTACCGCGTTGGTCGAGGCCCGGCCGACGCTGATCGATTGCGGCGAACATTACCTTGATCGCCTCAGCGATTTCTCCTGCACCTCAGTGCCGATCCATTGCCCGCAGGGTGACATTCTTGGCGTCCTTGACCTGACCCGTGAAGGCCCGCTCGGGCGCGTCCATGACAGCACCGCGTTGCTGAGCATGGCGGTCAGCCAGATCGAGAGCCGGGTATTCAACAACAGCTTCCCCGAGCAGATCGTCCTGGCATTTCACAGTCGTCGGCAGTATCTCGAATCGCCATGGCAGGGCTTGCTGGCGGTCAGTCTTGGCGGACAGATTCTCGCGGTCAGCGCGCAGGCCTGCCAATTGCTGCGGGCCGAGCGCTCGGCGCTGGTCGGGCGGCGTTGTGAAGAGTTTCTGGGTGTCGATGGCGTGCAATTGCTCAGTCGTTTGCAACAGGGCGGCGTCGGCAGTCTGCAAACCGCCAAAGGTGAGTTTTTCTACAAGACCCTGCGTGCCCCGGCGCGTTCGGTCAACCTCGGCGGGCCACCGCGCAGCGTGGCAAAAGCCGCTAAACCACAACCGGATCTCGAAGCGCTGGCCGGCAACAATGCCCGCTACGCCCGAGCCTTGCGCATGGCCCGTCAGGGCTTGGCCAACGAGTTGCCAGTGTTGCTGCTCGGTGAAACCGGCACGGGTAAAGAAGTCATCGCCCGCGCCCTGCACATGGCTGGCAGCCGTTGCGACAAACCCTTTGTCGCGGTGAACTGTGCGGCGATTCCCGAAGGCCTGATCGAGTCGGAACTGTTCGGCTACCGTGAGGGCGCGTTTACCGGTTCGCGCCGTGGCGGCATGATCGGCCGCCTCCAGCAGGCTCACGGCGGCACGCTGTTCCTCGACGAAATCGGCGACATGCCGCTGGCTTTGCAGGCGCGTTTATTGCGGGTGTTGCAGGATCGCAAAGTCGCGCCGCTCGGTGCTGGCGAAGAGCAGGACATCGATGTCGCGCTGATCTGCGCCACGCACCGTGACCTGAAAATACGAGTTGCTGACAAACAGTTTCGCGAGGACCTGTTCTATCGCGTCAACGGTATCAGTGTGATGCTCCCGGCCCTGCGTGAGCGTGATGATTTCGCCGCACTGGTCGCAAGACTGTTAAGCAAACTCGACGCACCGAACGTGATGCTGCACGACGACCTCGACCGCCTGCTCGGCGCGTATCACTGGCCGGGCAACATCCGCCAACTGGAAATGGTCTTGCGTACCGCGCTGGCCATGCGTGAACCGGGCGAGACACTGCTGATACTCGATCACCTGCCTGACAGCATGCTCGACGAACTCGCTGCCAGCGAAAAATCCCAGCCCGGCAGTATTCGCGAGAACGAACTGGAGATGATCCGTCAGTCTCTCGACAGCCATCAGGGCAACGTCTCGGCCGCCGCCGAAGCACTCGGCATCAGCCGCGCAACCCTGTATCGCAAACTCAAACAGTTGCGCGTCTGATGCAGCGCCTGATTGTTCGGCTGATCGACAGTCGCGACCCCGCCGCACTGCAAGCGGCGTTGCGCTGGCTGTACGGTTTCGTTCGCCCGCAGCGCTTGGCGATTGCCGGGTTGCTCGGGCTGTCGGTGTGCGCCTCGTTGCTGGTATTGGTGCAGCCATGGCTGGTCAAACTGCTGATCGATGATGGTCTGCTGGCGCGCAATTTTCCGATGCTGGTGACGATCGCTGTGTTGATGATCATCGCCGGATTACTCGGTACGGCGTTGTCGGGGATCAATCGTTATCTGCACACGCGGCTGTCCGGGAGGATTCTGTTTGCCCTGCGCGATGACCTTTATCGGCATTTGCAAACCCTGTCGCCAAGCTTCTACGGGCAGCGGCGCATCGGCGATCTGATGTCGCGGCTTGATGGTGATGTCGCGGAGATTCAGCGCTTTGCCGTGGACTCATTGTTCTCGGCAGTATCGAGTGTGATCGGGCTGGTGGTGGCAATCGCCATGCTGTTCACGCTGTCATGGAAGCTCTCGCTGCTGGCGCTGGTGCTGATCCCCCTCGACGTGCTGTGGCTGCGCTGGATGCGGCGCAAGGTCGAGCGCGATGTACGCCAGTTGCGCGAACGTTCGGCCGACATGTCGTCGTTCATGGTCGAGACGCTGCCGGTGATGAAATTCATCCAGTCGGCCGGTCAGCAACAGCGTGAGGCACGGCGTCTGGAGAACCTGGGGCAGGGCTATATGAATCAGTTGCTGCGCCTGCAAGTCACCGAGTTTTTCACTCAGGCAGTGCCGGGTACATTGACCTCGCTGTCCCGTGCCTGTGCGTTTTTGATCGGCGGTTATTGGGTGGTACAGGGCACTTGGCAATTGGGCGCGTTGATCGCGTTTTCCACCTATCTGGGCATGGCGGTTGGGCCGGTGCAGAGTTTGTTGGGATTGTATGTCGCCATTCAACGGATGACCGTCAGCCTCGGTCGAGTGATGGAGTTGCGTGGCGAAGAGCCGACGGTGCGCTCGCCGGTTTCGCCGCAGCCAGTGCCGGTCTCGGGCGAGTTGCGTTTCGACAATGTGCATTTCAGTCATCCGGGCCGGCCGAGCACGTTGAGTGGTATCGAAGCGACGATTCCCTACGGTTTGAAAGTGGCGTTGAGCGGTGGCTCGGGGGTTGGCAAATCGACCCTGATCGACCTGCTGCAACGACATCACGACCCACAGTCGGGGCGGGTGCTGCTCGGCGAAGTGGATCTGCGCGAACTGGATCTGTTCGAACTGCGTCGACGCATCGCCGTGGTCAGCCAGGACATCGTGCTGTTTCGCGGCAGTCTCGCGGATA
This sequence comes from Pseudomonas sp. TH08, assembly GCF_016651275.1. Classification (NCBI taxonomy): domain Bacteria; kingdom Pseudomonadati; phylum Pseudomonadota; class Gammaproteobacteria; order Pseudomonadales; family Pseudomonadaceae; genus Pseudomonas; species Pseudomonas sp. TH08. The sequence goes on along the minus strand of NZ_JAEKEE010000003.1, from coordinate 878,088 downwards.
ACCTTGCTTATGCGGTGCCGGATGCCAGTCGTGAAGCCGTCGCTGAAGTCGCGCGGTTGGCGCAACTCGACAGCTTGATTGCGTCGCTGCCCGAAGGTCTCGACAGCCCGTTGGGCGAGCGTGGCCAGCAGTTGTCCGGCGGGCAGAAGCAACGCATCGCCATTGCCCGAGCCTTGTTGCAGGATCCGTTGATTCTGGTGCTCGACGAAGCCACCTCGGCCGTCGATGAAACCACCGAGCGGGAAGTGATCGAGGCCATCGACCGCTTGTTTGCCGGGCGTACGCGCATCCTCATCAGCCACCGACCGTCGACGCTCGCGGATGCCGATCTGCGCTTTGAATTGCTTGACGGCGTATTGACCTCGAAAACGGTGCTGCATGAAGCCTGAGTTACGTATCGGTGTGGTCGACAGCGGCCACTCGGCGGCGCAGCGCGTACAGGTGATCGCCGGGCGGCGTTTTTCGTTGCTTGAGGACGGCTTGGCCGAGAGTGATCTGCGTGACGATCCGCTGGGCCATGGCAGCGCGGTGATCGAAGCGATCAGCCATCGTGCGCCGGGCGCGCAGATTTGCGTGGCGCAGGTGTTTGATCAACGCGGCGTGACCAGCGCGTTGCAGATCGCCACGGCGATCGACTGGCTGGTCACGCAGGGCGTTCGGCTGATCAATCTGAGCCTCGGCCTGCGTCAGGATCGCAGCCTGTTGCGCGAAGCCTGTGCGGCGGCTGTGGCACGCGGCGTGATGCTCTGCGCATCCAGCCCGGCTCAGGGCGCGGCGGTATTTCCGGCGAGCTATCCGCAGGTGCTGCGGGTGACCGGCGATGCGCGTTGTACCGACGAACAATGGTCATGGCTCGACAGTGCGCAGGCGGATTTCGCGGCGTGTGTGCATGGCACTTATCCGGGGCAGTCGGGGGCCAGTCTCGGGTGTGCGGCGTTGAGCGGGCACATCGCCGGGCTGCTACTGGCGCAGCCTGGCGCGAGCAATGCCGAGGTCGTCGAGTGGCTGAAACACAACGCTCGCTATCGTGGGCCTGAGCGGCGACTCGGGCCATGACTGCCTTGGTGATTCTCGGCGCCGGCCCGGCGGGTGCGGCCGTTGCTTTAGGGCTGCGACGATTGGGCTACGAGGTGATGTTGGTCAGCGAATGGCGACGCTTCGCGGCGCTGGAAGGCGTGTCGCAACGTGTGCTGGAGGCCCTGCGCGGTGCCGGCTTGCATCACGCATTGGCGCAGGCGACCTTGCCCTCGCAGCGACAGGTGAACTGGAACGGCCAACAGCACGCGCAAAACATCGAATATTTATTGGATCGGCCAACCTTTGATCGCGGTTTGCGGGAAGCTTTGCGCGGGGCCGGCGTTGAGGTGATCGAAGGGCGAGTGCTGAGTGTGCAACCTTCGGTCAACGGGCACCGGATCGAACTGGACGGTGGCGCGACGCTGCACGCGGACTTTCTGGTGGAAGCGCGCGGACGCCAGGCGCCGGCGCTCGGCAAAGGCCTGCGCGGGCCGGAGACGGTCAGTCTGCTCAATCGCTGGCAAGGAGCGCCGGGTACCACCGCCAGCGCCGTGGAGAGTCTCGAGGACGGCTGGGCGTGGATGGCGCGCCGGGCCGACGGGCAGTGTTATTGGCAATGGACGGTGGACGTGGCCAGCGCCGGGTTACCGGGTAAGGCGCACCTGCTCGATTATTGTCGCCAACGCCGAGAGGCCTCGGATGTCGCCCAGGCGTTTTTCGGCGATACAGCGCAAGCCGATCTGCAACTGCACGCGCGCAGCAGTACCGCGATTCTTTCTCCACAGCTATGCGGTGAACGCTGGATTCGTGTCGGCGATGCGGCAATGGCGGTGGACCCACTGTCGGGCAACGGGATTTTCCAGTCGTTGTCTTCGGCGTTGCAGGCGCCAGTGGTGATCAACACGCTACTGCGCAAACCCGAGCGGGCGGCGTTGGCGCAACGCTTTCATCAGCAGCGGGTGGAGCAGTTGTTCTGGCGTTTCGCGCGGATCGGCCGCGACTTTTATGCCGATGAACAGCGCTGGCATGAACAGCCTTTTTGGCAGGCGCGGCGACAGTGGCCGGATAATCAGGTGGCGCATGCCGAGGCGGATTTTGCAGCGTTGCGGATTGCGCGGATGCCGGTGTTGCGGGATGGTTTTGTCGATGAAGCCGAGGTGGTGATTACAACGGATCAGCCGTTGGGGGTTTGGCATGTGCAGGGGGTTGAGCTGGCGCCGTTGGTGAGGCGGTTGCAAGCCGAGCCGGCGGAGCAGGTGTTGGCGGGATTGAATGAAGCGCAGGGCAGGGTGATCAGGGCATGGTTATTGAGTCAGGGATATCGGCCTTGACTCGGCTGGCCTCTTCGCGAGCAAGCTCAGCGCCTACAAAAACGGGGATCTGTAGGCGCCGAGCTTGCTTACGAAAGCGGACTTGAGGGTGAGGCAATCACAACTTGATCAACACCGACTTCAATTCGGTGTAATGCTCGATCGCTGCATAGCCCATCTCGCGCCCGACCCCGGACATCTTGTACCCGCCAAATGGCAGCGCCGGATCCAGCGCACTGTGGCAGTTGACCCACACCGATCCTGACTTGATGCGCGGGATCATTCGGTGCACCGCGGCCAGATCATTCGACCAGATGCTCGCGCCCAAGCCATACGGGCTGTCATTGGCCATGCGCAACGCATCGGCTTCATCATCGAATGGAATCGCCACCAGCACCGGGCCGAAAATCTCTTCCTGGACCAACGAGTGCTTCTGATCGACATCGACAATCACTGTCGGTTTGACGAAAAACCCCGGCCCGAACTGCTCGCCGCCACAGGCAATGGTCGCGCCACTTTCGCGGCCCATTTCGATGTAGTTGTACACACGCTCCTGCTGGCGGGCGGAGATCAGCGGGCCCATGTCCACGCTCGGATCAAGACCGTTACCCAGCTTCATGGCGTTGGCGATGTCGCTGATATCGGCGACGACGTTATCGAAGTGTTTGCGCTGCACATACAGCCTGGAACCTGCGCAGCAGACCTGGCCCTGATTGAAGAAGATCGCACTGGCCGCGCCGGTCGCCGCGGTTTTCAGATCGGCGTCGGCCATGACAATGGTCGGCGATTTGCCGCCCAGCTCCAGGGTCACGCGAGTCATCGAGTCCATGGCGATCTTGCCGATGTGTTTGCCGACGGCCGTGGAGCCGGTGAAGGTCAGCTTGTCGACCAATGAGTTATGCGTCAGCGCCGAACCGGCGGTGATTCCCGTACCAGTAACCACGTTGAACACGCCTTCCGGATAACCTGCCTCCAGCACCAGCTCCGCGAGTCTCAGTGCGGTCAGTGGTGTTTCATCGGCGGGTTTGAGGACTACCGTGCAACCGGTGGCCAGCGCCGGGCCGAGTTTCCAGCACGCCAGCAGCAACGGAAAGTTCCAGGCGACGATGGCGCCGACCACACCGACTGCCTCACGGCGGATGAAGCTGTGGAATTCATCACCCGGCATCAGCGGCAGCGATACCTCAACGCTGGAGCCTTCGATCTTGGTCGCCCAACCGGCCATGTAGCGCAGAAAGTCGATGGCCAGTTGCACGTCCATTACCTGTGCCACCGCAGCACTTTTGCCGTTGTTCAGGCATTCCAGTTGCGCCAGTTGCTCAGCGTCGCGCTGCATCAACTCGGCGAGTTTCCATAACAGGTTCTGCCGCTCACGCGGACGTGTGCGGCTCCAAGCGGAATCGTCGAACGCCTGCCGTGCGGCGAGTACGGCGCGGTCAACGTCATCCGGCGTGGCCCGCGGTACCACGCACAACACTTCACCGGTGGCGGGGTTGTGCAACGGCATGGTCTGGCCGTCGGCGGCCTCGACCCAATCGCCGCCGATCAACATGCGCGGCGGGCGCTGGATGAAAGCCGAGGTGGCAGGAAGCAGATACGGGAGGGACATGGCGAAGCCTCTTGTTGTTCGTTGTCGTAAAGAGGGCTTTCGCAATGGCTGTGCCAGATACTCGAGCGTCCTGCGCAGGCCCGCCGTGTAAGGGGATGGCGGAATAAGAGGGCGCTTGGTGGAGTTCGGATTGTCGCAATTCGCGACAGCGGCTGAGACTCAAGATACTGATTTTCAGCGGTTTGAGGCGCTGACTGAAAGCAGCATCGGGCCTTCAATCAATGAGGTACGCAGAGAACTTTCCCAGCAGAGCTATACCGCGACGGTGGAGAGAACCGTGGAACTTGCAGCGGGCGTACCTATGGGCTTGACGGCAAGTCCGGATACGGTCGGTGGGATTTCGAGATCCGTGATATTGAAACGGGACAGCGGGTTGATGCGCCCATTCCTGCGGCTGCGATTCAATGATTGAACTCAAGCCTGCGGTTTCTTCGCCGCAGGCTTGAGCGTATATCGGTCAGCCTTCCGTGCTGGAATACACCTTGTAACCACCTTTCCAGGTTTCGCAGACTTCAATGCCGCGAATGCCGGTGGCCGGGAAAGTTTCGTCGAGTGGGTCCTGAGCCAGAATCACGAAATCGGCGAAGTTTCCGTCCTGCAACGAACCGGTGAATCCATCGGCATGGCACTGCCAGGCAGCGTCATAGGTGATGGCTTTCAGTGCTTCCTGACGTGTCAGACATTGCCCTTCGTTGAGCACCGGTTGCTGGCGCGGGTCGTCGATGAAGTTGCCGAGGGTGTCGCGTATACCTTCCATTTTGCGCGTGACGGCTTGTTCCATCGACCGCAGCGGGCCAAGCGGGGTGACGGTGCAGTCGCTGTGCAGCGAGATACGCAGGCGATAGTCCAGGGCCAATTTGCACAAGTCGAGCATGTCGCTGGCCTTGTCTTCGAAAATTGCTTTATCGAAAACATAACCCCAGTAACCGACATGGCCAATCAGGAAGCTCGGCGAGATGCCCAGGTGTTGCAGGCGTTTGACGGTCTCCTCAGTCAGCAGTGAGCAGTGTTCGATGCGATGGCGTTTTTCCAGGCCGCTGCGGTTATCCAATGCGTTCTTATAAGCCTCCAGAGTGAAATCAATTGCCCGATCGCCGTTGGCATGGATCATTAATGGCCAACCGGTCGCCATGGCGTCGACCAGAAGTTCTTTATAGGCATCCGGCATTGTCTCGGGTTGCGGAACATCCTTGTCACACACGTTGAAGTTGCCCAACTCTGGCGTGGTCTCGCAGCAATAAGGCTTGTTCTGGTAGCCGGTCAGCCCTTGATTCGAGCCGTCGGAGATCAGTTTCACCCCGCCCTGGTAGAAATATCGGGCGGCCTCCTTGGTGACTGCGGTGTAAGAAGGCATGCCTTTTTTATACGTCGCCGCATAGCCAATCCGTACATTGCGCGGATGTGTCAGGCCATAAGCCTCCAGCACGAGCTTGGAAATCGGATCGACCATGGCGTCGTACAACAGGGTTACACCGCGTTTTGAGGCTTGGTGAAAGTAGTTTTGCATCGGCCCGAAGAGGTTCAGCGAATGCAGAATCTGTTTGATCCGGATCGACAGGATGGCCGGAACAATGCCTTTTTCTTCTTGCAGGACGCCTTGGGTTTTATCCATGAAGACCTGGAACGTCGGGTATTTCGTCAGAAACTCTGGATTGGCTGCACTCTCGTTCCTGTAGACGATGGTGCAAGCCGCCGTGTTCAGATAAGCCGTGTGCATGGAGGCGCTCATCATCAACAGTGGGCGATCCTTGACCAGGCTGTCGAGGTTGCCGATCTCGCTGGAATCGCCTGCGCAACGGAACGTCGTCAGGTGGTTTTCCCCTCCGCACTGAGCGTGAACGGCATCAGCGCCGGATCGACCATGTGTCCCAGCACCCAACTCTCGGGATCGGTGTGCTTGCAGTCGCCGATGATCCTCTGCAAATAGGCCCAGTCATACGATTGGCGCAACCGCTGCGTTTCTTTGTCGATCGGACCCAGATCCAGCCAGCTGTCCATGAGGCAGGACTGCACGATGTGAATGTGCGGCTCAATCAACCCCGGCAACAGGGTCTTGCCCGCCAGTGAGCGAGTTTTGTACTGGATACCCTGGGTGTCCATGCAGGCCTGTACATCGGCGAGGGTACCCGAAGCGATGACGTCGCCACGGTGGATGCCCAAGGCTTCGACCTGTTCATGCATGTTGCCGTTTTTCAGGGGGTAGATTCTGCCGTCGGTGAAGATCAGCGATTCGCCGTCAGGCTCCGTGAGGGTGTTGGCTTTGCCTGTGAGGGTTGTGAGGTCGAGCTTGTGTTTGAGTGCATTCCAGACCGGGTTTTCGCATCCGCAATGCGTGCAGTTATGACCATTTCCATTTGATCCCATGATGCTTTCCTCAGGTTTTCGGTGGTTTGAGGCTTGAGGCACATGTGTGCGAAAGCAAGCGTAGCAGGCACTTTGATATCGGACGGTCAGTCGTCGGCAACACTCGTTTCAGCACGCATCCATGCTTGTCTCACACTGCAACAGTTGTCGCGAAATTGGACGCCGGTCGACCTCTGCGCCGTCTCTGCAACTCAGTGATCTTCACGTAAATGCTTGATTGAAAAGCTTATCCGCAAGCTGGCACGCTCCGTGTATTGCTCATCACAGACGTTTCTCTTGCCTCCGTTCGCGGCCCGCCGCCGACGGCAGAAACCATAAAAACGATAAGCCACAACAATAAGAAAGCACCGTGCGAGGTTCGACGTTGATGAAGAGAAGACTCCGATCAGGCATGAGCGCCAGCCTGCTGGCCGTGGCCGCTTGCGTGGCCCTGCATTCGCCTTACAGCCTGGCAGCCCGCGATGCCCAGACCATCCTCAAGGAAACCTGTCAGGGCTGTCACACCCCTGAAGCCGATAACGCCTTGAGCCGCATCAGCCACCAGCGCAAGACTCCGGAAGGCTGGCTGATGAGCATTGCGCGGATGCAGACCATGCACGGTCTGCAGATCAGCGATGACGACCGCCGTACTTTGGTCAAGTACCTGGCGGACACCCAAGGCCTGGCGCCAAGTGAAACCGATGGCGTGCGCTATGCGCTCGAACGGCGGCTGAACACGGTCGAGCAGTTCGACGAGAAAACCAGCCAGATGTGCGGCCGCTGCCACTCCGGTGCGCGGGTGGCGCTACAGCGGCGTCCGGCGCAGGAATGGGAGCGTTTGGTCAACTTCCACCTCGGCCAATGGCCGTCGCTGGAGTATCAGGCGCTGGCGCGGGATCGAGATTGGTTTGATATCGCTCGCAAAGACATGGTGCCGCTGCTGGCCAAGCGCTATCCGCTAGACAACCCGGCGTGGCAGCAATGGCTGAAAACCGCGCCGAAAGCTGAAGCGCTGGTCGGTGACTGGAGCTTCAGTGGTCACCTGCCAGGCAAAGGTGAACTTGCTGGCGTGATGAGCGTGAGCGCCGACGGCAACGACACCTTCAAGGTCAGCGTCAAAGGCCAGTACGCCGACGGCAGTGCATTCAATGGCAACGGCAGCGCGATCCTCTACAGCGGCTACGAATGGCGCGGCAACGTCAATGTTGATGGCGTGACGATGCGCCAGGTGTTCGCTGCGCAAGGCAACGCTATGCAGGGACGCATGTTCGACGCTGAACACGATGAGCGGGGTCTTGATTTCGTCGCTGCCAGGCAAGGCTCGCAGCGTTTGCTCGCGGTGCAGCCGGGTTACGTGAAGGCTGGCAGCGAAACCGAAATCACCCTGATCGGCAGCGGGCTCAGCGGTAAGCCGAACTTCGGTAAAGGCGTGGAAGTCGTCGAAGTGGTCGAGCAGAACGCCGAGCGCATCAAGGTCAAAGTCAAAGCGGCGGCCAATGCCCAACCGGGGCTGCGCGCGGTCAGCGTGGGCGCGCTGAAAGGCCCGAGCCTGTCGGTGTATAGCAAGATTGCTTCGGTCAAAGTGGTGCCCGAGTTCTCGGTGGCACGGATCGGCGAGGGCGGTGGTTCGACGCCGAAGGTGCAGGGCCGTTTCGACGCCGTAGCCTGGGGCAAGGGCGCCGACGGCAAGCCGTATCGCATCGGTGTGTTCCCGGCGCAGTGGAAGGTCGAGGCCTTCGACGACCGCGCCAAAGAGGACGAGGACGTCAAGTTCGCTGGCAGCATGCAGGCCGACGCAGGCGTTTTTGTACCGGGCGATGCCGGGCCGAATCCGGCGCGCAAAATGTCCACCAATAACGCCGGCAACCTCAAGGTGATCGCCGCCGTCGACGATGCGGGGAAATCCCTCACCGGCGAAGGCCACCTGATCGTCACCGTGCAACGCTGGAACAATCCACCCATTCCTTGAGTTGTCCTGAACTGCATCGCTTCAGACACTTTTCGGAATGACCGCAAGCCCCGCCAAGCGAGGCCTGCACAGGAGGTTTGCAATGGGCGCTATCTTGAATCTGGTCGAACGCAATCTGCACGAAGTGCACGTCGATGCCGACCGCATGTTGTTTCATATCCCGAGCAGTTCGCTGTTCGCCAGCGACGAGCTGACCGGCACCATCATCGATACGTTGCGCGGCCCCGGCTGCTCCTCGGAAGACCTGATCGAACGCCTCGCGGCACGCTTCAACGGCGAGGAAATCAACGAAACCCTGCGCGAGTTGATCTCGCTGGAACTGGTCAGCGACGGTTCGCCGCTGACCCCGGACATCGCGGTCAAACGCGTCGAACGCACCGCGATCAACACCGTGGTGCTCAACGTCAACACCGGCTGCAACCTGAGCTGCACATATTGCTACAAGGAAGATCTCGACAAGCCATCCGCCGGCAAGAAGATGGACGTCGAAACCGCGATTGCGTCAGTGGAAATGCTCCTGCGTGAATCGCCGGATGAAGAGCGTTTTACCGTGGTGTTTTTCGGTGGCGAGCCGCTGAGTAACCGCAAGCTGATCGAGTACATGGTCGATTACTGCGAAAAGCGATTTGCCGAGGCCGGCAAGTTCGTCGAATTCGTGATGACCACCAATGCCACGTTGCTGACCGAAGACACCGTCGACTACCTGAATGCTCACCGCTTCGGGCTGTCGGTGAGTATCGACGGGCCGAAAACCGTGCACGACCGCAACCGCATCACCGTAGGCGGGCAGGGCACGTATGACGTGGTGCGGCGCAAGGCCGAGATGTTGTTGTCGCGCTACAACAGCCGCCCGGTCGGTGCGCGGGTGACACTGACCACCGGCGTCACCGACGTCGAAACCATCTGGGATCACCTGTTCAATGAACTGGGTTTTGCCGAGGTCGGTTTTGCCCCGGTAACGTCAGGCGATATCAGCAGTTTCAACCTCAGCAGTGAGGAACTGATCGAAGTCTTTGCCAGCATGAAGCGCCTCGGTCGACGTTATCTGGAAGCGGCGCTGGAGCACCGCAACATCGGTTTCTCCAACCTGCACCAGTTGATCACCGACATCCACGAGGGCCATAAAAAAGCCCTGCCGTGTGGCGCCGGGTTGAAGATGCTGGCGGTCGATCACAAGGGCGAACTCAACCTCTGCCACCGCTTCACCGGCTCAACGTTGCCGACCTTCGGTAACGTCCACAGCGGTGTGAAGCAAGTCGAATTGAACGACTTTCTGTCGCAGCGTCTGGATCGCACCAACACCGGTTGTGAGGATTGTCAGATCCGCAACCTGTGCTCCGGTGGCTGCTACCACGAGAGTTACGCGCGCTACGGCGACCCGACCCACCCGACCTATCACTACTGCGAACTGATGCGTGACTGGGTCGACTTCGGCATCGAGGTCTACACCCGGATCATGGCCAATAACCCTGCGTTTATCAGCAGCTACATCACTCCGCGCAAGGCTCACTGATATGAAACATCTCAAGGCAATCAATAACAAAGCGTTGAAGCTCGATCAGGCCGCGGAGGAAAACCGCATCGAAGAAGTGGTGGCGATGAGTTCGGTGGCGGGCTGCGCCTCCACCACCGACCCGGGCTGGGAAATCGATGCGTTCGGCGGCGTGTCGTCGTTGTGCCAGCCGATGGAAGCTGACCTCTACGGCTGCTCCGACCCGTGCTGGTGGCCGGCGCAGGTGCCGGACATGATGAGCACCTACCCGGACTGGAACAAGGATGCCCAGGCGTCCAACGACAACTGGCGCAACCTGGGCACGGTCTTCCCGAAAGACAAATGATGCCTTTAAGAAAACCGCGTACAAGAAAAAGGATTCCAGCATGCACAGCATCAAAGCCTGCGGCCTGGCCGCAATCGCGGTTCTGAGCGCCTGTTCGCTCTCGGTTCTGGCCGATGAAAACACCGCGCTGAAAGACGGTCACGAGTACATGGTGACCACCAATTACCCGAACAACCTGCACGTCCTCGATCTGGCCACCGACAGCCTGTACAAGACCTGCAAGATGCCCGACGCCTTCGGCCCCGGCACCGTGCAATTGTCACCGGATCGCAAGACCGCGTATGTGCTGAACAATCATTACGCCGACGTTTATGGGGTCGAACTCGATAGCTGCAAACAAGTGTTCCACGCCAGCATCACCCAGCAACCCGGCGAGAAAGCGCGCTCGATGTTTGCGTTTACTGTCAGCCATGACGGCAAAGAGCTGTACACCATCGCCAACCCGACGCAGATGCTTAATGACCGTTACGAGGTGAAACAGCCGCGCCTGGATGTCTACGCCACCGATGCCGGCATGAACGCCAAACCCGTGCGCAGTTTTCCGGCGCCACGGCAATTGACCATCATGCAAAGCGGCGATGACGGCACGCTCTACGTCGCGGGCGCCGACGTCTACAAGGTTGATGTGAAGAGTGGCAAGTTCGACGTGCTGATCCCCAGCCGCCACTGGAAGCGTGCGAACTACAGCGCGCCAGATGTGCTGTATGTGTGGAACCAGCAGACTTACCGCCATGATTTTTCACTGCTCTACACCGCAGCGAAATTCAAGGACAAGCAGCAGAATCCGGCGACCGCCGAGTATCTGTATGGCCTGTTCAGTATCGACCTGAAAACCGGCAAGACCGAAACCACTGACTTCGGCCCGTTGACCGAAATCTACTTCAGCGGCATGCGTTCGCCGAAGGATCCGAACCTGATGTTCGGGGTACTCAACCGCCTGGCCAAGTACGACATCAAGCAGAAGAAGCTGATTCAGGCGGCGACGCTGGAACATTCCTACTACTGCATTTCGTTCAACAAGGATGGCAGCAAGATCTACCTGGCCGGGACGTTTAATGACGTGGCGATTTTTGATGCCGAGACGATGAAGCAGACCGGCAGTATCAAGTTGCCTGGGGGGGATATGGCGATTACCACGGCGCAGATTTTTGTCCGGTAATTTGCGGCGGCTGTTCTGACGCCTTCGCGAGCAAGCTCGGCTCCTACAAAGAAGGAGCCGAGCTTACTCGCGAAGAGGCCCCTCAAATCCGCCGAAAAATCAGGCTCCGGGTACCGGACAACTCATGTCACCTTCCTCACACTTCAAATACTCTTTCAGCGCCTCGACCCGCACTTTGGTCACCCCCGTCAGGCAATTGGCGTAAATCAACGGATAAACACTCCCGCCCGTGACCCCGGACGCGGAAAACTTGCACTCGGCATCGCGAAACCCGACCCACGCCCGCTGCGCACTGACCAGCAGCTTCTTGGCGTCCGGGTTGTCCTTCAACCGCCCGGTGATCTGCTGATACACCGAGTTCAACTCGTTGTCGGCGGCCTTGTAATCCTGCCCGGCGCACTGGTTCATCGTCGCTTGGTCGCTGGCGTTGGCACAGTCGACGGCGGCGTGGGCGAAGGAGGCGAATAGAAAGGGTGTCAGGGCCAGCAGCAGGCGCGGGGACATGGGCATCTCTCTGTGTCGAATGTAGGTGCCAAGCAGTGTAGCGCTTGTGTCGCCTCTATTCAGGTACTCGCAGTCTGGAGGCTGTCAGCAGACGATCTGCGGTCGCTGCAATTTCTTCGCCTTCATGGAGCATTTCCAGCCAGTTGGCGGGAATCGCCCGTACGCCGTAATAGGCACCGGCCAACTGGCCGACGATGGCGGCCGTGGTATCGGCATCATCTCCGAGGTTGGCGGCCTGCAGAATCGCTGCGGCGAAGCTGTCAGTGTGATGGAAACACCATAGCGCGGCTTCCAGGGATTCAACGCTGTAACCGCTGCCACGGATTTCGCGGATCGATTTTCCGAGGTAATCACCACGTGCAATCGCCGCGACTTCCGGTTGCCTGAGCGTCGTCACTGATGAGTGGCGCAGTTCTGTCTTCGAGGCGCCCAGCAGGGCTTTGCCAATCAGCTCGGCGAACAGTTGGCAGCACTCGATGGCGGCAGGGGCGGCGTGGGTTGTTCGCGAGCTGTCGGCGGCGAACTTTCGGATCTGCCGGGCATCCGGAAAGTAAAACAACACCACCGGCACCAGGCGCATCAGCGAACCGTTGCCAGCGGTATACGGGTCGGTTGATCCGGCAAAGGGTTCAGCGGTCTGCTGGTACTTCGCCAATGCCTGACTGACCGTCGTGCCGATATCGAAACACTCGCCGGTCGAGCTCAGATAACCCCATTGCCACCAGTTCAGGTAACGCCCCATCTGATCAACGGCGTTGAAGGCGTTTTTTGTCAGCAGGCTTTCCGCCAGGCACAGCGCCATGGAAGTGTCATCCGTCCATTGCCCCGGTTTCAGGTGGAAAGGGCCACCACCGACCATATCGGTCAACGGTTGGAATGAACCGCGTGGCTTGAACTCAACCGTAGTACCCACTGCGTCGCCGCAAGCCAGGCCGAGCAGGGCACCGCGATAACGTTCGGGAAGGGATGGCTGCATGATTCGTCCTTGTCTGATTCTATTTCGCGGGCCAAGGTAACAGTTTCATTGCCTGGGTGACGCTTGAAACTGCCGGGGCAGCGCTCGGTAAATGCCGCTGGATGTTTCCTTTCAGATGAATGGCTGCACCGGTTTGATACAACTTCACATTGGATATGTGGTCATACAGGCCTAGTGTTCAAAACAGGAGGTGACGTATGAAACCAGTACCCAATAGTTTCGAACGCAAAATCATGCTCAAGGCACCGCGCTCACATGTCTGGCGCGCATTGGTCGATGCCGAGGCGTTTGGCCAGTGGTTTGGTGTGGCGCTGGAGGGGCGGCGCTTTATTGCCGGTGAATGGACGCAGGGGCAAGTCACGTATCCGGGTTATGAACATGTGTTGTGGAATGTGCTGATCGAGCGGGTGGAGCCGCAGCAGTTGTTCTCGTTCCGGTGGCATCCGTATGCGGTCGATCCGAAGATCGACTATTCCCAGGAGCCGACGACGCTGGTCAGGTTTGAACTGACGGATTACGACAGCGGCACGTTGCTCAAAGTCTCTGAATCGGGCTTCGCGCATATCCCCGACATTCGCCAGAAAGCGGCGTATTACATGGACAGTCGTGGTTGGGAGGAACAGTTGAGCCGGCTCGAACAGTTTCTTGCCGAAAGCGCCAAGGCTCGCGAGCGTGACGGTGGCTGATATTTTCCAACCGTGGCTGAAACGCTGGGCGCTCATCCCGGACGGCGCGCCAATCACTACCCCCTGCAGCCGTTTGTTGCCGGTGCGCCTGGGTGACACCCCGGCGATGCTGAAACTGGCTGACGACGCCGAAGAAAAGTACGGCAACCTGCTGATGACCTGGTGGGACGGCGAGGGCGCCGCTCGCGTACTGGCGCACCATGAGGATGGCTTGCTGATGGAGCGGGCCATGGGTCGGCGTTCGCTGATGCACATGGCGCTCAATGGCCAGGATGATGAAGCCAGCCGCATTTTGTGCACCGCGCTGGCACGGCTGCATGCCCCGCGAACCACGCCGCCCCCGCCGCTGGTGGAGTTGGGGCCGTGGTTTGCTTCACTGCGAATCGCTGCCGCAGAACATGGTGGGCCTTATGTCTTGAGCCTGCATACCGCCGAAGCCTTGCTCGCCGATCCGCAGGACGTCGTGGTGTTGCACGGTGACATGCACCACGACAATGTCCTCGATTTCGGCTCGCGCGGCTGGCTGGCGATTGATCCGAAGCGAGTGAAGGGCGAGCGCGGTTTTGACTACGCCAACCTGATCTGCAATCCGGACCTGCCGACTGTCGGCGACCCCGAGCGATTTCACCGGCAGGTCGAGGTGATCGTTGCGGCCGCGGGCCTGGATCGTCGTCGCCTTCTGCAATGGTGTTGGCGTTTGCCGGCCTGTCCGCTGCGTGGTTCCTGGAGGATGACGCGCTGGAGCACGCCTCAGGGCAGTTGAAAGTCGCGAAAATCGTCGCGCCCATGCTCGATGCCTGACATGCCTAGGGGTTTTCGGAAGGGCTGCTATGGCGAATGTCCTACACGCGATGGTAGCTATGTCGACTATTACCGATTGGATCCCGTGGGTAATCTACACACATCAACTGAGACACAGGGAGTGTTTCAGGATCAAGGATGATCGACCATTGCAAGGATCGCTGCCGACAGGGAGTCGATAATGGTCTTGGGAAAAACCCGCTTCGGCGGGTTTTTTCGTCCCCGGAAAACCACGGAAGAACTTGTGGCGAGGGGATTTATCCCCGTTGGCCTGCGCAGCAGGCCCGTTCTTTGAGGGAAAAACAGGGTCGCTGCGCAGCCCATCGGGGATAAATCCCCTCACCACAGGGGATCCAGGCGTTATGAGGCGATCAACTGGCGCAACACATAGTGCAGAATCCCGCCCGACTTGAAGTACTCGACCTCGTTCAACGTATCAATCCGGCACAACACCTCGATTTTCTCCTGACGTCCGTCTTCACGGGTGATCACCAGCGGCAGGTTCATTCGCGGCGTCAACTCGACCCCGGTCAGCCCCTGAATCTCGAAGGTTTCCTTGCCGGTCAGGTTGAGGCTCTTGCGGTTCTGATCGAGTTTGAACTGCAACGGCAACACGCCCATGCCCACCAGGTTGGAACGGTGGATCCGCTCGAAACTCTCAGCGATCACCGCTTTGACACCGAGCAGATTGGTGCCCTTGGCCGCCCAGTCGCGGCTGGAACCGGTGCCGTATTCTTGCCCGGCAATCACCACCAGCGGCGTGCCCGAGGCCTGATATTTCATGGCCGCGTCGTAGATCGCCAGTTTCTCGCCAGTCGGAATGTAGATCGTGGCGCCACCTTCTTCACCACCGAGCATTTCGTTACGAATACGGATATTGGCAAAGGTGCCGCGCATCATTACTTCGTGGTTGCCGCGACGTGAGCCGTAAGAGTTGAAGTCCCGTGGTTCCACGCCTTTTTCGCGCAAATAATGCCCGGCCGGGCTGTCAGCCTTGATGTTGCCGGCAGGGGAGATGTGGTCGGTGGTCACCGAGTCGCCGAGCAGGGCCAGCACCCGCGCACCTTTGACATCCTTTATCTCTGGCAACGGGCCGGAGATGTCATCGAAAAACGGTGGATGCTGGATGTAAGTCGAATCGTCTTGCCACACATAAGTCGCCGCTTGTGGCACTTCGATGGCTTGCCACTGTTCATCACCGGCAAACACTTCGGCATATTCCTTGTGGAACATCGCCGTGCTGACCTGGCTGACGGCGTCAGCGATTTCCTTGCTGCTCGGCCAGATGTCACGCAAGTACACCGGATTGCCCTGTTGATCATTACCCAGCGGTTCACTGCTGATGTCAGTGCGCACGCTACCGGCTAGCGCATAAGCCACCACCAGCGGTGGCGAGGCCAACCAGTTGGTTTTCACCAGCGGATGCACACGCCCTTCAAAGTTGCGGTTGCCGGACAGTACCGACGCGACGGTGAGGTCGGCTTTCTGAATGGCTTTTTCGATCGGCTCCGGCAACGGCCCGGAGTTGCCGATACAGGTGGTGCAACCGTAGCCCACCAGTGAAAAACCGAGCTGGTCGAGGTATTGCGTCAATCCCGCAGCCTTGTAGTAATCGGTGACCACTTTTGAGCCCGGCGCCAGCGAACTCTTTACCCACGGTTTGCGGGTCAGGCCTTTTTCCACAGCCTTTTTCGCCAGCAGCCCGGCGGCCATCATTACGCTCGGGTTGGAGGTGTTGGTGCACGAGGTGATCGCTGCAATGACCACCGCGCCGTTTTTCAGGCGATAAGTGTGGCCTTCGTATTCGTAATCGGTTTCTCCGACCAGATCGGCATTGCCCACGGCGACGCCACCGCCGCCCTCACTTTCAAGGCGTCCTTCTTCCTTGCTGGTCGGTTTGAATTGCAGATCGATGAAGTCGCTGAAAGCTTGCGGCACATTCGGCAGTGAGACACGATCCTGCGGACGCTTCGGCCCGGCGAGACTGGCTTCGACGCTGCCCATGTCCAGCGCCAGGCTATCGGTGAACACCGGTTCCTGACCGGGTAGACGCCACAGACCCTGGGCTTTGGTGTACGCCTCGACCAGTTTCACCACTTCCGGCGGCCGGCCGGACAGGCGCAGGTATTCGAGGGTCACGTCGTCGACCGGGAAAAAACCGCACGTGGCGCCGTATTCCGGGGCCATGTTGGCGATGGTTGCGCGGTCTGCCAGCGGCAGATCAGCGAGGCCGTCACCGTAGAATTCGACGAATTTGCCGACCACGCCTTTTTTGCGCAGCATTTGCGTGACCGTCAGCACCAGATCGGTGGCGGTAATGCCTTCTTTAAGTTTGCCGGTGAGCTTGAAGCCGATCACTTCCGGAATCAGCATCGACACCGGTTGCCCGAGCATCGCCGCTTCCGCCTCGATCCCGCCGACGCCCCAGCCGAGTACGCCGAGGCCGTTGATCATGGTGGTGTGCGAGTCGGTGCCGACCAGGGTGTCGGGGAAGGCATAAGTGCGGCCGTCTTCCTCCTTGGTCCACACGGTGCGGCCGAGGTATTCGAGGTTGACCTGGTGGCAGATGCCGGTGCCCGGCGGCACCACGCTGAAGTTGTCGAAAGCACTTTGGCCCCAGCGCAGAAAGGCGTAACGCTCGCCGTTGCGCTGCATCTCGATGTCGACGTTCTGCTCGAACGCACTCGGGCTGGCGAATTTGTCGACCATCACCGAGTGGTCGATCACCAGATCAACCGGCGACAGTGGATTGATGCGCTGTGGATCACCGCCGGCCTTGGCCATGGCCGCGCGCATGGCGGCGAGATCGACCACGGCGGGTACGCCGGTAAAGTCTTGCATCAATACGCGGGCCGGGCGGTACTGGATTTCCCGATCGGAGCGATGCTCCTTGAGCCAGGCCGCAATGGCCCTGAGGTCGGCGCCGGTGACAGTTTTTTCATCTTCCCAGCGCAGCAGGTTTTCCAGCAAAACTTTCAGCGACATTGGCAGTTTGTCGATGTTGCCAAGGGACTTCGCGGCATCCGGCAAGCTGAAATAGTGGTAGGTCTTGTCGTCGATTTTTAGCGTTTTAAGGGTTTTCAGACTATCGAGGGACGGCATTACGATCACTCCTTTGAATCCGCACGGCTACGGATTGAGGGGACGAATAGAGCTTTAAACCTAGCCCTGTTTTAGGTAGCTGGCTAATAACTGGACTCTATGGGCAAGTCCAAGGTTCCGACATCGGCTATCATGCGCCGGTTTTCGTGACAGGTTTTGCTGCAACGCAAGGCTTGAGCATCGCGCAGGGGCCGAATGTCCGCCCTCTGCCCAGGAGTAAGAATGAACACCCTATTCATGCATTGCCGGCCAGGTTTCGAAGGCGAAGTCTGTTCGGAGATTTCCGACCTCGCCGCTCAACTCAACGTGGCCGGCTACGCCAAGGCCAAAGCAGCCACCGCTTGCGCCGAGTTTGTCTGCACCGAAGAAGATGGCGCCGAGCGCCTGATGCGCGGTCAGCGTTTCGCCGAGCTGATCTTCCCGCGCCAATGGGCGCGCGGAGTGTTTATCGATCTGCCGGAAACCGACCGTATCAGCGTGATCCTCGCGCACATGGCCGAATTTCCGCTGTGCGGCAGCCTGTGGCTGGAAGTCGTTGACACCAACGACGGCAAGGAACTGTCGAACTTCTGCAAGAAATTCGAAGGCCCACTGCGCAAGGCCCTGACCGGCGCCGGCAAACTGGTCGACGACGCCGACAAGCCGCGTCTGTTGCTGACCTTCAAAAGTGGTCGCGAAGTGTTTCTCGGTATGGCCGATGCCGGCAACTCGGCAATGTGGCCGATGGGCATTCCGCGTCTGAAGTTCCCGCGTGAGGCGCCAAGCCGTTCGACCTTGAAGCTGGAAGAGGCCTGGCACCACTTCATCCCGCGTGATCAGTGGGAAGACCGCCTGCACAGCGACATGACCGGCGTTGACCTCGGCGCCGCACCGGGTGGCTGGACCTGGCAACTGGTCAATCGCGGCATGCTGGTGACCGCGATCGACAACGGCCCGATGGCCGAAAGCCTTATGGACACTGGCCTGGTGCAACACTTGATGGCCGATGGTTTTACCTTCAAGCCCAAGCAGCCGGTGGACTGGATGGTCTGCGACATCGTCGAGAAACCCGCACGTAACGCGGCGATGCTCGAAGAGTGGATCGGCGAGGGGCATTGCCGGGAGGCAGTGGTCAACCTGAAACTGCCAATGAAGCAGCGTTATGCCGAAGTGAAACGCCTGCTTGAACGCATTGCCGACGGCTTCAAGGCGCGCGGAATCAAGGTTGATATCGGCTGCAAGCAGCTGTATCACGACCGCGAAGAAGTCACCTGCCACCTGCGCCGACACGACATCAAGAAAACCAAATCCCGCTGAAACACTGCAAAACCCTGTGGGAGCGAGCCTTGTGGTGAGGGGATTTATCCCCGATGGGATGCAGCGCATCCCCGGTTTTTGGGGCCGCTACGCGACCCATCGGGGCGGTGCGACGTTTCGCTAAATCCCCTCGCCACAGATGACCGAATACCCGGCAATGCGCGACAATGCCGGCCAGTTTCAGGAGTGAATCATGAGTGAAATGATCGACACGCCGGTCGACGGCACCCTCGACGCCTCCGGCCTCAATTGCCCTGAGCCGGTGATGATGTTGCACCAGCACATCCGTGATCTGGTGCCCGGCGGCCTGCTTAAGGTGATCGCCACGGATCCCTCGACCCGTCGTGACATTCCCAAGTTCTGTGTGTTTCTCGACCACGAACTGGTGGGCCAGCACGAAGAGGCCGGTACTTATCTGTACTGGATCCGCAAAAAGCAGGCTTGAGCCCAAGGCAAACGTAAAACCAAATGTGGGAGCGAGCCTGCTCGCGAATACGCTACATCAGTCACTGATAAGGGTGACTGACACACCGTATTCGCGAGCAGGCTCGCTCCCACTTTTTTCGTCCCGCGTAAGGGTTTTAGCCCATCGAGCGACTGATCCGGATGCGCTTGCGTGCGCTGCGAGTCAGGCGGACCGACAGCATCAGCGCCGCGCAGCTCAGGCCGACGATCAGGCCCTGCCACAAACCACTCGGGCCGCGTGGTTCGCCAAGCCAGTCGGTCAGGCCGAGGGCGTAACCCACCGGCAAGCCAATGCCCCAATAAGCGAACAGGGTCAGGATCATCGTCACGCGAGTGTCCTGATAACCGCGCAGCGCGCCGGCAGCGGTGACCTGGATCGCATCGGAGAACTGGAACAGCGCCGAATACACGATGAGCATCGCCGCGATGTGAATCACGGTCGGGTCAGCGGTGTAGATCGCCGCAATCGGCTCGCGCAGCAGCAACATCATGCTGGCCGACAGGCAGGCGTAGGCCAATGCGGTAGCCATGCCGACGCCCGCAGCAAAGCGCGCCTCACGCGGCTCTTCGCGGCCCAGAGCCTGACCAACGCGCACGGTCACCGCCATGCCCAGCGAGTACGGAATCATGAACACCAGCGAGCTGACGTTCAGCGCAATTTGATGGCCGGCCACCACCGTCGCGCCTAGGCTGCCGATCAGCAGGGCGATCACCGCGAAAATGCTCGACTCGGCGAACACCGCGATGCCAATTGGCAGACCAATCGACAGCAGGCGTTTGATCACCGCCCATTGCGGCCAGTCGAAACGGCTGAACAGTTCGCTCGAACGATAAGCCGGCGCCCAGCGCTCATAACCGGCCAGACCCAGCGCCATCACCCACATCACGATCGCCGTGGCCCAGCCGCAGCCGACGCCGCCCATGGCCGGCACGCCGAAGTGACCATAAATGAAGATGTAGTTCAGCGGAATGTTCAGCGCCAGACCGCAAAGACCCAGGACCATCGCCGGGCGGGTACGGCCGATGCCGTCACTGGTGCAGCGCAGCACGTGATAAAACGCCACCGCCGGCAAGCCGCTGGCGATACCGTGCAGGTACTGCATGCAGGGGCCGATCAGCTCGGGATCGACTTTCATCAAGTGCAGCACCGGTTCGGCGGCGACCAGCATGGCGGTCGCGATCAGTCCGACGACCAGGGCCAGCCACAAGGCCTGACGGACAATCGGACCGATTTCGCTGTGCGTACCGGCGCCGTATCGCTGGGCGACTTTCGGTGTGGTCGCCAGCAAGGTACCGGTCATCAGCAGAAACACCGGCACCCAGATCGAGTTGCCCAATGCCACTGCCGCCAAGTCTTTGGGCCCGACGCGCCCGGCCATCACCGCATCGACGAAGCCCATGGCCGTGGTCGCCAGTTGCGCGATGATGATCGGCAGCGCCAGGCCCAGCAGGTTCTTGAACTCCAGGCGAATCCGCGCGGGGCGGCTGAGGGAGGCGGCGAGAGGTTGGTCAGTAACAGAATTCACAGGCAGAGCGTCCACAGATGTTGATGCGCAGGGCGCCGCATTCTACGCCGCTGACGCCTTGGTCAGGAAAAATCCCTGTTGCGGATTTGTAAATCACCTTCGCCTGCAACGCGATTGCCCTATGGCGAGGAGCTTGCTCCCGCTGGGGCGCGTAGCGGCCCCCAAACTGAACGACACAGTGAATCAGATAAGTCTCGGTGACGGACTTTGCGACGGCTTCGCAGCCGAGCGGGAGCAAGCTCCCTCGCCACAGGAGACGTGTTGTTCTTGCGTGTGCAATCAAAGCTTGCTGGCTCATCAACCGATCAGCACCTAAACTGCCGATCCGCCCAAGGAGCCTGCCATGCTGATTGTTGCCGACGAAAATATTCCGCTGCTCGATGCTTTTTTTGCCGGTTTCGGCGAGATTCGCCGGGTGCCGGGCCGTTCCATCGACCGTGCGACGGTCGAGCAGGCGGACGTGTTGCTTGTGCGTTCGGTGACCAACGTCAACCGGGCGCTGCTTGAGGGCAGCAAGGTTCGTTTCGTCGGGACCTGCACCATCGGTACCGATCACCTGGACCTCGACTATTTCAATGAGGCCGGCATTACCTGGTCGAGTGCACCTGGTTGCAACGCCCGCGGTGTGGTCGATTACGTACTGGGCAGTCTGATGACCCTCGCTGAAATCGAAGGCGTCGATCTGACTCAACGCACCTACGGCGTTGTGGGTGCCGGTGAGGTCGGCGGTCGGCTGATCAAAGTCCTGAAAGGCTTGGGCTGGAACGTGAAAGTCTGCGATCCGCCGCGTCAGGCGACTGAAGGCGGCGACTACGTCAGCCTCGAACAGATCATCGAGCAGTGTGATGTGATCAGCCTGCACACGCCGTTGACCCGCAGTGGCGATGGTGCGACCTGGCACCTGTTTGATCAGCAGCGTTTGCAACAACTCAAGCCCGGTGCATGGCTGATCAATGCCGCTCGTGGCCCTGTGGTCGATAACGCCGCGTTGCGCAAAGTGCTGCTGGAGCGTGAAGACTTGCAGGCTGTTCTCGATGTCTGGGAGGCAGAGCCTGAGGTTGACGTCGCGCTGGCCGAGCTTTGCGTGTTGGCCACGCCGCACATTGCCGGTTACAGCCTCGATGGCAAGCAGCGTGGAACGGCGCAGATCTATCAGGCTTACTGCGAATTTATTGGCCAACCGGCGAGCATCCAGCTCAGTGAATTGCTGCCGGCGCCGTGGTTGTCGGAAGTTTCCCTGCACGCCGACAGCGATCCGGCCTGGGCGCTGGCGATGTTGTGTCGTGGCGTGTACGACCCGCGCCGCGATGACGCGGATTTTCGCCGCAGCCTTTTAGGCAATGTCGCTGAACAGCGTGCGGCGTTTGATGTGCTGCGCAAGCAGTATCCGGTTCGGCGCGAAATTGAAGGCCTGAAGGTGCGGATCGAAGGCGATTCGCCGGCGTTGCAGCAGATTGTGACAGCACTCGGCGCGGTGGCTGTTTAGGGACCGAGGTGGCTTCATCGCTGGCAAGTCAGCTCCCACAGGTTTCGCGGAGCACTCTGATTTTGAGTACGACGAAAATCTTGTGGGAGCTGGCTTGCCAGCGATCGTTTCATTACAAGGCTCAACTGTTCAGGCAGAAAAAACCCGGCCAAAAGGGGCCGGGTCAGGAAGACGGTGGCTATATCACTTTTGTTCGGCAGGCTTGACCAATCGCTTCTCCAGTTCGCGGCAGGCGTCCTGGATCATGTCTTCAGTGATCGGTACTTCACGGCCCTGCTCATCGATAATCGAGCAACCCAGAGTCTGGCCGGGCTTGGTGCGGATCACTTCAATCTTGTCATCGCTGCTGTGTTGCAAGGACATGGCCTGTCTCCTCATCAGGTTGTATTGATAGATTAAAACCGCCACGTGACCAGGCTGTGACAACGCCTTTCGGTCTGTCCCGTACGGTCACTCCAGTCCAGCAGAAATGACCGCTCGTCTCAACCGGGACGTTAGACCAATAGCAACTATGGCCTAGTCTTTGGGGGCATATTTAACCTGACTCATTGTGATTTACAGAGTTCCACCCCATAGAAGGTTTAGGCTAGCCCTTTTATCAACACGGATGTGTACCTGAATGACCCCGAAGCTTTCTTCAAGGCACCGTCGCGCCCTGCGCCTGACCAGTCGATTTCTGGCCCCTTACCGCTGGCAAGTTATCGGTGCGCTGCTGGCGTTGATCGTCACCGCCGCCGTCACGTTGTCGATGGGGCAGGGGATCAAACTGCTGGTCGACCGGGGTTTCATGACCCAGTCGCCGCACCAGCTCAACCAGAGCATTGGCATCTTCATGCTGATGGTGTTGGGCCTGGCAGTTGGCACATTCGCGCGGTTTTACTGGGTGTCCTGGATTGGCGAACGCGTCGTGGCCGACATCCGGCGCGAGGTATTCAATCATCTGGTCTATCTGCACCCGGGGTTCTACGAGAACAACCGCAGTTCGGAGATTCAGTCGCGATTGACCGCCGACACGACGCTGCTGCAGTCGGTGATCGGTTCGTCGCTGTCGATGTTCCTGCGCAACCTGCTGATGGTGATCGGCGGCGTCATTCTGCTGTTTGTCACCAACGCAAAACTCACCAGCATCGTGGTGATCGCCTTGCCGTTCGTGGTTGCACCGATTCTGATTTTTGGCCGCCGCGTGCGCAATCTGTCACGCCTGAGTCAGGACCGCGTTGCCGACATCGGCAGCTATGTGTCGGAAACCCTCGGCCAGATCAAAACCGTGCAGGCCTATAACCATCAGGTACAGGACGAGCGACGTTTTGCGGCAACCGTTGAAGACGCTTTCGACACGGCACGCAAACGTATCTTTCAGCGTTCATGGATGATCACCATGGTGATCGTGCTGGTGTTGGGCGCTGTCGCGGTGATGTTGTGGGTCGGCGGCATGGACGTGATCGCCGGGCGCATCACCGGTGGCGAACTGGCTGCGTTTGTCTTTTACAGCCTGATCGTCGGCAGCGCGATCGGCACGCTGAGTGAAGTCATCGGCGAATTGCAGCGAGCAGCAGGCGCGGCGGAGCGAATCGCGGAGCTGCTTGGTTCGAAAAATATCATCCAGCCACCGGTCACGGGGCTGATGACCTTGCCGGAGCGCGTCAGGGGCGAATTGCAATTGCAGGATGTACGCTTTTCCTACCCGTCACGCCCTGAAAGCTATGCGGTAAACGGCCTCAATCTGACCATCAGACCTGGTGAAACACTGGCGTTGGTGGGGCCCTCCGGCGCGGGCAAATCCACGGTGTATGACCTGTTGTTGCGCTTTTACGATCCGCTGGAAGGGCAGATCCTTATCGATGGCGTGCCACTGACCCGCCTCGATCCGCTGGATCTGCGCCGCCACTTTGCTCTGGTGTCGCAGTCGCCAGCACTGTTTTTCGGCAGCGTTGAAGAGAATATCCGTTACGGCAATCCGGGGGCGACGCTGGCGCAGGTCAAGGACGCGGCGAAAATTGCTCACGCCCATGACTTCATCGAAAAAATGCCCGACGGTTATCAGACCCATCTGGGTGATGGCGGGCTCGGCCTTTCTGGTGGTCAACGCCAACGCCTGGCGATTGCCCGCGCGTTGTTAGTGGATGCACCGATCCTGCTGCTGGACGAAGCTACCAGCGCCCTCGATGCACAGAGCGAGCACCTGATTCAGGAAGCGTTGCCCAGCCTGATGCAGAACCGCACCACACTGGTCATCGCGCATCGCCTGGCCACCGTGAAAAATGCCGACCGCATTGCGGTGATGGATCAGGGCCAACTCGTCGCTATCGGCACCCATCAGGAATTGATTGCCAGCAATCCGCTGTATGCGCGGCTGGCGGCGTTGCAGTTCAATGATGGTCACGCGGTAGCCGTGTAGGCGCTGCCGAAGGCTGCGATCTTTTGATCTAAAAAAATGCCCGCATGAGAATGCGGGCATTTTTTAAGCTGAATCAAAAGATCGCAGTCTTCGGCAGCTCCTGCGTAACCGGCATTACCGGTTATTGATCGTCAAAGTAGCGTTCGTGCCAATCCACCAGCGGCTGCGGCGAGTTGAGTTTCTGGCCGTAGATCACCGAGTACGACAGCACGTTCTGCACGTACTGACGGGTTTCGTCGAACGGGATGCTTTCAACCCACACGTCGAAGCTCAAGTGATCGGCGCCGCGAAGCCATTGACGTACACGGCCGGGGCCGGCGTTGTAAGCGGCGGAGGCGAGGACGCGATTGCCGTTGAACTGGCTGTGTACCTGGCTCAGGTAAGCGGCGCCGAGCTGGATGTTTTTGTCCGGATCGAGCACTTGCTGTGGCGAGGCCAGCGGGATGCTGAACTTGCGCGCGGTTTCCTTGGCGGTGCCGGGCATCAGCTGCATCAGGCCGCTGGCGCCGACGCCGGAGCGTGCGTCGTCCATGAAGGCGCTTTCCTGGCGGGTGATGGCGAACACCCAGCTCGAATGCAGACCGCGCACCTTGGCTTCACGCACGAGGGTTTCGCGGTGGGCCATCGGGAAACGGATGTCCAGATCGTCCCAGTATTGCGCCTGGCTGATGGTGCGGATCGCCGGGAAGTACCACTTCAGGTCGTAGGCGAGCTTCGCCTGGGCAACCATTTCGTCACGGTTGAAGTGGCGGCTGACGTGGTACCACTCGCGGCGACCGTCGACGATCTGCCCGCGGGCATGGAACTCCAGTGCGCGGCGAACGCCAGGCGTATTGCGCACCTTGTTGATCAGCGCCTGGCTGAGCACCAGTGGCTTGTTGTTCAGCGAATACGGTGATTGCGAACGGTCAGCGGCGAGGAAACCGTAGAAGTCGCGCTCGCGGGCGAGGTTTTTGTACAGGGTCTGCGCCTCTGGATTCTGTGGCTGCGCCAGTTCCAGACTGCGTGCCTGCCAGTAGCGCCAGCGGTTGGTGGTGGCCAGATCCTGCGGCAGACGTTTGGTCAGTTGATAGGCATCGTCCCAGCGAGCCAGGCGCAGCAGCAGGCGCAAGCGCCATTCCGAAACAGTGTTGTCGCGAAGCTCGGGGTCGTATTTGGTCATCACGTCCAGCGCGCGGCTGTCGAAACGTCGCGCCAGGGTCAAGCCGATTTCCCGGGCAATCGCGACTTTTTCATCGCGGGAAAAATGCATGCTGCTGGCATAGCCGTCGAGCAGCGCCATGGCCTTGTCCGGATCCTGGCGGGCGAGGCGGCGCAGGCCAAGGCTGACCACGTCAGACATCGGTTCATCGCCTGGAGTAAAGCGTGAAGGCTGGTTGAGCAACTCGGGTTTTTGCGCGACATCGACCAACAGGCGACCGCGTGGGGCGAGGGTGGTCAAGCCGTTGACCAGGCTGTTGGCCAACGGATAGTTGCGCGCTTGAGCGGCAAGCTTGGTGCGTTCCCAGCGTTTCTGTTCGGTCAATTGGCCATCAGCGGCCCAGACGCCGAACAGCGCATCACAGGCGGCGGGCTGTGATTTGCCGGTCAGCCAGAGCTTTTCAGCGTTGGCATAACCTTCGGCTTTATGGTTGCTGCTGATCTGGTATTGCGCATTGAGGCAGTCCAGTTCAGTGAAGTTGAGTTTCGGGTCGTAATATTTGACGAAGGTCGCCCAGTCGCCACGGTCGGCGAGCCAGCGCAACCAGCGCAACTTCATCCAGTTGGCCTGAGGCAGATCGCCGTGTTCAGCGAGGAATTTCTCGATTTCGGCGTTGCTCGCGCTTTTCAGGCGCGCGGTCAGCTCGTCGTAGGCCAGATACGGTTCCAGCGGATAATCGGCCAGGGCCTGGCTGTAACGGAAGTACGGGCCGGTATCGCCTTTGGCGAGGGCGCGCTTGGCTTCATCGTAATACTGGCGTTGGGTGGACAGGTCCACCGCCTGGGCGGATTGAACGGCAGCGGCGGTAAGTAGCAAGCAGGACAAAACACTGAAAAGGCGACTGCGCATGAGACATCCGGGCAGAGAAATCATGACAAGTGCCGACCTCGGTCAGCACTGAATTGTCTGTAGCTTAGCCTTTTGCCAGCAAGCGGCGAAAGCTTTGCGGGCCTTGCAGCACAAGTTCGCAACAAATGTTGTGCAGAGTGCTTCCACAGACAAATTGGCGGCCTGTTGATGCCCTAACTCAGGTAGAATGCGCGCCCGGTTTTTGGAGAAGCTCATGACCCTGCTCAAATTCAGCGATGTGTCCCTTGCGTTCGGCGCTATGCCGTTGTTGGACAAGGTGTCCTGGCAGATCGCCCGTGGTGAGCGGGTGTGCATCATCGGCCGCAACGGCACAGGCAAGTCCAGCATGATGAAGCTGGTCAAGGGCGATCAAAAGCCTGACGACGGCTCCGTGTGGCGTGCCCCCGGTCTGAAAATCGGCGAATTGCCGCAAGAATTGCCAGTGGCCGACGATCGGACTGTGTTCGACGTGGTTGCCGAAGGCCTCGATGGCGTGGGCGCGTTGCTCGCCGAGTACCATCACCTTGCGCAGAACTGCGTCACTGAAGAAGACCTGAACAAGCTGATGCACGTTCAGCAAGACCTCGAAGCCCGTGATGGCTGGCGTTTGCAGACCCTGGTCGACAGTACCCTGAGCCGCCTGCAACTGCCGGCCGACAAGACCCTCGCGCAGTTGTCCGGCGGCTGGCGTCGTCGCGTGCTGCTGGCGCAGGCGCTGGTGTCCGAGCCGGATCTGCTGCTGCTCGACGAACCCACCAACCACCTGGACATCGGTGCAATTGCCTGGCTCGAAGAAGCGCTGAAAGATTTCCAGGGCGCCGTGCTGTTCATCACGCACGACCGTTCCTTCCTGCAAAACCTTGCCACGCGCATCCTCGAACTGGATCGCGGTGGCCTGATCGACTGGAACGGCGACTACGCCAGTTTCCTCGTGCACAAAGAAGCCGCACTGGCCGCTGAAGAAACCGCCAACGCGCTGTTCGACAAGAAACTGGCCCAGGAAGAAGTCTGGATCCGTCAGGGCATCAAGGCGCGTCGCACCCGTAACGAAGGCCGCGTCCGCGCCCTGAAAGCCTTGCGCGTTGAGCGTAGCGAGCGTCGTGAGCGCACCGGCAAGGCGAATATTCAGTTGGACACTGCCGACAAGTCCGGCAAGCAGGTGATGGTGCTCGAGAACGTGAGTTTCGCTCACCCGGGCGGCCCGTTCCTGATCAAAGATTTCTCGATGGTGCTGACGCGCGGCGACCGTATCGGTCTGCTCGGCGCCAACGGTACCGGCAAGACCACCCTGCTGAAACTGATGCTCAGCGGTCTGCAACCGACCTCTGGCAAAGTGGAAGAGGGCACGCGCATCGACGTGGCCTACTTCGACCAGTTGCGTCATCAACTGGATCTGGAAAAGACCGTTATCGACAACGTTGCCGAAGGTCGCGATTTCATCGATATCGACGGTCAGAGCCGCCACGTGCTGAGCTACCTCGGCGACTTCCTGTTCAGCCCGCAGCGTGCCCGCACTCCGGTCAAGGCGCTGTCGGGTGGTGAGCGTGCGCGTCTGTTGCTGGCCAAATTGTTCAGCAAGCCGGCGAACCTGCTGGTGCTCGACGAACCAACCAACGACCTCGACGTGGAAACGCTGGAGCTGCTTGAAGAAGTGCTGTTGACCTTCAATGGCACCGTGCTGATGGTCAGCCACGACCGGGCATTCCTCGACAACGTGGTGACCAGCACGCTGGTCTTCGAAGGCGAAGGCAAGGTTCGTGAATACGTCGGCGGCTATCAGGACTGGATCCGTCAGGGGGGCTCGCCGCGTCTGCTGGGCGTGACTGAAAGCAAATCCGGCAAGGCTGACCTGAATTCGGCAGTGGTAACGGCTGAGCCTGCTGCGGTGGCTGAATCTGCCGCTGCCGCTCCGGGGGCGAAGAAGAAGCTGAGCTACAAGCTGCAGCGCGAGCTGGAAGCGTTGCCGGGCGACATCGACGCCAAGGAGCAGCAGATCGCTGCGGTGGAAGCTGAAATGGCGGATGCCGGTTTCTATCAGCGGCCTGCGGCAGAAACGGCCAAGGTGATTGCTTCTCTGGAACAGTTGACGGCTGAGCTGGATGCCTTGATGGAGCGTTGGGCCGAGCTGGATGCCTGATTGTCTCTGATGTGAAAAAGCCCGGCGTTCAGTGATGAGCGCCGGGCTTTTCATATGTAAACGCAGTTCCCTTGTAGGAGTGAGCCTGCTCGCGATAGCGTCCAGATATTCGACACTTTCGTCGACTGTCATAACGCTATCGCGAGCAGGCTCGCTCCCACAATGATCAGTGTGTTTCAGCGTTTTGTCAGGTGTACGGCCAGTACGTCGCAGGGTGCGCCGTGCAGCACGTCGTTGGCGGTGGAGCCGAGCAGCAGCGCCAGGCCATGGCGGCCATGACTGCCGACCACGATCAGATCGCACGTTTGTTCCTTGGCGAAATGATGGATCTCCTGACGTGGCTGACCATAGGTCAAGTGGCAGTTGGCGCCTTCGAGTTCGGAATACTTGAGCTTCAAGCGCTCGAGGCGCTCTTTGGCCTGATCGAATTGCTGCTGTTGCAGTTGTGACAGATCCATCGGCACGTCGCCGCCGAACGCCATGGCCATCGGCTCGACGATATGCACCAGAGACAGCTTGGCGCCATTGCTCACCGAGAGCTCGCGGGCGCGGTGGATAACAGGGTCGCACTCTTCAGTCAGATCTACAGCGACCAGGATGTGGTGGTAGGGCATGAGGTGCTCCTCCTGAGGTTTCAATATTGTTAAGTATGGCTGGTTTCAAGCGCATTGGTTCCAAAGTGACACAATGCGCTCACCAAGAATTGGGAGTAGAGATATGACGGTCTGGTTGGTGGTGTCAATCCTGTTGGTGGTTTTAAGTCCGCTGGCTTGGTTGCGTCCATCGCGTGCGCAAAGCGGTCGCATCGCCCTGCGCATGGAGGCACGGCGTATTGGCCTGGCTATGCAACTGGCGCCCCAGGAGTGGCCGCATTGGCTCTCTCAAGAGCCGCCGAACCCCTGCGCGCAGTACCATCGGCCACGTCGTGGCAAGCAACCGGCATGTTGGACCTGGTGGCAGAAATCGCCGGGCGTGTGGGTCAATCAATGGCAGGAAGTCTGCGAAGACCGCGCGCTGCTCAATCATTTCGAAAAATTGCCGGACAATGTCTTCAAGGTCGAGGCGGATAAACAAATGATCGCCTTGTATTGGGGCGAGAAGGGCGAAGCCACGGTTTTGCAGGATATCGACGCCACGCTGAAAGCGCTGGCATGACTCGCGGACTTTTCCCACTGTAACGGTGCGAAACGTCCGGCATACGAGCAGTAAAAAAATGCCGGAGGCGCAGTCGCGACGTCTGCGGATGGTTGAATTTTCGTCGATCCTCGCAGCTCGACCCAATATGAGAAGGGCGAGGGTCTCAATTAGATATCGCAATTTTTTCGAGAATAGGACAGCTTTGCAAGACAGGAGCGTCGAAGGGTTGATGTGGTGAACGACGATATGCCTCATCGAACCGGTCACGGCAGCATTGATCATGGCCACCGTCAAGATTTGAAGCCCTCACGTTTTTCAGGTGCTTTAGATTCCCATGTCACTACATGAGATCTGCTACCAAATGAAATTGCTGCTTCATCCTGCCAGGGTTGTCTCCCTGGTTTTCCTGGCTGTGATACTGGTCGGTACCGCTATCTTGATGCTGCCGATGTCCCAGGCCGAGGGTATTTCCTCCTCTTGGGTAACGGCCTTTTTACCGCCGTTTCGGCTGTCTGCGTTACTGGGTTGGTAGTGGTGGACACCGGTACTTACTGGTCGACCTTCGGCCAGTCAGTGATCCTGCTGCTGTTCCAGATCGGCGGCTTCGGCATTATGACGGTGGCGACCTTGCTCGGCTTGATGGTCAACCGAGGCTTGCGTCTGCGCACCAAAATGGTCGCACAATTGGAGTCACGCTCGTTGGGGTTGGGCGACATCGCCAGCGTTGCCAGGCTGGTCCTGGTGGTGACATTCGCCTTGGAACTCATCCTCACCCTGTGGCTCACCCTCAGGTTGCACCTGACTTATGATCTGCCATGGGCCAGTGCGGCGTGGAGCGGCCTGTTTCATGCGGTATCAGCATTCAATAATGCGGGTTTCTCCATTTATTCCGACAGCCTGACGCGTTACGCGTTCGATGCCGGGATCCTGTTGCCAATCATGGCTGCGATCATTATTGGCGGCATTGGCTTTCCCGTCTTGTATGACTTGCGCAGCAGATTCAGTGAACCTCGTCGCTGGTCGCTGCATACCAAGCTCACCTTGGTCGGAACGGCAGTCCTGCTTCTAGTCGGGTTTTTAACGCTGCTACTGTTTGAGTGGTTTAACCCGGCTACCCTTGGTCCGATGCCAGTGATCGATAAAGTTCTCTCGGCGGCATTTGCTTCCGTTTCTGCGCGTACAGCCGGATTCAACTCTATTGATATCGGCGCGTTAACTCATGAAAGCTGGGCAATTCACTATCTCCTGATGTTCATCGGGGGTGGCAGTGCGGGCACCGCAGGTGGTGTAAAAGTCGGCACTGTAGCCATTCTGGTTTTACTGGTGATCGCGGAAATTCGTGGACACAGCGACAGCGACGCATTTGGTCGTCGAATCGGTGCCCCGGCCCAGCGCCAAGTGATTACAGTGCTTGTGCTAGGCAGCGCCATGATCGTGCTGGCGACGCTATTTATCATGCGTGAAACAGACCTGCCCACAGATCAGGTCATATTCGAAGTCATCTCAGCGTTTGGCACGGTCGGCTTGTCCACTGGCATTACCGCTGATCTCCCCGCGTCAGCTCAACTCATGCTCACGCTACTGATGTATGTCGGGCGGGTCGGCACTATTACGCTCGCGGCGTCACTGGCTCTGGGCGAACGCCGGATGCCTTACCGCTACCCAGAGGAACATCCTATTGTTGGCTAAATTTCTTTTTACCGAGCAGTTCTCCTTTTCCAAGGGCGATAGCGTGGTAGTGATCGGCCTTGGTCGTTTCGGTGGCTCCGTGGCTCAATCGCTGATGCGGCTCGGTCACGATGTGATGGGCATCGACCAGGATGCCGCGCCAGTCCATGAGTGGGCCGATCTCTTGACTCATGCTGTCCAGGCGGACTCCACCAACCTGATGGTCTTGCGCCAATTGGGTGTAGCCGATTTTGCTCACGCCATTGTGGGGATAGGAACAGATCTGTCAGCTAGCTTGCTGACCATCATGACGCTGACGGAGTTGGGTATCGGGGATATCTGGGTCAAGGCCAGGACGACCGAGCATGGTCAGATAGCCCAGCGGATTGGCGCCCATCACGTTGTCTACCCTGAGAAGGATATGGGGGAACGTGTGGCTCACCTCATTACCGGGCGGATGATCGACTTCATCGAGTTCGATGACGGCTTTGCCATTGCCAAGATTCACGCGCCCCTGGCGAGCCAAAACAACACCTTGGCCGACAGTGATATCCGGGAAAGATTTGGTGTGACGATCGTAGGGTTGAAGCGCGCCAGTCTGGATTTCCAGCACGCCACCCCCAGCACTCTGATCTTGCCGGGCGATCTGCTAATCGTTTCCGGTCCGACCCATCTGATCCAGAAGTTTGCAGGTCATTCGACTTGAGCCGAAAGTAAAAAGCCCGACATGATTCATCGGGCGGGGTTGGCCAGGCAGGCCGGTAATTTTTTCAGTTGATTTCGCTTCAAGCAATCAGCGTATTCCCCTGTCGTCCAGCCAGCGTAACCTGTTAAACGTGGCGCGGCGTGAATTAGGGCGAATTTTCTAACTATTGATTCTATGAATGACGTTACATGCAGACGCGTGTTGCGGGTCTTCGTGGTACGGATGTGACCGCAAAGTCGCATTTCAACCCGTATTTTGGGCGATTGACAATTGTCGGAAATTCCGTGAAGGTGACGTACCCAAATCAAACGGGCGTATGAATTGAGCGTTTGTCTTACTGACCGCTCCTACAGAATCCCGACTATCGCGTTGGCGGGTGTGCCGGGTGGATTGGCGTTAGCATCGACGAAAAAACGTCCTGCCAAGCCATTCGCCTGCGTCCGACGTGTACTGTTCAGCTTCCATATCGTGGAGATCAGTTGATGATTTACGAAGGTAAAGCCATCACGGTTAAAGCTCTTGAAAGTGGCATCGTCGAATTGAAATTCGACCTCAAGGGTGAGTCCGTCAACAAGTTCAACCGTCTAACCCTGAACGAACTGCGTCAGGCGGTAGACGCCATCAAGGCAGATGCTTCGATCAAGGGCGTGATCGTCAGCAGTGGCAAGGACGTGTTCATCGTCGGCGCCGACATCACCGAATTTGTCGAGAACTTCAAGCTGCCGGATGCCGAGCTGGTTGCTGGCAATCTCGAAGCCAACAAGATCTTCAGCGATTTCGAAGACCTCAACGTTCCGACTGTTGCCGCGATCAATGGCATCGCTCTGGGCGGCGGTCTGGAAATGTGCCTGGCGGCTGACTATCGCGTCATGTCGACCAAGGCCAAGATCGGTCTGCCGGAAGTCAAACTGGGCATCTACCCAGGCTTCGGCGGTACTGTGCGTCTGCCGCGCCTGATCGGTGTCGACAACGCCATCGAGTGGATTGCCTCCGGTAAGGAAAACCGCCCTGAAGACGCTCTGAAAGTCAGCGCCGTCGACGCCGTGGTTGCCCCGGAGAAGCTTCAGGAAGCGGCCCTTGAACTGATCAAGCGCGCCATCTCCGGCGAGTTTGACTACAAGGCCAAGCGTCAGCCGAAGCTTGAAAAACTCAAGCTGAACGCCATTGAACAAATGATGGCTTTCGAAACCGCCAAAGGTTTCGTGGCCGGTCAGGCTGGCCCGAACTATCCGGCGCCGGTTGAAGCGATCAAGACGATCCAGAAAGCCGCGAACTTCGGTCGTGACAAGGCGCTGGAAGTCGAAGCTGCCGGTTTCGTCAAACTGGCCAAGACTTCTGCTGCGCAGAGCTTGATCGGTCTGTTCCTGAACGATCAGGAACTGAAGAAAAAGGCCAAGGCCTACGACGAAATCGCCAAAGACGTGAAGCAGGCTGCCGTACTCGGCGCCGGCATCATGGGCGGCGGTATCGCTTATCAGTCGGCCTCCAAAGGGACGCCGATCCTGATGAAGGACATCAACGAGCACGGTATCGAGCAGGGTCTGGCCGAAGCCGCCAAACTGCTGGTTGGCCGCGTTGATAAAGGTCGCATGACCGCTGCGAAAATGGCTGAAGTGCTCAACGCCATTCGTCCGACCCTGTCCTACGGCGACTTCGGTCACGTTGATCTGGTTGTCGAAGCTGTGGTCGAGAACCCGAAGGTCAAGCAAGCCGTATTGGCTGAAGTTGAAGGCCAGGTCAAAGAGGACACCATCCTCGCATCCAACACCTCGACCATTTCCATCAGCCTGCTGGCCAAAGCCCTCAAGCGTCCGGAAAACTTCGTCGGCATGCACTTCTTCAACCCGGTGCACATGATGCCTCTGGTGGAAGTGATCCGTGGCGAGAAGTCCAGCGAGCTGGCAGTTGCCACCACCGTTGCCTACGCCAAGAAAATGGGCAAGAACCCGATCGTCGTCAATGACTGCCCGGGCTTCCTGGTCAACCGCGTTCTGTTCCCGTATTTCGGCGGTTTCGCCAAGCTGGTCAGCGCCGGTGTGGACTTCGTCCGTATCGACAAGGTCATGGAAAAGTTCGGCTGGCCAATGGGCCCGGCCTACCTGATGGACGTGGTCGGCATCGACACCGGTCACCACGGTCGTGACGTGATGGCTGAAGGTTTCCCGGACCGCATGAAGGATGACCGTCGTTCGGCCATCGACGTGCTATACGAAGCCAAGCGCCTGGGCCAGAAAAACGGCAAGGGTTTCTACGCTTACGAGGCTGACAAGAAAGGCAAGCAGAAGAAAGTCGCCGATCCATCGGTGCTGGAAGTGCTCAAGCCGATCGTTTACGAGCAGCGCGAAGTCACTGACGAAGACATCATCAACTGGATGATGATCCCGCTGTGCCTGGAAACCGTGCGTTGCCTGGAAGACGGCATCGTTGAAACTGCCGCCGAAGCCGACATGGGTCTGGTCTACGGCATTGGTTTCCCTCCATTCCGTGGCGGTGCGCTGCGCTACATCGATTCGATCGGTGTTGCCGAGTTCGTTGCCCTGGCTGACCAGTACGCTGATTTGGGCGCGCTGTACCACCCGACCGCGAAGCTGCGTGAAATGGCCAAAACCGGCCAACGGTTCTTCGGTTAAGCGTCCCAACTTTTGAGCGAGAGTGAAATTTTATGAGCTTGAATCCAAGAGACGTCGTGATTGTCGACTTCGGTCGTACTCCGATGGGCCGCTCCAAGGGCGGCATGCACCGCAACACCCGCGCCGAAGACATGTCGGCGCACCTGATCAGCAAATTGCTGGAACGCAACGCCAAGGTCGATCCTGCTGAAGTCGAGGACGTGATCTGGGGCTGCGTCAACCAGACCCTGGAGCAGGGCTGGAACATTGCGCGCATGGCGTCGCTGATGACCCAGATCCCGCACACCTCGGCCGGCCAGACTGTCAGCCGTCTGTGCGGCTCGTCGATGAGCGCTTTGCACACTGCTGCACAGGCAATCATGACCGGTAACGGTGACGTCTTCGTCGTTGGCGGCGTCGAGCATATGGGTCACGTGAGCATGATGCACGGTGTCGATCCGAACCCGCACATGTCGCTGTACGCCGCGAAGGCCTCGGGCATGATGGGCCTGACCGCTGAAATGCTCGGCAAGATGCACGGCATCACTCGCGAACAGCAGGACGCTTTCGGCGTGCGCTCCCACCAGTTGGCCCACAAGGCCACTGTGGAAGGCAAGTTCAAAGACGAAATCATCCCGATGCAGGGCTATGACGAGAGCGGTTTCCTGAAACTGTTCGACTACGACGAAACCATTCGTCCGGAAACCACCCTGGAAAGTCTGGCGGCCCTCAAGCCTGCCTTTAATCCAAAGGGCGGCACCGTGACTGCTGGTACTTCGTCGCAGATCACCGATGGTGCTTCGTGCATGATCGTGATGTCGGCGCAGCGTGCGCAGGATCTGGGTATCCAGCCGATGGCGGTGATCCGTTCGATGGCAGTGGCGGGTGTGGATCCGGCAATCATGGGCTATGGTCCAGTTCCGGCAACACAAAAAGCCCTGAAACGTGCGGGTCTTGGCATCAACGATATCGACTTCTTCGAGCTCAACGAAGCTTTCGCCGCGCAGGCTCTGCCAGTGCTGAAAGATCTGAAAGTGCTCGACAAGATGAACGAGAAGGTTAACCTGCATGGCGGCGCGATCGCCCTGGGTCACCCGTTCGGTTGCTCCGGTGCCCGTATTTCCGGCACCTTGCTGAACGTGATGAAGCAGAATAGCGGCACCTTCGGGGTGGCTACTATGTGCATTGGTCTCGGCCAAGGCATCTCCACCGTCTTCGAACGCGTTTAAGCGTCTCGTTGATGGAAGCCGGGGCCAAGTGCCCCGGTTTTTGTTTTTGTGGTTTTTTTTGTTTTTTTTTTGAAAAAATTTGAGTGAGGGCCGAAGCATGCCGATACAACCTGGGCTCTACCAACATTACAAAGGTCCGCAGTACCGTGTATTCAATGTTGCGCGGCATTCCGAGACTGAAGAAGAAGTGGTCTTTTACCAAGCCCTGTATGGCGATTACGGCTTTTGGGTGCGCCCTCTGAGTATGTTTCTCGAGTCGGTCGAGGTTGACGGCGAGCAGGTGCCGCGCTTTGCTTTGGTGCAAGCCGAACCGAGCCTTTTTTCCTAGCCATAAGGCGAGTGCGCACAGAACCCTGTGCTTGACCTCACCTTGTATCAACTATATATAGCGGTGCCGCGTCAGGCGCCAACCGCCTTTCACTTCTAGAATTCAGGAATTTTCTGATCCATGGGCAAATCGCTGGTCATTGTGGAATCCCCGGCTAAGGCCAAGACCATCAACAAGTATCTGGGTAACCAATACGTGGTGAAGTCGAGTATCGGCCATATCCGAGACCTGCCCACCAGCGGTTCGGCTAGCGCCAGCAAAGAGCCAGCCGCCAAGCGCGGCAAGGCTGCTGCGGGCGAAGGTCCGGTGCTCTCGCCGAAAGAGAAAGCGCGCAAGCAGCTCGTCTCGCGTATGGGTGTCGATCCCGATCATGGCTGGAAAGCCAAGTACGAGATCCTCCCGGGCAAAGAGAAAGTCATCGAAGAGCTGCGCCGGCTCGCCAAAGATGCTGACACCATCTATCTCGCAACCGACTTGGATCGCGAGGGGGAAGCCATTGCCTGGCACCTGCGCGAAGCCATCGGTGGTGATGACAGCCGCTACAAGCGCGTGGTGTTTAACGAAATCACCAAGAAGGCGATTCAGGAAGCGTTCTCCCAGCCGGGCGAACTGGACATCGATCGTGTCAACGCTCAGCAGGCGCGTCGCTTCCTCGACCGCGTTGTGGGTTACATGGTCTCGCCGCTGCTGTGGGCGAAGATCGCCCGTGGCCTGTCTGCCGGTCGTGTGCAATCGGTTGCGGTTAAGCTGGTGGTCGAGCGTGAGCGCGAAATTCGTGCGTTCAACCCGGAAGAGTACTGGGAAGTGCATGCCGATCTCGGCACCACCAAAGGCTCGACCGTACGTTTCGAAGTGGCTCGCGAAAAGGCCGAGGCCTTTAAACCGCTCAACGAAGCCCAGGCCATGGCCGCGCTGGAGAAGCTCAAGTCTTCCAGCTACAGCATCGTCAAGCGCGAAGACAAGCCAACCAGCAGCAAGCCGTCGGCACCATTCATCACCTCGACTCTGCAACAGGCTGCAAGTAACCGCCTGGGCTTCGGCGTGAAGAAAACCATGATGATGGCCCAGCGTCTATACGAAGCCGGCTACATCACTTATATGCGTACTGACTCGACCAACCTCTCGGCCGATGCCGTGACGATGGCGCGTGCTTATATCGAAGACGAGTTCGGCAAGAAGTACCT
Organism: Pseudomonas sp. TH08; assembly: GCF_016651275.1. Lineage (NCBI taxonomy): Bacteria > Pseudomonadati > Pseudomonadota > Gammaproteobacteria > Pseudomonadales > Pseudomonadaceae > Pseudomonas > Pseudomonas sp. TH08. Next base: position 840,555 of record NZ_JAEKEE010000003.1, on the reverse strand, counting down.
GCCGGAAACGCCAAACGTGTACAGCAGCAAAGAAGGCGCACAAGAGGCTCACGAAGCGATTCGTCCGTCCGACGCCAACACCATTCCGAGCAAGCTGGCGGGCATGGAGCGTGATGCCGAGCGTCTCTACGAGCTGATCTGGCGCCAATTCCTCGCTTGCCAGATGCTGCCGGCGCAATACTTGTCGACGACGGTCAGCGTAGGTGCTGGCGACTTCGAGCTGCGCGCCAAGGGCCGCATCCTCAAGTTCGACGGTTACACCCGCGTCATGCCGCAAATTGCCAAGCCTGGCGACGACGACGTTCTGCCTGATATGGCGCAGGGCGACGTGATGAAGCTGATCAAGCTTGATCCAACGCAGCACTTCACCAAGCCGCCGGCGCGTTACTCTGAAGCCAGCCTGGTTAAAGAAATGGAAAAGCGCGGCATTGGTCGTCCTTCGACTTATGCAGCGATTATTTCGACCATTCAGGATCGCGGTTACGTGACCCTGCACAACCGTCGTTTCTACTCGGAAAAGATGGGTGACATCGTTACCGAGCGTCTGTCCGAGAGCTTCTCCAATCTTATGGATTACGGCTTCACTGCCGGCATGGAAGAGAACCTCGATGACGTCGCTCAAGGCGAGCGCGACTGGAAGAGTGTGCTGGACGAGTTCTACGGTGACTTCAAGAAGAAGCTCGAAGTAGCCGAAAACCCGGAAAACGGCATGCGTGCCAACCAGCCGGTGATGACCGACATTCCGTGCACCACTTGCGGTCGTCCGATGCAGATCCGCACGGCGTCGACCGGCGTTTTCCTGGGTTGCTCGGGCTACAGCCTGCCGCCGAAAGAGCGCTGCAAGGCTACTGTCAATCTGGTGCCGGGCGATGAAATCGCTGCGGACGACGAAGGTGAGTCGGAATCGCTGGTACTGCGCGGCAAACATCGCTGCCCGATCTGCAGCACGGCGATGGATGCGTATCTGCTCGACGAGAAGCGCAAGCTGCACATCTGCGGTAACAACCCGGATTGCGCCGGCTACGAAATCGAAGAAGGCAGTTATCGCATCAAAGGCTACGAAGGTCCGAGCCTGGAATGCGACAAGTGCGGCAGCGAGATGCAACTCAAGACTGGCCGCTTCGGCAAGTTCTTCGGTTGCACCAACCCTGAGTGCAAGAACACCCGCAAACTGCTGAAGAGCGGTGATGCGGCGCCGCCGAAGATGGATCCGGTGAAGATGCCTGAGCTGAAATGCGAAAAGGTCAACGACACCTACATCCTGCGCGACGGTGCGTCCGGTCTGTTCCTCGCCGCCAGCCAGTTCCCGAAAAACCGCGAGACTCGTGCTCCGCTGGTGATCGAGATCGTGCCGCACAAGGATGAGATCGATCCGAAGTACCACTTCCTGTGCGATGCGCCGAAGAAAGATCCTGACGGTCTGCCAGCGGTGATCCGGTACAGCCGCAAGACCAAGGAGCAATACGTGCAGACCGAAGTTGACGGCAAGCCTACCGGTTGGAAGGCTTACTACGACGGTGGCAAGTGGACGGTTGAAGACAAGCGCAGCGCAAAGGCCAAGGCTGAGTAAGCGCTAGTCCGATACTGAAAAGGCCGCATGAGAACCCTCGGGTTTTCATGCGGCCTTTTTGTTTTGTGCTTGCGGTGTACTCGGCTGATCCACGACACTGTCCGGCCTGTGTGAAGCAATTATTTCGTTGTGGAGAGCGCCGTCATGGCTCACGAACTCTATACCCGTACCAATCAGAAGATCTATTTCGCCGGACTGTCGCTGGAAGCCTTGGCGCGCGCTGAAGAGGGGCGGGCGATGAACTCACTGGCGCTGATTCAGGCCGGGCGTGAATCAGCGTTGTTTCACTTGTACGGAGCTTTGCTGGGTCTTTGCCATGAGATCGCTGGTTTCTACCGTTTGCCGCAGGCCAACGCGCCGCGCGCAGAGATGTTGCTGACCCGTGAAGTACTGGATTCGATCGCGATTCCCGAGCTGGCTGAAATGATCGAGCTGGCGGGCAACTGTGAAACCTGGCTGGCAAAACTGCTGGCGGCGCATTCGGCGTTGTTTCAACCGCCACGTGTGCCGCACAAGCCCAAGGGCGATGTGACACAGCCACTGATTCAGGCCGTAAATCTGGACGAGGAAGAGACACCAGAAGAGTTGAGTCGGGAGGAGATGGAGAGCTGGCGGCAGAACCTCAAAGGCTTGGCGCTGCGTTTTCGCGAAGGGTTGAATGAGTGCTGAGCGTGATTGACACGGTGGCAATCTGAAACATGCTGCTGGTCAAGATCCCGAGCGAAGCCTGAATGATGTCTATATAATCCCTGCCTTTCGTGGAGAACAGACCTATATGCCAACGTCCTTTCTAGAAATTGTAGAGCTACCAGACGGCCGAATCGAACTGCGCAGGGCTGAGGACGAGGGTTCTCTGGTGACTTTGGATTTCTCCGAGGATGCCAAGACTTTCCTTCAGGGCCAGCACGTGGAAATCGCCAAAGCGATGTTGAGCGTCGGCGTGCAGATGGCAGGTCGAATGATCGAAGGTGAGTTTGATAAGGATGAGGGGACGCGGGTTCTTCATTGATCCGCGCCTGCTTTTCGGTTTTCTGTCTTTACCGCATCAGATCGGCTTCTCTGTCCCTGGAGAAGCCCTGCGCCTCACGCAGCGCACGTCACTCGTAAATCAAATCAACCTAGTCGAATGTTCAGGCTTTGAGCGTCGCCCGTGCGTGCAGCGCTGATCAACTGTTGCCGTGAACTTGCGTTCAGTGGGTTGAGCCAGGTCACGACAGTGTGGCTGCGACCCAGACGCAGGGCTTCGCACGCCAATTGTTGAGCGCTTTGCGTGCCCCGTGGTTGGAGCAGCAGGATGCGTTCGCGATTCAGGCCAGCGTCGCGCAACCACGTTTGTGTGAGGCTCGCAGGTGGCGCGATCAGTGTCAGCCAGCGTGCATCCTGATCCTCGCTAAGTTCGCGCAGGATCGGGGCAAGCAGGTTCAGGCAGTTCCCGGCGGCACCACGCAGTGACAGCTCACTGAATACGTCGGGTTCGGCATTCCAGGGACGCTCGACCACTTCTTTCAGGATCGGCGCCATCGGTTGCGCCAGAAACGCTTCGAACAACGGCAGTTGTGTTTGCTGAGGTGTGTGTGGGAACTGCATAAAGCCTCCTTTAGCGGCGGATGACGCCGACACTCAAGCCTTCGATCACCAGTTCCTGATCTTTCAGGTCGACTTCGATGGGAGCGAACTCAGGGTTTTCGGCGATCAACCAGACCTTGCTGCCCTCACGCTTGAAGCGTTTGACAGTCACTTCATCGCCGATCCGGGCGACGACAACCTGACCGTTGCGCGCTTCGCGGGTGGTGTGAACCGCGAGCAGGTCACCGTCGAAAATGCCGATGTCCTTCATGCTCATGCCGTGTACACGCAACAGATAGTCGGCGCGCGGATGAAAGAAGGTGGGATTGATGTTGCAGGATTCTTCGATGTGCTGCTGGGCGAGAATTGGCGCACCGGCGGCGACTCGGCCAATGATCGGCAGCGTCGAGTCGTCGGCCTTGGCCTCGAAACCAGGGATGCGAATGCCGCGAGAGGCGCCAGGGGTCATTTCAATGGCACCCTTGCGAGCGAGGGCCTTGAGATGCTCTTCAGCAGCATTGGGCGACTTGAAGCCCAGTTCCTGAGCGATTTCCGCGCGGGTTGGCGGGTAGCCGTTGTCTTCGAGGCAGCGTTTGATAAAGGCCAGAATCTCGGCTTGGCGTGGCGTCAGCTTTAGCATATTGATCGCTCTGTCTTTTTATACAGTGACTGGGATTATATACAGTGAAACGGTCTTGGCAATGCCCGTTTTTTTGCAGGCCGCCAGACGGTCGGCCGCTGTGCTTATTAATGCATCGGGCTTGTGTGGTTAAATAGCTGACCGACCATTCCCAAAACGAACCGGCAGGCTTGACAACGCACAGGCTGAAACGTATGTTTCAAACAAGTGTTTGTCAGGCGGAGTAGCCATGGCCCAGTCGGAAACCGTTGAACGCATTCTTGATGCTGCCGAGCAGTTGTTCGCGGAGAAAGGTTTCGCTGAAACCTCATTGCGTTTGATCACCAGCAAGGCTGGCGTCAACCTGGCAGCGGTGAATTATCATTTCGGTTCGAAAAAAGCGCTGATCCAGGCGGTCTTTTCGCGTTTCCTCGGGCCGTTCTGCATCAGTCTCGATAAAGAGCTGGAGCGCCGTCAGGCCAAGCCTGAAAACAAGCCGACCCTCGAAGAACTGCTGGAAATACTGGTCGAGCAAGCCCTTGTGGTGCAGCCACGCAGCGGCAACGACCTGTCGATTTTCATGCGCTTGCTCGGCCTCGCATTCAGCCAGAGCCAAGGCCACTTGCGGCGTTATCTGGAAGACATGTACGGCAAGGTATTTCGCCGCTATATGTTGCTGGTCAACGAAGCTGCGCCACGCATTCCGCCCATCGAGTTGTTCTGGCGCGTGCACTTCATGCTCGGTGCCGCCGCGTTCAGCATGTCCGGTATCAAGGCTTTGCGCGCGATCGCCGAGACCGATTTCGGCGTCAACACTTCCATTGAGCAAGTCATGCGCCTGATGGTGCCGTTCCTAGCGGCGGGCATGCGCGCTGAAACCGGCGTTACCGACGCGGCCATGGCCACCGCACAACTGCGCCCGCGCAGCAAATCAACGCCGGTCGCCGCCAAGGTTTAACCGCGCACGGGTGGGCGCGGCAGCTTGTATCCGCTAAGCTAGCCGCCCATGCCGACTCTCGTTCTGAACCCGATCTCCATGGAAATTGCCAACCTGTCGAGCATTGCTCACGGTGGCGATTTACTGTGGATCGGGTTTTTCGTTTTCAAGGAATCTCTATGACTGCTGGCCTGCAAGGCTCGTTGATGGTGGACGTCGCCGGTACCTGGCTGACGGCCGAAGATCGCCATTTGTTGCGTCAGCCCGAAGTGGGCGGCCTGATCATTTTTGCGCGCAATATCGAGCATCCGCGCCAGGTGCGTGAACTCAGCGCAGCCATCCGTGCGGTTCGTCCGGATCTGCTGCTGGCCGTGGATCAAGAGGGCGGGCGCGTGCAGCGTCTGCGTCAAGGTTTCGTTCGCTTGCCAGCCATGCGCGCCATCGCCGACAACCCGAATGCCGAATACCTCGCCGAGCAGTGCGGCTGGATCATGGCGACCGAAGTATTAGCCGTCGGCCTCGACTTGAGCTTCGCCCCGGTGCTCGATCTGGATTACCAGCGCAGCGCCGTGGTCGGCACCCGTTCGTTCGAAGGTGATCCTGAACGTGCCGCATTGCTTGCCGGTGCGTTTATTCGCGGCATGAACAGTGCCGGTATGGCCGCCACCGGCAAGCACTTCCCCGGCCACGGCTGGGCAGAGGCGGACTCCCACGTCGCGATCCCGAACGACGAGCGCAGCCTCGACGAAATCCGTGCCAACGACCTGGTGCCATTCGCCAGACTCAGCAAGCAACTGGCCGCCGTCATGCCGGCCCACGTTATCTATCCGCAAGTCGATTCGCAGCCCGCCGGTTTCTCCCGTCGCTGGTTGCAGGACATTCTGCGCGGCGAGTTGCAGTTCGACGGCGTGATCTTCAGCGACGACTTGTCGATGGCCGGCGCCCATGTGGTTGGCGACGCCGCCAGTCGTATCGAAGCTGCACTCACGGCCGGTTGCGACATGGGCCTTGTGTGCAACGACCGCGCTGCTGCCGAGCTTGCCCTCAGTGCTGCCCAGCGCATGAAGGTCAAACCATCTGCCCGCATCGCGCGCATGCGCGGTCAGGCGTTTGCCAGCACCGATTATCGCCAGGATCCGCGCTGGCTCACCGCCATCGGCGCGCTCAAAGACGCTCAACTGATCGATTAAGGAATTTTCGCTATGACGGTTTACGCAATCATCGGCGGCACCGGCCTGACCCAGCTTGAAGGCCTGAGCATTCGTCAATCGCTGGCGGTGGACACGCCTTATGGCGCGCCATCGGCCGATGTACAGATTGGCGAATACGCCGGCAAGGAAGTGCTGTTTCTTGCCCGTCACGGCCACCCGCATCGCTTTCCGCCGCACAAGGTCAATTACCGCGCCAACCTGTGGGCGCTGAAGCAGGCCGGCGCCGAAGCGATTATCGCGGTGAATGCCGTCGGCGGGATTCACCCGGCCATGGGCACCGGGCATTTTTGTGTGCCGCACCAGATCGTCGACTACACCAGTGGTCGCGAGCACACCTATTTCGCCGATGATCTGGAGCATGTCACGCACATCGACTTCAGCTTCCCCTACAGCGAACCGCTGCGTCAGCAATTGATTGCAGCGCTGGCCGCTGAAGGTTGTGAGTTCAGCGATCAGGGCGTTTACGCCTGCACGCAAGGCCCGCGCCTGGAGACTGTGGCGGAGATCGTGCGTCTGGAGCGTGATGGTTGCGACATCGTCGGCATGACCGGTATGCCGGAAGCGGTGCTGGCTCGCGAACTGGAACTGGACTACGCCTGTTTGTCGCTGGTAGTGAACCCGGCAGCGGGCAAGACCACGGAAGTGATCACCATGGCCGAGATCGAGCAGGCGCTGCATGACGGGATGGGCAAGGTGAAGTCGACGTTGGCGCGGGTGCTCAAGGGCTGATCCTTGCCTGAGACCGAGTCGACCCCATCGCGAGCAGGCTCACTCCTACAGGGGATTTGTGATTGCCACGGATCATTGTAGGAGTGAGCCTGCTCGCGATCACTATCTATCTGGCAAGCAGATCTCAACGCTTTTCGCGCTTGTCCGGCAACGGCGCAAACAGCGCTTCAATATCATCGCTCTGCAACTTCCAGTCCCCAGCCTTGCGCCCATCCAGCACGCCTGCTGCCAAGTCGGATTTTTCTTTTTGCAGGTGCTGAATCTTCTCTTCCACCGTGCCCCGGGCAATCATCTTGTAAACGAAAACCGGTTTCTCCTGACCAATCCGGTAAGCGCGATCCGTCGCCTGATTCTCGGTCGCCGGGTTCCACCACGGGTCGTAGTGAATCACCGTGTCCGCTTCTGTCAGGTTCAAGCCAACACCGCCGGCCTTCAGGCTGATCAGAAAGATCTGACGCTTGCCGCTCTGGAATTCCTTCACCGGCGTACGCCGATCGCGGGTCTGGCCAGTCAATAACGCATAGGCGACATTGCGTTTCTTCAATTCATCTTCGATCAGTGACAGCATCGAGGTGAACTGCGAAAACAGCAAAATCCGCCGACCTTCCTCGAACAACTCCTCAAGCATTTCCATCAAGCTGTCGAGCTTGCCCGAGGTGCTGCCGCGAGCGGGAAGAGTGGCGTCGTTGACCAGACGCAAATCACAGCAGACCTGACGCAGTTTCAGCAAGGCTTCAAGAATGATGATCTGACTGCGCGCCACGCCTTTGCGGGTGATCTCGTCGCGGACTTTTTTGTCCATCGCCAAGCGCATGGTTTCGTACACGTCGCGCTGGGCTTCGTTGAGATCGACCCATTGAATGATTTCGGTCTTTGGCGGCAGTTCGGTGGCCACTTGTTCTTTGGTGCGGCGCAACAGAAACGGTTTTATCCGACCGTTCAGGTGTTGAAGTCTGACTTCACTGCCGCGCTTTTCTATTGGCACCCGGTAATCGGCATTGAAGCTTTTGACGTCGCCAAGCCATCCCGGCAGCAGGAAGTGGAACAGCGACCACAGCTCGCCCAGGTGGTTTTCCAGCGGCGTGCCACTCAGGCACAGACGCTGACGCGCATTCAGTTCGCGCGCGGCTTGAGCGGCTTTGCTGTTCGGATTCTTGATGTACTGCGCTTCATCCAGCACCAACACATGCAGCGGCTGCTTCACCAGACGTTCGACGTCCTTGGGCAGCAGTGCGTAAGTGGTGAGGATCAGATCGAAATCAGCCAGGTGGTCGAAGTGCTTCTTGCGGCTGGCGCCATACAGCGCCACTACTTTCAGTTGCGGCGTGAAGTGCGCCGCCTCATCGAGCCAGTTGGGGATCAGGCTGGTTGGCATGACTACCATGCACGGACGGTCCAGGCGCCCGGCATTTTTCTCGCTGAGAATATGCGCCAGCGTCTGTAGGGTTTTGCCCAGGCCCATGTCATCCGCGAGAATCCCGCCGACTTCCAGTTGCCGCAGCGATTGCATCCAGCTCAGACCTTCGAGCTGATACGGGCGCAGCGTCGCGTTCAAGCCCTCTGGCGCCTGCGCGCTGAAATCACGAATGTCGCGCAGGCGTTGGGCAAATGTGCGGATCTGCTCGCCACCCTCCCACAGCAGCGGAAGGCCATCCAGCGAGTTGAGTCGCGTGGCGTCGGCCTTGCTCAAGCGCAGCGTGGTTTCGCCCGGTTCCTGCAAATAGAACTCGCCCAAAGTCGCCAGCACCGGTTTCAATCGACCCAGTGGCAGAGCAACCTGCAGCGGCCCGTGCTCAAGGTTGCGTTGCGGCACGTTGACCAGAATCAGCTCGTCGTCGCGACGGCGCGCAAGGCGTTCCGGGTTGAGGATTTCCGCGTGTGAGCGCATCAGGTTGAGCAGGATCGGCAGCAGACTCAGGCGCTCACCGTTGACGATGATGCCCAGCTCAAGATCAAACCAATCGCGCTCCGGCGCCTGTTCGACCGTGGCGTACCAGTCATCCACGGCGGTCAGGTCAAAGCCGAATTCTTCGTCGATCTGCAATTCCCAGCCTTGGCTGCGCAGCTTCGGCAGATCGTTGAGGGTGAAGGTCAGCCAGGCGCTGTCGTTGACCATTTCATACAGCTCACCAGCGCTTTCCGGCAGCGCTTTGCTTTGGCGCGTAGCGATGCGGAAACCGAGGATGCGTAACTGTTCGCGGTAGGACTGTTCGACTTCCGGGTGGCGTTTTATCCGTAGTGTCTGGGTCTCCTGACGAATCAGGATGTCGCTGTTTTTCTGTCCGCTGACGTATTCGTCCAGATAGCTGAACGACAGCGCCGCGCGATGTTGAATATAGCGCTGCATCTTGCCGTTGCGCGGTTCGAAAGCACTGAATTCGACGCTGGCCAGCCACAGGCGTGGCAGTGGTTGTACGTTGTCGACCAGCACTTGCGGCGGCGCTTTCGGGTTGCGGTTTTCCAGCACAGCCTGAAGTTTTTCCAGCAACTCGGCGTCTTTGGCGGCGGCGGGGTATTCGAGGGTTTCCTGAATTTTCAGCAGCACCGCTGCGCAGTGTTTGCAGTTGGTGCGAACCGGGCAGGTGCAGCCGGCATCGACCAGCAGCAGGGTGCCTTTGGCTGACTCACGAAGATGAATGGTCTGACGGTAGACGTTACCGCCAGAGCCTTCGCAACTGGCGGTAATCGTCGCATCGCCGACCTGGGCGATGCGTACCCGGTTTTCCAGGGCGTAGCGGCGGCCACGCTCCAGGCTCTGCTCTTTGAATCGGCTGACCCAGGAGGGTGCCAACGGTTTACTCAGCGGCGGGTTCATAAGGACTTCGATCAGTCCGGAATCGCTTCAGGCGCTTCCCGTGGCGCAGGCGCGGTCAGGGAAGTGATCTTGATCAGCAGGGCGAGGTGACCGTTGTCGAGATAGTTGAGTTGGCCGTTTTTGGTGTGGCTGTCCTGTTTCAGGCGTTCACTGGCGGTGACCATGCCGTTAGCGTCGATCTGATTGACCCAGAAGTCGGCGCTCACGTCGGTGAAACGGCCGAGCTTCATCCCCAGCGTTCCTTCGATCGGGAACTGGCCGAATTGCTCCTGACCTTCGCTGACCGCGACTTTTGCCGGCGACTCACCGAGGGTCTGCTGCCAGGCCTTGTGCATCAGTACGCTGTAGTCGCCGCTGGCAGTGAGCTTGGTCACAATGTCATTGAGCGCAGGCGTGCGTTTGCTGTCATCGCCCAAACGCTGGGCACCGGCAGCCCAATCTTCTGGCGCGGCACGGCTGACGATGGCTGGCACGGCATTCTGGCGTACCAAAATCATTTCGACCTGATACAGGTCATCGGCAAAGGCCGAAGGCGCCACCAGAGTGAGTAGCAAGGTCAGTGAACGAAACAGGCGCATTTGGCGTCCTTCAAACAGATTTCGGGAGGAGGCGCTCAAACAGCGCCTCTACAGTATTAAAGCGCTCTTCCGGGCGTTCCATCGGCACCTGGAACTTGAACATCGTGGCACCTTCGAATTTGTAGCGTTTTGGCTGGCTCTGAATCAGTTTGATCAACGTCATCGGATCGACCGGCGTCTGCGCTTCGAACTCAATACGTCCACCTTGCGGGCCACCATCGACTTTCTTGATGCCCAATTGCTCGGCCTGCAACTTCAACGCCGTGATGCGTACCAGATTCTTCGTCGGTTCCGGCAACAGACCGAAGCGGTCGATCATCTCGACTTGCAGATCCTTCAGGCCTTCCTCATCGGTTGCCGAAGCAATGCGCTTGTACAGAATCAGACGCGCGTGAACGTCCGGCAAATAGTCTTCCGGAATCAGCGCAGGCACGCGCAGATTGACTTCCGGGCCACCGCCGAGCGGTTGATCGAGGTTCGGTTGCTCGCCCTTGCGGATCGACTTCACCGCGCGCTCAAGCATTTCCATGTACAGCGTAAAGCCGACGGCTTGAATCTGCCCGCTCTGGCCATCGCCGAGCAGTTCGCCGGCGCCACGGATTTCCAGGTCGTTGGTCGCCAGCACGAAACCGGCGCCGAGGTCCTGGGTGTTGGCGATCGCTTCCAGACGCTTTTCCGCGTCCGAAGTAATTTGCTGGCGCGGCGGCGTCAGCAGGTACGCGTATGCCTGGTGGTGACTGCGGCCGACACGACCACGCAACTGGTGCAGTTGCGCCAGGCCAAACTTGTCGGCGCGCTCGATGATGATGGTGTTGGCGCTCGGCACGTCGATGCCGGTCTCGATGATGGTCGAGGCGATCAGTACGTTGAAGCGCTTGTGGTAGAAGTCGCTCATCACCTGTTCGAGTTCACGCTCGCGCATCTGCCCGTGGCCGATGCCGATTCGCGCTTCCGGTACCAGTTCGGCGAGGTCGGCGGCGCATTTCTCGATGGTTTTCACATCGTTGTGCAGGTAATAAACCTGGCCGCCGCGCAGCAGTTCACGGAGCAGAGCTTCTTTGACCGTGCTCTTGTTCTGCTCCATGACGAAGGTGCGCACCGACAGGCGTCGCGCTGGCGGCGTGGCGATGATCGACAGGTCGCGCATGCCCGACACCGCCATGTTCAGCGTGCGCGGAATCGGCGTGGCGGTCAGCGTGAGAATGTCGACTTCGCTGCGCAGGGCCTTGAGCTGTTCTTTCTGACGGACACCGAAGCGGTGTTCTTCGTCGATGATCACCAGCCCGAGGTTTTTGATTTTGACGTCATCGGACAGCAGCTTGTGCGTGCCGATGACGATGTCGATCTTGCCTTCGGCCAAATCGGCGATCGCCGCATTCACTTCCTTTGCCGACTTGAAGCGGCTCATCACTTCCACGGTCACAGGCCAATCGGCGAAGCGGTCGCGGAAGCTGTTGTAGTGCTGCTGGGCGAGCAGGGTGGTCGGCACCAGAATCGCCACTTGGCGGCCACCGTGTACGGCGATGAACGCCGCGCGCATCGCCACTTCGGTCTTGCCGAAACCGACGTCGCCGCAGACCAGACGATCCATCGGTTTCGGCGCGAGCATGTCGGCACGCACAGCTTCGATGGTGGTTTGTTGATCGGGCGTTTCTTCGAACGGGAAACCGGCACTGAACGTCGCGTAATCGGCTTTCGGGTCGGCGAACGCATAACCTTCGCGAGCGGCACGACGGGCATAGATATCGAGCAGTTCAGCGGCAACGTCACGCACTTGTTCGGCGGCTTTGCGCTTGGCTTTCTGCCAGGTCTCGGAGCCGAGGCGGTGCAGCGGGGCCAGCGCATCGTCGCTGCCGGTGTAGCGCGCGATCAGATGCAGGTTGGCCACCGGCACATAGAGCTTGGCGTTCTCGGCGTATTCGAGGGTGAGGAATTCGGCAGCCTGATCGTCGATTTCCAGAATGGTCAGACCGAGGTAGCGGCCGACGCCGTGATCGATGTGTACCACCGGCGCACCTTCGCGCAGCTCGGTAAGGTTTTTGATCACCGCATCGTTGTTGCCGTCGGCACGCTTCTCGCGGCGACGACGCTGCATCACGCGTTGACCGAACAGCGGACTTTCCGCGATCAGTGCCAGCGCCGGCTCGTCGAGCATCAGGCCTTCGTCGAGCGGGGCAATGGTGATCGCCAGGCGATCCTTGCTTGCAACGAAATCCGGCCAGCTGTCCACGGTTTTCGGCCGCAGCTTCAGACGTTCGAGCAACTCCAATAGCACTTCGCGACGACCCGCGGATTCGGCAGTGAACAGCACGCGCCCAGGGAATTCATCGAGGAAACCTGCCAGTGCCGCCAGCGGTTGCGTGGCTTTGGCTTCGATCGCCAGATTGGGCAGGGCTTGCGCCGGGAAGCGCTCGCGACCGGCACCGCTTTCGACATCTTGTTGGCTGGCGACCACGCGCGGCCAGCTCTTCAGGCGAGCAAAGCAGTCCTCCACCGGCAGGAACAATTCCGCGGGTGGCAATAAAGGACGCGATGGGTCGACGCGCCGCTCTTCATAGCGATTGCGCACGTCGTTCCAGAAATTCTCTGCCGCTTGCTCGATGCCGGGCAGCGAGAACACTTGCGTGTCTTGCGGCAGGTAATCGAACAGGGTCGAGGTTTCGTCGAAGAACAGCGGCAGGTAGTACTCGATACCGGCCGGGGTGATGCCGCTGCTCAGGTCCTGAAAGATCGGGCAGCGCCGGAAGTCGACATCGAAACGCTCACGAAAGCGCGCCTTGAAGCGGGTCACCGCGTCTTTCTGCAGGGGAAACTCACGGGCGGGCAGCAGCTTGACCGAATCGACCTTGTCGATGGAGCGCTGGTTTTCCGGGTCGAACGTGCGCAAGGTTTCGATTTCGTCATCGAACAGGTCGATGCGATACGGCAGTTTGCTGCCCATTGGGAACAGATCGATCAACGCGCCGCGCACGGTGAACTCGCCGTGCTCATAAACCGTGTCGACGTAGCGATAGCCGCTGGCTTCGAGCCGCGAGCGCATCTGTTCGACATCAAGCTTCTGCCCGACATCGAGCACCAGGCTGCTGCCGAGCAGAAACTTGGTCGGCGCCAATCGGTGCAATGCCGTGGTGATCGGCACCACCAGCACGCCATGTTCCAGCTCCGGCAGCCTATATAGGCTGGCGATGCGCTGGGAAATGATGTCCTGGTGCGGCGAGAACAGGTCGTAAGGCAGGGTTTCCCAGTCGGGGAAATGCAGAACGGGCAAATCCGGGGCGAAGAAACTCAGCTCCTGTTCCAGCCGTTCGGCACTCTGGCTGTCGGCGGTCAGTAGCAGGGTGAAGCGCTTGGCAGCGCTGGCAGCCTCGGCAATCGCCAGGCTGAGGGCAGCACCGGGCAAATTGCCCCAATGCTGTTTACCTGCTTCGGCAGGGAGTAGCGGTAGACGCAGAACAGGCACGGAAGGTTGAGCTCCAGGCTTTGCGACAAAGTCGGTAATTGTAGCGGCGTCGGGTACTGCCTGTCAGTTGCAGACTACGTCTATCTTCGCTGTTTCGGCGAAATGTAGTGGTAACCATAAAAACGAGCACTTTTTTAGTGGTTATGTAGTGCCGAAAGTGCTCGGTGTTACGGAGGGTTACAGACATCGTCTAACAGTCGTCGAAAAATTGACTGCGCTGGAAGCCCCGGTTTTACTGGGCTCGCGAGGAGCGTTATTTTTTCGAATGGAATTTTGTTACCGTTTTCGCGACAAGCGCACATTGCTACAAGAGGTTGCGAGCGGCATAATGTAGCCCCTTTTTTCTGCCCCTACATGTGGAAGGTTACCGTGACTCAGAAGCCCGACCAGTGTCTTGGTGAATGGATCGACCGTGAAGCACTCGCAGAAGCGATGATTCCGCTTATCGGTCAGCTCTACCGCAATAACAACGTGGTGAGCTCGATCTATGGCCGCAGCCTGATCAACCAGTCTGTCATCGCGATTCTCAAAGCTCACCGCTTTGCGCGCCACCGCTCTTCCGACGACAGCGAACTCTCCGTCCACGAAACATTCCCTCTGCTTAAAGCCATGAGCGAGCTCAAGCTCGGCGCGGCTTCGGTAGACCTGGGCAAGTTGGCGTTCAAATTCCGCAGCGAAGGCAATGGCCGCAGTGCCGAGCAGTTCGTGCGTGAAGAAATGGCTGACGTGGTTGGCCAGCAAAACGCTTCGGCCCGCAAAGGCACCGACGTTGTACTGTACGGCTTCGGTCGTATCGGCCGTCTGCTGGCGCGCATCCTGATCGAGAAAACCGGTGGTGGCGACGGTCTGCGTCTGCGTGCCATCGTCGTGCGCAAAGGCGCCGACAACGACCTGACCAAACGCGCCAGCCTGCTGCGTCGCGATTCGGTACACGGTTCGTTCAACGGCACCATTACCATCGACGAAGAAAACAACACCATCACCGCCAACGGTAACCTGATCCAGGTGATCTACGCGAAGAACCCGACCGAGGTGGATTACACCCAGTACGGCATCAAAGACGCGCTGCTGGTGGACAACACCGGTGTATGGCGTGACGCTGATGGCCTCGGTCAGCACTTGCAGTGCCCGGGTATCGACCGCGTTGTTCTGACTGCACCTGGCAAAGGCAAGCTGAAGAACATCGTTCACGGTATCAACCACGGTGAAATCACCGCTGATGACAAGATCGTCTCCGCCGCTTCCTGCACCACCAACGCCATCGTGCCGGTGCTGAAAGCTGTGAATGACAAGTTCGGCATCATCAACGGTCACGTCGAGACCGTTCACTCGTACACCAACGACCAGAACCTGATCGACAACTTCCACAAGGGCGATCGCCGTGGCCGTAGCGCCGCACTGAACATGGTTATCACCGAGACCGGTGCTGCTACCGCTGCTGCCAAGGCCCTGCCTGAGCTGGCCGGCAAGCTGACCGGTAACGCGATCCGCGTTCCGACGCCAAACGTGTCGATGGCCATTCTCAACCTCAACCTTGAGAAAGCCGCCACCCGTGAAGAGATGAACGAGTACCTGCGCTACATGGCGCTGCACTCCGATCTGCACAAGCAAATCGACTTCGTCAATTCGCAGGAAGTGGTCTCCACCGACTTCGTTGGCTCGCGCCACGCCGGTGTGGTCGACGCTGAAGCGACCATCGTTCAGGACAACCGCGTTGTTCTGTACGTCTGGTACGACAACGAGTTCGGCTACAGCTGCCAGGTTATCCGCGTGATGGAAGACATGGCCGGGGTTAACCCGCCAGCATTCCCGCGCTAAGCCTAAGCTGCAAATGAAAACGCCCCGACTTTGGTCGGGGCGTTTTTGTTTGTGTGCCTTTTAGAGGTGTGTTGTCGCTGCTGGCCCCTTCGCGAGCAAGCTCTGCTCCTACATTGAGATTTGTGAACTACACAGATCCAATGTAGGAGTGAGCTTGCTCGTGATGGCGTCCTATCGGGCGCCGCCGGGCACGGCCGCCTGCGCCGTGCGCAGGGCATGCTTGTTGCCACGGAACAACACCAGCGTCGCAATCAACCCCAGCACCGCCGCACCGCTGAGCCAGATCCCCGGCGCAGCCTTGTTGTCCAGCACATGAATCAAATAAGTACACGCCGCCGGCGTAAAGCCGCCGAAAGTCGCCGTCGCCAGGCTGTAGGCCAGCGAGAAACCGGTGGTACGAACTTCTACCGGCATGATTTCGGTCAGCGCCACGACCATCGCACCGTTGTACGAGCCGTAGAGGAACGACAACCACAGTTCGACGATCAGCAGATGGCTGAAGCTCGGGTTCGCCACCAGCCACGACAGCGCCGGATAAGCCGTAAGAATTGCCAGAATCGTCGCCGCCAGCAGCAGGGGTTTTCGCCCGATCTTGTCGGAAACCGAGCCCATCACCGGCAACCAGAAGAAGTTCGACAGACCGATGCACACCGTCACCAGCAACGCGTCGAAGTCCGACAGGTGCAACTCGGCCTTGCCGAAGGTCGGCGTGTAGGCGGTGATCAGGTAGAACGACACGGTGGTCATCACTACCAATGCCATGCCGGCGATGACGATGCCAAAGTTCTGGCCGATCGAGCGGACGATTTCGCGCAGGGTAGGGCGGTGTTTACGCGCCTGGAACTCCGGCGTTTCTTCCAGTGAACGACGAATCACGAAGATCACCGGCACAATCATGCAGCCGATCAGGAACGGCACGCGCCAGCCCCAATCGCCCATTTGTTCCGGGCTCAGCCAGTGGTTGAGGCCGACGCCGAGCAGGCCGGCGAAGACCACGGCCGCCTGTTGGCTGGCGGACTGCCAACTGACGAAAAAGCCCTTGCGGCCCGGCGTGGCGATTTCCGCCAGATACACCGAGACACCGCCCAGTTCGACGCCCGCCGAGAAGCCTTGCAACAATCGGCCAAACAGCACGATCAGTGGCGCGGCAACGCCGAGTGTGGCGTATCCCGGAACGCAGGCAATCAGCACCGTACCGGCAGCCATCAAGGCCAGCGTGATGATCAGGCCCTGGCGACGACCGTGACGGTCGATGTAGGCACCGAGGAAAATCGCCCCCAGCGGACGCATCAGGAACCCGGCGCCGAAGGTCGCCAGCGAGAGCATCAGGGAAGCGAAGGCGCTGTCGGCCGGGAAGAAGGTCTTGGCGATGGCCGTGGCGTAGAAGCCGTAGACCATGAAGTCGAACATTTCGAGGAAGTTGCCGCTGACAACGCGAAAGATCGCTTTGCCTTTGCCCGTGGAAGTGGACATTTTTAGATACTCTTTATTGGATTTTAGAAGCGCGTTGCATCCGTTGGGAGCGAGCGGGCCCTTTGATTCATAATGGCTGGCGCGGTTTTGCGGGGAGATGAAGAATTGTTCATTGGACGATGGGGCGGGTTTGTGATGCTGGCTGGCGTATTGGCGGGTTGTGGCAATGGCGATTCGATCGAGAGTTTCGGTGGCCCTACCATGGGCAGCACGTATTCGATTAAGTACGTGCGTCATGCAGGTGGTCCCGATTCATCGCAAGTTCGCAGGGAAGTAGAAGGCATCCTCGCTGAAGTCGATCGGCAGCTGTCCACCTACCGCAATGATTCAGACATCGAACGCTTCAACGCTTTGCCCGCCAATAGCTGTCAGACGATGCCCGCATCGGTGCTCGAATTGATCCGCGTCGGCGAACAACTGTCAGTGCAAAGCGACGGTTCCTACGACCTCACCGTCGAGCCGCTGATGAATCTCTGGGGTTTCGGCCCGCAAGGTCGTGAGGAGAAAGTCCCTGATGCCGCCGCTCTGGCCGAAGTGCTACAGCGGGTTGGGTATCGGCATCTGCACATCAATGGCGAGCAGTTGTGCAAGGACGCAGCTGTCGAAGTCGATTTCAACAGCATCGCCGCAGGTTATGCCGTCGACACCATCGCGGCCCGGCTCGACGCCATGGGTATCGACGATTACCTCGCCGAAGCCACCGGCGAACTCAAGGCCAAGGGCAAAAAGCTCGATGGCTCACCCTGGCGAATCGCTCTGGAAGAACCGCGTGACGATCAGCAGGTCGCCGAGCGCATCATCAACGTCGACGGCTATGGCGTCTCCACCTCCGGCGACTATCGCAACTATTTCCTGCAGGATGGTCGGCGCTATTCCCACACGTTCGATGCGCGTAGCGGTGCGCCAGTCCTACACAACCTGGCGTCAGTCACGGTGATTCATCCTTCAGCGTTGATGGCCGATGGACTATCGACGCTGTTGCTTATTCTTGGTCCCGAAAAGGCGTGGGACTATGCCGAAAAACATGACATAGGTGCATTCTTTGTCATTCGTGCCGATGCAGGTTTCGTCATCCGCACCAGCAAGGCTTTCGAGCGGCTCAGTGGCGCAAAAACTGACTGAGGGCAATACGAAAGCTGGCGTTGTAGTGCAGGCAAAAGTAGCCTACGACGCGACCAAGGGTTAATGTGCGCGGCGTTGACGCTTCTATAGACTGTGTCCGGGTTCTTGATTGACCCCCAATTGTTCCTTCGCGCCGCCGTTCGGCGTGATTTAGCCGCAGGTGCCGCTGGCACCGCGGCCTGTTCTGAGGAGTACGCATGGCTGTCTACAACTACGACGTGGTGGTGCTGGGTTCCGGCCCGGCGGGAGAAGGCGCGGCAATGAACGCCGCCAAAGCAGGGCGCAAGGTCGCGATGGTCGACAGCCGTCGCCAGGTCGGCGGCAACTGCACCCACCTCGGTACCATCCCGTCCAAGGCACTGCGTCACTCGGTGCGGCAGATCATGCAGTTCAACACTAACCCCATGTTTCGGGCGATTGGCGAGCCGCGCTGGTTCTCCTTCCCGGACGTGTTGAAAAGCGCTGAGAAGGTCATTTCCAAACAAGTCGCTTCGCGCACCGGCTACTACGCCCGTAACCGCGTCGACGTGTTCTTCGGCACCGGCAGCTTCGCCGATGAACAAACCATCGAAGTCGTCTGCGCCAACGGCGTGGTCGAAAAACTGGTGGCCAAGCACATCATCATTGCCACCGGTTCGCGTCCATATCGCCCGGCCGACATCGATTTCCACCACCCGCGTATCTACGATAGCGACACCATCCTCAGCCTCGGCCACACCCCGCGCAAACTGATCGTTTACGGCGCTGGCGTGATCGGCTGTGAATACGCTTCGATCTTCAGTGGTCTTGGTGTACTGGTTGAGCTGGTGGACAACCGTGGTCAGTTGCTGAGCTTCCTCGACTCGGAAATATCCCAGGCGCTGAGCTATCACTTCAGCAACAACAACATCACCGTGCGCCACAACGAAGATTACGACCGCGTTGAAGGCGTCGACAACGGCGTGATTCTGCACCTCAAGTCCGGCAAGAAAATCAAGGCCGACGCCTTGCTCTGGTGCAACGGCCGTACCGGTAACACCGACCAGCTGGGTCTGGAAAACATCGGCGTCAAGGTCAACAGCCGTGGCCAGATCGAAGTCGATGAGGCTTATCGCACCTGTGTACCGAACATCTACGGTGCCGGTGACGTGATCGGCTGGCCAAGCCTGGCCAGTGCCGCCCACGATCAGGGCCGTTCGGCCGCTGGCAGCATCGTCGATAACAACAGCTGGCGCTTTGTGAATGACGTGCCGACCGGCATCTACACCATTCCGGAGATCAGCTCGATCGGCAAGAACGAGCAGGAGCTGACCCAGGCCAAAGTGCCGTACGAAGTCGGCAAGGCCTTCTTCAAGAGCATGGCGCGTGCGCAGATCGCCGGCGAGCCGCAAGGCATGCTGAAGATCCTGTTCCATCGTGAAACCCTGGAAGTGCTGGGCGTTCACTGCTTTGGTTATCAGGCGTCGGAGATCGTGCACATCGGTCAGGCGATCATGAGCCAGCCGGGCGAATTGAACACGTTGAAGTATTTCGTCAACACCACGTTCAACTACCCGACCATGGCCGAAGCCTATCGGGTAGCGGCTTACGACGGCCTCAACCGGCTTTTTTGACGGGCTCCGGCCGGTGGCCTGAGCCGGCCGGGGAGACCGATTTCAGCAATTCTCGAGCGTGGCAGTGGCCAAACCGGGAAAGTCTGTAATCAGGCTGTCAACGCCGAAGTCGGCGAGTCTGCGCATCAGCGCAGGCTCGTTGACGGTCCACACCGACACATGCAGCCCCTGACGCTGCGCCTTCTGCAGGCGTTCCGGCGTACACAGCGTCCAGTTCAGCGCAAGAATCTCACAGCCATAACTCTGGGCGACCTTCAACGGGTCGAGCCAGGCGTATTCGGCTACCAGTCCGCGTGACACGTCCGGCACCAGATCCAGCGTTGCTTTCAATACTTCCCGCGAACTCGAGGTGATTGTGACCTTGTCCAGCAGGCCATGACGCTGAGCCATCTCCCGAATGGCCAGCACAGTGGTTGCCGCGCGGGTGCGTGAAGCGCTTTTGACTTCAAGCTGCCAGTGCTCGAAATCGCACTTCTCGAACAACTCTTCCAACGTTGGAATCGGGCATGGCTTGATCCAGCCCGGGCCGCCCTTGCGTGCGTCGTAGGTCACCAGATCCGCCGCAGTGTGTTCGACGACCTTGCCGCGCCGTTCGGTGGTGCGCTTGAGGGTCGGGTCGTGGATGACCATCAACTCACCGTCCTTGGACAAGTGCAGATCCAGTTCGCAACGGCGCACGCCGTGCTTGAGACATTCCTGAAAGCTGGTCAGGGTATTTTCCGGTGCTTCGCCCTTGGCGCCGCGGTGGCCGTAGATGAGGGTCACGGTGCTTCCTTATTTAAATGCCAGATTCGTTCTGTTCGCGGGCCAGACGTCGCTCCTGGGCCTGCTTCTGCAAGATATAGCGGGCAAGCAACTGGCGTTGGGCATCGGTCAAGTGTTCGAACTCGGTGCCGACGTCATAACCCTCGCCCTTGGGGTCGCAATGGGTGACGCGGGCGCGTAGCAACAGGCCCAGCGCCTGCGGCATCAGCACCAGTTTGATCGACAGGTGTGCGCCGGTAGCGATCGGTGTCGGGTGCTGAAAGTCGATCCCGCCCTCAGAGATGATCACCGGCTGTGGCTCGCCAATTTGGCCCAGCACGGTCAGGGCGACCACCTGACTGAGCAGGTCGATACGTTTGTTCTGGGATTTCAGGAACGCGGCGATGGCCCGGTCGCGCTCGCTGATCTGGCGCAACAGGTGTTGCGACTCGAATTCGCTGAGGTGCAGTTCGCTGAGCAGGTTGAACAGTGGGGAAGCATCCTGCAACACTTCCTGGCCTGCGGCTTCGGGAGCGGACAGGGGCCGAATTTCCAGTGCGATCGTGTCCTCGATACGGTAGTATTCGCGGCGATCTTCTTCATCTAATGTCGACATGGCGAACCCATGGTAGCGGCGGTGGTCTGAGTGTAAAGCTGGTTATCGACCCCCGCCACAAGGACGTTCCTTTTCCCTCCGAACAAGCCCCGACATGTTCAGACCTCTCTTCGTATTTATCGGCACGCGTTATACCCGTGCAAAGCGTCGCAATCATTTTGTGTCATTCATTTCCCTGACTTCGATGATCGGGCTCGCCCTTGGCGTGGTCGTGATGATCGTTGTGCTCTCGGTGATGAACGGCTTCGATCATGAGATGCGCACCCGCGTGCTGGGCATGGTGCCCCACGCGACCATTGAATCCACCGAACCGATCAACGATTGGCAAAGCCTGGCGACCAAGGTCAAGCAGAACCCGCAGGTGACGGCCGTTGCGCCGTTCACCCAGATGCAGGGCCTGCTGACCAATAAAGGTCAGGTGTCCAAAGTGTTGCTCAATGCCATCGACCCCGCGCTCGAGCGCAATGTGTCGATCATCGACAACTTCATGAAGCAGGGCAAACTCGACGATTTGACGCCGGGCAGCTTCGGCATCGTCATCGGCGACAAGGCTGCGACCAAGCTCGGCGTGGGCATTGGTGACAAGGTCACCTTCGTCGCACCGGAAGTCAGCGTGACCCCGGCCGGGATGTTCCCGCGCATGAAGCGCTTCACCGTGGTCGGCATTTTCCATGTTGGCGCCGGTGAGCTCGATGGCTACCTGGGCGTCACCAACCTGCAGGATCTGGCAAAAATGCACCGCTGGAAACCTGATCAGGTGCAGGGCATCCGCCTGAAGTTCGACGACCTGTTCCAGGCGCCGCGTGTAGCGTGGAACATCGCCCAGCAACTCGGCGAGGATCATTACTACGCCCGCGACTGGACCCGTACCCACGGCAATCTGTACCAGGCGATCCGCATGGAAAAAGCCATGATCGGGTTACTGTTGCTGCTGATCGTCGCCGTTGCCGCGTTCAACATCATTTCCACACTGGTGATGGTGGTGAACGACAAGAAGGGCGACATCGCCATTCTGCGCACATTGGGCGCGACGCCGGGCACGATCATGCGCACGTTCATGGTGCAAGGCACGGTGATCGGCGT
Organism: Pseudomonas sp. TH08; assembly: GCF_016651275.1. Lineage (NCBI taxonomy): Bacteria > Pseudomonadati > Pseudomonadota > Gammaproteobacteria > Pseudomonadales > Pseudomonadaceae > Pseudomonas > Pseudomonas sp. TH08. Next base: position 818,622 of record NZ_JAEKEE010000003.1, on the reverse strand, counting down.
GGTCGGCACAGCGATCGGCGCGGTGGTGGGGATTTTCGCCGCGCTTAACGTCAGCGCCGCGATCTCCGCCCTCGAAGGGCTGATCGGCCACAAATTCCTTAATGCTGACGTGTATTTCATTGATTATCTTCCCTCGCAAGTGCAGAGCCAGGACGTTGTCATGGTCTGCGCCGCTGCGTTGGTTCTGAGTTTCCTCGCCACCCTGTACCCAGCCTGGCGTGCCGCGCGCACCCAGCCGGCGGAGGCGCTACGTTATGAGTGAGTCGGGCATGAGTGAAAAAGCAATCTTGAGCTGCCGCAACCTGGGCAAATCCTACGAGGAAGGCCCGGAGTCGGTAGAAGTGCTGGCCGGTCTGCAACTGGAGTTGAATCCGGGTGAGCGTGTGGCGATTGTCGGCACCTCGGGTTCGGGCAAAAGTACCTTGCTCAACCTGCTGGGCGGCCTCGACACGCCAACGACGGGCAGTGTCTGGCTCGACGGTGAGGAATTGTCCGCGTTGAGCGAGAAAAAGCGTGGCCTGCTGCGTAACCGCGCGCTGGGCTTCGTTTACCAGTTCCACCACTTGCTGCCGGAATTCACTGCGCTGGAGAACGTCTGCATGCCGCTGTTGATCGGCAAGACGCCAATCCCGGAGGCCCGTCAGCGCGCCACGGCATTGCTGGAGCGGGTGGGCCTGGGCCATCGTCTGGAGCACAAGCCGGCGGAATTGTCCGGTGGTGAACGTCAACGTGTGGCCATCGCCCGCGCCTTGGTTAACAAACCGGGCCTGGTGATGCTCGACGAGCCGACCGGCAACCTCGACTCGCACACTGCCCAGGGCATTCAGGACTTGATGCTGGAACTCAGCACTTCGATGCGCACCGCGTTTCTGGTGGTGACCCACGACATGAACCTGGCCCGTCAGATGGATCGCGTCCTGCATTTGCAGGAAGGTCGCTTGACCCCTATCTGATTGGTCGAAACCCGACGCCTGAAAAGGCTTCGGGTCTTTTATTTTTATACGGTGCCCCAGCGAATGTTCAGACCGTTATCGATCTTTATCGGCGCGCGCTATACCCGAGCCAAGCGCCGCAATCGCTTTGTTTCGTTCATTTCGATGACCTCGATGATCGGCCTCGCCCTTGGCGTGCTGGCGATGATCGTGGTGTTGTCGGTGATGAACGGCTTCCAGCGCGAAATGAGCTCGCGCATCCTCGGCATGGTGCCCCACGCGACCATCGTTGGCGTCAAGCCGATTGATGACTGGCAGCCAGTGGCCGCCGCCGCGATGAAAAATCCCGAAGTGACGGCTGCCGTGCCCTTCACCGAGATGGAAGGCATGCTCTCCTACAAGGGCTTGATGCAGCCCATCCAGATCAGCGGCGTCGATCCGGCACAGGAAGGCAAAGTCTCGATCGTTGCTCAGCACATCGTGCAGGGTCGTCTCGACGACTTGAAACCGGGTGAGTTCGGCGTGGTGATCGGTGAAATCACCGCACGGCGTTTCCGCCTGAATGTCGGCGACAAGATCACCCTGATTGTGCCGGAAGTCAGCACCGCACCGGGTGGCATTACCCCGCGCATGCAGCGCTTGAACGTGGTTGGCGTGTTCAAGGTTGGCGCAGAGCTGGACGGCTCGATGGGCCTGATCCACGTTGCCGATGCCGCGACCATGCAGCACTGGGAACCGAATCAGGTGCAAAGCGTGCGTCTGGCCGTCAAAGACTTGTACGCTGCGCCGAAAGTCTCTTCGGACATCGCCAGCGGCCTCGGTGCCGACTTCAAGGCTGACGACTGGACCCATACTCAGGGCAGCCTGTTCAGCGCAATGAAGATGGAAAAAACCATGATCGGCCTGTTGTTGCTGATGATCGTCGCGGTGGCGGCGTTCAACATCATCGCAACGCTGATCATGGTGGTGAACGACAAAGGCGCGGACATCGCCATCCTGCGCACCATCGGCGCCACGCCACGGCAGATCATGGCGATTTTCATGGTGCAGGGCACGGTGATCGGAATTGTCGGCACTATCATCGGCGGCGTGCTGGGCGTGATCGCCGCGCTGAATGTCAGTGAGATGGTCGGCTGGGTCGAGCGCGTGACCGGGCAACACATTTTCAGTTCGGACGTGTATTTCGTCAGCAATCTGCCATCGGAATTGCAGGCCGGGGATGTGTTGTTGATCTGCTCGGCGGGTTTCATTCTGAGCTTTTTGGCGACGGTGTATCCGGCGTGGCGAGCGGCGAAGATCGAACCGGCTCACGCCCTGAGATATTCGTAAGCTCCAGCCCCGCCCCTGTGGGAGCTGTCGAGTGAAACGAGGCTGCGATCTTTTGATCTTGCTTCTGGCTGTCAAAAAACAGAGTCAAAAGATCGCAGCCTGCGGCAGTTCCTACAGTTTCAATCTCCCTTGGGCAACTCAATCACAAACCGCGTCCAACCCGCTTCTGATTCGCAATGAATCTGCCCACCATGGGCGCGGACGATTGACTGAGTGATCGCCAACCCCAATCCCGCATGCTCACTGCTACCTTCCTGTCGCGCCGGATCCGCCCGATAAAACCGGTCGAACAGTCGTGGCAACAACTCCGCAGAAACTCCCTCGCCGCTGTTCTCGACTGAAACGCGCACAGCGCTCGGTTGATTAACGATCCGCAAGCTCACGTAACCCTCAGCCGGGGTAAACCGCAACGCGTTATCCAGCAGGTTCGACAAGGCGCGGCGCAACATATTGCGGTCACCTTCGATTCGCGCATTGCCTTCACGCGTCAGCGTGACCCCGGCGTCCTCCGCCAGCGGCGCGAAAAATTCCAGCAACACATCCGTTTCATCCGCCAGCTCCAGCGGTTGGCGCTTGGGCATCAACAAACCGTGGTCAGCCTTGGCCAGATACAACATGTCGTTGACCAGTTGCGCCATCCATTGCAGTTCTTCGAGGTTGCTGTGCAGCGCTTCGCGGTAATCCTCGATCGGCCGTGGGCGGGTGAGGGTGACCTGAGTGTGGGTCAGCAGGTTCGACAGCGGCGTGCGCAGTTCATGGGCGATGTCGGCCGAAAACGCCGAAAGCCGCTGAAAAGAGTCGTCGAGGCGGGCGAGCATGGCGTTGAAGCTGTGGGCCATTTCCGCAAGTTCAGGTGGAATTTGCGCTTCCGGCAGTCGGGCGTTGAGCGAATGTGCGGAAATCCCACGGGCCACCGCGCTCATGCGCCGCAAGGGCCGCAATCCACTGCGTGCGGCCCAGGCTCCGAGTAATGCGGTGGCCAGCGCTGAAAGGCCGACGGTCAGCCAGATCAGATGCTGCATGCGTTGCAGAAAGTGCTGGTGATGGGTGATGTCGAGCAACAACGTCAAGTTCGGCGAGTCGGTTTTATCCGGGTAGAGCGGGGCGTTGAGCACGCGGTATTCGGTGCCATCGTTGCTGATGGTCGCGAGGCCGGGTTGTTGCGGCAAGTTCGCAGGAATCTGAATGGAACTGTCATACCAACGCTGGCCGTCGCTCCCGGTGATGCGCAGCGACAGATCGGCCTGACGACTCAGTTCGTCGGCCAGTCTCGCGGCACTTTCACCGGGTTGCACATCCTGCAAGGCGCGGCGCAGGCCGATCAGTTTGCCGTCCAGTTGTTGCTGGTCGAGCTCGATGAAGTGCGCTTCGCTGGCGCGGTTGAACAAGATACCGGCGAACAGCGAAACCACAGCGGTGCAAGCAGCAAACAGCAGGGCCAGGCGTGAACTCAGGGACAAACGGCGCATCAGGCGCAACGCTCTTCAAGCACGTAACCCATGCCGCGCACGGTGTGGATCAGTTTATTGGGGAATTCGTCGTCGACTTTCAGACGCAAACGGCGGATCGCCACTTCGATGACATTGGTGTCGCTGTCGAAATTCATGTCCCAGACCTGCGATGCAATCAGCGATTTTGGTAGAACTTCACCCTGACGCCGCAAAAGCATCTCAAGCAGGGCGAACTCCTTGGCGGTCAGGTCGATGCGCTGGCCCGAGCGTTCGACGCGGCGGCGCATCAGGTCCAGACGCAGATCAGCCAGTTGCAGGCTGGTTTCCTGAGGCAAGGCGCTACCGCGACGTAACAGGCTGCGCACTCGTGCCAGCAACTCAGAGAAGGCGAACGGTTTGACCAGGTAATCGTCGGCACCGAGTTCGAGGCCATGAACCCTGTCTTCCACAGCGTCTTTGGCTGTGAGAAAAAGTACCGGCGTATCCAGCCCGGCGCTGCGTACCGCGTGCAGAATCTGCCAGCCATTACGCCCCGGCAGCATCACGTCGAGGATCAACAGCGCGTATTCACCGCTCAACGCCAGTTGCTGGCCGCTGTTGCCATCAGCCACCAGCTCAGTATTGAACCCGGCCTCCGTCAGGCCCTGGCGCAGGTATTGACCGGTTTTCGCTTGGTCTTCGACGATCAACAGTTTCATGGGGGACTCGGTTGCAGGAATGAAAGCTTTATACCGTGAGAGCCGGCGCCAAGCGCCAAACTGACAAAGTTGTAATCTGCCTGTCAGGTGGATGCCAGCACGGGCCGGCTAAAGTTTCCCACAGGCTGAACCTTATCTTGTTGGAGTACGACCATGTTTTTGCGCACATCCCTGGCTTTGACCGCATGTCTGTTGGCGTTGAGTGCGCCAGTGTCAGCCGCGCCAGCGCACACCTATGACTTCGGCCAGCCAGCGCCGGCTGCCAAGGCCACGCGCAGTATTGAAGTGGTGATGGGCGATATGTCGTTCGACCCGAAGGCGATTCAGATCAAGGCCGGTGAGACGATTCGCTTTGTGTTGGTGAATAAAGGTCAGTTGCTGCACGAATTCAACCTTGGCGACGCAGCGATGCATGCCAAACATCAGCAGGAAATGTTGCAAATGCAGCAGAGCGGCATGCTTACGCCTACTGGCGTGAAGGAAATACCTCACGATATGGCGGGCATGGATCACGGCGCGATGGGCCATGGGATGAAGCATGACGACCCGAACAGCGTGCTGGTCGAACCGGGCAAAACCGCCGAGTTGACCTGGACCTTCAGCAAGGCCACCAGTCTGGAGTTCGCCTGCAACATTCCCGGTCATTATCAGGCGGGCATGGTCGGCAAACTGACTGTCAGTCAGTAAGCACTCAAAGGCGCGGGCAAAGGCTGGTAGAATCCGCTGATTCTTCAGTCAGGTTTCCGCCATGCATCCCGCAGCCGAACATTCGCCGCTGGGCAAATCCAGCGAATACATCGCCACGTACACGCCGTCCTTGCTGTTCCCGATTCCGCGCACCGCGAAATGGGCCGAACTGGGCCTGACCGCCGAAACCCTGCCGTATAAAGGTGTGGATTTCTGGAACTGCTTCGAGCTGTCGTGGCTGCTGCCATCCGGCAAACCGGTGGTCGCCATCGGCGAATTCAGCATTCCGGCGGATTCGCCGAACATCATCGAGTCGAAGTCGTTCAAGCTGTACCTGAACTCGCTGAATCAGACGCCGTTTGCCGACATCGCCACGCTGGAAGCGACACTGGTCAAGGATCTGTCCGCCGCTGCCGGCAAACCGGTGGGCGTGCGGGTTCGCAGTCTCAAAGAGGTTGAGGCCGAAGGCGTCGTGGCGCTGCCGGGTGTGTGCATCGATGATCTGGATATCAGCGTCAGCGACTACGCGCACCCGCGTCCGGAACTGCTGCGTTGCGATGATTCGCGGATCGTCGAGGAGACGGTGTACAGCCATTTGCTGAAATCCAACTGCCCCGTCACCAGTCAGCCGGATTGGGGCACGGTGGTGGTGGAATATCGTGGTTCGGCACTGGATCATGCGAGCTTGCTGGAATACATCGTCAGCTTCCGCCAGCATTCGGACTTCCATGAGCAGTGTGTGGAGCGGATTTTCCTTGATCTGCAGCGGCTGCTGAAACCTGAGAAGCTCACGGTGTTTGCACGCTACGTGCGTCGCGGTGGTCTGGACATCAACCCGTATCGCAGCACCGAAAGCGTACAGCTGCCGAACCATCGGTTGGTGCGTCAGTAAAGCTCCCCCTGTAGGAGTGAGCCTGCTCGCGATAGCTGGCTGACATTCAAAATGGATGTCGCCTGATACACCGTTATCGCGAGCAGGCTCACTCCTACAAGGGAATGCATTGCCAAAGTTGAAATGAAAAAGCCCTGCCATCACTGGCAGGGCTTTTTCGTGGGACAGGGAATCTCAGATCCCCATGCTGCCCAGCGCATTGACGATATTGCGCAGGGTGCCGGCGATGGCCGGGTGTTCAAGTTCAAAGCGATCAACCGCCAGGTTCACGCCGTCGGCGATGCTCGCATCTTGCGTGGCGGTTTCCAGTTTTATTTCCGATTCAATCTGCGCCATCAACGCATGCAGATCCTCGCGCTCAACTTCCGACAGCGGTGGATTCTGATCCAGCTGCTCGCGCAGAGTATCGAGCTGTTTTTGCAGTTCTTGGGCGGGCATGGTGTTTTCCTTTTATCGAGAGGCACTGGCATTGACCGCAGCCGCGCGCCAAAGGTCTATGGCTGACCTTTAGATTAATCCACTCTCGTTCAACCTGCATGATCCCGATCAGGGCTTTTCGCCTTTGCAACGACGCAGGCTGATGTCCGCCAGGCAGGTGTCGAGCTCGCCCAGGTGATCGATCACCGAGTGCACGCCGAGGCCGAATAACTGCACGGTCGCCTTGCCGCGCCGCTGTTCGCGTTCTTTCTGCGTCAAGGCCTGCCATTCGGCCGGCGCCAGGCCGCACAGTGAACCGCATGAGGCCAGGCCAATGGTCCACAACCCGGCATTCAGGCCGGCTTGCAGCAGTCTCGGCTCACCGCTGACCAGTACGCAGCCGTCCAGACGATCGACGTTCAAGCCCATCAGCGCTTGCCAGCAGGCGTTGGGGGCGGGCCATGGATTGTTTGTTGCTGAATGTTGCGACGGTTTTACCCAAGTCGGCAAAGCAGCCGACAGCGGCAGGGCGAGGGCAGGGGGCAGTTCGTCAATCCAGGCGCAGGGAATCTGCTGGCGTTGCAGGCTGTGCAAACTGTCCAGCGCACCGGGAGTGGCTTCGGCGTGTTCAGGCAAGACGCTGGTGAGCTGTCGGGTGCGAGCGCCAAAATCCACCAGACAACCACTGAGTCCGAACAACACGGCAGTCAGGCTGGGCACAGCGAGGGGCAATATTTCGGCCTGTGACATGGAGACGTCCCTGAAATAGCGTCAAGGCTAGGGCTGGTCAGTGACAGTTGGATGACAGGCCTCGCAGGACGCGTCCTACAGGCACAATTCAGGTGGACTGCCCAAAAAGCCGTTTACGCTTATACTGTCGCCCTTGAACCGCGAGCTTCGTTGCCCGCGACAGTACAATTCCAAGGAGTTTTCTATGCGCTGGAGCAATCCGCTCGCTCAGCTTTGTGTATGTGCCGGCCTGTTGCTGGCTCCGTTTGCCACTCAGGCGGCAACGGAAGAAGACCCTTGGGAAAGCGTTAACCGCCCAATCTTCCAGTTCAACGATTTTGTCGACACTTACGCACTGAAGCCTTTGGCGCAGGGCTATGAATTCGTCACACCGCAATTCGTGGAAGACGGCATCCACAACATGTTCCGCAACGTCGGTGATGTTACCAACCTTGCCAACAACATCTTGCAGGCCAAACCGGCAGCAGCCGGCGTCGACACCGCGCGCCTGATCTTCAACACCACCTTCGGTCTGCTCGGCTTCTTCGACGTCGGCACCAAAATGGGCCTCAACCGCAGCGACGAAGACTTTGGCCAGACCCTCGGCTACTGGGGTGTCGGCAGCGGCCCGTACGTGATGCTGCCGCTGATGGGCCCAAGCACTTTGCGTGATGCGCCTTCCAAGTATGTCGACAGCTACACCGGTATGTACCGCTACATCAACGACGTGCCAGTGCGTAACTCGATCTTCGGCCTGAACATCGTCGACACCCGCGCCAGCCTGCTGTCGAGCGAGAAGCTGATCAGCGGCGACAAGTACACTTTCATCCGCAACGCTTACCTGCAGAACCGCGAGTTCAAGGTGAAGGATGGTCAGGTCGAAGACGATTTTTAATCTCGACCGGTAAAAACAGGAAGGCGACCTCAGGGTCGCCTTTTTTGTGAGTGACTATTTCATCTTCAGGATGGTCAGGCCAAGCCTTTGGCTATCGCCGTCCTTGGCCTTGACCCAGACTACTTCGGTCTCGGCTTCGAGGCCGCTGAGTGCTGCGTGTTCGGAATCGATGCGCACGCTCAGACGGTCGCCTACTGTGAATTGCCGGGGGGCTTCGACCTGCATGCCGCTGCTGGAGAGGTCGATGCAGACGGCAGAAACCTGATCGCCTTCATGAATCAGCACGACGTCGGCATCGACCCGCATACGGATGAAATCGCGCTTTTCGCTGTAGTCCCGACCGGTTTGACTCATGGCTTCAACCTTCCATTGGGTTACGGTTTGAGCTGTTCTTATAACTCTCGGTGATTTGACAAGTAAAGTCGTCAAGCGACCATCGGCGCATGCTTGAAACGCCCCGCGGATGGGAGTACCGTCTGCGCCTTAGAAGGGCACCTCTGGTGCACTCGCGTTCGGAGCCATTGATCGAAAGCGGTGCAGCAGAGAGGCTAGAAAGCGAATCCAGTAGTCTGCGCCGGGCCTAATGCCTCGCCAACTACGCCAACCTAATTCTGGCGCCGTTTGCCCACATGCCAAAAACCAGTGCCACGCTGCTGATAATCGATGATGACGAAGTAGTGCGCGCGAGCCTCGCGGCCTATTTGGAAGACAGTGGTTTCAGCGTCCTGCAGGCCAGCAATGGCCAACAGGGTCTTCAGGTATTCGAGCAAGACAAGCCCGACTTGGTCATCTGCGATCTGCGTATGCCGCAGATGGGCGGTCTCGAACTTATCCGTCAGGTCACCGAGCTGTCGCCGCAAACACCGGTGATCGTCGTTTCGGGTGCCGGTGTGATGAACGACGCGGTCGAGGCCCTGCGCCTGGGCGCGGCGGACTACCTGATCAAGCCTCTCGAAGATCTGGCCGTGCTCGAGCACTCTGTGCGTCGGGCCCTGGATCGTGCGCGCCTGCTGCTGGAAAACCAGCGCTACCGCGAGAAGCTGGAAAAGGCTAACCGCGAGCTCGCGGCCAGCCTGAACCTGCTCCAGGAAGACCAGAACGCCGGTCGCCAGGTGCAGATGAACATGCTGCCGGAAAGTCCGTGGAGCATTGACGAGTTCAAGTTTGCTCACCAGATCATCCCGTCGCTGTACCTGTCGGGTGATTTTGTCGACTATTTTCGTGTCGACGAGCGCCGGGTTGCGTTCTACCTGGCGGATGTATCCGGTCATGGCGCGTCTTCAGCCTTTGTTACCGTGTTGCTGAAATTCATGACCACGCGCCTGTTGTTCGAATCCAAGCGCAACGGCACATTGCCGGAATTCAAGCCTTCGGAAGTCCTTGGTCATATCAACCGGGGGCTGATCAGTTGTAAGCTGGGTAAACACGTCACAATGGTCGGTGGAGTCATCGACGAGGAGACCGGTTTGTTGACCTATAGCATCGGCGGCCATCTGCCGTTGCCTGTGTTGTATACGCCTGACAGTGTTCGTTATCTGGAAGGACGTGGTCTGCCGGTGGGGCTCTTCAATGAAGCTACCTACGAAGACCACGTGCTTGAGCTGCCGCCGACGTTCAGCCTGACGCTGATGTCGGATGGCATTCTGGACCTTTTGCCAGAACCCACGCTCAAAGAAAAAGAAGCTGCTTTGCCCCAGCGGGTGAAGTCAGCGGGCGGCAGCCTGGATGGTCTGCGGCAAGTGTTTGGATTGGCCACGCTAGGGGAGATGCCGGATGATATCGCCCTGTTGGTGTTGAGCAGGAATCTTTAATGAGTACCGGTAGAATCCAGTTCGCCGAGCAGGATGGCACCTTCGTGCTGAAGTTCGTCGGTGAAGTTCGCCTGACCCTGTGTTCGGCGTTGGATGCGACTATTGAGAAAATCTTCACCGCGTTGAATTTCAACGCGATCGTGATCGATTTGACCGAAACCCGCAGCATCGACAGCACGACATTGGGCCTGTTGGCCAAGTTGTCGATCCTGTCGCGGCAGAAGGTCGGCCTGCTGCCGACCGTCGTCACCACCCACGATGACATCACCCGTCTGTTGCAATCGATGGGTTTCGAGCAGGTGTTCAATATCGTCAACCACCCCGTGCCTTGCCCGGAGTGCCTGGACGACCTGCCGGATCAGGATCAGTCGGAAGAGGTTGTGCGAATCAAGGTGCTTGAAGCGCACAAGATCCTCATGGGCCTGAACGACTCCAATCGTGAAGCGTTTCATGATCTGGTCAATGCCCTCGAAAGACATTGATCTAATGAAGTGATGGTGTCTGGCCTGGCCTCTTCGCGAGCAGGCTCGCTCCCACACTGATGCGGCGTCGATCATGGATCCCTTGTGTGAGCGAGCCTGCTCGCGAAAGCGGCCGCAAGATCACCAAGAATTTCCCAGCCACAAAAAAGGGCGAACCCACCAGGTTCGCCCTTTTTGCATGTCGCTAACTCAAATCACAGCTTGGCTTGCAGCAATGCCTCAAGCTTCTCCTGGTCGCGAGCAAACTGACGGATGCCCTCTGCCAGTTTCTCGGTAGCCATGGCGTCTTCGTTCGACAACCAGCGGAATTGCGCTTCGTTGAGGTTCAGACGCGCTTCACCGGCATGCCCTGGCGCCAGTTTGCGCTCAAGCTTGCCAGTATCGGCCGCCAGCTTGTCGATCAGGTCGGGGCTGATGGTCAGGCGGTCGCAGCCGGCCAGTTGCTCGATCTGGTTGAGGTTGCGGAAGCTCGCGCCCATGACCACGGTCTTGTAGTCATTGGCCTTGTAGTAGTTGTAGATGCGTGTCACCGACTGCACGCCCGGATCATCAGCGCCGGTGTAGTCGTTGCCGTTGGCTTTCTTGTACCAGTCGTAGATGCGGCCCACGAACGGCGAAATCAGGAACACGCCGGCATCGGCGCAGGCGGCGGCCTGGGCGAAGGAGAACAGCAAGGTCAGGTTGGTCTGAATGCCTTCCTTTTCCAGCACTTCAGCAGCGCGAATACCTTCCCAGGTCGAAGCGATCTTGATCAGTACGCGGTCGCGGCCAATGCCGGCCTTGTCGTACAGCTCGATCAGGCGATGCGCTCGCTTGAGTACGGCGTCCTTGTCGAACGACAGGCGCGCATCCACTTCAGTGGAGATACGGCCCGGAATCACTTTGAGAATTTCCTGACCTACCGCAACGCCGAAACGGTCGCTGGCCAGGCCGACATCGCCCTTGCAGTCGCTGACACAGGCGTTCAGCAGCTCGGCGTACGCCGGAATGGCCGCCGCTTTGAGCAGCAGGGAAGGGTTGGTGGTGGCGTCGACCGGTTTGACCCGGGAGATCGCTTCGAAGTCGCCGGTGTCGGCCACAACGGTGGTGAACTGTTTGAGTTGTTCCAGCTTGGAAGTCATGGGCGTGCTCTATCCTATGGGTCTGATGACATTACCCGAGCGCTGACAGCCACTCAAGGGTACATACGTGTATCGATGGCCCCTGTGGCAACAACCTGAGAACGATTGTTTGAAAGGTGGGGGCGCGCTATCGGTAAATACGATGCCAAAACCGCCAACAGGTTCAAAGCAACCGACCTGCGTACAGACCGGTTGCGCGGGGACTATTCGGCGTTCAACAGGGCTTCGACCGACAGGCGTGCCGGTTTCGGCTGGCCGTCAGAGGTCAGCAGGCCGAAGTTCTTCTCGCGATCATTACTGCCCGTATCACTGTTTTTCCATTCATAGATGGAGGTCAGCGGGATCTTGAGTTTTTTAACATCGCCGATAAACGCGTCGATCTTGCTCGCTTGCCCTTCAGCGCCGCCGTTGGACGCGAGCGCCGAGATACCCCATTCACTGATCACCCCCGGCAGATGAAAGTTTTGCTGAATGAAGTTCTGCGCATTACTGATCTGCGTGGCCGTCATGCCATACGGGTGATAGGAAACGGCGTTCAGGCATTTGGGGTATTCGCTGACGATGCGGCTCAGCGCCACGGTGGACGCTGAACCAGCGCTGGGTGGACGGGCGAAGCCGTAACCGATCACCGGGGTCGATTGCGGTTGCTCCTGCAGCGTCTTGCATACGCCGCTCATGAACGGCACAAACGTCGTGTCGAAATTACGCGTCGGCCAGTACGTTTCCAGGTCGGGCTCATTCCATAGCTCGATCGCTACCAGTTGCTCGCTGTACGACTGCTGCAGCCCTGTCACGGCTTTAGCGAAGCCTTCCCCGGCGGTGGCCAGCTCGGCGCTTGAGGTTGCGGGCAACGGTTTGATCGCACGGACCGTCAGCAAGACCGGCAGGCCCGCAGACTGGGCCGCTGCAAACGCATCGCTGACCTGTTTCTGATAAGCCTTGGCACTCAGGCTGTCACTCCACACGCCGAAGCGTACAAAACCGAAGCCTGCCGATTTGATTTGCGCGGCGTCAGCGGCAGAGAAGTTCTGAATCTTCACCTGAACGCCGATGTTCTTGGCCGGAAGGTTGGGAAACGTTTCGCTGGCGTGCACCTGAGTCGTTGTACCCAGCACCATCAGCGCCAGCGCGCCGAGTTTTTTGAGATGGACTGATTTCATGTCTGCTCTCCCGAAGAGAAGTGACAACTACGAACAAATATCTCGTTACCCAAGTTTCGATAGGGATGATGGCACTTAGTGCACGAATGTTATTTTTTGTCGGAAATCAAACAGCTGAAAATCACAGTTATTTTTAGTCCGCTAATTGTGGTTGGGGGGCTTTTAAACGCTGTGGTACTTAATGCTCCGGTACTAACAGGGCGAATCTATTTCTGAGTGCAGGAAGATCTTGAGGGTTCATTCAAATGCCCTCGGGATGTTGGCCGTTTGACATGACAGAGGAAAGTAAAACCTTGTTCAGAAAGATCCTTGTTGTTTGCGTGGGCAATATATGCCGAAGTCCGACGGCAGAACTGTTGTTGCGTAATGCGCTGGGTGCCTCGGCAATCACGGTGTCCTCTGCGGGCCTGTCGGCCAGAGTCGGCGAGGGCGTCGAGGCTTCGGCCCGCGAAGTTCTCGAAAACCACGGACACTGCGCCGAAGCGTTCCAGGCGCGGCAACTGACCTCGGACATCATCAATGACTCGGACTTGATTCTGGTCATGGAAAAACAGCATGTAAATCAAGTATTGAAGATTGCCTCTCACGCGAGGGGCAAAGTGTTTCTACTCGGCAAGTGGCAAAGCGAGCGCGAAATACAAGATCCGTATCGTCAAGGCAAGGCCGCTTTTATTCATGCCCATGCATTGATTGAAGATGCTGTCAGCTCATGGGCGCAACGCTTGGCGCGTTGATGAATATTCTTCAGATCAATGAATGGTAAGAACAGACTTATGCAGTTACCGTCCGTAATCGGCACCCGTGACAACGATCAAGACAGTATTGATCTGCTCGGTATATTTGGCAGTCTGATCGATCAGAAGTGGTTGATCGGCGCATTGACCGGGGCCTTTATGGTCACCGGTGTTGCCTATGCCGTTCTGGCGACGCCGGTGTACCTGGCGAACGCGCTGGTGCAGGTCGAACCGAAAAAGAACGACATGCTCGGGTTCTCCGACCTCAACAGCATGCTCGGCGGCCAATCGCCATCGGTGACCGAAATCGGCATCATCAAGTCCCGCGCCGTCATCGGTAAAACCGTTGACGACCTGCGCCTGGATATCGATGTCACGCCCAACACGTTCCCGGTCATCGGTGGCTTTCTCGCCCGGCGTTACCGCGGCGAAACCGATACCAGCGTCGCCGCGCCGCGCTTCGGCCTGAGCAGTTACGCCTGGGGCGGTGAGCGTCTGGAATTTTCCCGGCTCAATCTGCCCAAAGAACTGCTGGGCAAGAAACTCACCCTGATTGCGGGTGAACAGAAGCGCTTCCAGTTGCTCGATGACAACGACAACCTGCTGGTCGACGGCGTCGTCGGTGAAGCGTTCGCGCAGGACAGCGTAGAAGGGCAAATCACCCAGTTACTGGCTAACCCCGGCACCCGTTTCGAAGTGGTGCGCAATCCACGGATCGTGACCATTCAGGGGTATCAGGACGCGCTGGATATTTCCGAACAGGGCAAGGAGTCGGGGATCATTCGTCTGGCCCTGGCCAGCAGTGATGCTGCGGAAGCGGTGAAGATTCTCAACAAGATCGCGTCGCTGTACGTTGATCAGAACGTACGACGCACTTCAGCCGAAGCCGCACAGAGCCTGGCCTTCCTGCAAAGCCAATTGCCGCAGGTCAAGCGTGATCTGGCCAAGGCCAGCGATGCGCTCAACGCCTATCAGACCCACGGCAAGACCGTGAACATCTCGTTGGAAACGCAATCGGTGCTCGGCCAGTCCGTAGCGCTGGAAACGCGGATTTCCGAGCTGAAAATGCAGCAGGCGGAGATGGATCGCAAGTTCACCAAACAGCACCCGGCCTACCGCGCACTGATGAGCCAGCTCGGTGAACTGGTCCAGCAGCAGAAGTCGCTGGAAGGCAAGGTCGGTGATCTGCCCGCCACGCAACAGGAATTGCTCAACCTGACCCGCGACGTTGAAGTCGCCTCGCAGATCTACACGCAATTGCTGAACAAGTCCCAGGAACTCGACATCATCCGCGCCGGTGCGGTGGGCAACGTGCGCCTGATCGATACTGCGGACGTCGACCTGACCAGCCCGGTCAAACCGAAAAAAGCCTTGATCGTGCTGATCGCAACGCTGCTCGGCGCTTTCGTCGGCGTGGCGCTGGTGCTGCTGCGTAAATCCTTGAGTCGCGGCCTCGAAGGCCCCGAAGCCATCGAGCAACTGGGCTTGCCGGTGTACGCGTCGATCCCCTACAGCGCGTTGCAGCAGGAAGAGGACAGCAAAAAAGGTCGCGCCCGCGACGGCGTCGATAAACCGGCGTATCTGTTGGCGCTGCGCAACCCGACGGATTTGTCCATCGAGTCGATTCGCAGCCTGCGCACGTGCCTGCATTTCGCCGGGCTTGATTCGACCAACAACCGCATCATGATTTCCGGGCCGAGCCCGCAGGTCGGCAAGACCTTCGTGTCTTCCAACCTCGCTGCGGTGATGGCGCAAAGTGGTCAGCGCGTGGTGCTGATCGATGCCGACATGCGCAAAGGTCATCTGCACAAAACCCTCAACACGCCGATCACCAACGGTTTGTCCGATCTGCTGGTCAAGCGTTGCAGCATCGAACAGGCAATCAACCGCGTCGAAGTCGACAATTTGCACTTCATCAGCCGTGGTCAGGTGCCGCCCAACCCGTCCGAGTTGCTGATGCACGCCAACTTCCGCGAGCTGCTGGCGCAACTCAGCGAAATGTACGACCTGGTGATCATCGATACGCCGCCGCTGCTGGCCGTGACCGACGCAGCGATTGTTGGCCGTGAAGCCGGCATCAGCCTGATCGTCACGCGCTTCGGGGTGAACCCGGCCAAGGAGATCGAATTGACCATCCGCCGCTTCGCGCAGAACGGCATCGAGTTGAAAGGCGCAGTGTTCAACGGCGTCGAGAAGCGTGCCGCGAGCTATTACGGCAATGGCGGCTACGGCTATTACAACTACGAATACGCGTCCGACAAATCCTGACTGTCAGCGACTGTTTTTTCCTGTTTGAAGTGGGTGATTTGTGAAAAAAATACTGCACGTGGCCGAGACGATCAAAGGTGGCGTAGCGACCGTTATTCGCACGATTTCGGCGTCCCCCGAGGGCGACGCGGCGAACTACGAGCTGGTGTATCTGGTCCCGCAGGATCAGGAAAAAGAGCTGCACGGCATCGAAGCGCAGCAGATCCGCACCTTCGCCCGCACCGGGCGCAATGTGCCGTCGCTGCTGCGCTTCGCCTGGCGTCTGACCCAGGTGATGCTCAAGGAAAAACCCGATGTGGTGCATCTGCACAGCACCTTTTCCGGGGTGATCGGGCGTTGCGTGTGCGTGCTGTTGCGCCCGTGGCGCAAGCCGAAAATCGTCTACTGCCCGCATGCATTTTCATTCCTGATGGAAAGCTCGCCGATCAAGCAGAAAGTCTATGCGTGGATCGAGCGAGTGCTGCAGAAAGTCACCGACGTGATCATTTGCGTCAGCCAGTACGAGCTCGATAAAGCCGCGCGTTTCGGCATCGAGCGCAAGCGCATGAAGCTGATTTACAACGGCATCCATCGCAAGGATGACGCGCCGAAAGCCAGCAGCCCCGAGCCGATTCATCTGCTGTTCGTCGGCCGTCTCGATTATCAGAAAGGCTTCGACGTGTTGCTCAAGGCTTTCGCCAAGGTGCAGCGCAACGACCTGAAACTGACGGTGGTGGGCAGCGCGGTCAATGAAGATTCGGTCGAGTGTCCACCGATGGCCGCGGTTGAATATTTGCCGTGGGTCACGCCGAGCGAAGTGCAGGCGCTGTACCAAAAAGCCGATGCGTTGATCGTGCCGAGTCGCTGGGAAGGGTTTGCCATGGTGCCGCTGGAAGGCATGGCCATGGGCTTGCCGGTGATCGCGAGCAATTGCACGTCGCTGCCCGAGTTGGTCACCAACGAAGTGTCCGGCTATGTCTTTCCCTCCGGCGATCACCAGGCGCTGGCCGATGTGCTGGCGAAAATCCAGAAGCCGCGCTTGCTCGACCTCGGCAACGAGGGTCGCAGCATCGTCCGCGAACGTTTCAGTGCCGCGTTGATGATTCGCCAGACCTACGACCTGTATTGCGCCCCCACTTATTAAGTAGAACTCAAGCTTATGAACGTAACGATTTTGCATGGCTACAGTGCGTCCAACTCCGGTGACGGCCTGCTCGTCGATCTGGCGATTGCCTTGGTGCAGCGCAATTTTGGTGAGGACACCGCGATCAGTGTTGTGGCCTCCGATCCAGATTCTTTCAGTTACTTGCCGCATCCACGTTTTGACGCGCCAGTGATGGCGGCCAAGGGTTTGGGCCGGGTCAAGCAGGCGGTGTTTCTCAACCAGTCCTACGCTGGCCTTGCCGATCTGTTGAAGAAAACCGATTTGATCGTCGGCGTCGGCGGCGGCTACATGCGCTCGAAAAGCGCCTTCGAGCACATCAAATTGAAACTCGGCCACGCCAAGCAATTGGAAACCGCGATCCTCAGCAAAGTGCCGTCGGTGTATCTGCCGCAAAGCATCGGCCCGTTCCATGGCGAGAGCAGCAAGATCGTCGAGCACTACGCCAACGCTGATGCGGTGTTCGTGCGCGACAATCGCTCCTCGGCGATCTTCGACGCCTGTGAAAACGTCTACCGCGCGCCGGATCTGGCGGTGCAGTCGCTGGCGAGCAAAATTCTTCAGCAACCCAAGTTCACCCGCTGCGCCTCGTCACCAGCAACGGTGTGCGTGGTGCTGCGCAAGCCGCCGGAGTGGAGCAAGGAAAAGAAGCTCGCCTACGTCGCCAACCTGAAGGTGCTGCTGCAGCGCCTGAAGGACAAAAGCAAAGTGGTCTGCGCCGTACAAAGCGCGGTGCGCGGCAACGATGACGGCGCGTTCTATCGCGAGCTGGGCATTACTGAAGATTTGCTGTCGTTGAAGGCGACGATTGCCAAATATCAGCCCGACCTGGTGATCTCCGTGCGGCTGCACGGCGCTATCGAATCGCTGCTGTCGGGCGTGCCGGCGTACCACATCAGCTATGAGCGCAAAGGCTTCGGCGCCTATCAGGACATGGGCGTAGAAGACTGGGTGATCAACGGCGGAGACATTAATGTCGACACCATCATCAACACGGTTTACGCGCCGAATGCGCTGTCGAATTTCGGCCAGCGCCTGACCGATACCTGCCGTGAGATCGAAGCGAAAACCGTGGCCATGGACGACATCATCAAAGGTGTCGTTCGATGATATTTCGGCTGTTGCTTCGCGGCGGTGCCTTGGGCGCGAAGTTTTTGCTGGTGTTGGCGATCACTCATTACCTCGGTTATGAGGCCTTGGGCTTTTATGGCGTAGTGGTCGCGGCTTCGCTGATCGCCTCGAAGTTCTACAGCGTCGGCTTCAGTTCCGAGATCAATCGTTTGATCAGCGTGGGCGGCAGTTCGCGCCGGGTCGTCGACAAAGTCCTGCTGCTGTACCTGGCCGTGGGGCTGGTGCTGTCGGTGGTGACGGTGCTGATTTATTCGCTGTTCCAGACAGTTGAAGCGACCGCTGCATTGATCCTCTGTGTAACGCTGGTGCTGCTCACCGAACACCTGTCGTTCGAGATCAACTCGTTCGTATTTTCCGCGCAGAAAGCCACGGCCGGTGCGTTGCTGTTTTTCATCAAGACCGGCCTGTGGGCGGTGTTGGCGGTGGGCGGGATGATGCTCGGCTGGGTGTCGGGTATCGCCAGTGTCTTGTGGTTGTGGGTCGCCGCGAACGTGATGGTGATCATCGCCGGTTATTTGATCGTGGTGAATGTGCACAAGGGGCGCGTCGCCGGCACCTTGGCCACGGCCACCGTGTGGAAGGCCGGGTTGCCGTTCTATCTCGGTACCGGGCTGATTGCGCTGAGTCAGTACGCCGAGCGTTTCCTGATCATCGACCTGGAACCCTACGCCAGCCTCGGTAAATACGTGTATGCGTGGTCGGCGGCCAACACCTTGCAAGCTTTGTCGTATGCGGTGGTGGCGGTGGTGGGCATTCCGGTACTGGCCAAGCGTTTTCAGGCCGATCAACAAGCGTTCACGGTCAAGCAACTGTTCATCAACAAGTGGGTGATGCGCTCGCTGGTGGTGTCGGCTGCGGTGGCAGTGGCGATTTATCTGTTCTTCAACGTGGTGCTCGATTACGTCGCCACCAGCGTTCCGCGCCCGGACAACGCGATCCTTGGCGTACTGATTTTCTCCTTTGCCTTGCGCGCGATTGGCGACATCGTCTGGGGTGGTTTGATTGCCTCGAAAAACAGTCGTGTATCGCTGGCCAGTGCGGCGATTTGCTTGCTGGTCTCGGTGCCCGTCAGCTATGTGTTGATCAAGCACTATTCGATCTATGGCGCCGCGTGGGGCAACGTCTTTGCGATCATCGTGCAGCTCGGCGTGATTGCCGTGTTGACCCGTGTAACCACTGCGAAAAAGGCCGCTCTGTCATGGGCCTGAAGCTGCCGTGCATCGAGTTTCGCGGCAAGAAACTCGACTCGTCAATTTCGTTCCTGATCCTCTTCACCGGGCTGTTTCTGTCGGTGGCCATGCCGCTGCTGATCCCCCGTGATCCGGGGCCGGATGCGATGACCTTGTGGTCGTCCTACGCGCGTGCCGACAACTGCAACTTCTGGAACCCGTTCTCGCCGGATCGCTCCTCCTACGAGTGTTCGGCGTTCCTGCTGCGGCCCACCGGGATCAACCTGACCAATGCCTGGGCCTACGGCATGTTCTGCAATTTTTTCCTCACGGCGATTCCGGTGGTGGTGTTTCGGCGCATGCCGTTGGCGATCTTCGGCACCTTGTGTCTGTGGGGCATCGTTCGCTCGTTCTTCCTGGAAAACCTGACCAAGGAAATCATTGTGTCGGTCGCGGTGTTGAGCATTTTGCTCAGCTCGTTGACGCGCAAATATCGCGGCGGATTTTTCTTTTCGGCGGTGATCTACGGCGTATTGATCAGGCCCTACTGGATTCTGTTCTCACTGTCGTGGGTCGGCGTCTGCGTGATGAAGAAGTACGTATCACGCACGACCTTCTTCCTGATGCTGTTCCTGTTCTACCTGGCCGTGGCGATGTCGATCCAGATCGCGCTGGGCTTTCCGGTGTCGTCGATTCGCGCCAGCAACAACGAGCTGCGCACGGCGGGTGAAGAGGGCTCGAAATCGTTGATTGTCTCGTGGCTCAGCGGCAGCGACTTCGTTTCGCAGGCGCTGGACTCGATGATCATCTTCTTCCGCCTGTCGTTTCCGGTGGAGCTGATTCTGTTGTCCGGGCCGGGCCAGGTGATCTTCGTTGCGTTGATGATCATGACCGCGCTGCTGCTGTTCAAAGTCATCACCTCGACCGATTACAAGGGCGCGCCGATCCAGACCAAACCCAAGGAATTGATCGCGATTCCGCTGGCGTTTCTGCTGGTGCAAGGCTTGTTCGAGCCGGATTTCGGCTCGTTCGCCCGACACTTCTCGATGGTGGTGCCGGTGCTGTTCGTCGGTTTGGGATTGATGCTGCGGGCGAACAAACCGGTGCAGGTTGAATCAAGAATTCTGAATTGAGGCAGGTGCTTTATGTCGAGCAAGAAAAAGTCCCTGGAGATTGAAACCCTGCGCGGCCTGGCGTGCCTGCTGCTGGTGCTCTATCACGTCATCGGGCCGTTGGGCGGTGGTTTGAAGATCGATATCGGCTCGCCGTTCCGGGTGATCGCCGATTCGATGGTGTACGTGCGCATGCCGCTGTTCACCTTTATTTCCGGGTACATCTATTCCATCTACAAAATTCGCGGCAATGACTTTTCCGCGTTTTTCAGCGGCAAGGTGCGGCGTTTGATTGTGCCGTTGTTTTGCGTCGGTGTGCCGTTCTCGGTGTTGCAGGCGGTGGGGCCCGGGGTGAACAAGGATGTCGGCGTGATCGACGCATTGTTGTCGTTTTGGGTGCCGATCAACCACTTCTGGTTCTTGCAGGCGGTGTTCATCATTTTCATGTTCGTCGGGCTGCTGGAATGGCGCGGGATGCTGCGTTCGGCAACACGCTTGTATGGGCTGTTCGTTTTTTCAGCGGTACTGTTTCTGCTGCCGCCCTTCAAGTTCGACGCGTTCGGGATTAATGGCGCCGTCTATCTGCTGCCATTTTTTGTCGCGGGGATGATTGGGCAGGAGAACGTCGACGTTTTGAAACAGCGGTTCAAAGTGATCGGGCCGCTGGTGTTTGTGTTGATTTCACTGACGCTGTTGTATGTGGCGGCGATTGATCGTGAATTGATTGTTGATCGTCGCAGCCTGATCGGCCTGACCGTGGGGTGCGTGTCGTGCATCGCTTTGCTGTCGAGTGATATGCGCTCGAAGGCGCTGACCTGGCTCGGTGGGTATTCCTATGCGATTTTCCTGTTCCACGTGCTGTTCGCCGCGACTTCGCGGTTTGTGCTGGGGCGTTTAGGCATAAAGGATGAAAGCCTGCTGGTGTTGGGCGGCTTGACCTTCGGCCTGCTGGGGCCGGTGGTGCTGTCGATGATCTTCAGTCGCTTCAACTTCACCTCGGTGCTGTTCCTCGGCGAGCGCGCGGCAAGCAGAAAACCGGCGACGCCTATCGTTCCGGTGGTGCAGACGCAAAACAGCTAAAAGCTTCGAGAGCAGTGGATCTGTGTTGAACACTATCCCTTGTAGGAGTGAGCCTGCTCGCGATTGCGGTCTGTCAGTCAGCATTTCATTACCTGACCCACCGCAATCGCGAGCAGGCTCACTCCTACAATTGATCTGTGTACACCCCTGCATTCGGTGGGCCATTTCAGATTTAAGGAATTTTGCATGTTGGCAGTAGATGACGCGCAACCCGTTGCTGCGTCGGTGGTTCAGGTGGGCGACGCCCGTGAGCGTTTTGCGCAGTGGCGTGAAGGCAAGGCCGGTAAGGTTTTGTCCGTCTCGGTGATCGGCGACAGCTACAGCGCCGGACAGGATTTCTATCTGAACAAACTGGTGCAACGCGTGGCCGGGGAGGTCGGTTTTGCCGGGCCGGGTTACGTCGGTTTCAACCATGGCGCGGCACTGGGCGGTACCCACTTCAAATACACCCGCAGCAGTGAAAAGTATTTTGGCGGCGGCTGGAAGGTTTCAGGCCTGGGGCAGGCGAGCCCGGACAGCCGCACCGTGACGGGCAAGTCGGGCGCATGGTTGCAGGTCGATGCCAGTCCTACGCCCGCGATCGACACGACGGTCAGCCAGGCAAAACTGCTTTACCTGGGTAACGGCGAATCCAGCGAGATCCGCTATCGCTGGTCAACCTCGCAAGACTGGCAACCCTTGAAGCTTGACGGTTCGGGCGTTCAGGAAGTGCCGCTGGCCGGACTGTCATCGGCGCAGGACTGGTCCTTCAGACTGGAAGTGGTCAAGGGCGCACCGACGTTGTTCGGCCTGTGGATGAGCAATGATCAGAAGGGCGTGCGCGTTTCGAAACTGGCGGCATCCGGTGCCGCCTCCGCAGACTTTTATCACAAGGATCCGCAGTGGCAGATTCAGTGGAAAGCCGCTGTATCGAAGATCCCTGCGGACGTTTACCTGATCATGCTCGGTGGCAATGACCAAGGCTTCGGCGTCAAGCCAGCGCAGTATCTACAGAACGTTCAGGGGCTGGTGGGCATGCTGCGCGAGATTCAACCGCAGGCGAGCATCAACCTGATCATGCGCCAGGACACCACGCGCTCCAGCGCTTATCCGATGTCGGCGTATGCGCAGGTGCTTGAGCCGTGGGCGCGTGAGCAGCGTCTGGGGTACGCGAACCTGCAATGCGCGTTTGGCCCCAACGTCAAACGTTACGCGGCGGCAATGATCGGCCCGGACAAGATTCATCCCGTGCCGGCCACGGGCGGCAAGGTGATTGCCGATTACTTCTACGCCTGGATCACTGGCGCCAACGTGCGCTGCAATAATTAGCCACTGCAGGAGCTGCCGAAGGCTGCGATCTTTTGATCTTGTCTTGTCAAAACAAGATCAAAAGATCGCAGCCTTCGGCAGCTCCTACAGGGGACAGTTCAGGCGTCGGTGAACGTGTCGATCTGATCGAGCAGTTCCTTGAGCTTCTGTGGCATCAAGCGTGTATCGCAACGGGTTTCCACGTTGATGATCACCGCCGGGTCGCTGCAGCAGATGCGCACGCGAAAGCGCCAGTCGCTGAAGATCACTTTCAGACCATCACAGTCGTCCATTTCCAGTGCCTGCTCGGCGTACAGACTTTTCAAATGAGCGAGCAGGGGATAGGGGTTGCGCAGCGTGCGGCGAATATCGCCGGACGCGGGAAACACGCCGATGCGCTCCACCAGCAGAATCGTGCCCAGCCAGGATTCGTTGGCGCTGGGCAACGGTTGATGGCGTGACAGCCAACTCATCACCCCAAGGTTACCCACCTCGCGTTCAATCTCTACGGAATGTTGTGCAATGTTCATGGTTGCCTGCCTGAAGTGAAAAGTGGGCGTCGGGTTCTGGAGCCGTTTCAGCGGCCCTTGAGGTAGACGTTTTCGTAGCAGAAGTTGGTCGCCTGCAAGTAACCCTCGGCGTCGCCGCAATCGAAGCGCATGCCTTTGAATTTGTAGGCCAGCACGCAACCGTTCTGCGCCTGTTTCATCAGCGCATCGGTGATCTGGATTTCGCCGCCCTTGCCCGGTTGGGTGTCGGCGATCAGGTCGAAAATATCCGGCGTGAGGATGTAGCGACCGATGATCGCCAGGTTCGATGGCGCGTCCTGCGGCGCCGGTTTTTCCACCATGTTGTTAACCCGGTAGATGCCGTCGGAGATCAGCTCGCCGGCGATTACGCCGTACTTGTGAGTCTGATCGGCCGGGACTTCCTGAATGGCGACGATCGAGCAGCGGAATTTCTTGTACAGCTGGATCATCTGCGTCAGGACGCCGTCACCTTCCAGGTTCAGGCACAGGTCATCGGCCAGTACCACGGCGAACGGCTCGTCGCCGATCAACGGGCGGCCGCTGAGAATCGCGTGGCCCAGGCCCTTCATTTCCACTTGGCGTGTATAGGAGAAAGTGCAGGTGTCGATCAGTTCGCGGGTGCCGGCGAGGAATTTTTCCTTTTCGGTGCCGCGGATCTGGTGTTCGAGTTCGTAGCTGATGTCGAAATGGTCTTCCAGCGCACGCTTGCCTCGGCCGGTGACGATGGCCATGTGTTGCAGGCCGGCGTCCCGCGCTTCCTCAACGGCGTACTCGATCAACGGCTTGTTGACGATTGGCAGCATCTCTTTAGGCATGGCTTTGGTGGCCGGCAAGAAACGCGTGCCATAGCCGGCAGCGGGGAACAAACATTTACGAATCATAAAAGTATCCTGGACAGTCATGGAACACAGGCAACGATTGCGTGCACTAATTAAGTGCGTGCAAGTTTCAATGCATATTGAACGATTGCTTTAATACCTGAGTCAGGTTGTTAATGGCAATCAACCATCGCGGTTTAACCCGACAATGTTATGAGATGTCGGTCAGTGCGTTATTAGTTATTTTTAGTCGGTATCTGTTGATAGTGATGAGTGCACAGGGAGTGCTAATAAGTAGCGGGCAATACAGTGTGACCTGCAAAAATATTTATTGCCAGTCATTGAACTAGTTTTGTTTTCGATTGTTGTCGCCTTATTTGTGTGGAGTGCAACACATCTTCAGCAAGTCAGGCTTGACACGCTACTTGTCACTCATCCAAAGACGGACCTCGCTATGAAGATTCTGGTTACGGGTGGCGCCGGTTATATCGGCTCGCACACCACACTCGCGCTGCTGCAAGCAGGTTATGAAGTTGTCGTGCTGGATAATCTTTGCAACAGCAGCGAAGCCGCATTGCACGCCGTTGAAACAATCTGCGGCAAGAGTGCCTGGATGATCCGTGGCGATGTCTGCGACCGGGCACTGCTTGACCGGATTTTCCGTGAGCACAGCATTGAAGCAGTGCTGCATTTTGCCGGTCTGAAGGCGGTCGGCGAGAGCGTGCGCAAGCCGCTTGAGTACTACGAGACCAACGTCAGCGGCAGCATCACGCTGTGTCAGGCAATGGCGGCAGCGGGGGTGTTTCGCCTGGTGTTCAGTTCCTCGGCGACCGTGTATGGCGAGCCTGAGCAGATGCCGATTCGCGAGGATTTCCCCACGGGTATCCCGACCAATCCTTACGGTCAGTCGAAACTGATCGTCGAGAACGTGTTGCGTGACTTGAGCCAGGCTGAGCCGCGCTGGAGCATCGCTTTGCTGCGCTACTTCAACCCGATCGGTGCTCACGACAGCGGTCACATGGGCGAAGACCCCAACGGCATTCCCAACAATCTGGTGCCTTATATCAGCCAGGTAGCGGTCGGCAGCCTGCAAGAGCTGTCGATCTTCGGCAACGATTACCCCACAGTCGACGGCACGGGTGTGCGCGATTACATCCACGTCGTCGATCTCGCCGACGGGCATTTGAAGGCCTTGCAGTCGATCGCCGGACGCACCGGCATTCACACCTGGAACCTTGGCACCGGCGATGGCTACAGCGTGTTGCAAGTGCTGCACGCGTTCGAGCAGGCGTGTGGGCAACCGGTGCCGTATCGGATGATGCCGCGCCGCTCCGGTGATATCGCCGAGAGCTGGGCCGATGCCTCCAAGGCTGCCAAAGAGCTCGGCTGGAAAGCCACGCGCAGTTTGCAGGACATGGTCACCGACACGTGGCGCTGGCAATCAAATCATCCCAATGGTTACTTGCGATGATGGCCATTTAGTCCAATGTTATTTTCAGTCAGGTTGTTAGATAACGTCGGGAAATTACACTGGCAATGCCTTTTGCAAGTCCGTAGATATAAACCTGCCGTTCGACTTTTATCAGTTGCGTAAGACTGTGAAAGAACAACGGATCTTGTTCGCGCTTTTTGCGGACTTGAACGCTACCACCTCTAGCACAGATCAGTTTTTAACAGATCGAATGTTAGAAAGGAGTTGATATGAAAAAAGTGATGGCAATTGCCCTGTTGTCGATGTTGAGCAACTGGGCTGCCGCTGCTGAAGCACCGCTGACAGCGGTAACCAATGTAGGTGGCAATGTAGCGGCTTCTCAAGCGCCTGCAGCCAGTACTGCAATGGTTGCCAGTGCTGTAGCGGCGTCTAACAGTGGTGGCAGTGCCAACGGCGGTACCACCGGTACGACGGGTACCACCGGCACCACCGGCACGCACAACTAACAGGAACATTTGTTAGTGCAGTACAAGGTCGCCCGACGCAAGTCGGGTGACTTTGTTTTTGGATTCGCCCTTGAATAGCGTAGTGCCATTATGACTCGTAGTGTTTATCTTTTAATGTTGGCAAGTCTCGCTTTGCAAGGTTGCATGTTTTCCCCCGGTCAATACCTCAGCACCGGCAGCATCACCCGCCAGGGCGCCAGTGAGAGCAGCCGGGTCGAGCTGATCCCGATTACGCCCAAGCTGATCGCCATGAACCGCGCCACGCAAAAGCGTGAGTCGTTGCCGGCGGAGCTGTTGGTGACACCTGCCGAATACCGTATTGGCAACAATGATGTCCTGTACATCACGGTGTGGGATCACCCTGAGCTGACCGCACCCTCGGGCGCGCAACAACAGATCGATGCCAACGGCCGTCTGGTGCGTTCCGACGGCACGCTGTACTACCCGTTCATCAAGGAAGTCCAGGCCGCCGGCCGGACGATCCAGCAACTGCGTTCGGACATCGAGCAGCGACTGTCGGCGTTCATCGCCGAGCCACAAGTGGATGTCGCTGTGCTGCGTTTCGCCAGCCAGAAGGTGGTGGTCACCGGCGCCGTGGCCAAGGCCGGCCCGCAAGCAATTTCCACCAACCCGCTGAGTGTGGTCGAGGCGCTCGGTTCGGCCGGTATCGATACCAACAACGCCGATTTGTCCGGGCTGTTGCTGACGCGTAGCGGACGCACCTATCCGTTGAATCTCGATTCGCTCAATCAGCAGGATTCCGAGTTGCAAAACGTCTACCTCAAGGGGGGCGACCAGCTCTATCTGCCGTACAACGACAACAAGCGCATCTACGTGATGGGCGAGGTCAACCAACCGCGCGCGCTGAGTTTCAAGACAGCGACCATGAACCTCACCGATGTCCTCGGTTCGGTCGGAGGCTTGAGCCAGACCACCTCCAACGGCAACGCGGTGTACGTCATTCGTGGCGTGGAAAACCTCGATGTCGAACCGGCCAAGATCTATCAGCTGGAAGCCGAATCGCCGACCGCCATGGCGCTGGCCTCGCACTTCGAAGTCCGCCCGCAGGACGTGGTGTATGTCGGGCCTGCCAACGTGACTCGCTGGAACCGTCTGATCAGTCAATTGGTGCCTTCGGCATCGATTGTCGGCACGGGCGCTTCCGCTGCGAAGAACTGGAGCGAATACAGTAACAACAGCAAATAAGGTCGCCGACTGTGAACACGTTGAAAGTTGGCGTCTGCCTGATGGCGGCCCTGATGTTGAGTGGCTGTAACCCGCTGATGAGTGCTTCGTTGAACAACCTCAAGGCAGCGGTCGTTGGCCCGGATGAAGTGGAGGTAACGCCGGCCGAAGTCGCCGGGGTCAACTATCCGCAACTCAAATTGACCACACCGTCCGGCTCCGGGGTACTGGCGCTGGTGCGTGAGCGTGAAGACCTGCAGTTCTGGGTCGCCTCCGGCAAACAAGTCCTGCTGCTGCGTAATGGCCTCGCCGTGCGCAGCATCGGCCTGGGCCTGGAAGGCGATCTCGATGGTACGCGGCTGTCCGATGACTCGCCGTTCAAACAAGGTCTGCAGCACGTCGTGGACGGTTTCACCACGCGGCGCTGGATTGATCTCTACAAGGGTCAGGAAGTCGGGGTGATCGTTAACAGCCGCTTTTCCCGCCGTTCGGAACAGACCCTGCAGATTCTCGACAAGGAGTACACGGTGCTGCGTGTCGATGAGCAGATTGATGCCCCGGCCATTGGCCTGAGCGCGACCAATCGTTACTGGGTCGACCCGCGTGACGGTTTCATTTTGCAGAGCGAGCAGCAACTGACGTCGCAGTTGCGCGTCAAGGTCGTGCAACTGACCCCTGATCGCAGGCACTTGCCGTGATGCGCCTGAGCATATTGGCGGCGGGCCTGATGCTGGTCGCGAGTGTCAGCCAGGCGGCCGTCATCGTGTCGGGCGATGTTGCTAATCCCGGGCCGGTCGAGTTGCCGGTGGGTGGGCGCTTGCTCGATGTGATCAACGAGGCCGTACCGAACGCCGAAGGCTACTGGCTGGCGGGCGCCTTGTTGCGTCAGTCGCTGGTGGAGCAGCAGACGCGGCTCAAGGTCGGCGTGCTGTTTGATCTCGACGTGTTGCAGCGCATGGCAATGTTGTTCGACAGACCGAGTCGTGCAGCGTTGGCGCAGCGGATCGCCGAAGAAGTCCGGCAGATGCCGGTCACCGGGCGCCAGGTCGCGGATCTCGATCCGGTGGCGCTGGAGGTGGGTTTCGCGCGCAACATCCGCCTCGACGATGGCGATCGACTGATCTACCCAGCGCGGGTGGATGAAGTGCAGGTTCTTGGCGCGGTCGCCGAGCCATGCCACTTGCCGTATCAACCGCTGCAAGAGGCCCGTGAGTATCTGCAAGGCTGTTCGATTCTGGCCGATGCCGAAGCCGATTACCTGTGGCTGATCCAGCCCAACGGTGCTGCGCAGCGCGTCGGCATTGCCCACTGGAATCGCGAGAGCGGGCACTTTGCCGTGGCCGGCAGCAAGATTCTGGTGCCGGTAAAAAATGATGATCTTGATCCGCCTATCCCTGAGCTGAATCAGCAGTTGGCCGAATTTATTGCCACGCAGCTGGCCGAGGTGGTTCGTTGAAGTTACGTTTTGCAGCTGTGTTGTTATTGCCGTGTGGTTTGGCTCATGCAGAGCCACGTATTACTCAGAGTGACTTTGGTGGCACCGGTCTGTTGCAGACGCCGACGGCGCGCATGGCCCCGGCGGGCGAGTTGAGCGTCAACGCCAACCGCACCGAGCCGTACAGTCGCTATAGCGTTTCGTTGCAGCCTTTGGACTGGCTCGAAGGCTCGTTTCGCTACACCGCGATCACCAACCGGCCTTACGGCTCGGAGGCCCTGAGCGGCAGCCAAAGCTATAAGGATAAGGCGGTCGACGTCAAAGTCCGGCTGTGGGAGGAAAGCCACTGGTTGCCCGACTTCGCCCTGGGCATGCGAGACGTCGGCGGTACGGGTTTGTTCTCCAGCGAATTTTTCGTCGCCAACAAGCGCTTCGACAACTTCGATTTCAGTGCCGGGATTGCCTGGGGTTACCTCGGTAATCGCGGCGACATCGACAACCCGCTGGGCTACGTCAGTGATCGCTTCGATACCCGGCCAGCCCTTGAAGGCACCGGTGACGTCAACTCGGGTTCGTACTTTCGCGGCAAGCCATCATTCTTCGGCGGCGTGAGTTACCAGACGCCCTGGGATCGCCTCAGCCTGAAACTCGAATACGAAGGCAACGACTACAAGCACGAGCCCAAAGACAACATCATCAATCAGGACTCGCCGATCAACTTCGGTGCGATGTTCAAGGTGACTGATTCGATCGACCTCAGTGCGGCGTGGGAGCGGGGCAACACGGCGATGTTCGGCGTGACGTTCCACACCAATTTCGTCAGCCGCAAGGCGCCGGCCAAGACCTACGATCCGACACCCGAGCCGCTGCCGGCAAAGATGCCGACCACCTCGATGGAGCAGGTCGATTGGGCCAACGTATCGCAGCGCTTGCAGCAGAATGCCGGCTACAAAGTCGAGCGCATTGCTCAGCGTGATTCCGAGCTGATCGTCTATGGCGAGCAGCAGCGTTACTTCCACGCGCCGAAGGCTGTTGGCCGGGCGAGCCGGATCCTCGACAACAGCGTCAACGACGATATCGACTGGTTCACCGTGGTCAACAAGCGCTACGACCTGCCGCTGGAAGAGACCAGCGTGCCGCGCCAGACCTTCCGCGAAGTGATCAACAACGAGGAACCGCTGGAGTCGCTGCACCGCACCACCGAGATCAACCCGGCGATGCCGCACAACGAGAAAACCCTCTACACCGAAGCGCCGCAACACTTCAGTTATGGCGTGGGGCTGGGTTTCAAGCAGAACGTCGGTGGCCCGGATGGTTTGCTCTATCAATTCACTGCTGACGCGGACGCCGAGTACCGCTTCAATCGCAACACCTGGTGGAACGGGTTGCTCAGTGCCAACCTGGTCAACAACTTCGACAAATTCACCTACGACGCGCCGAGCGGTTTGCCGCGTGTGCGCACGGATTTGCGTCAGTACCTGACCACGTCCAATACGACCATGCCGCTGTTCCAGGTCAGCCACGCCGAGCAGTTGGATAAAGACCTGTATGGCATGGTGTATGGCGGTTATCTGGAGTCGATGTTTGCCGGTGTGGGCGGCGAGGTGTTGTTCCGGCCGACCGGTGAACGCTGGTCGGTGGGCGCGGATATCAACTGGGTGCGCCAGCGTGATTTTGATCAAGGGTTTGCGCTGCGCGATTACTCGGTGGTGACCGGGCATATCACCGGGTATACGGATTTGCCGTTCGATACGTTGGCGGCCGTCAGCGTGGGACGTTATCTGGCCGGGGATTGGGGCGGGACGGTCGACATTTCGCGCGAGTTTTTCAATGGCGTGCGCTTTGGCGCCTGGGCGACGATCACCACCGCAGGCAGTGCCGAGTATGGCGAGGGTAGTTTCGACAAGGGCCTGTATCTGTCGATTCCGTTCGACGAAATGATGAGCATGTCGACCATGCGCCGCGCCAACCTGGTGTGGGCACCGCTGACCCGTGACGGTGGCGCACGCCTCAACCGCAGCTTCCAGCTGCACTCCATGACCGATAGCCGGGATGACGACATGTTCTATCGCAACTTCGAGAAAATCACCGAGTAATCCAAAATCCCGCCCACCCCAATCGTTGTAGGAGTGAGCCTGCTCGCGAAAGCGCCCAACCAGTCGCCATCTGCATGCCTGACACACCGCCATCGCGAGCAGGCTCACTCCTACAAGGGATATGTGTCGAACCGCCCAAATCCCTGTGGTAGCTGGCTTGCCAGCGATGACGGCGGCACATTCGGCATAGATACTGTCTGGCTTGACGCCATCGCGGGCAAGCCACGCTCCCACAGTAGTGTTGTGTCGAATCCAAAATCCTGGTCAACACACGATCCCCTGTAGGAGTGAGCCTGCTCGCGAAAGCGCCCAACCAGTCGCCATCTGCATGCCTGACACACCGCCATCGCGAGCAGGCTCACTCCTACAAGGGATATGTGTCGAACCGCCCAAATCCCTGTGGGAGCTGACTTGCCAGCGATGACGGCGGCAAATTCGGCATAGATACTGTCTGGCTTGACGCCATCGCGGGCAAGCCACGCTCCCACAGTAGTGTTGTGTCGAATCCAAAATCCTGGTCAACACACGATCCCCTGTAGGAGTGAGCCTGCTCGCGAAAGCGCCCAACCAGTCGCCATCTGCATGCCTGACACACCGCCATCGCGAGCAGGCTCACTCCTACAAGGGATATGTGTCGAACCGCCCAAATCCCTGTGGGAGCTGGCTTGCCAGCGATGAGGCCGGCACATTCAACATTGATGTCGCCTGACCCACCGCCATCGCTGGCAAGCCAGCTCCCACATTGGTTATTTGTCACGCCACAAATCCCGAACCAACCCCAAATCCCCTGTAGGAGTGAGCCTGCTCGCGAAGGCGTCCGAGCAGTCGACATCCCTGGTGCCTGACCCACCGCCATCGCGAGCAGGCTCACCCCTACATGGCGTACCGCGAACCCCAAATCCCAGGCACAAAAAAGGGGACTTTCGTCCCCCTGCGCAGTGCAACTTCGATCTCAGTAAATATCCTTCGACAACAACGTAAACGGCGTCTTGACCAGGATCTTCAGATCCAGCCATAACGACCAGCTGTTGATGTACTGCAGGTCAATCTCCACACGCTTCTGCATCTTGTCGAGGGTATCCGTCTCACCCCGGCAACCGCTGATCTGCGCCAGCCCGGTGATCCCCGGTTTAATCCGGTGACGGGCCATGTAGGCAAGGATTTTCCCCGAGTAGAAATGGTTGTGCGCGACAGCGTGCGGACGCGGGCCAACAAGTGCCATATGCCCTTGCAGCACGTTGAACAGTTGTGGCAATTCATCCAGCGAAGTGCGACGGATAAAGCGACCGACAGCCGTGATACGCGAGTCATTGCGGCTGGCCTGTTTCACATCGCGGTCATCGTGCACGCTCATCGAGCGAAATTTCCAGACCTTGATCACCTTGCCATTCCAGCCGTGGCGATCCTGTTTGAAGAGCACCGGGCCAGGCGAGGTGAGCTTCACCGCCAGCGCAATGATCGCCAGCACCGGACTCAACGCAATGATCGCCAGCAGGGCCACGGTTTTTTCCACCAGACTTTTGCTCAGCGCAGCCGTCGGGCGGCTGGTCAGTGGGCTTTCGTTCAAGTAGATCGCCGGCAGGCCATCCACGACTTTCACCGAGTGATTGAGCAGCGTCAGCGCGTTCAGATCCGGCACCCAGACCACGTCGACATTGGCGCCCAGCAGATCGATGTACATCGCTTCGATCTTCGCCGCTTCGCACAGCGGCAGGGTGATGTACAAGCGGCGGATGTCATGCGCCTCGATCAGCTCCAGCAACGCTTCCTGATCGCCAACAATGCGTGGTGCATCCGCGTTCAGCGAAGGCACATCGCCGTTACTGACCAACCCTACCAACGGCAGGTTTTCCAGTTGGCTGAGCTTCTTCGCCAAGCCCAGCGCCAGTTCGCCTGTCCCGACAATCAGGGTCTTGTGCTCGCTTTTACGCGAGCGCTGATAGAACTTCGAAAACGCATGCAGCGGCGCATACAACAGTGCCTGACCGAGGAAACCGTACACCGCCCAGCTCAGGATCACTTGCCGCGAAAACAACTCATCGGCCTTGCAGACAAAGGCAATGAACGCCAGTGCCGCCATGGTCATCGCCCAACCCATGAACAGGCGACCCAGGCCAGTCAGATAATTGTCACGTTTTCGATAAACACCGCTAAAGGTGTAAGCCGGCACCGAGGCCAGTACCGCCAGTGTTGCGCACATTCTGTAGTAGAACGCGACGGTTCCGGTGTGCTGTTCAGCGAGTATGAACAACAGAGTTACAACAAAGCCCTGTGCCAGCGCCCATTGGCCCCAAAAGGTCAGTCCCTTGAGGCCCGTGTTTCGATTGATACTAAGAGAAAGATCCATACGATATCCCCAAAAGACGTCCATTCAGGTTTCAACAGTTGAAAGCCGAGTTGTTAGGAAGACTTATTGTTTTTGTTGTAGAAAGTGTCCTGAGGTAACAGCGTCGATATGCCGAACTGTTGTCAGTCAATAGACTAAGTTATTGCCGGGAATGGTGTCTGACGAGTTCTAACAAGATGGCACATTGCCAACTTTTAATAATTAAATATGAGTCTGTTAGAAAAGGTCGCAGAGAGGGGGTGAATAAATGATGTTGTATTTGTTACTGTTGGAGGGGTCGAAGCAGGGAGTTGGAATCTTGATGAGGGAGGTGTAGCCAAACAGAGTGCTCTTGTTGTTTTTATAATCGCACTTTTTTCTGTTTGTTGTGTTCGCAGGTGTCGGGTGAGATTACGCGACGATTTCCTGGATCAAGCAGTAACCGCGATTTCTGACGGCGCGAAACAATCGCTCACCGTTACTCGCGCTTTTGAATTTGTCCTGCAGGCGACTCAGGCACATTTCCAGGCCACGGTATTGTTCCGGCTCTCGACCGATGCTCAGAATCAAATCGTCGCGGCTGACAACACGCTCTTCATGGTTGAGCATTTTTCTGACCAGCGCTGTTTCCAGGCCCGTAAGGCTGATCTCGACATCGTCTTTTACCAGTGCGCCCTGATCATCATCGAGATGCCAGGTTTCGCTGGCAGGCATATCAGCTTCGATGGCCACTGGTGTCTGGCTTTCGCCGGTTATGACCGGAATGCTCTGGAAAGGATTGGTCGATTGTGCGGCCAGCCATTCGGACTCAAGAGTGGCCAATATTCGCTGGGTATCATGTTCAATACTGCGGGCGACGTTCTTTCGACTGACGCTGGGATATGTGAACTCCATCACCATCGGAGTGGAGGAGGGCGAAGCAACACCTTCAACAAACATTTGCGCCTGAGACGTGCCAAATGAATTGAAGCGCTCGCTGGACAAGAGGTTCTCAAGTTCGCGCTGGGACGTTGTACTGTGAGTCACGACGACAAAATATTTTCTGGGGAGGGTTGTACTAGTTTCCATGTCTCTCTCCTTAACTGCGTACCAAAAATTGGCTAAAAGGTAAATCGGCAGGCGAGCAATTGCTTCCTTGGAAGTAATCGACAGGCAGGGTCTGGGCCCGAAATGGCCCTCGATAAGTTCCACTCGATCTGCTGCTATGTTGTTAAGTTTATTGTTATGGTGTCGCGCTCATTCAATTGCTTTTTTATAGGTAGGCTTGAAGTACAACTAGGGCTATATGGTTGCATCAGACGATCCTTCGTACGTATGCAAAAGGTGGCTGCCCTTGAGTCAGGCAGTCGATATCAGACCCCGCAGCAGGCGATAGCCATAACCGCGGATACTCTGAATCGCGTTTGTACCATACATGTCCTTGATTTTTCCACGCAAGCGACTGATCGATTTTTCCAGCGCTCGAGGGTCGTAGAAATTGGTATTGAGCCCCATGATGCCTGCGATTTCATCATGGCTGAGAATGTGATTACCGGTTTGCGCAAACGCTTCCAGGATCTTCATCTCGGCAAATGAGATGTCGAGTTTCCGGCTGGCATCCATCAAGCAGATGCGTGTCGGATCAAGCGTCAGGTTGATCTCGCGTTGCCATTCTTCACTGTTGAAGAACTCGCCCAGCAAGTCGGCGCCATCATCGGAAAGGGTATTGAGCTTGATACAGACATCCGCCCCGGCAAGATAGTATTTGATCTTGTTGAAGGCGCCTCGCCCGGTAATGACCGCGCAAATGATCGGTTTCAAGTTATCGCTGCGCAGGTTCTCCACCAGCGCGAGATTGTCTTCGAGGGCCTGTGGGCTGTCGATGACGAGGAAGATGGCGCGATACGAACCAGAGTGTTCATTGTGCTGATATGAACTAGCGTACGCATCGGCCTCAAGTGCCATATCAGTTCGCACGTGCTTGGCGACCAGCGCTCTAAAATGTTCAGCCACGCCACGGGTACGACCCAAAGTGAGAACACCGGGTTCGTCGTTTGTCGGGCGCGGGCTTCTAGTCGCTAAGTTCCCTGAGAGCATCATGCATTGACTCGAATTAGTGCTGACGTCGGGATGTTAAAGCACCGGTTCTCATCTGTGACTGACAATTGGTAACATTTACGCGGATTTTAGACGTGTCTCCCGAGTTTTCTAACAATAAATAAGCTTTTCAAGCTTTTAGTTGATTTTCTCGGGGTGGTGAACTAGTCACTAGATGGTGGCTATATGCAATGGTGCCACTATTTTGAGTCTATTGCGATGGCTTTGTTTATGTCCTTTTGCCACTGTCTGGCCATCTCTGAATAGTGTGATATTGATCACAGTTTGTTGGCGGGGCAAGTTTTTTTCTGCGCAAGGCCTAAATATTCTTCGTTTAGATCGTCAGCCGACGATTACTAACATGGCTTGAGTGTGGCAATTCATAAGCCCTATTCTTTCAAAGTCAAAAGATCGCAGCCTGCGGCAGCTCCTACAGGGGAATGCATTTCAAATGTAGGAGCTGCCGCAGGCTGCGATCTTTTGATCTTCAAATAAACCAATTGTTTAACTTCTGATACTCAATCCCTGAGTGTTATAAGCCGGTCGCTCGCCAAGAGCGCTCTGACGGAGGATTAATGGATTTCTGGACTCTTTTTCAGGTGTTGATATTAGGTGCAGTAGAAGGCCTGACCGAGTTCCTGCCCATCTCAAGTACCGGTCACCAGATCATCGTCGCCGACTTGCTCGACTTTGGCGGTGAACGCGCCATGGCCTTCAACATCATTATTCAACTGGGTGCCATCCTTGCCGTCGTCTGGGAGTTTCGACCAAAGATCATCGACATCGTCAAAGGCCTGCCCACCGAGCGTAATGCGCAACGCTTCACCCTGAACTTGCTGATCGCCTTTCTGCCCGCCGTGGTGTTGGGCGTGTTATTCGCGGACGCCATCCACGAATACCTGTTTAACCCGATCACCGTCGCCGTGGCCTTGGTGGTCGGCGGCATCATCATGCTGTGGGCCGAACAGCGCAATCATGTGATCAGCGTCGAACACGTCGACGACATGCGCTGGTCCCACGCACTGAAGGTCGGTTTCGTACAATGCCTGGCGATGATTCCCGGTACCTCGCGCTCCGGTTCGACCATCATCGGCGGCCTGCTCTTCGGCCTGTCGCGCAAAGCCGCCACTGAGTTCTCGTTCTTCCTCGCCATGCCGACCATGGTCGGCGCCGCCGTGTATTCCGGCTACAAATACCGTGACCTGTTCCAGCACAGCGACCTGCCGGTCTTCGCCCTCGGCTTCGTCACCGCATTCATCTTCGCCATGATCGCCGTGCGCGGGTTGCTGAAGTTTATTGCCAACCACAGCTACGCCGCGTTCGCCTGGTATCGGATCGCGTTCGGCTTGCTGATTCTGGCAACGTGGGCGTTCGGTTGGGTCAACTGGACGGCAGCAGCGGCAAGCTGATTACTGACTGCTGATCAACGCGGCGACGGCGAGGTCGTTTAACTCGCTGTCGGGCGACTCCTGGCGAAAACGCTGTAACGCTGACGTGAAGTACGCGGCCTGCAGCATGCCGTCACTGGCAAGGAAATACCGCGCGGCTTCGATTTCTTCTACCGAATACACACGTTTTTTCAGCCCGGACATGTCCGACAAACCATCGACCGTGATCATCGTCGTCGTGAAAGTCAGAAAACCGGCCATCTGGGTAGATTCAAAAGGGCCGTCTTCCCCATCACCGCACCCTTTCAAGAAATCGCAACTGGCGCAGGCGCTGGCAGGGACGGTGACGAGCAAAGCGAGGAGGGTGAATCGCTTGAAGAAAACACAGCTGAACGCGGGCATACCCAAAAGACATCCTGTCAGCAAAACAAAACTACGGGCAACGCTCATGCATTGCCCGCCTATTCAAACCTTCAATCAACGGCCTTCCAGCAACTCCGCAGCCTGATCCAGCAACGCCAACGGATCCTTGGCCTTGTGAATATCTACCGACAACAACTGACGGAATTTACGTGCCCCCGGGAAACCCGTGCCCAGGCCCAGCACATGGCGGGTGATGTGATGCATCGATCCACCCGCCAGCAAATGCTCGGCAATATAAGGTCGCAGCTGCGCCAACGCCTCAGCACGGCTGATCACCGGCGCCGAACTGCCAAACAACTGCTGATCCACCTCCGCCAGCAAATACGGATTGTGATAAGCCTCACGCCCCAGCATCACACCGTCGAACGTCTGCAAATGCTCATGGCAAGCCTCCATCGTCTTGATCCCGCCGTTCAGCACAATCTCCAACTCTGGAAAATCCGCCTTCAGCTGCGCAGCAATGTCATAGCGCAACGGCGGAATGTCGCGATTCTCCTTCGGCGATAAGCCCTCAAGAATCGCAATCCGCGCATGCACAGTGAAACTGGTGCACCCGGCATCGCGGACGGTGCCGACGAAATCACACAGCTCCGCGTAACTGTCCCGACCGTTGATACCGATCCGATGCTTCACCGTGACCGGAATCGTCACCGCATCGCGCATCGCCTTTACACAATCCGCCACCAGTTGCGGGTGACCCATGAGGCAGGCGCCAATCATGTTGTTCTGCACACGATCGCTTGGGCAGCCGACGTTTAGGTTCACCTCGTCGTAGCCGTGCTCCTGCGCCATACGGGCGCAGGCTGCCAGATCCAACGGAACGCTACCGCCCAACTGCAGCGCGAGAGGGTGCTCGGCTTCGTTGTGACGGAGGAAACGTTCGTGATCGCCGTTGAGCAGCGCGCCGGTGGTGACCATTTCGGTGTAGAGCAGGGCGTTCTTCGATAGGAGGCGTAGGAAGTATCTGCAATGCCTATCAGTCCAATCCATCATCGGGGCGACGGAGAAACGGCGGGACAGCGGGGCAGGTTGTAGAGGCATTGGGGGAATCTGAATCAGAGGGGCGAAGGCGGGGGAGTTTATCAGGAATGGTGCAGAGCAGAGTCTCATGCGTCGTGAATACGTATTTCCGATTGCAATGAATCTGGCGTTGATCGCCTGGGTATTCCATAGAAGATCACGCCAGTCATATTGCTGTCAGCGGCATCAGTCAGACTTTTATGGCGTGATTTTGTAGCAGGCGGGCAGTGAATTCGAGTTTGTCATTACGCTCGCTTGCTCGCTCAGGAAAAGTAGTGAGCCCATTTTCATCGACCCGCTCCTGGCCGAAAGCATCATCAATAGCTTGAGCCATGGCACTACGACCAGTCGTCGTATGCGGATCGATTGGACTCTCCTGTAGGCGAAGCCGGTTTTCACTGACAGCCAGCTGCAGCGCATCCAGCTCGCTGGCAAGGGTCGCAATTCTGCTATCCATCCGTTGGGCCAGTTCATAGAGGCGGCTCTCTATGCCGATCGCCATCGCTTGGCTGTCAAGATATTGCCCCTTGCTTTGGTCAAATCTGCTCATGGCACGTGCAGCCAATTCCAATGCATAGGCCTTGGTGGCCATCGCATTGACGCTGCCTTCCCAGCCCACCTCGGTGCCAACACCCAGGGTCACACCGAGGGTCGTATGCAGTTTGACGCCTGCCGAGCCGATAGCTGCTGTTGCACCTGCTGTGGCACCAACGCCCAGATTGGCGGCAGCGCGAACCTTGGCCGATAGGCTGTATGCATTGGCGTATTGGCTCTTGAACAGGTTGAGCTGAGCGCTCCCTTCTGCTTTCAGGCCGGCGAAAGCCGAGGCGTTAGCTGTCACGCTGGCCATCGGTCCCGCTGGGGTCATCATCAGTGCGGCTCCTGCCTCCAGTCTGGCGTTGACGCCAACCTCGGCAGCGCCTGCGAGTTTGGCATTAAGCAGGTTGCCGACAGTCCAACTGCCCTCGACTGACAGTCCAAGCTTGCTGACCAGCTCGGCGCTGGCACCGATGCGCAGCAGGCTCACATCGTGAGGGCCAGGCTTATATCGCTCACCCTCAGTGTCGTTGAGGATCCGGGGGCGGAGTTGAACGCTAGTGACCCTTCGACTTTACCGATCATCGCCTCGGCCTTGGCTCCGGCCATGTTCTCCTGAACCAGGGTCGCTTTTGTGGAAAGCTCGCCAATAGGGGTCTGGCTGCGAGCTTCCCATTTACCGATCTCGATTTTGGCAAATGCTTCAGCCAACACGCTGGCGTTGATTAGCCCTATATCGCTGAACTCCTTCTGACTGACAGGCTGTCCGGGATTGATCTCGTGACTGGCGACATCAAGAGGGCGCTTGAGCTCAGCTCGCACACCGAGCTCATAGCTCATCTTTTGCTTGTTTTCTCCTTGCCAGAGTAATTTTTTCTCTTCAGCCAAGGCCTGATAGGGAGCGTCCAGTCCATCCACCAGCGCTGTCAGTAATTCGGTCCTTAGTAGCCCAATCTCACCCTGCTGCTTCACCTTCTGGGCCAGACTCAGAGCTAGCACTTCCTTGAGGTGGCCCATCTCCAGGAGGTGGCTGTGGGCTATCAGAATGTCACGACCGTTCTCTTCGGCTGTGGCTTGTGGCTGCAGCGCCCCAAGAGTTGGTAATTGCAGGCGCAGTGCGCCACAGAATGCCTTCCACTCATGACTACCGGCGACTTCCTCTTGGGTGGGAGCGCGCTCTAAACGGCAGGCTGTCATTGTTTCACTTACTCCGAACATCAGGTCGAGTCCACTCTGCAGTTCTCGTTTGAACAGATCATGAGCCCCCTGTTGCCGTAAGTGAGTAAGTTCCCCTATCCATTGACGAATATGATGATTGCTCTCAATGGGTTGATTAACTCGCCCCTGCTCATTACAGACCCATGCCAGTTGAAAGGATGGGGCCTGCCCTCCTTGGCTGAACGCTTGACGTCGAGAGGCGATGTCATTCACCAGTCGTTGAAGTACCGGATCCTGCTGACGGGATCGGTTCCTTCCTGACTCGAGCCAAAACTGCAACGCGTTATCGATTTTCGCCAATGCGGCCAGCGAAGGTGTTTTCTGGGCCTGATAATTACGTACCGCCTGAATGACAGCCTTTAGTTCTTTACTCTGGCTGTGAGTGATGTTGCGACGGATCCCTCGTTCGAACTCACGATTTCCGGTATCAAGAAGGCGCAGTCTGTTGTTACCCAGAGTGATGACCGTCGGCTGTTGCAGCCTGGATTGAGACGGGGGAGTTGGCTGATGTCGGGATTGTGGGGTGCTGTCTTCATGTAATTACCCAGCGGCCAATGGGGCGAAAGACCTTTAACTTACGCCATTACCCAGAAGCAATTTGTCAGAGATAGCCTCGCTTTTTTAGGATTCAGACCAACCCGAATGAGAGGTGAGCGAGTCCCTCCTGTTTAACGGCCGGCCGTGCATTAGCGCCCCTGTGCTACAAAAATACGACGACAACTAATAAGCAACAGCCTGGCGGCCAAATAGAGTGATGTTCTCCTTTGAACAAGGCTTGGCTATGTATCACTCGCTCGTCACCGCACTCTTTACTCACCTCGGACTACCCACTCCTGAAGCCGGACAAACCATAACTACGTTTACTGTCAACGATGAGCTGGTATTGACGTTGGCGGAAGATGACGACCATTTGGCCATTTATCTGCTGCTACCGGGCCATGTGATGCCTGATTCTCCGTTGCTGACAACGTTCTGCAGCGACACTGTGTTTCTGTTGGATCGGACACCTCAGGGTGAGACGCTGCTTTGGAGCCGGGAGTGGCTAGATCATTTGACGGTCGACAGTTTGTTGCTGTTCTTGGAGCGTGCTATTGAACTGGCTACTGAACTACTCGCCCATAAGCACGACAGTCAACAACCGCTGGAACAGAGTTCGGGAATACGGGGGTAGCGGGCGGGGGCAATCCAGTGGGGAAATGATAAAGATCTGATTTGCTGTTTTTAGCTCCCTCGACGAAAGCGTATGGTTAAGTTTTTCGATTGCAAACATCAACACAGGCTTTGAAGATTTCTACAGTTCGAGACGCTAAGAGTGCCCAGAAAATGAATGCGACCGCTGCATGTCGGTGCCTGATGGCGAAGCACTCGAATTTTTCGTGAATTTAAACAGCGAAGACTGCGCTTGTTTAAGTGAGTTGAGGTGGTGTCGTCCAAGACCTACAACACCTTGCGCCACGCCCTACACCTAAGACAGAATCCGCCGGCTTGTGCCTCTAGCTCGCGGGTTCTATTGTTCCTGGGTCACTGAAAAACAGTGATCGGGTTTGGTAGCCCGTCTCCGTCAGAAGCACAAGACTACTGTCTTGCGACGACGTTTCTCGTCTTCGTTTTGATGGTGGCCATGCGCAGGGCTTCTTCGGAAGCGCCGGTTCCAATGCCCGGTCTACCAACCTTCGTATGGCCGCCACCCATCGTTTGGTAGCGAGAGGGTGAAAGCTCCACAAATAGCATTGGAGTTTCACTTATGTTCAAACCAACACCCAACCCACCAGAAACCGATCCCGGATCCCCCTACGATTCCCTCAACCCCAAAAAACTCCACGAAGCCGCCGAGCGTGCGCTCGATCACTATCTCCTTCCCGCCAGCCAGAACATTGCCGACACCGACGAGCCTGAACGCATGTACTTCGCTAATCCGAAGTACGACTCGGAATCCCTGTTGGCCAATGCCAGCGAAACCCTGGGTTCTGCCTCGGAGATGCTCAACAATTTTGCCGCGACGCTGGACAACACGCGCCGGAAAACCGCGCTAGGCATTGCGCAGGTGGTGATGTTGGCCGAGTTGGCGGTGAATCGGGCGTTGGATAACGTCGAAATCAAGCCGTAAATCGTAGCTCTCTGTGGCGGTGGGTTGCCGTTGCCATGGAGGGCATCAACTCGAACGTTTAAGGTGCGCCGAAAGCTCTTTCCACGCATCCCCATAGTTAAACCGCAACCAAGCGGTGTGCAGTCGGTGAAGCTGCCGCCGCATCCAGCTGTTTTCCTTCGCCAGCAGCATGTCCTCGATGTCCTGATTCAACTCATCGGCTTTGAATCCTGTCCAGATCGGCGGCAGTGGGCCGGCGAGGTTCCAGGCGCAGACGACGGCGACTTCGGAATAGAGGATGTCTTTGATCTGTTCCGGATCGTAGCCTTCGACTTGTCTGGCGATGTAGGGGTAATCCACGGCGGTGTCGACGAAGATCCACGACAGGGCGTCGCGGATTTCGTATAGCTCGGCGGGGCTCAGTTCTCGTCGCAAATTCGGCCGCTCCCTGCGCTAGGCGTTATTCAGTCGTTCGATCACAGGGGCCAGTGCCGGACGCTTGTCCTGCCATTCAGCCTTGGTAATTCCCAGCTGAACCACGTCTATCCGAACGCCATCCTAGACCACGTTTTGCCGCCGAACACCCTCGACCTCAAACCCGAATTTCTGGTGCATCTTTACCAGGAATTGCATGGGATGTCCTTGTCTGGCGGTCAGGCGATTCTGAACCGGCGCTGTCGATCAGGAAAGTTTCATGTTGGGGTGGGCGGCGCAGGCCTATGATGTTGGCACAAGATCGTCGCTTTTAATCCCGAGGGGAATCGTGCCATGCGCCTGAATATCGTCAAAGTGCTGTTGGTTGCTGCTGCGGTGTCAGTGTTGAGTGCCTGTTCAGGGGCGGGCGGGTTGACGACCACCAGTTGTTTTTCGGCGGATTGTCAGTCGTTGGATGGGCGTAGTAATGCGACGACGCTGAAGTTCGGCGGGAACAGTATTGGCAGCAGTCTTAATCAGTACAGTTCCGGCATGTTGCATGACGATTGAAATGCTCGGATGAATTGTGGCGAGGGAGCTTGCTCCCGCTGGGTTGCGGAGCAGCCCCAAAGGATGGGCCTGCTGCGCAGTCCAGCGGGAGCAAGCTCCCTCGCCACGGTTTTAGTTGCTTCGCTG
Organism: Pseudomonas sp. TH08; assembly: GCF_016651275.1. NCBI lineage: Bacteria > Pseudomonadati > Pseudomonadota > Gammaproteobacteria > Pseudomonadales > Pseudomonadaceae > Pseudomonas > Pseudomonas sp. TH08. The sequence continues at coordinate 775,910 of NZ_JAEKEE010000003.1, read as the reverse complement.
AAAGATGGGGCGCTTTGTGACCCATCGGGGATGAATCCCCTCACCACAGCTTTTGTGGTTTATCGCGTTACAGGTAGTGTTTGAAGAACCCCGCCATTTTCTCTACCGCCGGGCCGACAAATTGTTCTTTGTCGTACAGGTCGATGTGGCTTGCGCCTTCAATCAATACCAACTCTTTGGGCTCCATTGCCTTCTCGATGGCCAATTCACTGAAGTAACGAGTATCGGCCTCAGTGCCGGCAATCATCAGCAACGGGTGCGGTGAGATCAGGTCGATGCGGTCGTAGGACGAGTACGCGGCAATCCGGTCGATGCTGGTGAACACGTAGGTGTTCGGCGAGTGCGGGTGCTGTGCCCGTGGGGTGCGGTAGTACTCGCTGCCTTCGCGATACAGCGTCGGGGTGCCTTCGGCGATGTCGGCCGGGTTGTCTGGCACGATCGGGTCGAGGCGCACGGGTTCGCCACGGGCTTCGCGGGTGCGTTGCTGGCCGACTTCTTCGAGCAATTGTTTGAGCTGCTCAGGAGTGCCGGTGCCGCCAAGGCCTTCGCGGAACAGCAGGCCGATGTCGGCGGCGCTGACGGTGGCGACGGCGCGGATGCGTCGGTCAGTCTGGGCGGCGAAGGGCACGTAGCCACCGGCCGCGCAGATGCCGAGGGCGCCGATGCGTTGCGGGTTGACCGAAGCATGGTTGGACAGAAAGTCGACCGCGCCTTTGAAATCTTCAGCACGCACGAACGGATCTTCGAGGAAGCGCGGTTCGCCTTCGCTTTCGCCTTGGTAGCTGGCGTCGAAGGCGAGGGCAATCAGGCCTTTTTCGGCGAGTTTCTGTGCGTAGAGGCCGGCGGTCTGCTCTTTGACGCCGCCGAACGGGTGGCCGACGACGATGGCCGGGCGTTGTTCGCCGGGTTGCAGGTCGTTCGGGGTGTAGAGGTGGCCGGCGAGTTTGAGGCCGTTGCTGAGGAAGCTGATGTTGGTTTTCATTGGTGCACTCCACGGGTTGGTGCGGTGCCGCAGGTGGCGGCTGACGAGGCAAAGATTGAACCCGTGGGAGGGAGGCAAAAAGAGAGCGCGGTTCCTGGGAAAGTTTTTCCTATGATAAAGAGAGCCTTCCTTGATTCGCGCGCGAGCGCCATGATCGCCCCATGACTATAGAAAACAGCCCCAACGACCTCGGAGAATTCCTCCGCGCGCGTCGTTCCGAACTCGATCCGACGCAGGTCGGATTACCCGCTGATGTAGGGCGTGCACGCCGTGTCGCCGGTTTGCGCCGCGAAGAAGTGGCGATGCTCGCGGGCATCAGCGTCGATTACTACACGCGTCTGGAGCAGGGACGGTTGTCGCCGTCCAAGTCCGCGTTGGCCGCCGTCGCGCGCAGCCTGCGTCTGCAAGAGGATGATCTGGATTATCTGTATCGACTGGCGCGGCTGGGTCGCACCACGGTTGATCTGCATCGACGGCAAACCGTCGGCGCGCAAACTCAACGTCTGCTCGACAGCCTGCGGGACATTCCGGTGATAGTCATCGGTCGCTACATGGATGTGCTGGCGTGGAATCCCTTGGCGGCGGCGCTGTACGTCGACTTTTCCGAAATACCGATCGAACAGCGCAACCTCATTCGTCTGTCATTTCTCGACCCACGGTTTCGCAGTTTGTACGTCGATTGGGAAAACAACGGGCGCAACTGCGTGGCGTTTCTGCGGATGGACACGGCGCGCTTTCCGGACGATCCGCGACTGGCTTCGCTGATCGGCGAACTGTCCCTGCGTGACGAGGACTTCCGCCGCTGGTGGGCGACTCATCTGGTGGCCAGCCCAACCTGCGGCAGCAAAACTTTTCAGCATCCGCAGGTGGGGAAGCTCAGCCTTGATTGGCAGATGCTCTCCTGCACGGAAAGCCCCGATCAGTCGATCATCGTCATGACCGCCGCACCCGACAGCGAGGCCGATGCAGCGCTGAAAACCCTTACTGCGGCACTGCCAGCCACTCACCTATGACCTTCTGATAGTTGCCGGTGACCTTGCTCAGGTGCAGCCACTGATCGACATACAGTTTCCAGCTGATGTCATCGCGCGGCAGCAGGTAAGCCTTCTCGCCGTACTGCATGTACTGGTGCGGATTCACCGCGCACAACCCCGGTTTGAGTTTCTGCTGGTACAGCGCTTCCGAGGCGTCGGTAATCATCACGTCGGCCTGGTTATCGAGCAGTTGCTGGAAGATTGTCACGTTGTCGTGTAGAGCCAGTTGCGCGTTGGGCAGATAGGCGTGGACGAAGGCTTCGTTGGTGCCGCCGGCCGGTTCCACCAGGCGCACGTTGGGCTGGTTGATCTGTTCGATGGTCTGGTATTTGGCTTGCTCGGCGCAGCGCACCAGCGGGATCTTGCCGTCAGTGTCGAGGGTGTTGCTGAAGTACGCCTTTTTCTGCCGTTCCAGGGTTACCGATATGCCGCCCATGCCAATGTCGCACTTGCCAGCCTGCATGTCCGGCATCAGGGTTTTCCAGGTTGTCTGCACCCATTGCACCTTGACCCCGAGGCTGTCAGCCAGTGAGCGAGCCATGGCGATGTCGATGCCTTCAAAGTCGCCGTCGGCGCGCTTGAAGGTGTAAGGCTTGTAGTCGCCGGTGGTGCAGACGCGCAGTTGACCTTGTTGCTGGATGCTGTCGAGGTGTGAGGTCTGTTCTGCCGCCTGAGCACTAAAGTTCAGGGACAGGGCCAGCAGAGTACCGAGCAAGATTGTGGTTTTTGTCATGTCTGTCGGGCTTCAAAGGGATCGGAGCGAGAAGTTAACCACGTTCTCGGCGCTGATCACCTATCGGTGAAGGCGCTTACAAACCGAGACCTTCCTGCACCGCCTGCAGCAAGTTATTTTCGGTCAACGCGATGGCATCCAGTTGTTGCCCGGTTTCAACGGTCTGCAGCCACCAGTGGCTTTCTTGGTGTTCATCGACAGTTCGCAACAGGTAAGTGTTGCGGTCCGGCAGGGTGATTTGCACCCGTCCGGCGCCATCCTCGGTAAACCGTGCGATGGGATCAAATGTCAGGCTTTGGTTATTCGCCTCGATGACCAATTGGTCGATGGCGTAATCATGCGCTTCGCCATCCGGCGATGTTTCGCAAACGTGGGTCGGATTACGCCGGATTTTCAGGCCAACTTCGGTGACCGGTAGCAGCCACCCTTCGATGCGGTGGTAAAGGGCATACACTTGCGCCGGCCAGCAATCGATCTCCAGCGCCGCGTCCGCATGGGCAGGTTGGGTTTGCTTGAGCTTCGCGGCGAGTTCGTCTGCTTTACTCATTTCGGATCCCTGTATTTGATGTCTGCTTATTAATCGTAGACCTTTCAACGGCGTAGGGCCTTGCCTTGCGTCATGCACTTGCAACACAAGCATGTCCAAATCACCTCTGACCAAGACTGGTCAGGATCGAAAACCACGGACGCAGGCGTCCCAAGGAGCGGGTAGATGAAAAAGCTGTTTACAATTTTGGCAGTGATTGCGCTGACGGTCGGTAGCATCGGTTTGAGTTCGGCGCGGCAATCGCAGTCGAGCAAAGTGCAAGCGGAAGCGGTGGCGGGGGTATTCGATTACTACTTGCTGACGCTGTCGTGGTCGCCGACATTTTGTCTGACCCACAAGGACGATGTGCAGTGTTCCAGCAAGGGCTATGGCTTTGTCCTGCATGGCCTGTGGCCGCAATACGCCGGTGGTGGCTGGCCGGAATCCTGCCCGCCGCTGACTACGCTGTCGGCAGCGGAAACCGCAAAAGGCCTGACGTTGTTCCCGACCAAAAAACTGCTCGATCACGAATGGTCCAAGCACGGCACGTGCAGCGGCCTCGGCGCGATGGGCTATCTGGACGAAGCGGATAAAGCCGTCGCGGCGGTGAAAATCCCTGATGAACTGCAACCGTTCAGCACCTCGTACTACTTCGAGGCGCAGGAGATTGCAGACCTGTTCCGTAAGGCCAATCCGGGAATTCCGGCCAACGGCATTGCAGTGATATGCAGCGGCCCGGAACTGTCGGAAGTGCGCGTGTGCATGGGCAAGGATCTGCAGTTCGGCGCGTGCGGCAAAGGCGTGAAAACCCAGTGCCGGGCGGGCGACATCCGTGTGCCGCCTTCGCGCTGATTTGACTCAAAGTCGAAAAGACAAACACTGAACCTGTGGTGAGGGGATCAATCCCTTCACCACAGGGTTTATGGCCTCGCTGCACCCCGCTCAACACCCTTTCATGCCCAGACCAGCGCCCGTTCAGTCGGCGCTAAATCCGGAAAAACCGTACACACCGCTTGATACGGCAATCTCACCGAAACAGGCAAACGAAAATAAATCTCCCCGTAGCGGTCATCCAAATTCGCCGCGCGCCGATACAACTTGGCGGGCCGCTGGCGTTTGCCCGGCGCATCTCGGTGAACTACGCTCACAAAAACTAAGGGTTTCGGGCCTTTGCCCTTGTCGTACCTGCTCAGGACACGCTTTTGCCAATCCCCATTCACGATCCGCACCAGGCTCCCGGAGGCTCCCTTAAACGGCTGCCGCTGCGCAAAGCCGCGGCGTTGTTCATCGTCGCGGTGTGTCTGTGCCTGTTTGGTTTGCTGTACCTGCAACTGGAGCAGTCGCGGCGCCAGGATCTGGCGGTGGCGCAGGTGGCATCGAGCAACCTGACGCGGGCGATGGCGCAGCAGGCCGAAGACACGTTTCTGGCGGCGGATCTGGTGCTGACCAGTCTGGTCGACTGGGTCGAGGACGATGGTTACGGCGCCGCACAACGGCCGCGTTTGCAGAAAACCTTCGCCCGTCGAGTGCAGCAACTCGAGCAGTTGCACGGCATGTTCCTGTTCGACAACAAGGGCCAGTGGGTGATTACGTCCTACCCGGACTTGCCTCACGGCAACGGCGTGGCCGACCGCGAATACTTCAAGTTCCATCAGCAGAACGTCTCGACCGTGGCGCACATTGGCCCGGCGATCCGCAGCCGTGAGAACGGCGAGTGGATCATTCCGATCTCGAAACGTATCAACGACCGCGCCGGCAACTTCCAGGGCGTGTTGATGGCCGGGATCAAGATGTCGTATTTCGACCAGTTTTTTAAGAGCTTCAGCCTCGATGACGACGGCATCATGTTCCTCGGTTTGACCGACGGCACGCTGCTGGCGCGTCGCCCGTTCGAAGAAAACCTGATCGGTAGTTCGTTGGCCAATGGCAGGATTTATCGCAAGTTGCTGCCCGAAGCCACGGCCGGCACAGCGATGATCAGTTCGGTGGTCGATGGTGTTACGCGTTTGTATGGCTATCGGCAATTGGCCTCGTATCCGCTGGTGGTGTCCGCTGCCACCTCGCAAAACACCATTCTCAAGGGTTGGTACGCGCGCGCGTTTCAGTCCAGTGTGATCGTTGCGCTGCTGATCCTCGGTGTCGGTCTGTTCGGCTGGGTGTTCATTCATCAGGTGCGCAACGGCGAGCGAATCGAGAAGAACCTGCGCAAGGCACAGCTTGCGCTGGAGCAGATTGCGACACATGACAGCCTCACGGGCTTGGCCAATCGACGCTTGTTCGAGCGTTCGCTGGAAATTGAGTTTGCCCGGGGCGCGCGGCAGGTCAGCCCGGTCAGTCTGATCATGCTCGATATCGATTTTTTCAAACGCTACAACGATGCCTATGGGCATGTGGCCGGCGATCACTGCCTGACGCAGGTCGCGCAGGTCGTGAAGACGTGTTGCCAGCGCAAGGCTGATCTGGCGGTGCGTTACGGTGGCGAAGAGTTTGCAGTGCTGTTGCCGGACACCGACATCAACGGTGCTTTGGCGATTGCCGGGCAGATTCGTCGCAGTGTGATCGACAAACACATTGCACACAGTGGCTCGCCGACCGGTTATCTGACGGTGAGTCTGGGTTGTTATTCATTTATTCCGAGCGGCAATGACAGTCTGGAAGTGTTTATCCAGCGGGCCGATGCGGCGTTGTATCAAGCGAAAAATGCCGGGCGTAACCGCGCCGCGGTGTTGTCGATGGATGACAGCATCGCGGAATTGATGCGTTCTGACCGCTGATACACAAATCCCTTTACCTGAAGAGACCTGCTACCCCTGTGGCGAGGGAGCTTGCTCCCGCTGGGGCGCGAAGCGGCCCGCTCTTTGACTTCAAAAGCAGGGGCCTGCTACGCAGTCCAGCGGGAGCAAGCTCCTCGCCACAGAGTGAACATTCAGTACAGGGTGGGTACTCGATTCATTTACCACGGATGACTCTTGTTCGTTCAGCCACCCGTGCCACCGCCTGCACCGCCAGTGCCACCGCCGGCCGAACCGGTGCCGCCACCCGCCCCCGAACCTGAGCCGCTGGCGCCGCCATTGGTGCCAGTGCCGGAACCGGCGCCGTCGGAACTGTTACCACCCGATGGTGCACCGGGGGTGTTGTCCGGCGGCATGGTCGAGCCGCTGGTTGCGCCGGATTTGGTGCCGGTCGCATCAGCGCCGTCATTGGCGGCGAAGCTGGCGGCCGATGCCGTAGCCAGCAGGCCGGCGAGCAATATCGAGGTGAGTTTGCGCGTCATCATGGTACGTCTCCAGAAAGGGGATACACCTGATATTGGTCTGACGCGCAGAACCCTTGGTGCCGGTCGGCTGACGAGCGGTCGCGGGTGTTCGCGAGTGGCCTCCTGATCTTCGGCAATATTGGCTATTTGATGAACCCGAGGTGAGGACTAACGTAGTCACACATTCACTCGCCCCGGAAACCCACCATGAAAGCTCGTACCGATTTCTACACCGCTTCCCCTGACGCTCTGAAAGCCATGATCGCGCTGGAAACGGCGGTCTCCAAACTGCCGCTGGAAAAAACTCTGGTTGAGCTGGTCAAACTGCGCGCTTCGCAAATCAACGGCTGTGCGTTCTGCATCGACATGCACACCGCCGACGCAATCAAGGGCGGCGAGACGCCACGCCGCCTGTTCGCCGTGACGGCATGGCGCGAAGCACCGTTTTTCAGCGACCGTGAACGCGCCGCATTGCTGTGGACCGAGTCCCTGACCCAACTGAGCCTGACCCACGCCCCGGACGAAGACTACGAAGTTGTCGCCGCGCAGTTCAGCCCCAAGGAAATGGTCGACCTGACCGTCGCCATCAGCACCATCAACAGCTGGAACCGCCTGGCCGTCGGCTTCCGCAAAACCCCACAGGCCTGACCCACCCCTGTAGATAGCTGCCGGAGGCTGCGATCTGTTGATCTGGCTTGCTAAAACCCAAGATCAAAAGATCGCAGCCTCGTTGCACTCGACAGCGCCTACGAGAGTCACAAGCGTCAATGGGCGTCGGCACTCGGCCCTGGCGGTGGTTGCACCTTGCGCATCAAGGGCACCATCGCCGTGGCGATGACGAAGCACACCATGATCATCAGAAACGTATCGCCGTAAGTCTGGGTTTGCGCCTCGCGATAGGTCAGCAACCACAGCTGATGCAGACCGGCGGTGACGCCGACATCGCCGCTCTGGCCCAGCGCGGCGAGGTTGCCGCCGACCTGCTCCAGCCACTGATTCATCGCCTCATTGCTGCTGTTCAAATGCTCGGCCAACCGCGTGAAGTGCAGGTTGGTGCGGTCATTAAGAATGGTGGCGCACGCAGCAATGCCAATCGCCCCACCGAGGTTACGCATCAGGTTGAAAAGCCCCGATGCATGCTTGAGCCGCGCCGGTGCGAGCCCACCCAGGGTCAACGTCACCGCCGGCGGTACGGCCAGTTGCTGAGCAATCCCACGCAGCGCTTGCGGCAGCATTAATTGCCCCGCGCCCCAGTCGTGGGTGATCGGGCTGAACTCCCACATCGACACCGCGAACAAGCCCAGCCCGACCATCATGATCCAGCGCAAATCGATGCGATTGGCCAGAAAGGCGTACAGCGGAATCGCCATGATCTGGAACACCCCGGTGGAGAAAACCGCCAGACCAATGTCCAGCGCGCTGTAACCGCGCACCCGGCCGAGAAACAGCGGCGTCAGGTAAATCGTTGCGAACAGGCCGATGCCGGTGACAAACGAGAAAAAGCAGCCGAGGGCAAAATTGCGGTCCTTCAATGCGCGCAAATCCACAATCGGATTGGCCACGGACAATGTCCGGCCAATAAACGCCAGACCTGACAGGCCACTGATCCACGCAGTGGTGAGGATCGTGCTGTCGCTGAACCAGTTCCAGCGCGGGCCTTCTTCGAGGGTGTATTCGAGGCAGCCGAGAAACAGCGCGAGAAACACCATACTCAGATAGTCCGCGCCCTTGAGCAGCGACAGCTCCGGCTGGTCGATCTTCACCAACATCGGCACCGCCACGGCGACGAAAATCCCCGGTACCAGATTGATGTAGAACAGCCAGTGCCACGACGATACATCGGTGATCCAGCCGCCGATCACCGGGCCCATGGTCGGCGCCAGTGACGCGACCGCACCGATGGTCGCCGCCGCGATCACCCGTTGTTTGCCGGTAAAGAAAAAGAACGCCGTGGTGAATACCAGCGGAATCATCGAGCCGCCGAGAAAACCTTGCAGTGCGCGAAAAGCGATCATGCTCTGGATGTTCCAGGCAATGCCGCAGAGCAGGCTCGCAAGGGTAAAACCGACCGCCGAGGCGCAGAACAACCAACGCGTCGAAAACACTCGCGACAGCCAGCCCGACAGCGGAATCACGATGATTTCGGCGATCAGGTAACTGGTCTGTACCCACGCGGTTTCGTCGGTGCCGGCAGACAATCCACCGCCGATGTCGCGCAACGACGCGGAGACGATCTGAATGTCGAGCAGGGCGATGAACATGCCGATGCACATGGTCGCGAAGGCGAACACCTTGGTCGCGGTCGCCATGTCCGCCGCGTTGAACGGTTGCGCAGGGGCGGTGAGGGTGGCGCTCATGGCGCGACAGCCACGGCGCTGGTTTCAGGCTGAGCGCGGGTGTCGACTTCAGCGGTCACCGACAGCCCAGGGCGCAAGTGACCGAGCACGCCATCGGCCGGATCGAGGAGGATGCGTACCGGTACACGCTGAACGATTTTGGTGAAGTTGCCAGTGGCGTTTTCTGGCGGCAGCACGCTGAATTGCGAGCCGGTGGCCGGCGCCAGGCTGTCGAGACGACCGTGGAATTCCTGGCCGGACAGCACGTCGGCGCGGATGCTCACGCGTTGCCCGGGTTTCATCCGCGCCAGTTGGTCTTCCTTGAAGTTGGCATCGACCCACAAGCCGCTGGCCGGCACCACAGAGAGTTGCTGCGAACCCGCCTGCGCATAGGCGCCGACCCGTGCGCGGCGGTTGCCGATCACGCCGTCGACCGGGGCGCGCAGTTCGGTATAGCCGAGATTCAACTGCGCCAGGTCTCGCTCGGCGCGGGCTTGCTGGAGGGCGGCGCGGGCCTGTTGTTTCTGTGTATCGATCACCGCCAGTTGGCGTTGTGCGGCCAGCAGTTCGGCCTGGGCGCGGGCGCTCAGCGCTTGCGCGGTTTTAAACGTGGCGTCGGCACGTTGCGCGCTTTCGACTGACACGGCATTGGTCGTCACCAAGCGTTTGTAGCGAGCATTGTCATCGCGCGAGCGAGAGGTTTCGGCACCCGCCGCATCAATACCGGCACGGGCCTGACCGATCACGGCTTGCTGCAATTGTTCAGTGGCGTCAAGGTTGGCCAGCAGCGCTTCTTCGGCCGCGACCGCACCTTCAGCCTTGGCCAGATTGGCGCGATAGTCACGAGCGTCGAGGCGAATCAGCACATCTCCGGCCTTCACCGACTGGTTGTCGCTGACCAGCACTTCGTCGATGTAACCGGCGACTTTCGGTCCGATCACCGTGACGTCGCCGCCGATGTAGGCATCGTCGGTTTCTTCGAGAAAACGCCCGGTGCCCCACCAATGCACGGCGTACACAGCGGCGAACATCAGCGCGATCAAAACGGCGGCGGCAATCAGCAGGCGTTTAAGCAGGGGAGGTCGGGTCTTGGCCGCAACAGCGAGATCGGGTTCGAGGGTGGGCATGCTGGTCATGGCGTAATACCTGCGGAAGCGAGTCGTTATTACGGACGTAATATGACGCAGGTAATATTTGCTGGCAATTTATTTATGTTGCCGATCGTCAGGTGCCTACTTGAGCCAATGGCCGGGCGTGCTGCCGGTCATTGATTTGAAGAACGCGATGAACGCGCTGTCGCTGGCAAAGCCCAACTCAAACCCGCAGTAGCTGAGGCTGCGCCCGGTGGCGAGCAATTCCATGGCGCGCATCAGCCGCCACTGCTGGCGCCATTGCTGGTAGCTCATGCCGGTTTCGCGCTGGAAGATCCGGCCGATGGTGCGGGCGCTGGCGCCGATCTGCTGCTCCAGCACCTGCAGTTCCGGTGGCAATTGTTCGGGAGACATCAGCAACGGTGCGAGGCGTTTGTCCCGGGGCAGGGGCAAAAGCATGGGTTGTTGCGCCGCATCGCTCATCTCGCTCAAGCACAGACCCAGCAGGTGGACGAATTTGCCCTGCCGCCAATCACTGTCGAAGTCTGCCAGTGCCATGGGCTCCAGCACAGCGCGCAGGAGTGGGCTGACTTCGAACACGCAGACCTGTTGCGGCAGTTCGCAGCACAGCTCGGGCGACAAATAGATAGAGCGGTAATCGACACTTTGCTGCATCACCGCACGATGAACGACGCCCGGTGGAATCCACGCCGCACGCGAGGGCGGCAGCAGGCACAACTGTTGCGCAAGGGTGATGCGGGTGCAGCCTTGTCGGGTGTAGAGCAATTGCCCGCGTTGATGGCGGTGCAGCCCGGAGTCGTGATCGCCCAATGTGGAGGCGATGCCGATTACCGGTGCCGGATAAAGATCCGGGTCAAACGTCGCGTGGGCATTGAGCCAAGCCATGGATTGTCCGATTTAAGCGATAAGTTGGCGGGATCTGGATAATACGCCAGTCGACGCTTCATAAACTCCTCTGCAGTTTTAGCTTGGGGAGTAAACGAAAAATGAACAATCGAAACTTATTGCTACTGGCGATTGCGCTGTTGATGTTTCCGCAGATCGCCCAGACCTTGTACAGCCCGGCGCTTGGCGACATTGCGCAGGCGTTCGACGTCAGCCCGCAGGCAGCGGCGCAGACGTTGTCGGTGTATTTTCTGGCATTTGCCTTTGGTGTGGTGACCTGGGGTCGGGTGTGTGACCGGATTGGTCGGCGCCCATCGATGCTCGCCGGGCTGGCGATCTACGCGGTGGCCATCGTCATTGGCTTGAGTGCCAGCACTTTCCAGCAACTGTTGATGGCCCAAGCCTTGGCGGCGTTCGGCGCCGCCGTCGGTTCGGTGGTGACGCAAACCCTGTTGCGCGACCGCTTCCAGGGCGCGGAACTGGCGCAGGTGTTTTCGCTGGTGGGCATGGCGCTGGCCGCCAGCCCCGCGATTGGCCTGTTTAGTGGTGCGGGGCTGGTACAGGGCTTTGGTTATCGCGGTGTGCTCGGCGCGTTGTTGCTGATCGCTGTGCTGCTGTGGCTTTGGAGCTGGCGCGCTCTGCCGGAAACCCGTGTGTTACCGGTGGCTTCGGTAGGCCTGTTGGAAACTCTTGTGCGCATGTTGCGCGATGTCGGGATCTGGCGTTCGGCACTGTGGGTCGCCTCATTCAACATTGCGTTGTTCAGCTATTACAGCCTTGGTCCGTTTTTGTTCAAGCGAATCGGCTTGAGTGAAGCGGCGTTCGGATACAGCGGCGTGATCCTCGCGTTGGGCTCAGGGTTTGGAGCATGGCTCAACAAGCAATTGTTGAAAGCAGGGTTCAGCGCTTTGCAGTTGATTCGTCTCGCGGCGTTCAGCGGTTTGCTGGGTGGCCTCGGTGTCTGGTGGCTGCAGGACGGCGGTGTGTTCGTGCTGCCGATGTTGCTGGTGGTACTGGCGTTCGGCATGGCGATTCCAAATATTCTCGGCACCGCACTGGTCAATTACCCGGATTGTCTGGGCACTGCCGGCGCGTTGCTGGGGCTGTTTTATTACTTGCTGATCGGCGCGGGATTGATGCTCGCCGGTGGGTCTCGGGCCCTCGGGGAAACCCTGATAGCGTGTAGCGCCGTGGCCTTGTTGCGGGCAATAAAGCCTGTGAAAGCAATTGTTTAAGAAATGTAAGCGCTGTAGGAAGCGTCTTGCATTTGTGTAGGAGGGCTCCGACTATCACGATTATTGATGACATGGCATTACGCCATTTGATGATCGCAAGGAAGTTGCGTGCCGTATCCGTTTCGCGTTGTTTTTCGTCGTAGTTTCACGCGTTGCCCGCTGTTGGCGGCCTTTGTGTTGAGTGTGTGTGCCTCCTCGATTGAAGCTGCCGAACCTTCTGCGCCGGGTCAGGAAGTGCTGCGCCAGCAACAACAACAGCAGCGCGATCTGCAACAGCTGCAACTGGAGCAGCGCCGCCGGCAACTGGAGCGCGGCGCGTTCGGTGCGGCGCCCGTCACTCCGGCCACCCCGGCCACCGTTGCCGCCGATGAGCGTTGCTGGCCATTGAGCGGTACGCGCATCGGCGGCGTCACCTTGATCGACAGCGACAAACTCAACGCGCGAATCAAACCGCTGCTGGCGCCGTGCATGGGCGTCGGCCAGATCAATCATCTGCTGGCGACCATCACCGCGATCTACGTCGAGCAGGGCTACATTGCCAGCCGGCCATACCTGGTCAGCGCCCCGGCGGCGGGGCAGTCGCTGGATATTCGGGTGGACGAAGGCTACATCGAGTCCATCGAACTGGCCGATCAGAGCCTGCCAGTGTCCCTTGGCGGGGCGTTCCCCAACATGCTCGGTGAACCGCTGAACCTGCGCGATCTGGAGCAGGGCCTCGATCAGTTGAACCGCTTGCGCTCGGTCGATCTCACCGCCGACATCGCTCCCGGCAGCCAACCCGGCGCCTCGCGAATCATCCTGCGCAGTCGTGGTGCTACGCCGTCGCGCTGGGCCCTGAACGCGGGTTTCGATAACCTCGGCAGCGCCAGCACCGGCCGTGATCGCGACACCGTCAGCCTGAGCCTCGACAGCCCGTTGCAACTCAATGACCTGCTGAGCGTCAGCGCCAGTGACACGCTCAATCAGGGCGATCGCTACAGCCGCAACGCCAGCCTGTATTACGCGATCCCCTACGGTTACTGGACCTATAGCGTATTCGCCAGCCATGCCGAATACCGCGCACCATTCAAGTTGCCGAGCATTACCTTTCACAGCACCGGCATCACCGACCAGCTCAGCCTGCGCGCCGACCGCGTGTTGTGGCGCGACCAGAGCCGCCAGCTCAGCGCCAACCTGCAACTGGCACACAAGGACGTCGACAGCTATCTGGAAAATGTCCGGCTGGGCATTCAGAGCCCGACCCTGACCGTGGCCGAGGCCGGGCTCAATCTGTTCTGGCTCGACCGCGCGGTGTGGAACCTGGACATCAATTACGCTCAAGGCCTGCGTTGGTTCGGTGCCGACGATGATTCGCAACAGTCGATCAACAACTTGCCCAAGGCACAGTTCCGCAAGTACCGCGCCGGCCTCAGTCAGTGGCGCAACGGCCAGTTCGGTGCGCAGACCTGGCAGTGGCAGAGCCAACTCAATCTGCAATACAGCCCCGACCCGTTGCCGGCCATCGAACAATTGCTTGGCACCGACGATTCGGCGGTACGCGGCTATCGGGTCAGCAGCGCCTCGGGCGCCAGCGGAGCGATCTGGCGCAACACCTTGCGCTTGCCGCTGCGCAGTGATTGGCCGGTACAGATCACCCCGCGTGTGGGCCTCGACCATGGCTGGATCAAGGCTGATCACGGCGCTCAGGGTCAACGCCTGAGTGGTGCCAGTCTCGGCCTCAATCTGGGCTGGAAGAACCTGCAAGTCGACGTCGATTACCAGCGCGCCCTCAACATCCCCAACGGTTTGCAGCATGAGCCTGAAACCTGGCTGATGCGTGTCGGGGTGCAGATATGAGCGCTACCTGAACCTTTAACGCAGTGAACAAACAGCCGTCGGATCTGAGCGCGTCAGCCACGGCCAAGACTAAAACGCGCGACGTGATGCCGTACTCACATGGAGACGTTTTTATGCCAGCACACACCTTTGCATTTCATCTTTCCCCACGGGGCAAATTGCGCTGGGCGATTGCCAGCCTGTTCTTCGCCGTGCACCTGCCGAGCGCGATGGCCGGCGGTGTCATCGTCGCACCGGGCCCCGGTGGCACCGCGCAATTGCAAACCCAGGGCGGTGTGCCCATCGTCAACATCGTCGCGCCCAACGGTTCGGGCCTGTCGCACAACCAGTTTCTCGATTACAACGTCGACCGTCAGGGCCTGGTGCTGAACAACGCCTTGCAGGCCGGGCAATCGCAGCTTGCCGGGCAACTGGCGGCCAACCCGCAGTTGCAGGGTCAAGCCGCGAGCGTGATCCTCAACGAAGTGATCAGCCGCAACCCTTCGGCCATCAACGGCGCGCAGGAAATCTTCGGTCGCGCCGCCGATTACGTGCTGGCCAACCCCAACGGTATTTCGGTGAATGGCGGCAGTTTCATCAACACGCCGAACGCCAACCTGGTGGTCGGTCGTCCGGAATTGATCGACGGCAAACTGCAAGGTCTGAGCACCCGCGATGCCAGCGGCCAGTTGCAGATTCAGAGCGGCGGCCTGCGCAATGCGGAGGGCTCGATCAACCTGATCGCCCCGCGTATCGACAGCCAGGGCGCGATCAGCGCTCGTGATCAATTGAACCTCACCGTCGGCCGCAATCAGCTCGACTACGCCAGCGGTCAGGTGAAAAACGTGGACCCGGCCGGCAATACTGCCGATCAACGCATCGACGCCAGTCTGTTCGGCGCAATGCAGGCCGGGCGCATCAACATTGTCAGTACCGCCGAAGGCGCTGGTGTGCGCGTCGGTGCAGTGCAGGTCGCCGGGCGTGACGGCGTGCAGATTCGTTCTGCCGGTGACCTCAGTGTCAGCGGTGAGGCCGTGGCCAACAGTCTCGACGTCACCCGCGCGGGCATCCGCAGCAGCCAGGGCGATGTCGGCCTGCACAGCGGCAAGGATCTGACCCTGGCCGCCACCGATGTCAGCGGTCGCGACGTTACGGTCGACGCCAAACGCAATCTGACCTTGTCCACGGTCGAGAGCCGCAAGCTTCAGGAAAAGCGCGAGAACTGGAACAACAGCACCATCGGCATCACTTGGGAAACCTACGATCGCACCCAGACTGACAGCGAATCGCGCCAGCACGGCAGTCAGATCGCCGCCAGCCGCGATGTGAAATTGTCTTCCGGCAAAGACACTGAACTGCAAGCCGCCAAGGTCGAAGCCGCGAAGCATCTCAGCGTGCAAAGCGGCGGTGATCTGCGCCTGACCGCCGCCACTGAAAGCCATACCCAGACCGATCAGGGCAACCACCGTAAACACCTGTGGAAAGCTGACTGGAACAGCAGCAGCGAAGAACAGCGCAGCGTCACCAGCCAGTTGAAGGCCGGCAACATCGCTCTGCAAACCGCTGGACTGCTGCGCTCCGAAGGCGCCGAGTTGAGCAGCTCGGGCGACGTCCAACTGGCCGGCAAACAGGTGGAAATCACCACGGCGACGCGGACCAACCGCAGCAGCGACAACCGCTACTCCGGTGACCTGGTCGGCGGTGGTTTCTTCGGCAAGACCGGCGATGCCGACAAGGGCCGGACCCAGCATCAGGGCAGCAAAATCAACGCTGCCGGCAAACTGATCGTCAAGGCTGACGACGTGCGCATCAGTGGCAGCCAGGTGCGCGGCGGCACTGAGGCAAGCGTGATCAGCGACAAGGGTTCGCTGGTGATCGACGGCGTGCAGGACACGACCCACAGCAACACTCACGACAAGGACAGCAAGTTCTTCGGCATCACCAAGGACGAGTCACGCCAGAACAGCAAGGACAGCACCACGGTGCGCAGCGAGCTGGTGTCGGACAGCAACCTCAAGCTCAAGAGCGCCAGGGACATTGAAGTCGCCGGCGCCACGGTCAAGGCTGGCGGTGCGCTGACGGCCGATGCGGCGGGTGATGTGAACGTGCATTCGGCGCAGAACACTCACGACAGCAGCTCCACCAATGAAACGCGTGGCTTCGATGCCTACGCCAAAGAGCAAACGCCAGAGCAATATCGCGCCGGTGTTCACTACGAAGACAAACAGCAAACCGTCACCAGCAACGACGTCACCCAGCAAGGCTCCAGCCTCAGCGGCGCCAGCGTTCAGGTGAAGGCGGGCGGCGACGTGACCCTCAAAGGCGCGCAAGTGGAATCCACCGCGGGCGACACGACGTTGAGCGGCAAGAACGTTGCGCTGCTGGCCGAAGAGGACAGCCATAAAACCTCCACCGACAAGAGCAGCACCGGCGGCGGTTTCTATTACACCGGCGGCCTCGACCGCGCTGGCAGTGGCGTCGATTTCGCCCACAGCACCTCGCAGGACACCACCAGCAAAACCACCGCGCAAACCACCCGTATGCAGAGCAGCGGCGGCCTCAACCTCAATGCCGACAAACTCGTCACTGAGGGCGCGCAACTGAAGTCCGGCAACGGTCTGAATGTGCTCGCCAACGAAGTCGACAACCGAGCGGCCAGCAACACCGACAGCAGCACTCACACCGAGAGCAACTGGTCGGCGGACATCGGCGCCAACGTCGAATACAAGGACATCGCCCGGCCAATCGCCGGTGCGGTTAAAGATGTATTGAACGGCAAGGTGCCGGACAAGGAGGCGCTGAGCAATCTCGGTCAGCCGAACGTCGGTATCGACGTGGCGATCGGGCATGGCAGCGCCAGTAAATCCGAGCAAGCCAGCAACGCCGTGGTCAGCCGTTATGACGGCGCAACTGTCGATGTGAAAACCACTGGCACGCTGCACGACCAAGGCACCCAGTACAGTGCTGGCGCCGGCAAGGTCAACATCAGCGCCGACAAACTGATCGCCGATGCCGCGAGCAACACCCACAGCAGTTCCGATAACGCGGTAGACGCCAAGGTCGATGTGCGCGTCTACACCAAAACCGGTGAAGACGTGAACGTCGCCGGCAGCGGCGCGGGTGGCAGCAGCACGTCCGCGAAGGACAGCTCCACTGCCGTAGTCGGCGGTTATGCCGGCAGCCAGGGCGTGAACATCAAAGCGGCTGGTGATGCGCAGTTCGAAGGCAGCCGTTTCGATGGCGGGCAGGGCGGTGTGAGCATCAAGACTGGCGGTGATCTGGCGCTGAATCAGGCCAACGACCGTCAGAACAGCAACGAAAGCAGCCTGCGCGGCAATGGCTCGCTGACGGTCGGCACTTTGCCGGGCAACGACGGCACCAACGTCGATCTCGGCGCAGGGTTCCAACTCGATCACACCGGCAAACAAACCACTGACACGCAAGCTCGCGTGGCGAGCATCAGCGGCAACGGCCCACTGCAACTGAGCAGTGGCGGCGATCAGGTCCAGCAAGGCACCAGGGTTAACGCGGGCGTCATTGACCTGCACGCCGACGGCAAACTCGATCTGCAAGCGGCCACCGACACCCACACCGCGACCGGCAGTAATCTCGGCGGCGGCTTGAAGGGCGGCGGCAGCAAGACCAGCAGCGAGAAGAGCCGTGATCAGGGCGGTAATCTGAGCGGGAACTTCAACATCGGTCGGGTTAACGAGCACTCGCAAACCCTGAGCGGTGGCCAGCTCAACGCTCAGAGCGGTATTGCGTTGAGCGGCGAATCGGTGCATCTGCAAGGCACCCAGGTCAGCGCGCCTGACGTCAGAATCGATGCGCAGAAGGGCGGTTATGTGCAGGAGTCGGCGCAGTCCACCGACAACCGTAATAACTGGAATGTCGCGCTGAACGCGGGTGGCAACCTGAGCAGCAAAACCCCAACCGCGACCGATGAAAAAGCCAGCAGCGATCACGGCTTCAATGCCGGGGCTAAAGTGGGCGTGGATTACCTGCAAGGCACCACGCAGCAGAACAGCCAGATCAAGGCTGACAGCGTAGTGTTGAACAGTGCTGGTGATGCGCAGTTGGCCGGCGCGCGGATCGATGCGCAATCGGTCAGTGGCAAGGTTGCGGGTGACCTCACCGTCGACAGCCGTCAGGACTCGCAGACGCACGCCAAGGTCGATGTCGATCTGGGCCTGACGGCGAAAAAGAATCCACCCAGCGACAAGGAAAAACTCGCCGGCACCGACTACAAACCGACGCTCAAGGCACTGGGTGAATACGCGCACAAGGACAGCGTTGCGCAGGCGTCCGGGATCAGCGGCAGCCAAGGCGTGAACCTGGCTGTTGGCGGTGCTACGCAACTGACCGGCGCACGGATTTCGGCGACTGAAGGCAAGGTTGATCTGGGCGGTTCCAAGGTCAGCAACAGCGACCTGAGCAACCGTGATTATGGCGTCAAAGCCGGGCTGGATCTGCCACACAAAACCGAGGAAAACGCACCGAAGGTTTCCCTGGAAAACGGCAACCTGAAAGTCGGCCCGGTCACCCTGAGCGGGCATCTGGACACCCAGACCCTGCAAGCCGGGATCGACGAGAAAGGCTGATCCCCAGCACAAAACCTGTGGGAGCGAGCCTGCTCGCGAAGGCGTCCATTTTGTCAGCGAAATACCTGACTGATGCGACGCTTTTGCGAGCAGGCTTGCTCCTGTTTTTGTGCCCGCAGCAAAGCTGCGAGGGCTGTTGTGTCCCGTCTAGCTCCTCTTGACTACACGAGTTATAGGCACAACGCACAGCGTCACCGCTAATACCTGCCGTTATTAAATCAAACGATTGCCTGTGATGCTGGCAGGCGTGTGAAACCGTGGATTTGGCACTGGCGATTGTGCGTATCTGCTCTGGTCGAACAGGTCAGTGACCACAAACTGCCAAAGCATGGCGCGTTCTTCACCGGACGTCGTTTGTGAGATCTGATCCGGGGTGAGGGGCAGTGGTGGGATTGATGAAATGCGTCCGGCTGGGCAGGGAAAATATCAACGCCGCTAAGGTCTGCGCAAATGACCAGGCACGAGTAAAGTCAGTAATATGTCGTTAATACCCAATGGCCACTAGTTGCGCTTCGGGTTTCCATGGATGGCTTCAGAACTCTGAGTGCCGAGCGTCAAAAGATAAGGGGTGAACAATGGCAACGATCATTGGTGTGCACGGCATCGGTCATCAGTTTGGTGGTGAAAACACGTTGAGCGACCAATGGCTGCCGGCGCTCAAGGATGGTCTCGCGCGTGCCGGACGAGAATTGCCTGACGAAGTAACCTTCAAATGTGCCTTCTATGGGGACTTGTTTCGCCCGAAGGGTAAAGGAGCGATACCGCCCTACAGCGCCGAGGATGTCGATGCCTGGGAGGCGCAACTGCTCAAGGCATGGTGGGAGGAGGCGGCCAGAATTGATCCCGCTGTTCGCGCACCTGACGAGACCACCAAAGCGGGTCTGGTGACGTTCGTCCAGCGCGGACTCAATGCATTGACACGATCAAAATTTTTTTCCGGTCAGCTGGAAAAAGTGATGATCAGTGATTTGAAGCAGGTCTATCGATACTTCCATGACGATTCAATCCGTCAGGCCGCTCGTGCCAGTATTGAAAAATGGGTGAATGACGATACACGGTTGATTGTTGCCCATTCTTTGGGGTCAGTGGTTGCCTACGAGGCTTTATGCGCAAACCCTCAGTGGCCCGTCCAGCACTTGATTACATTGGGTTCGCCACTGGGCATCCGTAATCTGATTTTCGATGCCCTGCAACCCGCACCGCAACGTGAGCTTGGTGCATGGCCTGGCAACGTGCAGCACTGGACCAATATTTCAGACAGCGGTGATGTAGTGGCCCTGACGAAAAAACTTGAGCCCTTGTTCATGCCGCGAATTGTCGATGTAAGTGTCGCCAATGGCATGAAAGTCCACGATGCGAGCCGCTACCTCACGACCCGGGAGGTGGGAGATGCCATCGCAGCCGCTATCTGATACTTATCGACGTCGTCTGCTTGCCACTGGCACCAGTCAATTCGATAACCATGCAACGCTGTCGCAGGTTCCGGACGAAGTTGAAACAATCAAGTCGGCCTTCGCTGCATTGCACTATGAGGTCGTACCGGCAGAACTTGATATGGATCCCCGAGAACTGCAGGATTCTATTTTCAAAGCTTGTGCAGACTGCACTGAAAACGATTTGCTGGTGCTCTATTACACGGGACATGGTGAAAGTGACAACCAACTCTATTTATTGTCCCGTGAGTCACAGCAGGCGGCTGAGGATCACCCAGCGCTGGCGGTAAAAGTCGTCGATCTGGCACAGATTCTGATCAAGACCAGAGCAGCGCAGGTTCTCTTGATCCTTGATGTCTGTTACGCCGGCACGGGAGCTGGTGATTTTCTCAGAATAGCGGCCGATCTGATCAGGCAGCGGCCTTCATTGAGTCCGGCCTATGTCATCGCGGCAACGCGATCGCGAGATGAGGCGGATGAGGGCGCCTTGAGCAAGGCGTTGGCTAAAGCGTTGGCTAATCCCGACGGTCAGTTCGGCGGTGCTACGCAGCGCTACCTGGCCATGGACGAAGTGATGGAGGCGATCAGAGAATATCTCGCCGAACGCTTTCCCAAGCAGGAAGCTCAATTGGCGGGGGCAAACCTCAAAGGTCGTTGCCTGTTGTTCCCCAATCCCCAGTACCGCCCTCATATTGGCCCAGGCCTGGATCTGGCCAGCCAGCGAGTGTTTGATGAACATTGGTTACCCAAAGCCGGAGGGGTCGAAGGTGGGTGGGTCGGGAGCTATTTCACCGGCCGTCATCGCGCGTTGCGGGAAATAGGAGAGTGGCTCGCACAGGTCGATACTCATGGGCGCGTTTTGGTAGTGACCGGTGGCCCGGGAACAGGCAAATCAGCATTGTTGGGGCGCATCGTGTCGCTGTCTGAGCCGAGCTTTCGCGATCGGGTACTTGCAGTCGATGGATCTTCATTCGACGTTGCTGACATGCCACCTGAAGGTATCGTCAATGTCGCCGTACATGCCCGGCACAAACTGTTGAGCGAGGTCTTGAACGAGATCGCGGACAAGCTGGATCTGTCGGATCGTGACTTGCCATCGGTGCTTGAATCACTAAAAAAACGCGGCAGAAAAACGGTGATTGTCATTGATGCTCTGGATGAAGCTGCCGACAGCCAGATTATTTTGCAGCAGTTGTTGTTGCCATTGGCGACATTCAAGCATGTCTTTCTGTTAGTGGGGACTCGGCCCGACGCTACTTCATTGCAACAGCGTTTCGAGGGATTTGGGCCAGATACTGTGGAAGTCAATCTCGAACATTCGCTGCATACAGAGCCCGGCGAGGTTGCGCTGTATGTCGAGCGACGGCTGTTAGCCAGCGAAGAACCACGGCGCTTCACGCCTTATCGCAAGCATCCCGAAATCGCTCGAAAGGTGGCCGAGGCTGTCGCCCAGCGAGCGAAGAACGTGTTTCTGGTGGCACATACCGTCGCACTCAGGCTGTTCAAGATGGGCAAATTGGTCGACACGAGCCGCCTTGGCTGGATGGATCATCTATCAACCGAGTTGGCTGACGCATTCAATCAGTATCTGGCCCCCTTGGAGGAGGGTAAAGAGGGGCTGAATATCACAACTGCCCGCGCGGTTTTGCTGGCTTTGGCTTTTGCCGAAGGTGAGGGCTTGCCGTGGGCCGATTTATGGCGTTCAGCGGCCAGCGCCTTGAGCGGTCAGACGATCACCGACGCGGATATCATTGCCGTGCGCAAATTTGCGGCGCCCTTCATTGTGGAGTCCATGGAGGGCGACCGGTCGGTTTATCGGCTATACCATGAGCAGTTGGCAGAGCACCTGCTCGAAAGTGATGGGCAGGCCCCGGCCCTTTCATGCCAATTGTGGCAAGCGTTGCTGGCCTGTGTACCTGCAAATTCCGAGGGGCGTCACGACTGGCTGCGTGCCCATCCTTATCTGAAACGTCATGCCGCAAGCTTCGCAGTCAAGGCGGGCATGTTGCAGGCGCTACTCGACGATCCGGCATTTCTGGTGGTCAGTGATCCGGCTATTTTGCGCCGTTATCTCAACCCTCAGTCGTCCATCGATCAGCCGATGGTTCAGGCCTATTTGCGAGCCTTTGGGGCTTTGCGGGAATTGCCCGAAGCAGAGCGTCGATCCTACCTTGCACTGGCATCCCTGCAGAACGGGATTGATGAATCAGTGCCCTTGCCGGGCGAGGAACGCTCTCGGTGGATGCCACTCTGGGCGACCTGGAATCCGCCGGAAGGCAACAGCGTGCTGGTTTCGCGAGATTCACGAGTGACCGCACTGAGTCTCGGTCAATGGGATGACCGTACTCCGGTGGCACTGGTCGGGCGCGAGGATGGATTGATTGAAGTCTTTCAGCTCGACAATGGCAAGCAGTTGGCGGCTTGGCATCCCATTGTGGGCAGCCGGATTTCACACTTGGCAATCATCGCAACGCCAAGCGGTGAAGTATTGGTTGCGAGTGGGGAGGAGGGTTGGCTGGCGACAACGAATCTTCGAACCAAGCGCGACATTTATGTCCCTTTCGCTGAGCAGAACGGTCGCATCACTGCGCTGACGGTATGCCGGGAAGGTGATCGCTTTCTGTGTGTGAGTGCTCATGAGCGAACGCTTGCACGTACCCGCTTAGATGACAGAGCTGAGCTGGAAGGTGATCTACGAGTCTGGGATTTGACTGACCTCGGCCTGATTCATCACAGAGCCGCTGCTTCACGCGCCCGGATTCTGGCTGTGGCGATTGTTTTTACGTTCGACGGTCTTCGAATTCTGTCAGCAGGCAGTAGTTTCTTCGATGGTGCGCGATGTGCCAGAACCCTGAGAATGTGGAAGCTTGATCTGGAGTTTCTATGGGAAATACCTGCCACGATTGAAAGCGAATGCATTTCATCAATCCGCCTGCACATGGTGGGTGGTGCTACGTATGCGGTAACCAACGATTTTTTCCGACCACCTCGAATTTGGCAAGTCCGGCCTGAACAAATCATTCTTGTCTATTGCGCTCCGGAGGACAAACGAGGGGCTTGGCTGTGTGAGTCACAAGCTTCAAAAATTCTTTATCTGCTGGCTGAAGACGGGACAATTGAAAGCCAGAACATTGAGGTAGCCAATCCGGTCGAAATCTCTTCAACATTGACATCGGTCACGCGCATCGATGGCTACTGGACGGAGGAGTTCCGTACCGACAGCTTCAACTTGGGCACAAGTCATTATTATCTGAGTAGCAACGCGGGCTCAGTCAATATGTGGAGCTTGAGGGACGCACAACCGCCGGCGCGCTCTGTACAGGAAGGCCAATTTTTTCCAGGCCACGTCAAATGCATGTTCATGGACTCCATCGCGTCCAACACGATTTACTGTGGCACCGCCGCCGGAGAGGTCGTGGCGATCGATGAGATGAGCGGCAACCTGACCTGGACGTGTGAAATCATTCCGAATCAACGAATCCACGCAATAACCGGTTATGTGGATGAGGGAAAACTGCTGCTGGTCGTCGCCATTCGGGGGTTATCTGTCTGGTTCCGGCAGGAGGTCAACTAGACCTCTCGGCGGTGATTCAGGCAGGCGATGATGTGACCCAGGTACAAGTCGTCCGGATCGACGACGAACCGATGGTTGTGGCTTCGGTGAGTCAAGCCAACGTGAACGCCGTTCGCATATGGAATCTGCGTTCAAAACTGGAAATCAATACTCTTCGCAATGAGTTTGGAGCCAAGTGGAACTATCAGCTC
Source organism: Pseudomonas sp. TH08 (assembly GCF_016651275.1). NCBI lineage: Bacteria > Pseudomonadati > Pseudomonadota > Gammaproteobacteria > Pseudomonadales > Pseudomonadaceae > Pseudomonas > Pseudomonas sp. TH08. Next base: position 752,197 of record NZ_JAEKEE010000003.1, on the reverse strand, counting down.
AGTTACGGCGAAGAAGACAAGCCCATCATGAGTCTGGTTTGTCTCGCTGGCGATGATGTAGCGCGAATCGTATTCGCCAGCAAGTATTCGCAGATCATGGTTGCGCAGCATCCGGTTCCACCCTCTGAAATGCCCAGGCTTTCACTGTTTGATACTTGGCGCATACCGGGTAGCGGCATAGCCGCAGTGCTTTCTCTGGCGCAAAGCATGGATGGCGAGTTGATCGCTGCCGGCACTGATTCAGGTCGAATTGCCTTGTGGCATTACCCAAGCGGAGAACGTCTGGCGTGCCAACCAGGCACTCACCTCAATGGGCGCATTCAGGCCTTGGCATTCTGCGATGCCAGCCCATCGCCACTTTTGGCATCAGGGGGAGGACGGTGTAGTCCGATTCTGGGACGGCGAATTGAATGCCCTGTTTCAAATCAGTATCACCTCCCCGATTCGTGGAATCTGCTTCACCGCAATGGCCCGCATGGTTGTAGCAACCCATAACGGATTAGTGATGATCGCTCTTGATGAACAGATGCTGGTGGCATCTGCAGACCGTAATCCGAAAGGCAATTGACGCGGTAACGTAATCGTTATTCTCAGCTGAACGGTAACCGGCGGCCATTGCTAGATCAGTGGCCACCGGAATCCATTGCTTCGCCTTAATACGAAGCATTACTATTCACACCCCTTACCTCAGCGCACCGCCCATACCCCCATGCGTCCCCGCAGACCCGGCTTTTTCGAGCATTACGAAGAGTTGATCGGCACCTGGACTCGCCGTTTGCGCAATCGCGCGCAGGCCGAGGATCTGGCGCACGACACCTTTGTGCGGGTGCTTGAATCCGATTCGGCGGCGGTGCAGCAGCCACGGGCGTATTTACACCAGACCGCGCGCAATATCGCGGTCGACGGCTATCGGCGTGAGGATCGGCGTGGCGCCATGGAGTCGGAGGCGATCGATCACAGTGAGTCGTCGTCCGGCGACCCGGAGCATTACATGCATGCGATCCAGTTGGCCGACTCCATCGAACGGGCGCTCTCTGAACTGCCGATCAACTGTCGCAAGATCTTTGTCTGGCAGAAGATCGAAGGCCTGACCCAGGCGGAAATCGCCGATCGCCTGGGGCTGTCCAAGAACATGGTCGAAAAGTATATGATCCGCACCCTGCGGCATCTGCGTGATCGACTGGATGGGTTGCATTCATGAGTTGCCGTGCTTTTTCATCCCCAGCCAAACAGGACATTCCATGACGGATATTCGTGATTGCGCGTGCGGGCAAACAACGGTGCGCGATGACGCGGCGCGCTGGTTTGTGCGTTTGCAGGAGCCGGCCGTGAGTGCCGATGAACAGCAGCGCTTCGACGCCTGGCTGAATGAACATCCGCAGCACCGTGACGAGTTTCAGCTGCTGCAAGGGTTGTGGACGGCGGCAGATCTGTTGCCGGCGCCACGCCTGAAAGCCCTTGTCGAAACGCCGCCGAGTCGTCAGCGTCGACCCTTTGTGCGTTATGCCGTCGCTGCCAGTGTGTTGACGGTAGCGCTGGGGCTCGGCTTGTTCAGCGGTTTGAATCATCCCGCAGGCTACAGCGCCGAGTTCGCCACCGCGCTGGGCGAGCGCAAACACGTAGCGTTGCCGGACGGTTCGGTGATCGATATGAACAGCCGTAGCCGCTTGCAGGTGCGGTATGAAAGTGGTCGTCGACTGATCGAACTGAGCGAAGGCGAGGCGATGTTCAGCGTCGAGCACGACACGTCTCGCCCGTTCGTGGTCGAGGCCGGCAGCGGCAAAGTCACGGTCACCGGCACGCGTTTCGACGTACGTCGCGATGTCACGCAAACCCGCGTGGCGGTGGAGCAGGGCACGGTGAAAGTGCAGGGGCATGATGCGCCGGACAATGAATTCATCAGTCTGACTGCCGGCCTCGGCACCCATATCGATGCTCATGGCCAAGTCGCGGCAGCCTACGCGGTCAATCCAGCGGAACTGACCGCGTGGCGCGGCGGCAAACTGGTGTTCAACAACGCCAGCCTTAGCGAAGTGGCTGCTGAAGTGTCGCGTTATCGCGAGAAACCGCTGACCGTCGCCAACCCGGCCGTGGCCAATCTGCGCCTGACCAGTGTGTTCAAATCCGACAACACCGAGGCCTTGCTCAAAGCCTTGCCGAGCATCCTGCCGGTGGCCGTTCGTACCCTCGCGGATGGCAGTCAGGAAATAATTTCAAAATAAAATTCAGGTTTTTTTCGAGTTCATCGTCTTCCTGTTCAACTGCAACTGGTTTGCATTAACAGCCGCACACTCTTGCGATCCACAGGACTACGTTCGACGTGAAAAAAACCACTGCCAACAACAAAAAATCCCCTTGGTTGCCGCTGGCCCTCGCGCTGGCGGTCAACGCGGCGATGCCACTGGCATTTGCCGGCGAAGCGATTCATATCCGCGCCCAACCGCTGGGCCAGGCCTTGAGCGAACTGGGCCAGCAAACCTCACTGCAAGTGTTTTTCAGTCCCGATCTGGTCGCCGGCAAACTGGCCCCGGCGGTGGATGGCGACATTTCCCCGGAACAGGCGCTGCGCCAGTTGCTGCAAGGCAGCGGTCTCGATTATCAGATCAACGAAGGTTCGGTGACCCTGTCGCCCGCTGCCACTTCCGCGGCCACCAGTGGCCCGCTGGAACTGGGCGTGACTGACATCAAAGTGGTCGGTGACTGGCTCGGTGATGCCAACGCCGCCGTGGTGCAAAACCACCCTGGCGCGCGCACGGTGATCCGCCGCGAAGCGATGGTCGAGCAGGGCGCGATGAACGTCAGTGATGTACTCAAGCGTGTGCCGGGTGTGCAGGTGCAGGATTCCAACGGCACCGGCGGCAGCGACATCGCCCTGAACGTCGGCGTGCGCGGCCTGACCTCGCGGCTGTCGCCACGCTCCACGGTGTTGATCGACGGCGTGCCCGCCGCGTTCGCGCCGTACGGCCAGCCGCAACTGTCGATGGCACCGATTTCCTCGGGCAACCTTGACAGCATCGACGTCGTGCGCGGCGCCGGTTCCGTGCGTTATGGGCCGCAGAACGTCGGTGGCGTGATCAACTTCGTCACCCGCGCGATCCCGGAAAAAGCCACCGGTGAAATCGGCACTACGCTGGAAACCACCCGGTACGGTGGCTGGAAACACATCGACACGGCATTCCTCGGCGGCACCGCCGACAACGGCATGGGCGTGGCGCTGTTGTATTCCGGCGTCAACGGCAACGGTTACCGCGAGCGCAACAACGGCAACGACATCGACGACGTGCTGCTCAAGACCCACTGGGCGCCCACCGATCAGGACGATTTCAGCCTCAATTTCCACTACTACGACGCCAGCGCCGACATGCCCGGCGGCCTGACGCAGAAACAGTACGACGACAAACCTTACGACTCGGTGCGCGACTACGACAACTTCAGCGGTCGCCGCAAAGACGTGTCGTTCAAGTGGATTCGGCAGATCGACGAACGCACTCAGGCTGAAGTGCTGACCTACTACACCGACAGTTTCCGTGGCAGTACCATCGCCGCCCGCGATCAGAAAACCCTCAGCTCGTACCCGCGGTCCTATTACACGCTGGGCATCGAGCCACGGGTGTCGCGGGTGTTCGATGTCGGCCCGACCAGCCAGGAAGTCAGCGTCGGTTATCGCTATCTGAAAGAGGCGATGCACGAACAGTCGAGCCGTCTGGCGCTGGTCAACAACGAGCCAGTGGTCACCAAGACGTCCGACGGCCACGTGTTCCAGGATCGTACTGGCGGCACCGAGGCCAACTCGGTCTACGTCGACAACAAGATCGACGTCGGCAACTGGACTATCACGCCGGGCATTCGCTTCGAACACATCAGCACCGACTGGCATGACCGTGCCGTGCTAGACACCGCCGGCAAGCGCGTACCGGAGAAAAACCGCAGCATCGAGAGCAACGAACCGCTGCCGGCCCTGAGCGTGATGTATCACCTGTCGGACGCGTGGAAGCTGTTCGCCAACTACGAAACCTCGTTCGGCAGCCTGCAGTATTTCCAGCTCGGTCAGGGTGGTTCGGGTGACCAGACCGCCAACGGTCTGGAGCCGGAAAAAGCCAAGACCTATGAGATCGGTACGCGCTACAACGATGACGTGTGGGGCGGTGAGGTGACGCTGTTCTACATCGACTTCGATGACGAACTGCAATACATCAGCAACGATGTCGGCTGGACCAACCTCGGCGCGACCAAGCACCAGGGCCTTGAAGCGTCGGTGCATTACGACATGGCGGCGCTGGATCCGCGTCTTGAGGGGCTGACTGCCAACGCCGGTTTCACTTACACCCGCGCCACCTATGAAGGCGAGATTCCGGGCTTCAAGGGCCGTGATCTGCCGTTCTATTCGCGTCAGGTGGCGACCGTCGGTTTGCGTTACGACATCAACCGCTGGACTTACAACATCGATGGTTTCGCCCAGTCGAAACAGCGCTCGCCGGGCACCGGGGTAAACGCCGATGGCAGTTTCAACGGCAACTACATCACCGAAGGCACGGCGGATGGGCAGTACGGCGACATTCCGGGTTACGTGACCTGGAACGTACGTGGCGGTTATGACTTCGGGCCACAGGTGTCGAACCTGAAGCTGGGCGCGGGGGTGAAGAATGTCTTCGACAAGCAGTACTTCACGCGTTCCAGCGATAACAATTCGGGGATGTACGTGGGTGCGCCGCGCACGTTCTTTGTGCAGGCCAGCGTCGGTTTCTGACCTTTTGCGCAGGCGGCTGTCGCCAGCCGCCTGCAGCACAATTATTCATTTTTATCGGTTGATTCAAGTAACTGGAAATCCACCACCGGGGAGGGATTGCCTACGATGTCATGACCTTTGAGACAAACTCTTTTTGGACCATCGGCAACCGTGACGATAAACGCACTCTGGTTCTCCCCAAGGCGTTGATAGTCCTCGGCGTTCAGGCAATCGGACGTTTGCGGGGGAATAATTTTGTATTGGTAACCCGCGTCAGTCAGATCCGGCGCCACTTCGACCGGGGTAACGGTAAAGGTGTTTTTTTTACTTTCAAACAACGTATAGACCGGGGCAAGGTTTGACGGCCCTGCCAGTGCCCAGCGCCAGTAGACTCGGGCATTTCGAGCCGACCATCGATCCACGGTGACTGTCTCGTGCGGTTGCCCCATGACGCATAAGAAATAGAACCCGGGGCCTGCGCGTAAAGCGTGAGTTGAGGTGTCTTGTTCTTTACCTTTGCTTTGTCGAGCCGGGCCATAGCCCTCGCCGTTCGCGCAGTCGGCCAGTGTTCGAGTGTATTTGAGCCGGTAAAAGGGTTGATCCGAGGTAAAGGTCTGTTTCCACAGCAGCGGATCAAAACCACCCTCTGTATTTCGTAGCATCCGCACGTAGTTTTCATCGTTGCGCGGTTCGAAGTCACTGGCCGGGCCGAGCGGGCAGTCGACATTGTCGGAAGTGAATCGACCCGCGTTGAAGCAGCGATCCAGAGAGGTGACGGGCGTTGCATAGTTGGTGTCTGGCGATTTTTGCGGCGTACCATCACGGATTTCGCAGGGCTCATCCGCACCGCACATCGATGGTCCGCCGATGCGCGTAGTCGTACCGATTACCCCGAGGATCTCGTTGCCATATCGAGTCAGGACCGGTGAACCGGAAATACCGTTGCGTACACCCTCGCAGCGATTGCTAAGTTGGTCGAACCAGACGAAACCTTCCTCAAATATATCGACCGACGCTTCCTGCCGGCAGGCGACCCGTGTCAGAAAGGAGGATTGCGGTGCTCCGACGATCAGCACATTCGAACCCGCCGCCGCAGGTTGGCGCGTCAGTTTCAGCGGGGTGATCCCGTCATCCATCAGTTGTTTCAGAGAACGGTCAAGTTCAACGATGGCAATGTCACCACCGCGCCGCGTACCCCAAGGGATTCGCACTATCGAGTAGGTCTGCTGACGGGCCTGCGTGTCCTTGAAATAGTTGAAAATGACCCGGCCAGAGACGGGGGCATTTTGGATAAAACGATCTGCGTCGCTATACACGCAGTGTCCCGCTGTCAGTACGTAGGCCGGACCGTCCTGAATGCCATCGGCATCGCGCGTGTCGATCAGGCTGCCGGAACAATGAGATTTTCTGACTATTACCCGACCGATCGCCAACCAGTGCCGGTGTTGCCCATGGTCGTCGCTCAAGACCTGCTCCGGCGCGAAATTGGCCACGGCTTCACCTAGATCCGGATCGGTTGGCGTCGACGCCTGCGCACCATGGCTCAGACCGAGCAGCAGTGGAAGCGCCAGAATTCCGTTTCTGCAGATCGATTTCATGATGCGTCCATAAGAGGTGACTGATCTTATGCTGCGACGCGATGCGATATCCGTCCACTGTCAGAAATGACAGTGGACTGCCTAATAATCCACCGTTTGTCGTAAATCCCTTTCCTCAGACTTTAAGGACTTTCCCGCCAATCGCCACGGCGACCAGCAGCACCGCCATCAAGCCGAAGGCAAAACTCAAACTGCTGGCGTGCGCAACAAACCCGATCACCGCCGGCCCCGCCAGAATCCCTGCATAGCCCAGCGTGGTAATCGCCGGCACCGCGATGCTTTCCGGCATCACCGTCTGCTTGCCCACCGCCGTGTACAACACCGGCACGATGTTCGAGCAACCAGCGCCGACCAGCGCATAACCCACCAGCGCCGCTTCCCAGCTCGGTGCGAACGTTGCCAGAAACAGACCCGCCGCCGCCAACAGTCCACCAAACAGAATGATCCGCGTGGCGCCGACGATCCGCACAATCCGGTCACCCATCAAGCGTCCCGCCGTCATGGTCAACGCGAACGCCGCGTAACCCAATCCCGCATACGCCGTGTCGATCCCGCGTTCCTGAGCGAGGAAGACCGCACTCCAGTCCAGCGCCGCGCCTTCGGTGAGGAACACGATGAAGCACATGCCGCCGATAAACAGCACGATGCCGTGGGGGATGGCGAATGCCGGGCCTGAGCTTTCACTGCCGTAAGGCAGCATGTGCGGCACGCATTTGAACAGCGCCGCGATCAGCACCACGACCACCACCAGCATCGCCGCGAGCGGCGTCAAGCCAAGGCCGAGCAGGGCGCTGACACCCGCCGCGCCGACGATGCCGCCCAGGCTGAACAAACCGTGAAACCCCGACATCATGTTCTTGCCGCTGGCCCGCTCGACGATCACCGCTTGCAGGTTTACCGTCGAATCCACCGTGCCGAGGCCCGCGCCGAACATGAACAACGTGGCGATCAGCGCCGGAATCGACGACACCGTCGCCAGCAATGGCAATGCTGCGCAGATCAGCAAGGTGCCGCCGGTGGCCACACGCCGACAGCCGAACCGCGTTGCGAGAATTCCCGCCAGCGGCATCGCCAGAATCGAACCGACCCCCAGGCACAACAGCAACAAACCGAGCGTGCCCTCATCGAGCCCGGCGCGCGCCTTGGCGTATGGCACCAGCGGCGCCCACGCGGCGATGCCGAGTCCGGCAATGAAGAAGGCGATGCGCGTGGACATCTGTTGCAGGCGTCCGGGGACGAAGGTGTCTTGGGTGTTGAGGCTGGTCATATCAATCCTTGGCAAAAAACGTCGCGTCCCCGAAGGACAGTGATACGGCGTCGAGGTTCGATGACCGTTTATTCGAGAACGTGCAGCCGACATCCTACCCTGTAGGAGTGAGCCTGCTCGCGATAGCGGTGGGCCGATTTAAAAAAAATGTCGACTGACACACCGCTATCGCGAGCAGGCTCGCTCCTAGAGGGGATTGCGGTTTACAGTGGAATTCTTCGTTAGCAGGGATTAAAAGTGATGACGCAGTTTTATGATGCGCGGGGCAATATTTATGGTGTGGTTTCGCCGGAGGCACTGCGCGAAGCGGGCGTTGATTTACCTGCCAGCGCGTGCGCATGCGCATCGTCGCGCCCGACGTGGAGCCACGCGGCAATCAAACTGTGCTGTGACTGGCCCGCAGGCGAGCGGCCACCCAACAGCAAATCCCACCGCAGCGACGGCCTGCTGATCGGCCCGTTCCAGACCTCGCCGCCGTTCGATGTGCTGATCGTCAACACCGACGGTACGCTCGCGGAACGCAGTGGCAACGGTCTGACGATATTTTCTCAGGCGCTGACCGAGCAGGAATTGATGCCGGAGGCGGGCGCATTGCTGCGCGTGCATCACGACAAGGGCGCAATGGTGGAAACTTCGGTGAAACCGGCTGAAGTCGACGGTATTCAAGGTTTCTGGCTTGACCTGGGTCAACCGCTATTCGGACCGGATTCGGTGGGCGCGCGGGCTGTTGAAAGCCTTCAGTTCAACGGTCGGGACGTGAGCCATGTCCAGCCCTTGGCGCAACTCGATCGTCACTGGACGCACAGCCAATTCGTACGCATCGGTAACCCACACTGCGTGACCCTGCTCGGCGACAAGACCGCGTTGCCCACTAACGAGAGAATGCGTGAATCACCACTGAACGAAGACCTGACCCGAATCGCCTACGCCATGCCGACCGGCACCGGACAACTTTGTCCGGCGGGCATCAATCTGCAGTGGGCCGCGCGCGAATCAGAGCAACGGATTGTCGCGCGCGTGTTTGAGCGCGGCGAAGGCCCGACTGCGTCCTCGGGCACCAGCGCCAGCGCGGTGGCCTCGGCAGCGTGGCGGGTCGGTTGGGTCGCGGCAGGCGCCGTACACGTCGTCATGCCCGGCGGCACGGCGCCGATTCTGCTGGAAGAGGCCAATGGGCAATTGCTGCGCGTCAGCCTGTTCGGCACAGCCCACCAGATTGCCTGACCCCTGTAGGAGGGCGTGGCAGGGTCAGTGAGCCTTGAACAATGTCACGCTCGTTACTCGGTCTCCTTCGACTTTCAGTCGCAGCAACGCCTGTGGATCGGGCTGCTCTTCAAAACACTCAACGATGACCGAATGCGCCGAAGACGCCAGCAGCGACAGGCTCCGCGCATGCTTCAACTGGCGTTTCACCGCTGCGCTGACCGGTATCGGCGCGTGGCCGTCGCGTACTTGCTCACAGAACGCCAGGGCGAGTTCACGCGGCGTCGGTGCAGGCGGTGAGGTCAGGCCGGCCTCGTCGAACAGTCGATTGAGTTGCTCGGCCGCACTCACTGCCCGGGGAACCCCGCGAATGCCGAAGCCTGCAACAGCACTTCGGTCATTTCACCGGGCGCCAATCCCGAGGCCAGCCCGGTCTTGAGGTGTACGCTCAACGGTGGGCCAACCATGCCTGAAGCCACGATCGCAGCGAAGGACACTGCCTCACGCAGGCGCGGGTCGAGGCCGGGACGAGCATGCAGATGCCCGTACACAACGCCGACGGCCAGTTCGCCCAGTGCGGGCACGGTATGAAACAAGGCATCAAGACGGGCACCGCCGTCGGGCACCAGTTCGATAAAGGTATGGCGGCCTTCGGCGTACAGCGTGGCCATCGGAGTGGAGAGAGGGTTGTGTTTCATGGCGAGTCCTCAAGCGAATGAGGATGGCGGCTGATCAACTGCGCACGAACTTCAGCATGAAAGAGCGTCCATCGAAGTGGAGTGAATCGGCGCCGTTGCGACGCCGACTTCTATACCTTAGACGAACTGCACCGCTGGCATCGTCCGCTTCATCAGCACCTTGCCCCCACGAATCGAATACAGCGGCAAACCCTGACTGCGAATAACCTCGTAATCACTGTCCGCCGACAGAATCAGCAAATTCGCCGGCCGCCCCTGTTCGAGGCCATAACGCTCGCCCAGGTGCATGGCTTTGGCGCTGTTGTCGGTGACCAGATCCAGCGCACTTTGCAGGTTGCGGTAACCGAGCATGTGGCAGATGTGCAGCCCGGCCTCAAGCACACGGAGGATGTTGCCGTTGCCCAGCGGATACCACGGGTCGACGATGGAATCCTGACCGAAACACACGTTCATGCCGGCTTCGAGCAACTCGTTCACACGGGTTACGCCACGGCGTTTCGGGAAGTTGTCGAAGCGACCTTGCAGGTGAATGCTTTCGGTCGGGCAGGAGACGAAGCTGATCCCGGAATGCCCGAGCAAACGAAACAGTTTCGCGCAGTAAGCGTTGTCGTAAGAACCCATCGCCGTGGTGTGGCTGGCGGTGACGAGGGCGCCCATGTCGCGACTGCGTGCCTCTTCGGCGAGTACTTCGAGAAAACGTGAATGCGGGTCGTCGGTCTCGTCGCAATGCACGTCCACCAGACAACCGGTGCGCTCGGCCAGGTCCATCAGAAACTTCACCGAACTGACGCCCTGATCGCGGGTGTACTCGAAATGCGGGATGCCGCCGACCACGTCCGCGCCCATGCGGATCGACTCTTCCATCAGCTCGCGACCGTTGCGAAACGACTCGATGCCTTCCTGCGGGAACGCGACGATTTGCAGGTCGATCAGGTGACGGCTTTCCTCGCGCACTTCGAGCATGGCTTTAAGCGCGGTGAGTTGCGGGTCGGTGACGTCGACGTGGGTACGCACGTGCTGAATGCCGTGCGCGGCCAGCGTCTGAATGGTTTTCTTGGCGCGGGTCTTGGTGTCTTCTTCGGTGATGGTGACCTTGCGTTCGCCCCAGCATTCGATGCCTTCGAACAGCGTGCCGCTCATGTTCCAGCGCGGCTCGCCGGCGGTGAGGGTGGCGTCGAGGTGGATGTGCGGCTCGACGAAGGGCGGCACCACCAGATTGCCGCCGGCGTCGAGGTCGTCGGGGCCCAGCGACGGCGCTTCAGTCTGGCGGGCGATGTTGTGAATCAGCCCGTTCTCCAGGTGCAATTCGTGCAAACCTTCCTGGTTGCGCAAGCGAGCGTTGATGATGTGCATCAGGCGAATCCTTTTTTATAGGTCTTGTAGTGGCGCGGCTGCGCTGCGAGCGCCGAGCGCGCCGGTGACGATGACATACGTTAGCGCGGCAGCGGCGATCCCTACCAGCGGCGCGACCCACGGCGAGCTGAACGCGGCGACGGTGCCGACCGCGTAAGCCCCCAGGCCCGGCCAGTTGAACGCCGGCAGCCGTGCGTCGACGAGGCGCGGATAATGACCGCGCCAGCGGTAGAAGAAGTCCGCCATGATCACTCCGCCAATCGGCGGAATCACCGTGCCAAGCAAAATCAGGTACGGCACCAGCATGTCGTACATGCCGAGCAAGGCGAGCAGGGTGCCGATCACTGCACCGGCCAGTGTCACGGTCTTGCGCCGACCGGTGCGCAGCAGGTTGCAACCGGCGACGGCGAAGTTGTAGATGGTGTTGTCCTGGGTGCTCCAGATGTTCAGCAACAGCATCGCCATTGCGGCCATGGCAAAGCCCTGCAACAGCAGCACTTCAACCACGTCCGGTTGTTGATAGACGATGGCGCCGTACGCACCGATCAGCACCATCAGGCCGTTGCCGATGAAGAAACCGATCAGGCTCGCCAGCACCGCGACTTTTGCCGAACGGGAGAATCGCGTCCAGTTGGTCGCTTGCGTCGCGCCGCTGACGAAGGTGCCGAACACCAGCGTGATAGCGGTCGACCAGTCCATCGACGCCGTTGGCATAACGCTGAGCAAACCTTCGAAGCCACCGACCTTCACCGTCGCAACCCACATCGACAGCATTAGCAGCAGCATCATCGCCGGCACGGCGATGTACGACAGAATCTCCAGACCGCGATAACCGACGTACGCCGTGGCGCAAAACATCAGCCCGAACAACACCATCAGCCCGAGCACTGTGCCTTCATCCAGATCGAAGTATTTGCCGAGCACTACGGCTGCCGTCGCGGTACCCCAGGCGTACCAGCCGATCTGGGTGAAACCGAGGATCAGGTCGCTGAGTTTGCTGCCGACTTCGCCAAAGCAGAAGCGGCCCATCAACACCGAGTTGAGTCCGCTCTTGAAAGCGATGTAACCCAGGGCCGCCGCATACAGACCCAGCAGCAAATTGCCGACGATGATCACCGCCATCATTTCGCCAAAACTGAACGCCACGCCAAGCTTGCCGCCGGCAAACATGGTTGCGGTGAAAAACGTGAAACCGAGCAGCACCATCGCCGTCGAGGCCAGGCCTTTGCGCGCGTGCATGGGGACTTCGCTGAGGGGGTAATCGTTGCCGGGATCGTTCTGCGTCATGGGGCGGTCCTTGCTGGAATAGAGGAGACGCGGGGGAGGGTTGCAGTGGTCGTGCCAAATGCCGGATGACGCGGGTTATGGTTAGACCAGTCGCGCCGATTGGCGCGAAAGCGGTGCACCTGAATGCACCCGAGCCCAATGTGGGAGCTGCCGAAGGCTGCGATCTTTTGACTTTGATTTTAAAAACCAGATCAAAAGATCGTCCGATCGCGGCCCGGGCCTTCGGCAGCTCCTACAGGGGATGGGTGTTGGTTTAGAGAAAGCGCAGCAATGCAGCGACGATCGCTTCCGGGGCGTCTTCCTGGACGAGGTGGCCGGCATTGGGAATTGGGTGGAATTGTGATCCCGGGATCATCTGATGTAACGCACGGCCACGCTCGATGGGAATCCACAGATCCTCCTCACCCCAAAGAATCTGCACCGGGCAGCGTATCGCCGGGTACAGATTTTCGGCTTCACGGGTATAGCGTTCGTCCATCTGCGCGATCTGCCGATAGAACGCCGCTTGCCCCGGGTCGCCCAGCCACGGTTGCACGTACGGCGCCAGTTCCGCATCGGCAATATCCCGGTGAATCGCCCCGCGAATGTAGGTCGGCACGATGGCGCGCTGGATGTAGTCAGGCACGCCACTGAACGCCGCTTCATGCTGGCGCACATGCTGCACGAACGGTGAGCCCCATGGCGTCAGTGCGACGGGGTCGATCAGCGTCAGGCTGCGGTAATCCTTGCCGTTGAGCAGGTGCGTGCGCAGGGCCGTGGCGCCGCCGAAATCGTGGGCCACCACGTCCGGGCGTTGCAGGTTCCAGTGATCGAGTAGCTGCGCCAACAGTTGGTTTTGCACGCCGAGAGAGACATCGGCGTCAGGCTGCCCGGAGCGCCCGTAGCCCAGCAGGTCGAAATAATGCACGCGGTGTGTGGCAAAAAAGTGCGGTGCGATCCGGTGCCACACGTACGACGAAAACGGCGTGCCATGCACGAACACCAGCGGCGGGCCGTCGCCGTGTACGGCGTAACGCACCTGACGGCCATTGAAGTCAAAGACTTGATCCAGCAGCCAGTCCGTCATGGGCCTGTCCTCTTGGCGGGTTTGAGCCAAAAAGCATAGGCGTAAAAAAACAGCCGTGAAGGCTGTTCTCTTATGTTCCCTGAAAATACACCAATCCCTGTAGGAGCTGCCGCAGGCTGCGATCTTTTGATCTTGATTCTAAAAAACAGGATCAAAAGATCGCAGCCTGCGGCAGCTCCTACAAGGGGATTGGTGTTGAATTATTCGCCGCGATAGATGCAACCGCTGGTGCACGTCTCGTGAATACGGATCGCGCTCAGTTCCGGCAGCAGCGGCTTCATTTCATTCCAGATGAATTTCGCCAGCACTTCGCTGGTCGGGTTTTCCAGGCCGGGAATGTCGTTCAAGTAGTTGTGATCGAGGCGCTCGTACAGCGGCTTGAAGATCGCTTTGATTTCAGAGAAATCACGGATCCAGCCAGTGTGCGGGTCGAGGTCGCCGCTCAGGTGAAGCGCCACTTTGAACGAGTGACCGTGCAGACGCCCGCACTTGTGGCCGTCCGGGACGTGCGGCAAGCGGTGGGCGGATTCGAAAGTAAATTCCTTGAAGATTTCCACAGTATTTTCGGCTCTGTTCAGATGGCGTTCGCCGCAGCGATTCGGGCAGGCGGCGAGTTTACCAGCTTGTAATTGGCCGTGCTGACTAAAGGGTCAGCAAGCGCTCGGCGAGGCGACCATTGGTGGCCAGCTCCAGAAACTCGTCGCCCAGCCGGCGGCTCTCGTCCATCGCCGCATGCCAGTATTTCTGCCGGCTTGGCGCATCGCCCATGAAGCGTTTGAAGTCGTTACGATCGGGCAGTTTGCCGTAAGGCAGGCGCGCCAGATATTCCTTGGACGGTGCGAGCAGCAACACGTCTTGCAGGCGTTCGGTCGAGGCGCGGCGCCACGGCAGGGTCTTGTCGAACCAGCCTGGAATCACCCGATCGGTGAAGTGCGGATACAACACAATGCCGTCGCCGCTGTAGGGCAGGTCGAGGTGATAGTCGAGCAGGCCGCCGTCACGGAAGGTGCCGGCACCAGCGCCGGGCAGGTCGCGTACACCCTCCATGACCATCGGGATCGAACCCGAGGCCAGTAATGCCTGGCGCAGGTTGCCGGCGTTGAGGGCGACGAAACGCGACGGGAAATCGTTCAGCGCATTGACCGGCGGCGCAAGGCGCGGATCGTGGATGATCAACCGTTCGAAGTGTCGCGACAGCCGTGCGCGACCGCGCAGGTTGTCGGCAATCACCGAACCCAGCGCCAGCCCGAGACGGCCGCGATGATCGTCGGCCAAGCGCCCCTGACTTTTCACCACCATGATGTTCAAGCGGTAATCGGCGTTGTTGAGGATGCTTTCGTCACGGCCGTCGAGCAGATCATTGAGCATGCGCTGCGAGCTTTGACTGATCTCGGCCATGGTCACGCCTTTGTTGAAATTCTGCTCGGCGTAGAGCTCGCCGAGGCGGCGAATGCCTGCGGCGGCATCAGGCAGGCAGGCGCTGGCGAAGCGCCAGGAGCCCACCGATGCACCGATCAGCGAACGCTCGCGCGGCGCCGCCGGGAGCCATTCGCCGAACAACGCCAGATCCAGTCCCTGAATCCCCAATGCCTTCGGCCCACCGGCCGCGCCGGGCAGCGTGCCGACGTCAGCGGCGTTCAGGCCTTGGGCGCGAATCCGCGCCATGGCCCGTGGGCCGGCCTTGAGAGTAAGGGCGGGAAACTTGATGTGGATGGCGGTCATACCGGTCTCGATCGTTAGCAAGCGAACAATTATAAGCACATGTTGCAAAATTTGTAGGAGCAGAGCTTGCTCGCGAAGGCGGTGTGTCATTGAGTGACGATGTGTCTGACCCACCGCCTTCGCGAGCAAGCTCTGCTCCTACAAAGGGATTGGTGTGGACTGAGCATGATGGCAATTCAGTTTCAGTTAAGTTCAAATCGCTAAGGTGCCGGCCGTAAGCAACACATAAAAAATACGGAGACACCCATGAAAACCCTGACTGCCCTGTCACTCGCCTCGATCCTCGGCCTCACCGCCAGCCTCGCTCACGCTCGCGATCTGGGCCCCGATGAAGCGCTGCGCCTGCGCGACGCTGGTACTATCGTCTCCTTCGAGAAGCTCAACGCAACCGCGTTGGCCAAACATCCGGGTTCGACGATCACCGACACCGAGCTGGAAGAGCAGTACGGCAAGTACATCTACCAAATCGAAATGCGTGATCCGCAGGGGCAGGAATGGGATCTGGAATTAGACGCGGTGACTGGGCAGGTTCTCAAGGATCATCAGGATACGTAATGAAGGTTAATGTTCGCGCCACTCGCCGCACGGCGTTGGCGCTGGTGATGTTTTGCTCGACGGCGATGGCCCGCGACCTCGGTCCGGACGAAGCGCTGAATCTGCGCAAGCAGGGCGTGATCCTGCCGCTGGAGCAAGTGCTGCAGCAGGCGATGGATCGTTATCCCGGCGCGAAACTGCTTGAGGTCGAGCTGGAAGAAAAGCACGACGTCTACATTTATGAAGTCGAGTTGCTGACTGCCGAGGGCGTGGCCCGCGAGCTGCATCTGAAGGCCGATACCGGCGAACTTGTGAAAGACAAGGAAGATTGACCGATGCGTTTGCTATTGGTGGAAGACCACGTACCGCTGGCCGACGAATTGCTCGCCGGCCTGCAACGCCAAGGCTATGCGGTCGATTGGCTGGCAGACGGCCGTGATGCGCTGTATCAGGGCAGCAGCGAGCCCTATGACCTGATCATTCTCGACCTCGGACTGCCCGGCGTGCCGGGGCTCGACGTGCTGGCACAGTGGCGTGCCGACGGTTTGGCGATCCCGGTGTTGATCCTGACGGCGCGTGATTCATGGGCCGAGCGCATCGAAGGTCTGAAGGCCGGCGCCGACGATTACTTGACCAAGCCGTTTCATCCCGAAGAGCTGTACTTGCGTATCCAGTCGTTGTTGCGCCGCTCCAAGGGGCAGGCCAATCAATCGACGTTGAAGGCCGCTGGCCTGCATCTGGACGAAGGTCGCCAGTGCGTGGTTCGCGACGGCGCCGACATTCAGCTGACCGCCGCTGAATTCCGTCTGCTGCGCTATTTCATGCTGCACCCGGAGCAGATCCTCTCGAAGAGCCACCTCGCCGAACACCTCTACGACGGTGAGACCGAGCGTGACTCCAACGTCCTCGAAGTCCACGTCAATCACCTGCGGCGCAAGCTCGGCAAAAGCGTGATCGAAACCCGTCGCGGCCAGGGCTACCTGTTCGGCGGGCAGGCTTCGTGAGGTCGATCCAGCGCCGCTTGAGCCTGGGATTGATCAGCGTGATGGTGATCGTCGGCCTGGTGCTGGCGCAAACCAGCCTGTGGTTGTTTGAAGTCGGTTTGCAGCGCTATCTCGAAGCCGGTCTGCGCAACGACAGCGAAAGCCTGCTGGTGGCCCTGGTACGTGGCCCGCAAGGTTTGCAGCTGGATGAGCGGCATTTGTCGCCAGCCTACCAGCGGCCGTTTTCCGGGCATTATTTCCGCATCGATTTTGCCGACAGTCACTGGCGCTCCCGATCGCTGTGGGATCAGGATCTGCCGCTGCTGGAACAGGCCGGTTTGCACAGCAATCTGCAATTGGGCCCGGACGGGCAGCAATTGCTGGTGCTGCGTTCGGACTATCGGCGCCTCGGGCAGTCGATTTCAATCAGCGTCGCGCAGGACTACACGCCCGTGCGCGAGAGCTTTCAGCGCATGCGCCAGATCGGTTTGGGCCTCGGTCTGGGCGGGTTGCTGCTGATCCTGTTGTTGCAACGTCTCACCGTGCGTCGCGCGTTGAAACCGCTGGAAAAGGCCCGCGAGCAGATTGCGCAATTGCAGCAAGGCCAGCGCTCGCAACTGGACGAGCAGGTGCCGGTGGAGCTGGAGCCGTTGGTGGCGCAGATCAACCATTTGCTCGCGCACACCGAAGACAGCCTCAAGCGTTCGCGCAATGCGCTGGGCAATCTCGGGCATGCGTTGAAAACGCCGTTGGCGGTGCTGCTGAGCCTGGCGTCCAGTGAAAAACTCGACGCTCATCCCGAGCTGCGCAAGATCCTCAAGGAACAACTGGACCAGGTGCAGCAACGGCTCAATCGCGAGCTGAATCGAGCGCGGCTGTCCGGTGATGCGCTGCCGGGTGCGCTGTTTGATTGCGATGCCGAACTGCCGGGATTGCTGGCGACGCTGAACATGATTCATGGCGAACACCTGGCGTTGAGTTACGTCGCGCCGGCAGGGCTGCAATTGCCGTGGGATCGTGAGGATTTGCTGGAGCTTTTGGGCAACCTGCTGGACAACGCCTGCAAATGGGCCGATGCCGAGGTGCGTTTGAGTGTGATTGAGCGTACGGACGGTTTTGCCCTGAGCGTGGAAGATGACGGCCCGGGGATTCCCGAGGAACAACGCGCTCAGGTGTTCAGCCGGGGAACGCGGCTGGATGAACAGACTCACGGGCATGGCCTTGGACTGGGGATTGTGCGCGACATCGTCGACACGTGGGGCGGGTTGCTGGTGCTGGGCGAGAGTGAGTGGGGCGGGTTGAAGGTGGTGATCGAGCTGCCTAAACGCTGATCCCGAACCTCGCACAAACCTATGTAGGAGCTGCCGCAGGCTGCGATCTTTTGATGTTTTAAACAGCAAGATCAAAAGATCGCAGCCTTCGGCAGCTCCTACAGGTTTCAGGTCAGACGCGGAACTGATCCATCAGGCTCTGCTGCTGATTCGCCAGGCTATTGAGCGACTGGCTCACCCGCGCCGATTCATTCGCCTGCCCGGACAACGACTCCGTCACATCACGAATCGTCGCCACGTTGTTGTTGATCTCTTCTGCCACCGCGCTTTGTTCTTCAGCCGCGCTGGCAATCTGCAGGTTCATGTCGCTGATCACCGTCACCGCGTCGCCGATCTGCCGCAGTGCCGTCACCGCTTGGCCAACCTGTTCGACACTGCCTTGTGCCTGGCGATGGCTGTTGTTCATCGAGCCGACCACGTCCTGCGTGCCGCTCTGCAATTGCTCGATCACCTGACGGGTTTCTTCCACCGACTCTTGCGTGCGGCGGGCGAGGTTGCGCACCTCATCGGCGACGACGGCAAAACCGCGTCCGGCTTCACCGGCACGGGCGGCTTCGATCGCCGCGTTGAGCGCCAGCAGGTTGGTCTGTTCGGCGATGGCGCGGATGGTTTCCAGCACCGTGCCGATTTTCTCGCTGTTGGCGGCCAGGCCTTCGACTTGCACCATGGCCGCGCTCATGTCGGCAGCCAGAGTGTCGATGCTCGCGGTGGTGCGGTCGATCACGGTCAGGCCCTGACGGGTGGCGCGATCGGCGTCCTTGGCGGCTTCGGCTGCCTGGGCGGCACTGCGTGCAACGTCCTGTGCGGTGGCGCTCATTTCGTGAGAGGCGGTCGCGACTTGATCGACCTGACGGTATTGCTGCTCCATGCCGGCGCTGGTCTGCGTGGCGATCGCCGAGGACTGATCCGCCGTATTGCGTGCGTCCTGCACCGAGCGTTTGACGTCGGCAATGATCGGCTGCAACTTGTCGAGGAAGCGGTTGAACCAGCCGGCCAACTGGCCGAGTTCGTCCTTTTTGTCGTAAGCCAGGCGACGGGTCAGATCACCTTCGCCGCTGGCGATGTCTTCGAGCATGTGCGCCACGCCGAGAATCGGTTTGGTCACACTGCGCGCCATCAGCCACACCAGCAGCAGGCCGATCAGCGCGGCCAGGACGCCGAGGCTCAGCTCGATCAGCGTGCCAGAGTTGTTGCTCGCATCCAGTTGCTGCTTGAGCGCTTCGGCGCGCGCCACCAGGACTTTCTCCGGCACATCCAGCAGCACGGCCCACGCCGGGCCACCGGGAATCGGCTGGAACGGCGACAGCACTTTCAACTGGCCATTGCTGTGCAGGCTGCTGACAGTGCTGCTTGCCGCCAGCATGCGCAGCAGTTCGCTGCCGCTGGTCTTGTCCACGGCATCCAGACGCTGGCTGAGTTTGCTGGCATCCGGGCTGTAACCGGCGAGCAGGCCGACGGGGCTGATGATGCTCACGGCGGTCTGGCCGTCATAGAGCTTTTTGCTCGCGCCCTGGCTGATGGCTTGCAGGCTGTTGAGGTTGATGTCGACCGACAGCGAGGCGATGACTTTGCCGTTGACTATCAGCGGGAAAACGATGCTGGTCATCAGCACGTTCTGGCCGTCTATCACATAGAAGTACGGTTCGATCACGCAGGGTTTGAGCGTGGTGCGCGGGCAAGTGAACCAGGCGTTGGCGGCTTGGCCGCTGGGGCCGGTGCTGGTGTCGGCCATGTCGCTTTCCGGCAGCGCCATCGAGGTGACTTTGCCCGGGGTCGGTTGCGACCAGTACAGGGCGAAACGGCCCTTGTCGTTGCTGCCCAGTTCAGCTTGGCCGGCGAACAGTTCGTCCTTGCCGTCCAGTGCGTTGGCTTCGAACACCAGCGACAGACCGAGCAGATCCGGGTTGGCTTGCAGGGCGGATTTGACCTGACGGGTCATGTCTTCGCGCAGGTCGAAGGCGTCGAGGAAGCGCTTTTCAGCCTGCTCGCGGAGGAACAGTACCTGGCGCGAGAAGCCATGGCCGTATTGATAGGCGTCCATGAACTGCTGGCGAATGCCGGCGGCCTGCACTTCACCTTGAGATTCGATGCGCGCCTGGGCCGATTCGGTGAGCATCTCCATGCTGGAGGCCTTCACCAGCTCGGAACTGTGCTCCATGCGATACAGCGAAAGACCCACCAACAGGGTCACGATACCGGCCAGGCAGAGGCCGGCGAGCAGGGTGATTTTCCATTGGATGGAAAGTTGTCTGAGCGACATGGAGACGTCCTTATTCGATAAATATCTGAGACTTTGCACTGTAACGGCCGCGTTTCGGCTTTCTTTATGCTGGAAACACAATATGGCGAATTGCCGCATGTTGTGGCTGCAGACCTGTGGCGAGGGGATTTATCCCCGTTCGGCTGCGCAGCAGTCGCAAATCCTGTTAATGCATTTCATCTGGAAGATCGCATGGGGCGGCTTCGCCACCCAACGGGGATAAATCCCCTCGCCACAGAGATTGTGCCTGGCCCTGGATGGTGGGCAGTTGTTTTGACACCGGCGCCACTCTGCGGCACAGTGCGCGCCCTTCTAATAAGACCCTCTTTGCAAATCCGCCGGTACTCCGTTGGCGGACTCATCCTGTCTGGCGGTGATTTTTCCACCGCAGTGTTTTTGAGGTAGTGAAATGAATGCAGTCATTGCAGCAGTCGGCGTCATGCTGATTCTCAGCCTGTCCCGCGTGCATGTGGTGATCGCCTTGATCGTCGGCGCGCTGGTCGGCGGCCTGACCGGTGGTCTGGGCATCGATGCCACGCTCAAGGCGTTCAACAGCGGCCTGGGTGGCGGCGCGACGGTGGCGTTGTCCTACGCGCTGCTCGGCGCTTTCGCCGTGGCGATTGCCAAATCCGGCCTGGCTCATGCGTTGGCCGACAAGGCATTGGCGATGGTCGACCGGCAACATGCGACGGGCGGCGGCAGTGTCAAATGGCTGCTGATCGGTCTGTTGTGGGTGGTGGCGATTGCTTCGCAGAACATCCTGCCGATCCATATCGCGTTCATTCCGCTGCTGGTACCGCCACTTCTATATGTACTGACCAAGCTGCAACTCGACCGCCGGCTGATTGCCTGCGTCATGACTTTCGGCCTGATCACCCCGTACATGTTCCTGCCGGTCGGCTTCGGCAATATTTTCCTCAATGAAATCCTCTTGGCCAACGTTGCGCGCAGCGGCGTCGACATCAGCGGTATCAATGTCACTCACGCCATGGGCATTCCGGCGTTGGGCATGGTCTTCGGCCTGGCAACGGCGTTCATCAGCTACCGCAAGAAGCGTGTCTATGACCTGGCGAAAATCGAGCAGGTCGAGCAGGTCGCGGTGCAATACAACCCGCTGAGCCTGATGATTGCCGGTGTGGCGATTGCCTCGGCGTTCATCGTGCAACTGTTGCTGGACTCGATGATTATCGGTGCGCTGGTGGGCTTTCTGATCTTTTCGGTGTCCGGCATCGTCAAGTGGCGCGAGACCGATGATCTGTTCACCGAAGGCATGAAAATGATGGCGATGATCGGTTTCATCATGATCGCCGCCTCCGGTTTTGCCGAAGTGATGAAGGCCACCGGGGAAGTGCAGACGCTGGTTGAGTCCTCGGCGTCGTGGATCAATCACAGCAAGGGCATTGGCGCGCTGTTGATGTTGCTGGTCGGGCTATTGGTGACCATGGGCATCGGTTCGTCGTTTTCCACCGTGCCGATTCTGGCGGCGATTTTCGTCCCGCTGTGCGTGCAACTGGGCTTCAGCCCGTTGGCGATTGTGTGCATTGTCGGCACGGCCGGTGCGTTGGGTGACGCCGGTTCGCCAGCGTCGGATTCGACGCTGGGCCCGACGTCCGGCCTGAATATCGATGGCCAGCATCACCACATCTGGGACACCGTGGTGCCAACGTTCCTGCATTACAACCTGCCACTGCTGGCGTTCGGCTGGGTGGCCGCCATGGTCCTCTAACACCACAAATCATCTGTAGGAGTTAGCCTGCTCGCGATAGCGTTAGATCAGCCGACACATCCGGCGTCTGTTACACCGCTATCGCGAGCAGGCTCACTCCTACAGGGGGCGGAGTGAACCCGAACCTCAACTTTTGCTTGGGCGTGCCGTTAAAGCCTTTAACCACGCCAATAAAACCAAAAGAGTGAGCCCCCGAAATGCGCCTGAGCCTCAAGGCTAAAGTCCTGTCCCTCGCCGTTCTCCCGGTATTGCTCTTTGCGCTGGTCATCAGCCTGACCACGCTGTTCATCCTGCAGGAACAGGCACACAAAGAGGTCGAGCAGACCCGCGAACGGCTGCTGGCCGACGCCAAGGCCACCCTGCAAAGTTACGTCGCCGTGGCCATGACCACGATCAAACCGCTATATGACGCAGCCGCCCCAGGCGATGACGCCGCGCGGGCGCAGGCGATCAAACTGCTCTCGGGCATTCGTTACGGCAAGGACGGCTACTTCTTCGGTTACGACTCCGAGACCGTGCGCCTGTTCAAGGCCAACGACCCCGAAGGCGTGGGCAAAAGCTTCAAGGACAACCGCGACCCGAACGGCGTCTACGTCAACCAGGGGCTGGTGAAGGTGGCGAAGGACGGCACTCACTATCTGCAATACAGCTCGCCGCTGCCAGGCAACGCGCAGGTGCTGGTGCCGAAACTGGGTTACACCGAATACCTGGCGAAGTGGGACATGGCGGTCGGTACTTCGGTCAATCTCGACGGCATCGAAGCGCAAGTGGCGCTGGTCCAGACCCAGGTTCAAGAGCGCATGGAAGGCGTGATCCTCAGCATCGTCGGCGTGGCCGTGGTGGTGCTGTTGGTGATCGCGGCAGCGGGGATGCTGCTGGCCAATACCATTTTGCGTCCGCTGACCCTGATGAAAGCCAACCTCGACGATATCGCCGCAGGCGAGGGCGACCTGACCCGCCGCTTGAACATCACCAGCCAGGACGAACTCGGCGAACTGGCCGGCTCGTTCAACCGCTTCGTCGACAAGATTCATGGCCTGGTGCGGCAGATCACCGAGATGACCACGCAGTTGACCGGGCTGGTCACGCAAGTGTCCGATCAGGCCCAGCGTTCGGATCAGGCGATGGAGCGTCAGCGCCACGAAACCGATCAGGTGGCCACGGCGATCAACGAAATGTCCGCCGCCGCGCAAGAAGTTGCCAAGAGCGCACAGAACGCCGCCGTCGCCGCCCAGCAGACTGATGAAGAAGGCCAGAGTGCCAAGCGCGTGGTCGCTGGCAGCATCAAACAGATTCATGCATTGGTCGATGACATCCGCAGCAGCGGTGTGTCCCTCGACAGCTTGCAGCAGGACGTTTCGTCGATTGTCGGCGTGCTCGGGGTGATTCGGTCGATTGCCGAGCAGACCAACCTGTTGGCGCTGAACGCAGCGATTGAGGCGGCGCGGGCCGGGGAGGCCGGGCGCGGTTTTGCGGTGGTGGCCGATGAGGTGCGGGCGCTGGCCAGTCGTACGCAGATCAGCACTCAGGAAATTCAGGGGATGATCGATCGCTTGCAGGCGGGCACGCAGTCGGCGGTCGAGGCGATGCGTCGGTCCAGCGAGGCGGGCGATGGCACTTCTCAGCAGGCCAATCAGGCTGGGGCTTCGCTGGATGCGATGGCGTCACTGATTGCGACGATCAATTCGATGAACGCGCAGATTGCCAGTGCGGCGGAAGAGCAGACCGCCGTGGCCGAGGAGATCAACCGCAGCGTGCATCAGATCGCGGTGGCGGTGGATAACGTCGCCGATGAAACGCAGTTGGGCGCGCAGACCTCGCGCAGTCTGGCCGATCTTGGCCAGCGTCTGGGCAAACTCGTAGGCCAGTTCCGAATCTAGAGTTTTCCGCAACCCTGTGTAGGAGCTGCCGAAGGCTGCGATCTTTTGATCTTTTAAACAGCAAGATCAAAAGATCGCAGCCTTCGGCAGCTCCTACAGGGTTTGCGTTACGGTCTGTCCCAGTAGGGAATTTCGCCGAAGCATTCGATGAAGAAGTCGATCACCGTGCGCACCTTCACCGACAGCCGCCGACTCCCGGGCCACAGCACCGCAATCTGCTGCGGCTCCAGGCTGTTCGACACCTGATACTCCCTCAACACCGGCACCAGCGTGCCTTCGCGCACCGCTTCGCCAATCAACCACGACGGAAACATCACCAACCCCAGGCCTTGCACGGCGGCTTGCGTCAGGGTGTCGGCGTGGTTGCCGGTGATCGGGCCTTTGACCGAGTAGGGCGTCCAGTCCTCGCCATCGCGGCGGAAAAACCAGCGCTGCTGGCCGGTTGCACCTTTGTAGGCGAGGCATTGGTGTAGCGCCAGATCCTCAGGCTGTTGCGGTGTGCCGTGGCGCTTGAGATACGCCGGGCTGGCCGCGACCTGAAAGCGGTGCGGCGCCAGAATCCGCGCCTGCATGCTCGAATCGTGCAGCGGGCCGATGCGAAACAGCAGATCGGCGCCTTCCTGTAGCGGGTCGACGTAGTGGTCGGTCTGCTGGATATCCAGTTGCAGCTTCGGGTAACGCGCGCACAACTCGCCGAGCCACGGCGTCAGATGCCGTTGACCGAACACCACCGGGGCGTTGATGCGCACCAGGCCGGTGGGTTCGCTTTGTTGTTCCTGTAACGCTTGCTCAGCCTCTTCCAATTGCACCAGTAGCAATCGCGCATGGTAACCGAGCATGCGCCCGGCCTCGGTCGGCGTCACGGCGCGGGTGTGGCGATAGAGCAATTGCTGGTTCAGCGCCTGTTCCATCAACTGGATCTGCCGGGAAATCGACGAGGGCGCTACGCCTTCGCGACGGGCAACTTCGGAAAAACTGCCGTGGTCGAGCACTGCGACAAACAGCCGTAGCGCCTTGAATCCGAGTTCGTTAAGCCCGTGCATGCTGAATCCTGCTGTGCGTTTTGCGCAAAAGTGTTGTCCGGATGCTCCCATTTATCGCAAAGCGGCGCCAGCCGATAATTCGCGCCATCGTTTATTGGGCTGAAAGGTTGTTTATGCAGACGTTGGATGAAGTAGATGTAACGCCGCCGGTGGCCAAGTCCGGGTTGCGCTTGTTGTTGCTGCCGTTGGTGATTCTGGCGGGCATGGGCTTGTCGATAGAGGCGGGGTTGCTCGGGCCGTTGGGTGAGCAGGTCGGGCATCTGTGGGCGACGTTGAGCATTTTCGGTGTGGGTTCGGCGATTCTGTTTTTGCTGCTGTTGTTCAGCGGTCCTCAACCAGGGCCAGCGTTGAACACATTGCCGCGCTGGCAGTTGATCGGTGGTGTTCTCGGGCCGATCTACGTGGTGGTGCTGACGCTGGCGACCCCGCACATCGGTATCGCCATGACCATGATCGCGATTCTCTCCGGCCAGGTTGGCAAGAGTGTGTTGATCGATCACTTCGGCTGGTTCGGCGCGGCGCGTAAAAAGGTCAACGGGGAGCGCTGGCTGGCGCTGCTGCTGATTGTTGCGGCACTTGTCTTGATTGCTCGGGGTTGATGATGAATCTGATTATTTTGTTGGCAGTGGTGGTCGCGGCAGGCGCGGTGTTGAGTGTTCAGGCTGCGATCAATGGACGTCTGGGTGAAACAGTAGGGGTATTGCGCAGCAGTTTGCTGACGTTTGCCGTGGGCGCGTTGGTTACCGGGTTGCTGATTGTTTTTTTCGAACCAGCGCACGCGGTGAGTTTGCTCGACGTGCCGAAATGGCAACTCAGTGGCGCGTTGTTCGGTGTGGTCTACATGATCGTGATGGTTGGCGCAGTGCCACGGATCGGCACGGCGGTGGCGACGGTTGCGGTGATTGTCGGGCAACTGGGGATGGGGATGCTGATTGATAATTTTGGCTGGTTGGGGAATCCGGCTATCGAGCTTTCTTCGAGTCGGGTTTTGGCGATGGTGTGTTTGGGGTTGGCTTTGGTGTTTATGTATCGCAGTAGTGTGCGGCAGGACGTTTGAGCGAGGTGGCGCCCACAATTCCACTGTGCTGGCGCCAACGCGTATGATGGCTTCACGCTTACTACACCCGTTATTGCACAGGTCGACAATGGCAAAAATCAGCGATACCCACAAAGCGCCAATGGCCGGTCGCAAGAACCTCACGGCGGAGGATCGTCAGCAGCAAATGGTCGAACGGGCCATTACCCTGTTCGCCCAGAAAGGTTTCGCCTTGACGACACGGGAGCTTGCCCAGGGGTTGCAGGTCACTCAGCCCTTGCTCTATCGCTACTTCCCGAGCAAACAGCTTTTGATTGAACAGGTATACCAGCAGGTGTTCATGAACCGCTGGGATCCTGATCTGGAGCCTCGACTCAAAGATCGCACAATCCCGCTCAGGGAACGTTTAATTGATTATTTCATCGGCTACACCCGCACCATTTTGAACAATGAATGGGTGCGTATTTTCTTGTATGCCGGCTTGCAGGATCCAGCGCTGAACCAGCGCTACCTCAAGCGCCTGCATGAGAATATCTTTCTGGTGATCAATGAAGAATTGCGTCACCAGAGGCGACTCGCCGTGCCACCGACTGAACATGAACTGGCACTCGAGATCGAAGTGCTGTGGGGGTTCCACAGCAGCTTCTTCTACCTCGGGGTACGCAAGTGGGTCTATCAGATGGCCGTCCCGGAGAATCTGACCGAGCTGATTACCCACCGGGTGAATACTTTTCTGGACGGTGCCCTGCATTGCGATCCAACGCTCGCGGAGCAATGACCGGCGGACGCGGAACTGCTCAGTGCGGTGTTTCGAGCAAGTGCGGGCGGTAGCCTCCTCGCCGACTGAAGACCAGCCACAAACCGGCAAAGGCGAAGACCAGTAAACCTGGCAGCAACGCCACCACCAACAAGGCACTGGCCGTGTCGTAATGGTCCATCAGCGTACCGATGGTCGGCACAGCCACCATCACCGATAGCATGCCCGCGCCGCCCATCAGGTTGATCAGCAGAGCTCCACCCTTGGGTAGCAACTCGCTGGTAATCGCTAGCATCGTCGGCCAGAAAAAGGTTTTACCCACCCCGAATGCGGTTACGCAGAACAGTGCGGCAGCGCCACCCCAGCCGGCCGATAGTCCGCTGCGCCCCGACAAACCCAGACCCAGTAGACCTGCCGCCGTCAGTACCGCACTGAAGGTCAGCACGGCAAACGGCGAATACCGCGCGAAGATCCAGCCCGAAGCGTATTGCCGAAGAATGAACATCAGGCCTGCGGTGTAGACCAGTAACAGGATGCTGTTGCTGCCCAATTGCGGGAGGAGGTCGACCATGATCTTGGCGAACCATTGATCCGGCGCCAACTCGGTGGCCGCCGTCACCCACATCAGCAGCATCAGCACGATGAACAACGGGCGTTTGATCTGGGCGAACATATCGCGGCTGGATACGCTTGCACTTACCCGTTCGGTACTCGGGTACTGCAAGGGTACGACCAGCATCAGGTAACCGAGGGTCGGCACGCCGACGACCGCCAGTTTGACCTGCCAGGA
The DNA here is from genome assembly GCF_016651275.1 of Pseudomonas sp. TH08. Taxonomy (NCBI): domain Bacteria; kingdom Pseudomonadati; phylum Pseudomonadota; class Gammaproteobacteria; order Pseudomonadales; family Pseudomonadaceae; genus Pseudomonas; species Pseudomonas sp. TH08. The sequence continues at coordinate 724,940 of NZ_JAEKEE010000003.1, read as the reverse complement.
CAGGCCAAGCTGCCCCAGCCCCCAGGCGATCAGACCGCCAGCAATCAGACCCATCGGCCACCAGGCGTGCAGCCTTGTCAGCATGCGTCGCTTGTCACGCTTGAACAGCGTGGCCACCAGCGGGTTGGTCACACCTTCAACGACGCCTTGGGCGATCCCCGTGAGTAGAAAACCGAGGTAAAGCACCGTGGTTCCGCTGGCTGCAAAAATATCGTCGATCGGCTGACCGCTGCTGTTGGCCGGCGCCAAAAGAATCAAGGCGATCCCAAGCAAGTAGCCCACGCCCGACAAAATATGCAGACACTTCATGCCCACGAAATCGACGATCAGTGCGCAGCCAATAATACCCAGGGTGAAACCCCAGAATACCGATGAAATCGTCAATCCGATCATCGCGTTGGACAGCAGGTAGTCGGCGCTGATGGACTGCAGCACATCTGCGCGGATGGAGAAAATCATTGAAGTGACCAGCAGCGACAGGCAACTGGCGAAAAACAGCTTATTGGCCTGAATCATGGTTTCGTCTCCCGATTACTGCGTGTCTATTTCGGCAAACAGGTAGACCAGGCAGAAGCCGTCCATGGGCATGACAGGGTTGGACCAGATCATTCGTGTATGCCGGGCGCGCTCGGCAAAAATATCGACCAGCAGATCGGAAGCGCCATCCAGTGCCTTGGGATGATCGTAAAAATCCTCCGCGACATTGAGCACGCCTTCGAGTCGGTAAATCTGGCGAATGCGGCTCAACTCACCGACGGCATCCTTGAGTTGGGCAATGGCATTCAACGCCGCCAGGCGACAGGCCGCGTAACCCTGTTCCAGATCCAGATCGCGGCCCAGACGCCCGCGGTACTGCAACTGGCCATCGATCCAGGGAAACTGGCCGGAGGTCATCAGCGTATTGCCGACAATGCTCCAGGGCACATAATTTCCCAATGCCGGCGCCGGACTTGGCAAGGTCAGGCCGCGGGCTTGCAGACGCAATTCGGGTGTGTCGAGAGTGTTCATGGTGAGGTCCTGTGCTTTTTTATTGTCAAGCGCGCCAACCGCGCGCCTGGACGCTATACCGAGGGATTTTTTCTGTTGCTCAGCCGAGTGGGGCAAGCCACGAGGCAAGGATCTGTGGGTTTTTATCCAGCCAGAGAATGGCCGCCTGGTCTGCGCTTTTGCCGTCGCGATTGATGGCGTAATCAAGCTCGGCAACGATGGCGTTGTTCAGGCGGATGTTGTCCAGAACCTGAATCTGTGCTGCGCTGAATTGATCCAGACGGTCGGCACGTGCCAGCAGTACCGCACGGTCGACGCTACCCAGCAGCCCTTTGGGATCCTTGAGGTCGCGTATGCGATGACGAAAATGCAGAAACTGTGGATGCCAGAGTGGCACCACTCCCCAGCGCTGGGTCTGCACCAGTTTCTCGAAAGCGCCCACACACTCTTCCTGGGTGCCGGTGCGAAAGCTGTAGCCGGCCGCAGCGAGTCCGTAATCGTCCATCATTCGCAGGGAGAAACGGGTGATACCGGCGCCCGGACCAATGCCCTGTATCACCTTGTGCATATGCGCTTTGACCTGCGGCTTGAGCAAGTCATCGACCGAGTCCACCTCGGACACCGGGATGTAGTCAGGCACCCCCCACAGCGCATAGGGGGCGTAATGCAAACCAAGCTCCCGCGTTGCGACCTGCTCCTCGACTTGGGCCTTGTACAACCCGTGACTGGAAGGAATCCAGGCTGAGGCAATCATGTCGATTGACCCCACGCGCAGTTGTTCGAAGTTGGCCTCGTGCAGTGCGTAGGAGCGCTCTACAGCAAAACCCATGCGCTGCAATACCGCGGCCACGACGGCTGCAGTGGCATGATGAAAGGAAAGATCAGTGACGCCGAGTCGTACCATGGTCTTGCTCTCCGCGAGGATATTGCCGCGAGCCAGCATCGGCGCCAGAAGCGCAGTACCGGCCAAGGCGTGAATGAACTGTCTGCGATTGAAACCGGCCATCAGCGTTCGTCCTCAGACGTGCCGATCGCCAGGTTCGGCATGGCTTGACCAACGATCCGGCTACCCGGCGCATAATCGAAAATCATCTCGATGGTGATGCCGTTAGGATCCTCGAGGAACAGTTGGTGCTCGCCAATCTGCGGAATGACTCGCTCGCGAAAGACGATCCCCATGGATTGCAAACGCGTCTGCACCTGTTCCAGCCCTTCGCAACGCATCGAAACGTGGTCGAGCGACCCCGAACCGTAGCCGCCCTGCTTGTCGCCGAGGTACACCTGAAGGTCTTTCTGGTCGCCGGTGACGCTGGCAATGTGCAGCAGCGGATGGCCGCCGGCATACATCCAGCAGCCGGGAAAAAGAAACCCCGGGCGTGGACCGGGTGTCAGGCCGATGACTTGTTCGAAGAACTCGGCAGTTTCTGCCCAGCGTTCGGTGCGAATGGTGAAATGGTCGAGCTTGAGGACGCCCATGGGGTCTCCTGGCAGTGATTAAGCTTCGCGTGACAAATTAATTATCAGTCGATAAATTATTCCAGGCAATAAGTTATCGATTGATAATTTGTATGAGAGAGATAGAGGTGTTCACATCCGCGATCTTCAGGGATGTGCCTTCATGGCGAGGGATTGGCCGGATCGGGATTTCATCGCGGCACGAGACCGCTCACATAGTCCTACACTGTTTCCCAAGGCTGCCATTCAAGCCTCAGACAACCACCACTCAAGGAGTCTGTCTTATGCCTGTTAAACCTGATAACACCTGTGACTGTCCTAAATGCAACTGCAAGCTCGGTGGGCATCCGATTGCGCGCCACGGCAAACACTACTGCTGCGAAGCCTGCGCTCACCACCACAAGAGTGGCGAAGAGTGCTCAAGCAAGGGCTGCCATTGCGCGCATCCCAAATAAACACAGCCCAAAAAAAGTGGAGCCTAATCAGGCTCCACTTCCAGTTTCAGACTTTCATCATCCATTCGCTCGGTATGGCGCACCGTGCCTTGCAGTCGTCGACCTTCAACCCGGACCACCACGGTTTTCGCCTGGTCCAGATTTTCGGGTAACGGCGCCGGCACCCTCAGGGCGAAGCAAAAGGGATCAGCGTCGACCGCCTCCAGCCCAACCCGACACTCCACGCTTTTGGTAATACGCCCGAACAGCGTATCGAGGCCATATTCCAGATGCGCCGGACTGTTGATGGTGCTCATGGTGCGTTCCCCCGAATGATCGCAATCGCCAGGCTGAGCTTAGCTGGTCGGTCGCCACACGACGTTTTCCACGCCGAATTTTTCCGCCATCGGCTTGCTGGTCTTTTGCACCTTTTCCCGACCAAAGCGAGGGATGCGACCGACGCCGGCGTCGCAACTCGCCCAGTGCCACGCCTCGGCGTTGTCCATTTTGTCCGAGCGGATAATGAACGACTTGGGCGTGCCGTGAAGGGTGTAATCGATGACATAGAGTTTTGCGTTGTTCATAAAGCCCGTATTCCTCCCTGTGGTAATAGAAGGATCGCGGCGCGCGTGGAAAATTCACTCGGATTGTCCGACGGTTTCTACCGTTGGCGGCGAAATGACTGACTCGTTACCATGGCGCTTCCGCCAACCCCAATGAATACTCGCCATGGCCCTTGCCGTCCCGCCCGATCTGAGTGACACCGATGTGCCTGTGCAACCGCTGGCGCGCACATACCCGCGTGGGCTGTTCATCGAGCCGCATGAGCATGTCTGGGGCCAGTTGCTGTATGCGATGAGCGGGGTGATGTGGGTCGAAACCCCGCATGAGGCGCTGGTGGTGCCGCCGCAACGGGCGGTGTGGTTGCCGCCGGGTGTCCCGCACGGAATTCGGGTGGTGTCGGATTTGCAGATGCGCAATATCTACCTGCGCCCGGCGTTGGCGGCGACGCTGGATGAGACGGTGCAGGTGATCGAAGTCGGCGGTCTGCTGCGTGAGCTGATCGTCGGGCTGGTGGAGCAGGGCGACAATGGCGCGCCGGAGTATTACGAAGCGTTGGTCGGGCTGGCGCTGCTCGAGTTGAAACGCGCACGGCGTTCGCAGTTGAAAATCCCGATGCCGGACGATTCCGATCGGCGCCTGATGAATCTGTGTCAGGCCGTGATGGCAGCGCCTTCGCTGGCTATTCCTTTCGAACAGCACGCGGAAAACGCCGGGGCCAGCGTGCGTACGCTGGCGCGGCTGTTCAAGGATAGCCTAGGCATGGGCTTCGCCGAGTGGCGGCGCCAGGTGCAATTGGCGACCGCGGTGGCGGAGTTGATTCAGGGCGTGGCGGTGAGTGTGATTGCCCGTGAGCTGGGTTATTCGCCGAGCAGTTTCAGCGACATGTTTCGCCGCGAACTCGGCGTCGCCCCGTCGCAATTCATGATTCAAAGCGTTTGATCAGACTGGCTAATACCTGTAGGAGTGAGCCTGCTCGCGATAGCGGTGTGTCATTCAACTATCCATCAGCAGACACGCCGCTATCGCGAGCAGGCTCACTCCTACAAGGGATTGTGTTGGTTCCAAAGGGTTGGCCGAAATTCAGAAGTCCTTGGCCGGTATCGTTTGCAGGCTTTCCCTAGACTCTGCCCATTCCCTTTACGCGGCGGAGTTCTCCCATGAACTACCTGATTTCACTGGCCATCGGCCTCGGCGTCGGCCTGCTCTACGGTGCGCTGGATTTCCGTTCGCCCGCGCCTCCGGCCATCGCGCTGGTCGGTCTGCTGGGGATGTTGGCCGGTGAGCAATTGTGGCCGATGGGCCGGCAACTGGTCGCGGGCTGGCTGTCCTGAGTTTCCTTTTTTCCATTCGGTGGAGGTGTCCATGCAAGCACTGCAATTCGATAAAACCGGCGACCTGTCTTCCTTGCGCTTCGTCGAAGTGCCAACCCCGGTGCCCGGCGCCAATGAAGTGTTGGTGCAAATCAAGGCTGCCGGCCTCAACCCCAGCGACGTCAAAAACGTCCTCGGCCGTTTCCCTTACACCACGCTGCCGCGTATTCCCGGACGGGATTTTGCCGGGGTGGTGGTCGATGGCCCACAGGCACTGATCGGTCAGGAAGTCTGGGGCACTGGCCGTGAGCTGGGCTTTTTCGCCGATGGCTCTCATGCCGAATTCGTCAAACTGCCGGCCAATGGCGTGGCCCCCAAACCGACGCACTTGAGCTTCGCCCAAGCAGCCAGCCTTGGTGTCCCTTACACCACCGCGTGGGATGCGTTGGAGCGCAGCCTTGTGAATCGCGAAACCCGTTTGCTGGTGATCGGTGGCGGGGCGGTGGCCACGGCAGCATTGGCATTAGCGAAGGTTCGCGGCGCGCAGTTGCTGGCAGCGGCGCGTCGACCGGAGCAGGTGAAGGATTTGCAGGCGCTGGGGTATCAGACGATTCAACTGGATAAACCCGAAGACCTCGGCGCGCAGGTCAACGCGGTGTATCGCGGCGGCGCCGATGTGATTTTCGATACCACCGGTTTCTGGCTGCCGGCCTCGGTGGCGGCATCGGCCACGTTCGGTCGCATCGCCATCATCGCTGCGCCGGTAGACGGTCATGTGCAATTACCCGCGCTGGCGCTGTATCGCAAGGGCGGCTCGGTGGTCGGGATCAACTCGCTGCTGTACGGCGTTGCAGCCTGCGCGGCGATGCTCGAGCAGTTCGGCAAATTCTTCGATGAAGACTTGCTGCCGTTGCCGCAAGGGTTGGTCGAGGCGCCGTTGGCTGAGGGCCTGGCGCGTTACGCCGACGTCAACCAAAGCAGCGGCGACAAAGTCATCCTCATCCCCTGATACACCGCAAAACCCCTTGTAGGCCTTCGCCTGCTCGCGATCACGGTTTGTCAGTTGATACATAGCTGACTGACACACCGCTATCGCGAGCAGGCTCACTCCTACAGTTGATTTGTGTGGGGTTCAGGATTGCGGAACGCCGTTTTCCCATGCCGACCAGTGCTTGAGGATGTCCTGCACCAGCGGATTGCCCGCGCGATAGAGGTTTTCCAGCGCCGGCACGAATCCGCCCTGATCGGCGTATTTGAGCAGGTTGTTCACTTCACTCCCGCCCGGTTCTGGACGGTCGAAATCAGAACCGGCCCGCACCACGGCCAAGCGTTGTACATCCACCAGACCTTCGCGGCTGGCGCGTAGCAGCGCTTCATAGGTCGAGTTGTCTTCCTGTTGCGTCGTGCAGTATTCGCCTTTGTTGTCGGTCAACAGTTTGGTCCAGACCTCGGCCCGTTCGCTCAGGCGCGTGCCCGAGAACCAGGTGTTGCCCGCCAGCGTGTCGCAACGGGTGACCACGGGCGGCTGATTAGCCGGTGCAGAGGGATATTTAAGGCGCCATGCGGCCGATTCCTTGCTCTCGCTCAGTTCGACTTTGTGGCTGAGGGCGAACGCTTTGGCTTGCAGTTTCGGGTTGAGTTCGAAGACTTCGGTCTTGTAGTCCAGCGGCGGTTTCTCGTTCGGGCCCTGGGTGTTGATGCCCAGGTAACCGGTCGGCCAGCTCGACGGCACATCGCGTGAATCGATCTCCCACTGCGTACCGAATTCCACCAGGTAATGCGCCCATGCGGCGGTGCCGATGGTGCCGTGTTTGGGGCTGATCCCGGCAATCCCGGCGATCAGGAAATAGCTTTTGCGCAAGTCGAATTTCGGCGACAGGGCCAGTGCCAGGGTCGAGGCGGCCGCATTGGTCTGGCCCATGCCGGTGGTCAGCAGACACACCTGCCGGGCGTTGCAGCGGATGCTCGGGTATTCGGCGGAAAGGCCCGGCACGCGGATTTCCTGCTTCAATTCGAGGCGATCAATCCAGTGCTGCGCCTCGGGAGCGAACATGGTGATCAGCACGACTTTTGGTTGAATCGGTGCCTCGCTCGCCCAAACGCTGGAAGAGAGCAGGGCTGCACCGGCCAGGGTGAGACGCGTCATTGCTTGCATGAAACCTCCTGAAGATCAGAACTGATAACCGACGCCGGCGTAGTAACCCCAGCCATTGGAGCGCGCGCGGAAATTACCGTCGCCGAAGTTCAGCTCGCTGCCGTCCTCCCAGTTGCCGCCGTTGTGGAAATAACGCCCGACCAGGGTGAAGCGCAAGTGGGTGAACGAGTACAGCAACACGTTGGTCGCCACGGTCGCGTTGGCGGTGCGCGCCGGGTTGTCCTTGTGGATGTCCGAGCCGAAATCGAAGTTGGTGAAACCGATGTAGGTCAGCGAGGCGCCGTTGCTGAATTTGTCGATCGGCACGATGTATTTGAGCTGGGCGCGGTAGCCGTCCCACGAATATTCATTGCTCGCGCCGTAGTTCTCCCATTGGTAGCGCCCGTACAGGTTGGCCGACAGGTTGACCCGTGAATGGGTGTCGATGTCGGTGCCGAAACCGCTGTAGAGCGTGTTGGCGCGGTTTTCCTTGCGGCTGCCGTGGTCATAGATCCAGTCGAACGCGACGTACCATTCCTTGAACGGGCCGATAGCCAGGCTGCGGCCGGCGAGGTAGTCGATGGAGATGCGCGGTTCGTGTTCCATGAACACCGGTGAGCCGTGATCCCACACGCCTTTGTCGTGGCTGTTGCCGATGTTGAAGATCTTCGGAATGTCGACGTAACCGTACAGTTCGAACGGGCCCTTGCGGCCGAAGTATTCGTACTCCAGGTAGATATCGTCGGACGGTTGCGGGCCGAAACTGATGTCTTTGCTGCCGATCAACATCAGGTCCTGGTTGTACCAGTCCGACAGATACGCACCTTTTTTCGGTGGGCTGGCTTCCGGGCTGAGGGCTTCACCCTGGGCGGATTCTTCCGGCAACGCGGGCTGGGCGAAAGCGCTGTGGCTGAGAAGTCCGGTAACGCCGGTCAGTAGCAAGGAAACAGCAAACGTGCGCGCAAAAGGTGCGCGAAAGAGGGTTGCGGCGTGCATTCAAAGTCCTTTTTTGCGGATCGAGGCCCGGATTCTGCGGACCTGTAGGGGTTTGTCGGGAAAATGCCGGGATTGACGGTTCGCAAACGTTTGCACAAGCCGTACCAATGTTTTCAATATCTCTGATATTTCGTCGATTTCAACGGTTTTTCTGACAGAACGATCACATTTTTCAAAGCGCAAAAATGCCGGCGGGTATGACTCCTGTGGCGAGGGGATTTATCCCCGATGGGGCGCGTAGCGGCCCTTGAAAGCGGGGCCTGCTGCGCAGTCCATCGGGGATAAATCCCCTCGCCACAAAAGCCATGTCAAAGGCCCGTCGGTACGGGCTGAAACGCTTATTCCAGACGCCTCTAGTCTTAAAGTATTAACACCATTTAATCAGTGCCCCATTGCTGGGCGTCTACTAGCTTTGTCCCCAATCAACGGTTTTGTGATGACCGTCGCAGTCTTGATTCGCGTGTGGAATAAGCACGGCTCTGCGCGCCTTCAAGGAAGAAATTGGCCACGACAAGGAGTAGCCCGTGGAAGCAAGGTTTGGTGTCGCCCTCGTATCGCGTTTTTCTCCTCTTTCCCTTGCTGTGCACCTGAGCGTCGCCGGGCTTCTGTTCGGCGGGGTCAGCGAGCAGGCGTTTGCGACCTGCTCGGCGGCAGGTTCGACGATTACCTGTTCGGGCGTGCCGACGCTGCCGCTGTTTCTCAATGACTACAGCAGTGCCACCAGCGGCCTGACGGTCAATGTCGCCAACGGTGCGCAGATGAACGCCACCCTCGGCGGCAAGGTGCTCAACCTGACCGGGGCCAACATCAACCTGAACAACTCCGGCACTCTCGACCCGGCGCTGTTGGGGCTGGTGTCGGTGCTCAGCGGCGGTGCGTTCATTGGCTCCGGCGCCACCAGTGCGGTGAGCGTGGTCAACAATGCCAGCGGGATCATTCGCGGTACCGGTATGTTGCTCGGCCTCAACCTGACCAGCGTCGATGGCCTGGGGATTGCGGTAAACAACGCGGCGGCCGGCACCACGACCATCACCAACGACGGCACCATCACTTCCACCGGCTTGTCGGTCGGCGGGATTACCCTGGCCGACACTCCGGTGGTCGGGGTGTATGGCGGTTCGCGAGTCAACATGACCAACAGCGCCACCGGTACGATCAATGGCCGGATCGCGTTCGAGACGTCGGCGGCGGGCAACACTTTCACCAACGCCGGTGCAATTACCGGCGGCGTGTCGATGGGCGCGGCGAGCACCAACACCTTCACCGCCGTTACCGGTTCTTCCGTGCAAGTCGGTGATGGTGTTCAGGTCTCGGTGGGGCTTGGCGGCCTGATCGGTATCAACCTGACGTTTGCCCCGACCGGCACCGTCGATGGCGGCGCGGGCGGTACCAACAGCCTGATCCTGCAAAATCCGATAGGCCTCGGCGGCGGCACCACCGGCACTGGCACCGCTTCGAGTGCGACCTACGTCAACTTCAACAACCTGACCCTCAACAGCGGCACCTGGACCTTGCAGGGGCCATTGGTCAGCGGCGCGACCACCCTCAATGGCGGTGTTGCGCAGTTCAACAACAACGCCACCTTCGGCAGCGGTGTGATCACCTCCAACGGCGGGATTTTGCAGGCCAGCAACGCCGGGTTGAACCTCAGCAATCTGATCTCACTCGGTGCGGGTGGCGTTACGGTGCAAGGCACCAATGCCACCACTTTGAGCGGAGTGATTTCCGGCAGCGGCGGTTTTACCAAGGCCGGTACCGGCCAGCTTAACCTCAGCGCGGCCAACACCTACACCGGTAACACTCTTCTCAACGGTGGCGTGGTGGCGGTGGGTAACAACTCGGCATTCAGCACTGGTGGCATTACCATCGGCGGCTCGACAAGTTTGTCGACGTCGGGACCGATTTCGCTGAGCAATGCGCTGACCCTAAACAGCACCATGACGGCGACCGGCACCGGCGCACTGACCCTCGGTGGCTTGATCAGCGGCAGCAGCGGCCTGACCAAAACCGGCACTGGCAGCCTCACCGTCAGCGGCGCTAACACCGGTTTCACGGGCACCACCACCCTGAGCGCCGGCAGCCTGCTGGTGACCAATAACAACTCGCTGGGCAGCGGCGCGCTGAACACCGCCGCTGGCACCAGTCTCGACAGCACCGCCAACGTCACTCTGGCCAATAACATCGGCATGACCGGCGCCCTCAACGTCCTCGGCAGCAACGCCCTGACGCTGGGCGGCGTGTTGAGCGGCACTGGCGGTATCACCAAATCCGGCACCGCCAGCCTGACGTTGACCGGCAACAACACTAACTCCGGCAATACTGCGCTCAACGCCGGCAGCCTGTTTGTCGGCAGCAACACCGCACTCGGCACGGGCGCGTTGAATGCGGCGGCGGGCACCACACTCGATGCGACCACAGCGGTGACGCTGACCAACGCCGTCGCGCTGGCGGGAGGGCTGACCATCGGCGGCACTCAGGCGTTAGGTCTGAGTGGCGTCGTCAGCGGCGCGGGCAACTTGGCCAAGAACGGCTCTGCGAACCTGACCCTCAGCGGCAACAACACCTTCTCCGGCGGCACCGCGCTCAACAACGGCACGCTGATCGTCGGTTCCAACACCGCGCTGGGCACCGGCGCATTGACCACAGCGACGGGCACCACTCTCGACGCCAGCACCAGCGTGGCGCTGACCAACGCGGTCAGCCTCGGCGGCAATCTGAACGTCGCCGGCAACGCCAACCTGACCTTGGGCGGTATCGTCAGCGGCAGCGGCGGGCTGACCAAAAACGGCGCGGCCAACCTGATTCTCAACGGCACCAACACTTTCAGTGGCGGCACCACCCTCAACGCCGGGACCCTGACCGTCGGCAATGCCGCCGCACTGGGTAGTGGCAGCCTGACCGTCGCGAATGCCGCGACCCTCGACAGCAATGCGGCGGTGACGCTGAACAACAACGTCCTGCTCAACAACAACCTGGCAATCGGCGGCAGCAACGCGCTGACCCTCGGAGGTGTAATCAGTGGCACCAGCCAACTGGTGAAAAACGGCACCGCCAACCTGACCCTCAACGGCGCCAATACTTTCACCGGTGGCACCGCGCTCAACGCCGGCAGCCTGACCGTCGGCAACGGCGCAGCACTCGGCACTGGCACGCTGACCGTCGGCGGCGCGGGTGGCACGCTCAATAGCAGCGCTAACGTCACGCTTAACAATGCGATTGCCCTTAACGCCAACCTCACGGCGGGCGGCGCCAATCCGCTGACCCTCGGTGGGGTCATCAGTGGCGCGAGCAACCTGATCAAGAACGGCGCCTCGACGTTGACGCTGACCGGCAACAACACCTACACCGGCGCCACGTCGCTGAACGCGGGAACACTGATCGTCGGCTCCAACACTGCCCTCGGCACCGGTAGTGTCAATGCCTCGGCCGGGACTACGTTGGACGCCTCCACTGCAGCAAGCCTGGCCAACAACGTCAACCTCGGTGGCAACGTGACCATCGGCGGCAGCAACGCGCTGACCCTCGCCGGCGTGGTCTCCGGTGTCGGTGGACTGACCAAGAGCGGTCCCGCCGACCTGATCCTCAACGGCGCCAACACCTACTTCGGAAACACCGCACTCAATGTCGGCAAACTGATCGTCGGCAGCAATACCGCGATCGGCAGCGGCGCATTGAACGCAGCAGCGGGCACCACGCTGGACACCAACACTGCCGTCACCCTGGGCAATCAGGTCAACCTCGCCGGCGCGCTCAACGTCGGTGGCAGTGCGGATCTGACCCTCACCGGCACCGTCGCCGGTGCCGGCAGCCTGGTGAAAAACGGTGCGGCCAATCTCAATCTGAATGGCACCAATACCTACGTCGGCGGCACCACGCTCAACGCCGGTACGGTGACTGTCGGCAACAGTTCGGCGCTGGGCACCGGTGCCCTGACCGTCGGCGGCGCGGCGACGCTGGACAGCAGTTCGCCGCTGGCCAGTCTGGCCAACGCGGTGGTGCTCAATGCGGCACTGAGCGTCGGCGGCACGCAGAACCTCACCCTCGGCGGTGTGATCAGCGGTGCCGGCCAATTGATCAAGAACGGCGCGGCCAACCTGACAGTCAACGGCACCAACACCTACAGTGGTGGCAGCACGCTGAATGCGGGAACGCTGACACTGGGCTCGGCCGGTGCATTGGGCAGTGGCGGCTTGACCGTCGGCGGCGCTTCGACGCTGGATACCAGCACCGGGATGAGCGTCGGCAACAACATCACCCTCAACGCCGGCCTGACCCTGGCCGGCAGCAACACCCTGAACCTCAGCGGCGTGATCGATGGCGCCGGCAGCCTGACCAAGGATGGCTTTGGCGATCTGACGCTCAGCGGCAACAACACGTTCACCGGCGCGCTGAACATCGCCTCCGGCAGCCTTACCACCGTGAGCAGCGGGGCGCTCGGCAACACTTCCGGCGCGAATATCAGCGCCGGTGCCAGTCTCTATCTCAACAGCAGCGCCAGCCTCGACGGGTTGAGCGGTAGCGGCAGTGTGCAAATCGCCGGCGGTAATACTCTGACCGTGGGCGGTGTGAGCAATACCAGCACCTTCGACGGCGACCTCGGTGGCAGCGGTGCGTTGACCAAAGTCGGTACCGGTACGCTGAACCTCACCGGCAGCAGCGGCATCACCGGCAACACCAACGTCAATGGCGGTACGCTGAATCTCACCGGTTCGCTGGCCAGTTCCCAGCTCAACGTCAACAATGGCGCCACCCTCACAGGTACCGGTTCGGCACTGGGCTTCATCACCATCAACAGCGGTGGTCATCTGGCGCTGTCCTCGGGCAATACCCTGTCAGCCTCGTCGCTGATCCTTACAGCTAACAGCAATGTCGACACGAGCCTCGCCACGCCATCGACCAGCTCGCTGATGAACATCGGCGGCAACCTGACCCTCGACGGCAATCTCAACGTCACCGATGCCGGCGGTTTCGGTGTCGGGGTTTACCGTTTGTTCAACTACATCGGCGCGTTGACCGACAACGGCCTGACCGTGGCCGGTGTGCCGGTGGGCTACGGCCTCGGCGACATCCTCGTGCAGACCTTAGGTAACCAGGTCAATCTGGTGGTGTCGGCGCCGAACACCAACCTGCGTTTCTGGGACGGCAGCCAGACAATCCCCAACGGCACAGTGGATGGTGGCAGCGGTACGTGGAATGCCGGTGGCACCAACTGGACCAATTCCAACGGCACGCTGAACCAGACCTGGGCCGGCGATTTCGCAGTGTTCCAGGGCACGGCCGGCACCGTGTCGGTCAACGGCACGCAACTGTTCACCGGCATGCAGTTCCTTACCGATGGCTACAACGTGGTCAATGGCACGTCGGGGCTGCTCACCGCCGTCAATGGCAGCGGTGGCACCACGGCGATGCGCGTTGATCCGGGCGTGACCGCCACGGTCGGCGTGAACATCAACGGCAGCGGCATTCTCAACAAACTCGATGCGGGCACCTTGGTGCTCAACGGTGCCAACACCTATACCGGCGGCACGCAACTGGATGGCGGCACGCTGGTGGTCGGCAGCAATACCGCACTGGGCACTGGCGCGTTGATCGCCAATGCCGGCACGCAACTGGACAGCAACACCGCCGTGACACTGGCCAACGCTGCCACGCTGAATGGCAACCTCACGGTGCTCGGCAGCAACGCGCTGACCCTCAACGGTGTCATTTCCGGCACCGGCGGTTTGATCAAGAACGGTTCAGCCAGCCTGACCCTCGGCGGCAATAACGCCTTCCTCGGCCCGGTGGCACTGAACGCGGGTGGGCTGATTCTGGCGTCGAACAGCGCGCTGGGCTCTGCCACCCTGAACGCGGCGAACGGCACTACCCTGGATGCCAGCGGCACCTTCACGGCGGGTAACGCGATCAACCTAGCGGGCAACGTCGGCATCGTCGGCAGCAACGATCTGACACTCAGCGGAGCCATCAACGGTGCCGGCAGCCTGACCAAGAATGGCGCGGCCAACCTGATCCTGAGCGGGGCCAACAACTTCCTCGGCGGCGTTACCCTGAATGCCGGCACCCTGACCGCTGGCAGCAACGGCGCCCTCGGTCTGGGCAACCTCACCGTGGCCGGGGCTTCATCCCTGGACAGCAACACTTCGGTGTCGCTGGGCAACAACGTGGTGCTCAACGCCAACCTGACCAACACCGGCACCAGCGACGTAGCCCTCAGCGGAGTGGTCAGCGGCACCGGCGGTCTGATCAAGAACGGCGCCTCCAACCTGACCCTCAACGGTATCAACAGCTATAGCGGCGGCACCACGCTGAACGCCGGCACCGTGACGCTTGGCACCTCGGCGGGCCTGGGCTCCGGCGCAGTCACCGTGGCGGGCGCGTCGACCCTCGACACCACTGCGCCGCTGGTGCTGGCCAACAACATCAACGTCAATGCCAACCTGAGCGTGGCCGGCAACAACAACCTGACCCTCGGCGGTGTGATTGCCGGTGCAGGCACCTTGACCAAGAATGGTTTGGCCGATCTGACGCTGTCCGGCAACAACACCTTCAGCGGCACCTTCGATGTGCAGTCCGGCAGCCTGACCACGCTGGGCAACTCGGCACTGGGCAGCAACGCCGGGGTCAATCTCGGCGCTGCGGCGACCCTCAACCTCGGCGGCTCCGGCAGCCTCGCCAGCCTGACCGGCAGCGGTACCGCGCTGATCGGCGGCGGCAACACGCTGAGCATCGGCGGCAACAACGCCAGCAGCATTTTCGACGGCGTGCTCACCGGCACCGGCGAGTTGAACAAACTCGGCACTGGCACCCTGACGCTGACCGGTATCAACAGCCTGACCGGTAACACCACCGTCAACGCCGGCACCTTGAACGTCAACGGCTCGCTCGACAGTGCCAGTGTGCTGGTCAACAGCGGCGGTACTCTGGCCGGTAGCGGCTCGCTCGGCGGTGCAGTGACGGTGGCCGATGGCGGCCATCTGGCCGGCGCTACCGGCAGCACCCTGTCGGTGAATTCGCTGGTGTTCAACGCCAATTCCAACTTCGACGTGGGCCTAGGCGCACCGGTCTCTGGCGGCGGCAATGCGCTGGTCAACGTCGGCGGCAACCTGACCCTCGACGGCACCCTCAACGTCAGCGACATCGGCGGTTTCGGCAGCGGCGTGTATCGCCTGATCAACTACACCGGCGGCCTGACCGACAACGGCATGCTGATCGGCACGGTGCCGGGCAGCGTCACCCCCGGCGACCTGACCCTGCAAACCGCGCTGGCCAACCAGATCAACCTGCTGGTCACCGCACCGGGCGTCACCGTGCAATTCTGGGACGGCAATCAACTGATCGCCAACGGGTCGGTGGACGGCGGCAGCGGCACCTGGGGCACCGGCACCACCAACTGGACCGACGTCAACGGCACGACCAATCAGGCCTGGACCAACAACTTCGCGGTGTTCCAGGGCACGGCGGGCACGGTCACGGTCAACGGCGCACAAACCATCACCGGCATGCAGTTCGTCACCGATGGCTACAGCCTGCAAAACGGCACGGCGGGCTCGCTGAATCTGGTCAACGGTTCGATGGGCAACGCTTCGGTGCGCGTCGATCCGAACGCCACCGCAACGATCGGTGTGGCGCTCAACGGCGCCGGTACACTCGGCAAATATGACACGGGCACGCTGGTACTCAACGCCGCCAACGGCTACACCGGCGGCACCGCGCTCAACGGCGGCAAGATCGTGGTTGGCAACAACGCCGCCCTTGGCACCGGTGTGTTGACCGCGGCCGCCGGCACCGCGCTGGACAGCAACACCGCCGTCACCCTCGGCAACGGCGTGGTGCTCAATGGCGGCTTGACCGTTGCCGGCTCCAACGCGCTAACCCTTGGCGGCGTTGTCAGCGGCGCGGGCAGCCTGATCAAGACCGGCGCTTCGAGCCTGACCCTCAACGGCAGTAATACTTACAGCGGTGGCACCACGCTGAACGCCGGCACGCTGATCCTCGGCAATAACAGCGCGATCAGCAGCGGCGCATTGAGTGTGACGGGCAACTCGACACTCGACAGCACCTCGGCGCTGCAACTGGCCAACTCAATCAACCTCGGCGCGCAACTGACCCTCGCCGGCAACCAGAACACCACACTGATCGGTGCGGTCAGCGGCAGCGGCAGTCTGCTCAAAAACGGTACTGGCGACCTGCTGCTCAGCGGTGCCAACACCTACAGCGGCGGAACCACGCTGAATGGCGGCAACACCACGGGTGACACCAGCAGCCTGCAAGGTGCGATCGTCAACAACGCAACACTGACCTTCGCGCAAAACGCTGATGGCAGCTACACCGGCAATCTCACCGGCGCCGGTACGTTGAACAAAACCGGCAGCGGTCAATTGCTGCTGACCGGGAATAACACATTCACCGGCAACACTTCGGTGCAGGCCGGCAGCCTGACCGTCAACGGCGTGCTCAACAGTGCCAACGTCAACGTCGCCAGCGGTGCGAAAATCGGCGGTAGCGGTCAAGTCGGCGGCGCGGTGCAACTGGCTAACGGCGCGACGCTGGTCGGTGGTGGCACGGCGACGCCGTTGTCGGTCGGTTCGCTGGCGTTGTCCTCGGGCACCAACCTGGACTTCAGCCTCGGCTCGGCGACCAGTTCGACCACGGTGGTCAATGTGGCGGGGAACCTGACCCTCGACGGCACGCTGAACATCAGCAACGCCGGCGGCTTCGGTACAGGCGTCTATCAACTGTTCCGCTACGGCGGCAGCCTGACCGACAACGGTCTGGTTTATGGCAGCCTGCCGGTGTCGGCGGCCAATCTGACCCTGCAAACCGCCATCGCCAATCAAGTCAACTTGCTGGTGCAAGGCACGCCGGGTGAGGTGCAGTTCTGGAACGGCGGCACCACTAATCCTGACGGCAGCATCGGCGGCGGCAGTGGTGTGTGGGGGCCAGGCACCAACTGGACCGACCCGAGCGGCACGCAGGCGTTGGCCTCGAACGGTCAGTTTGCGGTGTTCGGTGGGCAAAGCGGCACGGTCACCGTGCTGGGCAATCAGAACTTTACCGGCCTGCAATTCCTCACCAGCGGCTACAGCCTGACGCCGGGCGCCGGTGGCACGCTGACTCCGGTCAACGGCGCGGATGGCAGCCTCGCACCGGTTCGCGTGAATGCCGGGGCGAGCGCAGAAATCTCCGTGCCGCTGGTGGGCACGGGCGGTATCGAGAAACTCGATTCCGGGACCTTGGTGCTGAGCGGGGCCAACACCTACAGCGGTGGCACCACCGTCAGTGGCGGTACGCTGGTCGGTAACACCACCAGCCTGCAAGGCAACATCCTCAACAACGCCTCGCTGGTGTTCCAGCAGAACGCCAATGGTCAGTTCAACGGTCGCCTCAGCGGTCTCGGGGCGATGGCCAAACGTGGTGCCGGAACCTTGCTGTTGACCGGTGATAACCCGTTCAGCGGCACCGTAGCGGTCGATCAAGGCGTGCTGCAAGTCGGCAGCCGTTCGGCGCGCGCTTCGTTGGGCGGGCAAGTGACGGTGGCCAACGGTGCGGGTCTGAGCGGTAACGGCAGCGTCGGTTCGGTGGTCAACAATGGTGTCGTGGCTTCCGGTGGCGACGCTGGAACCCTGAGCGTTGCGGGTAACCTGACCAATAACTCAAGCGGTGTATTGGCGTTGACCATCAGCTCGCCAACCGCCACGCCATTGGCGGTCGGCGGTACGGCAGCCCTCGGCGGCGGCTTGCAAGTGAACTCGCTCGCACCGTTCACCGGCAACACCGTTTACTCGCTGATCACCGCGGGCGGTGGCGTGACCGGCACCTTCAGCTCCACCGATCTGCCGCAGTACGCCTTCCTCGACAGCTCACTGGTTTACGGTGCCGATTCGGTGACCCTGGCGGTCAGCCGCAACGGCAACTCGTTCACCGATGTCGCTGCCACGGGTAACCAGCGTGGCACCGCTTCGGCACTGTCACGCAATGGTGCGGCGGGTGCTGCTTTGCAGAATCAGATCGTTAATCTCAGCGTGGCGGGGGCGCGCAATGCCTTCGACAGTCTGTCCGGGGAAATCCATGCCAGCACCGCCAGCGCGATCCTTGAGGATTCGCGCTATGTACGTGAGGCGGTCAACGACCGCATGCGCCAGCCATCGTGCAGCGCAGCGGATGATCCACGCCGTGCCCTGGCACCGAGTGACAACCAACTGAGCAGCAACGGTTGCCACGGTGAAATGGTCGGCTGGGCCCGCGCACTGGGTGCATGGGGTGAATCGGATGGCGACAGCAACAGCGCCAAACTTGATCGCAACCTCAGCGGCTTCATGCTCGGTACCGACAAACAGCTCGATGATCAGTGGCGCGTGGGCATGGCCGCCGGTTACACCCGCAGCGACCTCGACGCGCATGACCGTCGCTCGGATGCGACCGTTGAAAGCTATCACTTGGCGGCGTACCTCAACTCGCAATTCGATGCACTGGCTGTGCGCCTCGGCGCGGCTTACAGCTGGCACGACATCGAGAGCAAACGCGACGTCAGCGTCGGCAGTTACAACGACCGGTTGAAGGCCAATTACGATGCTCGCAGCGCCCAGGTGTTCGGCGAAGTCGGTTACACAATCGATGCCGCCGGCATTGCCCTGGAACCGTTTGCCGGCCTCTCGTACGTCAACTACGACTCCGACAAGGCCAAGGAAAAAGGTGGGGTAGGGCGCCTGGAGGCCGAGGCCGATCAGGACATCACCTTCTCGACCCTCGGCGTGCGCGCCGGCAAAGTCATCACCCTGGCCAACGGCGGGCAATTCACCCCGCGCGCGGCCATCGGCTGGCGGCATGCCTTCGGCGACACCAAGCCTGACGCTGACCTGACCTTTATCGACGGCGGCGCCTCGTTCCACACTCAGGGCGTGCCGATTGCCAAGGACAGCGCGCTGGTCGAAGCAGGTGTGGACTTCCAGATCAGCCCGACCGGCAAGCTCGGGGTCGGCTACTCGGGGCAACTGTCGAAAGACAGCAATGACCATGCGATGACCATCAGCTTCAGCCTGGGCTTCTGATTTAGGGTCGAAGCACTTTCAGCCGCCCGCAAGGGCGGTTTTTTTAGGGGCAAAGATCAAAAGATCGCAGCCTGCGGCAGCTCCTACAGAGAAACGCGATTTTCTATGTAGGAGCTGTCGCAGGCTGCGATCTTTTGATCTTGAGTTTTCTACATTCAGGACTTTCGCTTCCATTGCCTTCGCAAGCAGGCTCTGAGTATCAGCACAAGAATCGGCAACCTCGTGCTCTGCTAGAATCCGCCTCATTAACAGCCTGAGACTCCCCCATGAGCGAGCCGATTCGTCTGACCCAATACAGCCACGGCGCCGGTTGCGGCTGCAAGATTTCCCCGCAGGTGCTGGAAGTGATTCTGGCCGGTAGCGGCGCGCAGAACCTTGATCCGAAACTGTGGGTCGGCAACGCCTCGCGCGATGATGCGGCGGTGTACGAGATCGATGCCGAGCGCGGCGTGGTTTCGACCACTGACTTTTTCATGCCGATCGTCGATGACCCGTTCGACTTCGGCCGCATTGCGGCGACCAACGCGATCAGCGATATCTACGCAATGGGCGGTGATCCGTTGATGGCGATTGCGATCCTCGGCTGGCCGGTCAATGTGCTGGCGCCGGAAGTCGCGCGCGAAGTGATTCGTGGCGGTCGTGCGGTGTGCGACGCGGCGGGCATTGCGTTGGCGGGCGGGCATTCGATCGATGCGCCAGAGCCGATTTTCGGCCTCGCCGTTACTGGCCTGGTGGAAAAACGCCACATGAAGCGCAACGACACCGCCACCGCCGGTTGCCTGCTGTACCTGACCAAACCGCTGGGCATCGGCATCCTCACCACGGCCGAGAAGAAGGGCAAATTGCGCGCCGCCGACGTTGGCGTGGCCCGCGACTGGATGTGCACGTTGAACAAGCCCGGCAGCCGTTTTGGCAAACTCGCCGGTGTCACGGCGATGACCGACGTCACTGGTTTCGGCCTGCTCGGGCATCTGGTGGAAATGGCTGATGGCAGTAAGCTCACCGCACGCATCGCCTATGACCGTGTGCCGCGTCTGGACAGCGTCGAGTATTACCTCGATCAGGGCTGTGTACCCGGCGGCACGCTGCGCAATTTCGACAGCTATGCGAGCAAGGTCGGCCGCGTGCAGGAACTGCACAAACGGGTGCTCTGCGACCCGCAAACCAGCGGTGGTCTGTTGGTTGCCGTGACGCCTGAAGGCAATGACGAGTTCCTCGCTGTCGCCGCCGAGGTGGGGCTGATTCTTGCGCCAATCGGCGAACTGGTTGAGCGACAGACGAACGCAGTCGAGGTGATTTGATGCTCCGCGACTGCACTGACTTCCGTGATATTTTCCTCAACGACCGGCCGCTGATGGATGCCCGCGCGCCGGTCGAGTTTCACAAGGGCGCGTTCCCTGGCGTGGTCAATCTGCCGCTGATGAACGACATCGAGCGGCAGAAAATCGGCACCTGCTACAAGCAACACGGCCAGCAGGCTGCCATCGAGCTGGGCCACCAATTGGTCTCTGGCGACGTCAAAGCTGAACGCATCCAGGCCTGGGCCGATTTCGCCCGGGCCCATCCTGATGGCTATCTCTATTGTTTTCGTGGCGGCTTGCGTTCGCAGATCACGCAACAGTGGCTGCGCGACGAGGCGGGCATCGACTATCCCCGCGTTGGCGGCGGCTACAAAGCGTTGCGCAACTTCCTCATTGTTACCCTCGAACAGGCCATCGCCCAGTGTGATTTCGTTTTGCTGGGCGGCATGACCGGCACCGGCAAGACTGAAGTGCTGGTGCAACTGCGCAACGGCCTGGACCTGGAAGGGCACGCCAATCATCGCGGTTCGAGCTTCGGCAAGCGCGCCACGGGTCAGCCGTCGAACATCGATTTCGAAAACCGCCTGGCCATCGACGTCCTGAAAAAACGCGACGCCGGTATCGAGCAGTTTGTGCTGGAAGATGAGAGCCGGGTGGTCGGCAGTTGCGCCTTGCCGCTGCCCTTGTATCAAGGCATGCAGCAGTACCCGATGGTCTGGCTGGAAGACAGTTTTGAAGACCGTGTGGAGCGGATCCTGCGTGATTACGTGGTGGATCTGTCAGCCGAGTTTGCGGCAGTACACGGGGAGGAAGGCTTTGCGCTGTTCTCCGAGCGCTTGCTGGAAAGCTTGAACAACGTGCAGAAGCGCCTCGGTGGCGAGCGCCATCGGCGGATGCTGCTGTTGATGGAAGAGGCTTTGATCGAGCAGGGGCGCAGCGGGGCGGTGGATCTGCATCGCGGCTGGATCGAGGGATTGCTGCGTGAGTATTACGATCCGATGTACGCGTTTCAGCGGGAGAAGAAGGGCGGGCGGATCGAGTTTGCCGGGGAGAGTGCGGCGGTGATCGATTATTTGCGCGAGCGGGTGAGCCAGAAAGATTGAGGTTGTAGTGGCTGGCCTCTTCGTTGGCAAGCCAACTCCCACAGTGTTTTGCGCTGACTGCCAATATGGGCATCACCCAAAAACCGGTGGGAGCTGGCTTGCCAGCGATGAGGCCCGACTGACAGCAAAAAACTCAGGTCGGGCAGGTTTCCTTACCATGATCCAGCCCCTGCTTGTAGCTATGGCTCTGCAGGCTGGCCTTGCCGTTGTGCCAGGTCAGGGTCAGCACGTAGAGCGAATCAAAATCGTCACCCTCCCAGTCCTTGGTGATGGTCTGCTTTTCGCCAACGGCGTTGCCGGCGACTTTGTTGATCAACTCCGGCAGGTAACCATGGGACCACGCGGTGTAAATCGTCGAGTTGTGGTACTTGTCGGCGAGCAACTCACGGGCCAGATCGCTGGTGTCGTTGGCTGAAAACTCGATGTTCACCGGCAAACCGAGCTTGATCGCTGCCGGGCTGATGGTCATCAGCGGGCGAATGTAGCTGTAGGAGTTGTCCAACTCACCTTCCTCGACATTGCGCGTCGGGTTGGCGGCGAATACGTAATCGGCTTTGCCGAATCTCTCCGGCAATACTGTCGACAGGTCGATGGCGCGATTCAGACCCTGACAATTGAGCTGACCCAGACCGCCCTCGGGCTTTTCGGCGTGGCGCAGGAACACCAGCGTCTGCGTGCCATCGACCGGCTGCGCGCGGCTCTCGCTGGATTCGAGTGACAGAAAGACCGCGCTGACCGCCAGCAGGGAGGGCAGGACCACGTAGGCGCGGTGTTTGAAACGTTTGGCGAAACTTATCAGGTTCGTCATGGAATAAGGGGTTCTTCAGCAAGTTCGATTAAGGTTGACAAACCTTTACACCACTGGCTCCCAGCACCGGGTGTTTTCCCTGTCGTGAACGGCTTCCTCTGCAACAAGTGCATAGCTCAGAGTCCTTCAAGGCCGATTTGGTTCGATCCGCGCAATGTAGCGGCACCGAGTAACCGTCAGGGGCAAAGGTTAGCCACAGGATGTTACGGTTCATGTAGAAGCTGGCGCAGGTTGCGATTTTTTAACGTGAAGAAAGGCTCAAGATCAAAAGTTCGCAGCCTGCGGCAGCTCCTACATTAATATCGGGGTTCAATTTGTGACTGGATGCTTCCCATGACCGATCTGTCCGCGTTCCCGATCACCCAGAAATGGCCGGCGCAGTACCCTGACTGGATTCAGCTCTATTCCTTGCCGACCCCCAACGGCGTCAAAGTCTCGATCATGCTCGAAGAGATCGGCCTGCCGTACGAGCCGCACAAGGTCGCTTTCGACAGCAACGATCAGTTGTCCCCGGCGTTTCTGTCGCTAAACCCGAACAACAAGATCCCGGCGATTCTCGATCCGCATGGCCCGGAAGATCAGCCGCTGCCGTTGTTCGAATCCGGCGCGATCCTGATTTATCTGGCCGACAAGAGCGGTCAGTTACTGGCGCAGGAAGGTGCGCTGCGCTACGAAACCATCCAGTGGCTGATGTTTCAGATGGGGGGTATTGGCCCGATGTTCGGCCAGTTGGGTTTCTTCAACAAGTTCGCTGGCAAGGACTACGAGGACAAGCGTCCGCGTGACCGCTACGTCGATGAAAGCAAACGCCTGCTCAAGGTGCTCGACACACGCCTGGAAGGCCGCGACTGGCTGATGGGCGAGCGCTACACCATTGCCGACATCGCGACGTTCCCGTGGGTGCGCAACCTGATCGGTTTTTATGAGGCGGGCGACCTGGTCGGCATTCAGAATTTCCCGAATGTCACCCGCGTGCTGGAGCGCTTCCTTTCTCGTCCGGCCGTCATCCGAGGCCTGACCATCCCGTCCTGACACCGCACACAACCCCTGTAGGAGTGAGCCTGCTCGCGATGGCATTGTGTCAGTCGACATCAACGTTGACTGATACACCGCCATCGCGAGCAGGCTCACTCCTACAAGGGATGTGCACAATCCGGAGGATTATTGCGCGCTCGGTAATGCACTCTTGATTGATCCAGGTTTGTACGCCAACCCCCGCAAGGCATAAGCTTCGCCCCCTACGACTTTCGTCTCATCTGCCGTTTTTTCAGGAAAGGCCCCATGTCCAGTCAGTTCCCCGAAGCACGTCCCCGCCGTCTGCGCCGCAATGCGAGCCTGCGCAGCCTGTTCCAGGAAACCGAATTCAGCCTGAACGATCTGGTGCTGCCGATTTTCGTCGAGGAAGAAATCGATGACTTCGTGCCGATCAAGAGCATGCCCGGCGTGATGCGTATTCCCGAGCGCAAACTGGCCGGCGAGATCGAGCGTTACGCCCGTGCCGGCATCAAGTCGGTGATGACCTTCGGCGTATCGCATCATCTGGACGGCAACGGCAGCGACACCTGGCGCGAAGACGGTCTGGTTTCGCGCATGTCGCGCATTGCCAAGGATGCTGTGCCGGAAATGATCGTGATGTCCGACACCTGCTTCTGCGAATACACCGACCACGGCCACTGTGGCGTGATGCACAACCATGAAGTCGACAACGACCAGACGCTGATCAACCTCGGCAAACAGGCCGTCGCGGCAGCCCGCGCCGGTGCTGACGTGATCGCGCCGTCGGCAGCGATGGACGGTCAGGTGCGAGCAATTCGCCAGGCGCTGGACGCCGCCGGGTTCACGCAGATTCCGATCATGGCGTATTCGACCAAGTTTGCTTCGGCACTGTACGGCCCGTTCCGCGAAGCGGGTGGCAGTGCGCTGAAGGGCGACCGCAAAAGCTATCAGATGAACCCGATGAACCGTCGTGAAGCCCTGCGCGAATCGCTGCTCGACGAGCAGGAAGGCGCCGATGCACTGATGGTCAAACCGGCCGGTGCGTACCTGGACATCATCCGTGATATTCGCGAAGCCTCGAACCTGCCGCTGTCGGCCTATCAGGTCAGCGGCGAGTACGCGATGATCAAGTTCGGCGCGCAGGCCGGGGCGATTGATGAAGATCGTGTGGTGCGCGAAAGCCTTGGCGCGATCAAGCGGGCGGGTGCGGATCTGATCTTCACCTACTTTGCGATGGACCTGGCCCTGGCCGGGATCTAAGCAACACCGCAAATCCAAATGTAGGAGTGAGCCTGCTCGCGATGGCGGTGTGTCAGTCGAATTATTGGTGAATGACACGCCGCCATCGCGAGCAGGCTCACTCCTACAGGGGATTGTGGTGTGTCAGGGACAACTAAAGAACGGCCGGATGCCGTGATCGCGGAAGTAGCGTTCGATCACTTTTGGATCAGCACTGTTGTCGGCAATCGCCACGTACGTATCCGGGCGCAGCAGGTAAAAGCCGTTGCGCCCCAATCCCGCCGTTTCAAACGCCGGCCGCCAGTCGAACACGTGCAACGGTAGATGGTGTTCGTGGCACCAGGCGATCATCTCGTCGCTGGTGTCACCGTACACATGCACCTGCCAGCACGGCTGGCGCAGCGGTTCATAATTATCCCCCTCGCCATCATGCGCCCACGGCAAGCGGTCGCCGCCGTGAACATGGCCGGCCTCGCCCTGGCTGAGCAGCATGCCGCGATAGTTGAGGGTGACTTGCGATACGGTGCGAAAGAGGAATTCACGGCTCGCTTCGAATGACGCCATTTTCGGGATCAGGAACGGTGCCAGCCGTGTGCGCAGCAAGTCAGCGAGGCGGCCCTCGGCGGTGACGAAGCTGAACACCTTGTCGGTGGTCGAGACCAATCGCCGGGCGAAGGCGATGCGTTCGGTTTCGTAGCTGTCGAGCAACTTGGCCGTTGCCGCACCGCTGAGCACGGCCGCCAGCTTCCACGCCAGATTGATCGCATCGCCAATCCCGGTGTTCATGCCCTGACCACCGGCCGGGCTGTGCACATGCGCCGCATCTCCCAGCAAGAATGCCCGACCGCCGCGAAAGTGCTCGGCCACGCGGTGGTGCACGCGGTAGGTGGAAAACCAGTGGACGTCTTCGATGTGCACTTTCAAGTGGTCGATGGCGCGGCTGCTGACATCGGAAAACGCCAGGGTTTCGGCACGGTCTGCGCGTTCGTCACGCACCGTGCCGATCAGCCTGGCGCGGCCTGCGCCAGCCAGCGGGAACACCGCGAGAAAATCCGCCTCGTCGAGGTCCAGATGCAATTCGCCATTGATCGCCGGGCCGCTGGCCTGCACGTCTGCGACGTAGAAAATCTGCTGATAAGTGCCGCCGGGGAAACCGGCATCGAGGGCTTTGCGCACCACCGAACGGGCGCCGTCGCAGCCCGCCAGATAGCAGGCCTGGCAGACTTCCTGCGCGCCATCGGGGCGACGTAAATGGGCGGTGAGGCCGTCGCCGGTTTCGTCGAAGCTGTCCAGCGTGGTTTCGCGTTCGACGCTGACGCCATAGTCGGCGAGGCGCTCGATCAGCAACTGTTCGTGTTGATCCTGCGGAAAAATTTCGACAAACGCGTAGGGCGTCAGGCCCTCGCCGATACGATTGAGCGGCAGTTGCGCGACCGGTTTGCCGTTGACCCAGAAATTCGCCGCCGCGACCCGGTGGCCGCTGCGCACGATGGTATCGGACAGGTCCAGTTGCCGATACAACTCCAGCGTCCGCGCTTGCACCGCCAGCGCCCGGGAGGTGGTACCGGGTGCGGAAGTCTTGTCGATGATGCGCACGCGCACGCCGAGTTTGCTCAGCCACAGGGCCAGCACCAGGCCGGTGGGGCCGGCGCCGATGATCAGAACGTCGCTGCGGTTCATGAGTTTGTTCTCCTCACGGGGTGCAGCAAGTATGGATCAGAAGGTCGGGCTGGCCAGTTCTGCTCGCGATGAGGCCGGAAAATCCCCCGCAAAACAAAAAAAGGCCCCGCAGCCATCAAAGCCGCGGAGCCTTTTTCCTGACGGTGACGCTTAGAAGTCGATCGTCCCCGACAACTTCGCCACGCGCGGTTCGCCCTGGGTCAGGTAACCGCCCTGAGCCGATTCCCAGTACTTCTTGTTCGCCAGGTTTTCCACGCCCAGACGCACGGTCACGTCCTTCTCCGAAACCTTGAACGCATAACGCGCACCCGCATCGAAGCGATTCCAGGTCGGCAGGCTCAAGTTGTTCGCCGCGTCAGCATATTGGCCGCCGGTGCGCAGCATCCGCGCATTCAGCGCTACGCCTTGCAGGCCGGGCACGTCCCAGTCGGCGCCGGCGTTGAACTGGAAGGTCGGCACACCAATCGCACGGTTGCCGTCGTTGGCGCCGTTCTGGGTATTTTTCAGTTCGGTGTCCATCAGGGTCAGGCCGCTGATCAGGCGCAGGCCGCTGATCGGCTCGCCGAACACGTTCATTTCCACGCCTTTGTTGACTTGCTCGCCTTCACGCACATAACGCGACGTGTTGGCGTCGATGATTTCCGAGTAACCGTCGCTCGGCTGTTCGATGCGATAAACACCCAAGCTTGCACCGTAGGTGCCCATGTCGACTTTCACCCCGGCTTCGGTCTGCTTCGAGCGTGCCGGTGCGTAGGCTTCGTTGCCGTTGATCACGACGCGCGAGCCGGACGTGGTCGGCGACGTCGGCCCTTGCGCCAGGCCTTCGATGTGGTTGGCGTAGAACGAAACATGCTCCCACGGCTTGAACACGATGCCGTACACCGGCGTGGTGATCGATTCGTCGTAGCTGGAAGAACGCGGGCCGCTGCCGTAGCTGGCGTAGCTGTAACCTTGCACGACCAATTGCTGGCGACGCAGACCGGCGGTGATCAGCAGGCGATCATCGAAGAAACCGAGGGTGTCGGAGATCGCGAGGCTACGGTTGAAGGTCTTGCCGACGATGCCCGGATCGCTGTTGTCGCCACCGGCGAAGTTGCCGACCGGCGACGGGGTTTCCACCGGGTGGTAGATGTTGTTGGCGTATTTGGTCAGGTCGAAGTCATAGGCGCTGCGCTGTTCAGCCCAGATGCCGGTCAGGCCGAAATTCAGCTTGTGGCTGACGGCGCCGGTGTTGAACTTGCCGTTAAGGCCGGCCATGACGCTGGTGTTGTCTTCGTCATGGGGGATAAACGAGCCAGTGGTGGTCGATGCACCCGTGTTGCCGACCAGCGTGGTCGAGTTGTAGCGCCCGACTTCGCGGGTGTGCTTGGCGCCACCCGCGGCGTAGGCGGTCCAGTTGTCGTTCAGATCGTACTCGGCGCGGAGCATGCCGAAGGTGTCTTCGATGTCGGTGTAGCCCCACTTCGGCGCGTAGTTGGTGTCGGCCGACGGTGCGTCCGGAATGTGCGTGGCGGTGCCGAGGTTGACCGAGTTGCGACCACCGTTGACGCGTTCTTTCTGGTAGGCGAAGTCACCGGAAATGCGCAGGGCGTCGCCGCGATAATCGAGGCCGATGGCGAACAGTTTCGAGCGTTGGTTTTCGTGGTCGATGGCGGTGTCGCCTTCGCGCTGGGACAGGTTGACCCGCGCGCCGAAGCGGTTGTCTTCACCGAAGCGCTGACCGAGGTCGAGGTGCTGACCGATGCGGCCTTCGCTGTTGATGTCGGTGGTGTAGCGGCGCAGTGGCACGTCGCCGGCGCGTTTTGGCTGCAAATTGACGCCGCCACCGATGCCGGAGCCGGTCGGGGTCACGCCGTTGACGAAGGCATTCGGGCCTTTGAACACTTCCACACGCTCCAGCGCGTCAGTGGAAATGATCTGCCGTGGCAGTACGCCGTACAGGCCGTTATAGGAAATGTCGTCGCCGTTCAGCGGCAAACCGCGAATCATGAAGACCTGCGATTGGTTGGAGAACCCCGAAGCCTGGCGTACCGACGAGTCGTTGAGCAGCACATCGGCGACGTCTTCGGCCTGTTGATCCTGAATCAGTTGCTCGGTATAGGACGCGGCGCTGAACGGCACGTCCATCATGTCTTGATTGCCCAACACGCCGAGCTGACCGCCACGCGCGACCTGACCACCGGCGTAAACCGGTGGCAAGGCATTTGGCGTCGGCGCCTGGGCGTTGATGTTGACGTTGTCGAGCACCAGCTCGTTGCTATCGCCTTCGGCGGCGTAAGCGGTGACAGTCAGGGAGCACAGCAGGGCGAGAAGCGTTGGGCGAAAAGGGACGGCGAGTCGAGCAGGAGCGGGCATTTTTATACCTGGAGGCGCACGGCCAATGGGAAAAAATAAGGGCGGCGCGGGAACTCCTTGCGCAAATGCGACTCCAGGCGCAAATGATAGGTTTTCTCAGTAACGTTTTGCAATCAGTTTGTCATCAGTCGCTGAAACCTCTAATCCAAGGCTTGATTTGCTTCCTTGTGGCGAGGGATTTATCCCCGATGGACTGCGCAGCAGTCCCCTTGGAAATCAAAAGCGGGGCCGCTTCGCGCCCCATCGGGGATAAATCCCCTCGCCACAGATAAATTCCCTCACAGCAAGGTCAGTGTGAGTCTGGCTTGTGGAATACCATTGAACGTATGGTGAACCGGGCACAACGGACTGGATGAAGCTTCATGCACAACTTTCGATTACCGATCACGCTCGCCGCACTGCTGGTACTCGGCGGTTGCGCCAGTCAGCGCAGCGATGAACCCGCACCGCGTGCGCCGAATGAAGTGAAGGCCGAAATCGTGCGGCTGATGCCGGCGAAAACTGCCGATCGACAAGGCTGGGCCACCGATATTTATGCAGCGTTTGCCGCGCAAGGCATCAGTCCGACCACCCAAAACCTGTGCTCGGTGCTGGCGGTGGCCGAACAGGAATCGACCTTTCAAGCCGATCCGACCGTGCCGGGCCTCGGCAAAATCGCCCGTGACGAAATCGACCGTCGCGCCGCCAAAGTGCACATCCCCAGCCTGTTGGTCAGTGGCGCGCTGCAAGTTCGCTCGACCAATGGCAAAACCTACAGCGAACGCCTGAGCGCCGCGCGCAGCGAAAAGGAACTCAGCGCCATTTTCGATGATTTCATCGGCAGAGTGCCCATGGGCCGCACGCTGTTTGGCGGTTTCAACCCGGTGCACACCGGCGGGCCGATGCAAGTCAGCATCGAATTCGCCGAGCAGCACGCCAAGGGTTACCCGTACCCGGTGGACGGCACGATCCGCCACGAAGTGTTCAGCCGTCGCGGCGGCATGTATTTCGGCATCGCGCATTTGCTCGGCTACCCGGTGAGTTACCGCGAACCGCTGTATCGCTTCGCCGACTTCAATGCCGGGTGGTACGCCAGTCGTAATGCGGCATTCCAGAATGCCGTCAGCCGTGCCTCGGGCATCCCGCTGGCGCTGGATGGCGATTTGATTCGTTACGACTCGATCATGCCTGGCAGCACGGAACTGGCGGTGCGCACCCTTGGCAAGTCGTTGGGCATGCGCAATCCGACCATTCGCGATCAACTGGACAAAGGCAAAACCCTGGAATTCGAAGAGACCAAACTCTATCAACGGGTATTCGAGTTGGCGGAGAAGGCCGAAGGCAAGTCATTGCCGCGTGCGGTGTTGCCGGGGATCGTCCTGCAAAGCCCGAAAATCACCCGCAAACTGACCACGGCCTGGTTCGCCAAACGGGTGGATGAGCGTTACAAACGCTGCATGGCCAAGGCCGGCTGATTCCCGCAGACGTAAAAAACCCGGCTGCGGGAGCCGGGTTTCTCTGGGTTGTTGCATTGAAGCCATCCATTCAAACGGCGCGGCGTTCAAGCAGACGATCCGAACCACCTTCAGCAACGCGGCGTTCGATCAGACGATCGGAACCACCTTCAGCGACGCGGCGTTCAAGCAGACGATCCGAACCACCTTCAGCGACGCGGCGTTCGATCAGACGATCCGAACCACCTTCAGCAACGCGGCGTTCAAGCAGACGATCCGAGCCACCTTCAGCGACGCGGCGTTCAAGCAGACGATCCGAGCCACCTTCAGCCACACGGCTTTCAATCAGTTTGTCCGAACCGCCTTCAGCGATCATCGTGTGGGTCGGGGTAGCGGCGAAAGCGTTAACTGCGAAAACCGAGAAAGCGATGCTGAGAAGAGTTTGGCGTTTCATGATGGTGTGCTCCGGGGGTGTTGTTGGTTGGTATGGAGCCGATCTTACGCCGGGGATTTTTTATGAGAACTTCATTGCCGTGATGGTGAACATCGACGGCAATGATGATTGCCGGCACCCCCGCGCCAGAGCCCTACAACACCTTCACCGCACGCCCGATCGCCTGAATCGGCCCGGTCGGTTTGCCGATTGGCGAGCCATTGGCACCTTCAAGCGTCAACTCGAATAGCTGATTCGGTTGCAGCGGCGGCAGCTTGTCCAGCGGCACCGACAACGCCTGTCCCGGTTTGACCAACCCCAGCGACACCGGCCCTTGCCAACCGTCAGCCTTGGTCCAGAACTCCAGCGCCTTGTCCGCCGGCACCTCGACCACGCCCAGTGGAATCAACTGAATCTCCCGCGAATTGCTGGCCTGGATCACCCAGCCCGGCGCCTTGTCCTGCGGCGCCACCAACACCACCAGATAATTCGGCTTCGGCGTGGTCTGGGTCAGCAGGATCGCGCCCAGGATCAACGTCGCGGCCAATCCGGCAGCGCTCAGGCCACGCCACAACGGCAGCAGATTCCACCATGAGGTGGCAGGCGTTTTTGCGTGAAGCGTTCAACGCTGCGTTCGATCCGTTGCCACAACTGTGCCGACGGTTGTTGAGGCGCGGCGAAATCCGTCAGTTCCAAAAGCCGCCGCTCCCAGGCATCCACTGCCGCACGCAGTGGCGGCTCATGCGTCAGACGTTTCTGCACCTCGCTGCGCTGTTCGGCCGAGAGCGTGCCGAGCACATATTCGCTGGCCAGTTCATCGCGTTCTTGCGCCGATTCAGTGGTCATCCCATGCACTCCCGCAAGGCGTTGAGGCTGCGCTTGATCCAGGCTTTGACCGTGCCCAGCGGCGTGTCGAGGCGTGTGGCAATCTGCGCGTGCGAATAACCGTCGACATAGGCGTGCAGGATGCAGCGCCGACGCTGCGGATCGAGTTGTTCAAGGCAGCGGTGAATACGCGCCGAATGTGCGTGGGCGTCGAAGCCATCATCCTCTGACAGCGCTGCATGTTCTTCGCTGAACGGCGTTTCCCGGCCATGGTCGCGCAGCAGATTCAACGCCAGGTGCCGGGTCACGCTGAACATCCAGCCTCGCGCCGAACCGCGTGCCGGATCAAACCCCGCCGCGCCGTTCCAGATCTTGATGAACGCCTCATGAACAATGTCCTCGGCCAGCGCCGTATCGCGCACCAGCCGCTTGGCCACGCCGAGCAGGCGCGGGCCTTCCTGCACATACAAATCGCGCAGGGCCGCACGCTCGCCGCGCGCGCAGGCAGCAAGACGGGCTTCGTAATCAAACACGGATTCGGGCAAAGACATGTCGTGCAATCTAGCTCACATTCCAGCAAACATCCAGACAACCCGATTCCCTTTGTAGGCCTTCGCCTGCTCGCGATAGCGGAGTGTCAGCCGAAATATTTTTCACTGATACACCGCTATCGCGAGCAGGCGAAGGCCTACAGGGATTTGTGGTGAGTACTGGAGTCAGTTCACGGCCCAGAAGATGTAATCGGCCTGGTACTTCACCACTTCCTGTTTGCCCTTGTTCGCCGCTGTGCATTCGCTGCCCGGCGCTACGCCGCCCTTGAGGGCGACGCGCTGGATGTAACTCACGCCCGTCATGGCACCTTTGCCTTCGGCCGGGTTGGCCTTGACCAACTGATAGGGCAGGTTGCCCGGGCTCGATGGCGCCACGGCCAATTGCGTGCCGGTGACTTTTGAACCGTCCTTGGCCTGCCAGGTGGCGGGTGGACCAAAGTAGGTGCCGACCTGTTTGCCGCTGCGATCGTTGAGCACCGCTTTCGGGCCGACGAAGGTCCACTCGGTCTGCCCGGCGACGTTGGGCTTGTCGCGGCACTCGTAGGTGATCTCGCCAACGCCGGTGGTTTCCATCGCGATCTTGTGGCCATCCGGGACTTTGATCGCGTCGGGATAACTGCTTTGAGCGAAGGTCGTCGAGGTGACAGCGAGCAAACCGGTGAGGCCAATCAGCTGGGTAATGTTCATCAGTGTGTTTCTCCGAAAAGGGTAAACCGCTGACAGCCGAAGAGGGCTGTTACAGGGACTACCCATGGCGGAGGCGTTTGGATGCAGTGCCCGGAAAATAAATTTCAAACCCCACTGACCTTCCCTGTGGGAGCGAGCCTGCTCGCGAAGGCGCCGGATCAGTCAGCACTTATGTGACTGACACACCGTATTCGCGAGCAGGCTCGCTCCCACAGGGATTTTTGTCAGTCTTCAGGCCGGAGGCTTTCAGAAGTTCCTGGGTGTAGGGGTGTTTGGGCGCAGCGAAAATCTCCCGTGACGAACCCTGCTCAACGACTTTGCCATCCTTGATCACCATCAAGTCATGTGCCAAGGCATGCACCACCGCCAGGTCATGGCTGATGAACAGGTATGTCAGCCCATGCTTGATCTGCAACTGCCGCAACAGCTCCACCACCTGTTTTTGCACCGTGCGATCCAGCGCCGAGGTCGGCTCATCCAGTAGAATCAGCGCCGGTTCCAACACCAGGGCGCGGGCGATGGAGATACGCTGGCGCTGACCGCCGGAAAATTCATGGGGGTAACGATGACGGCTTTTCGGATCGAGCCCGACTTCTTCCAGTACGCGAATCACTGCCGCCTCGCGCTCAGCCTC
Organism: Pseudomonas sp. TH08; assembly: GCF_016651275.1. NCBI lineage: Bacteria > Pseudomonadati > Pseudomonadota > Gammaproteobacteria > Pseudomonadales > Pseudomonadaceae > Pseudomonas > Pseudomonas sp. TH08. The sequence continues at coordinate 691,967 of NZ_JAEKEE010000003.1, read as the reverse complement.
GGTGCCGATGCCATGGGTCAACAAGCCCTCGGCAATGATCTGTTGCACCGACATCCTTGGGCTTAGGCTGCCGAACGGATCCTGAAACACCACCTGAATCTGCCGCCGCAATGGCCGCATCAAACGTTGATTGAGCAGGCTCAGTTGCTTGTTGCCGAAACGAATATTGCCCTCCGATTCCACCAATCGCAGGATCGCCTGGCCCAGCGTCGATTTGCCCGAGCCGGACTCGCCAACAATGCCCAGCGTCTTGCCCCGTTGCAGGGTGAAGCTCACGCCGTCCACCGCTTTGATGTAGTCCTGCTGACGGCTGAACAACGCTTTGGGCAATGGAAACCAGACCTTCAGATCATCCACCTCCAACAGGTTGTGATCGAACTGGCTCGGCACCGGCGCACCGCTCGGTTCGGCCTCGATCAGCAAACGGCTGTAGGGATGCTGCGGTGCGCGGAACAGCGTTTCGCAATCAGCCGCTTCGACGACTTCACCGTGACGCATCACGCAGACCCGCTGCGCGATGCGCCGCACCAGATTGAGGTCATGGCTGATCAACAGCAGTGACATGCCGAGCCTTTGCTGCAGCTCGATCAACAGTTCGAGAATCTTTTGCTGCACGGTCACGTCCAGCGCGGTAGTCGGCTCATCGGCGATCAACAGTTCTGGCTCATTGGCCAACGCCATGGCGATCATCACCCTTTGTCGCTGCCCACCGGAGAGCTGATGTGGATAGGCTTTCAAGCGCTGCAAAGGCTGGCGAATGCCGACCAGCTCAAGTAACTGCAAAGTCCGTTCGCGGGCAGCGCGGCCCTTCAGGCCTTTATGAATCTCCAGCACTTCACTGACTTGCTTTTCCACCGTGTGCAGCGGATTCAGCGAAGTCATCGGCTCCTGGAAAATCATTGCAATCCGGTTGCCACGCAAACCGCGCATCTGCTGCTCGCTGGCGTGCAACAAGTCCACGCCGTTGTAGCTGATCGAACCGCTGCTGCTAACGTTTTTGCCTGGCAGCAAACGCAGGATCGAATGCGCCGTCACCGACTTGCCTGAACCCGATTCACCAACCAGCGCCAAACACTCACCCCGACGAATATCCAGGTTCAAACCGTGCACCACTTCCTGCCCGGCAAAGGCAACGCGCAGGTCACGTATCTCGATCAAATGGTCTTTCATCTCAGCTCCTCGGATCAAACGCATCTCGGCAAGCCTCACCGATGAAAACCAGCAACGACAGAATCAACGCCAAGGCAAAAAACGCCGTCAGCCCCAGCCACGGCGCTTGCAGATTGCGCTTGGCCTGGCCAATCAGTTCACCCAGCGACGCCGTGCCCGCTGGCATGCCGAAACCAAGAAAGTCCAGTGCAGTCAGCGTGGCGATGGCGCCCGTCAGAATGAACGGCAGGTAGGTGAGGGTGGAGGTCATCGCGTTGGGCAGGATGTGCCGACGCATCAGTTCGCTGTCGGTCAGGCCCAGCGCCCGTGCGGCTTTGACGTATTCCAGATTGCGCCCTCGGAGGAACTCGGCGCGCACCACATCGACCAGTGCCAGCCACGAAAACAGCGCCATGATCCCCAGCAGCCACCAGAAACTCGGCGAGACGAAGCCGGACAAAATGATCAGCAGATACAGCACCGGCAGCCCCGACCAGATTTCCAGCACCCGCTGCCCGAGCAAGTCGACCCAACCGCCGTAATAACCCTGCAGCGCCCCGGCAACGATGCCGATCAACGCACTGATGCCGGTGAGGATCAGCGCAAACAGAATCGAAATACGTGTGCCGAAGATCACCCGCGCCAACACGTCGCGCGCCTGATCGTCGGTGCCCAGCCAATTGCTGGAGGAGGGCGGACTCGGCGCGGGTTCGCTGAGGTCGTAATTGACCGTGTCGTAGCTGAACGGGATCGGCGGAAACAGCATCCAGCCGCCCTGATCCTCGATCAACTTATGCACGTAGCTGCTGGCGTAGTCCGGCTGGAATGGCAGCTCGCCGCCGAAATCGGTTTCCAGGTAATCGCTGAGGATCGGAAAGTAAAAAGCATCGTGATAACGAATCACCAGTGGTTTGTCGTTGGCGATCAACTCGCCGCCGAGGCAAATCAGGCACAGACCGATAAACAGCCACAGTGACCAGCGACCTCGCCGATTGGCTTTGAATTGCGCGACACGGCGCCGGCCCAGAGGGGAAAGTGTGAACATCAGGCAGTCCTCGCCGAGAAGTCGATGCGCGGGTCGAGCAGGGTGTAGCAGAGGTCGCCGATCAGCTTGATCAGCAGGCCGAAGAGGGTGAACAGAAACAGCGCGCCGAACACCACCGGGTAGTCGCGCGAGACCGCCGCTTCGTAACTCATGCGGCCGAGGCCATCGAGGTTGAAGATGGTTTCAATCAACAGCGAACCGGCGAAGAACACCTCGATCAGCGCCGACGGCACCCCCGCGACCACCAACAGCATGGCGTTGCGAAACACATGGCCGTAGAGCACGCGGCGCTCGGTCAGGCCCTTGGCCCGGGCGGTGATCACGTACTGGCGGCTGATCTCGTTGAGGAAGCTGTTTTTGGTGAGGATCGTCAGCGTCGCGAAGCCGCCGATCACCAGTGCCGTCACCGGCAACACCAAGTGCCAGAGGTAGTCACCGACCTTGCCCAGCGTGCTCAGGCTGTCGAAGTTATCCGAGACCAGTCCTTGCACCGGAAACCAGTTGACGTAGCTGCCACCGGCAAATACCACGATCAACAGAATCGCAAAGAGAAACGCCGGCATCGCGTAGCCGACGATGATCGCTGTACTGCTCCAGACATCGAAAGCGCTGCCGTTTTTGATCGCTTTGCGAATGCCCAGCGGAATCGAAATCAGGTAAGTGATCAGCGTCGCCCACAAGCCCAATGACAGCGACACCGGCAGCTTCTGCACGATCAGGTCGGTGACCTTGGCGCCACGGAAGAAACTGCTGCCCAGATCCAGTTGCGCGTAATTTTTCAACATCAGCCACAGGCGTTCGTGCATCGGTTTGTCGAAGCCGTAGTGGTGTTTGATTTCCTCGATCAGTGCCGGGTCGAGACCCCGACTGCTGCGCCCGGCACCGCCAATCGCGGCAACCTCGCCACCGCCGCCCATGCTGTGGCCGCCGAAGCCTTGCAGGCGGGCGATGGCTTGCTCCACGGGGCCGCCCGGCGCGGCCTGCACAATGAGGAAATTGACCACCAGGATGCACAACAGTGTGGGGATGATCAGCAGCAAACGTCGACTCAGATAACGCAGCATGTCACTGGCCTCCCGCGAGTCGGGCGTTCATCTGTTGGCTCGTCAACGTTTTGGCCGCGACTTCCCACCAGGTTTCCAGCCCTTCGTTGTAAAGCGGTTGCTGCGCCGGCATGCCAAAACGGTTCTGATACACCGTCGGCGTGCCCTTGGAGTAGTAGTTGGGAATCATGTAGTAACCCCATTGCAGCACCCGGTCGAGGGCGCGGGCGTAATGCACCATGGCTTCGCGGGTGTTGGCCTGCACCAGCCCGTCGATCAGTTGATCGACCGCCGGATTGGCCAGCACCATCGAATTCGAACTGCCGACCTGCGTGGCACTTTGCGAGGCGTACAGGCTGTACAGCTCGCGGCCGGGGGAGACGATCGGATCGCCGCTGCGCGGGAAACTGGTGACGATCATGTCGTAGTCGCGGGCGTTCAGCCGATTGACGTATTGCGCCGAATCGATGCGGCGTAAATTCAGCGTGATGCCGATCTGCGCGAGGGTGCGTTTGAACGGCAGCAGCATGCGATCGAAACCGCCCTGACCGTCGAGGAAGGTGAATTCCAGCGGCTCGCCGTCAGCGTTGACCAAACGATTGTTTTTCGCTGTCCAGCCCGCCTCGGCGAGCAGCTTCAAGGCTTGCAGTTGCTTGTCGCGGATGTAGCCGCTGCCGTCGGTTTTCGGTGCCTCATACACCGTGGTGAAGACCTCGTCGGGGACCTGCCCGCGCAACGGTTCGAGGATCTTCATTTCTTCGGCATCAGGCAGTGCTGTGGCAGCCATTTCACTCTTCGGCCAGAAGCTGTTCTGGCGCACGTAGAAGCCGCGCATCATCTGCTTGTTGGTCCATTCGAAATCCCACAGCAGACTGATTGCCTGGCGGACGCGGCGATCCTGAAAGATCGGGTTTTGCAGGTTGAATACGAAGCCTTGCGCCGCCGTCGGTTTTTCCGGGGCGAGGATCGACTGTTGCAAGCGACCATCGCGCAAGGCCGGGCAGTCATAGCCGACCACGTAACCGGACGAGGAAAACTCGCGGTTGTAGTCGAACGCACCGGCCTGCAAGAGTTGGCGGGCGACGTCGGTGTCGCCGTAGAAATTCACCGTAAGCGTGTCGAAGTTGTACAGGCCGCGACTGACTGGCAGGTCCTTGCCCCACCAATCCGCATCACGCTGGAAGCTGATACTGCGCCCGGCGTCGACTTTGCTCACGCGGTACGGGCCGCTGCCCAGCGGTGGCTCGAAACCGCCGCCGTTAGCGAAATCGCGGGTTTGCCACCAGTGCTCCGGCACGACGCGCATCGTCGCCAGATCCAGCGCCAGTGTGCGGTTGAGGTTGTTCTTGAAGGTGAAGCGCACTTGCCGTGGGCCTTCGATGAGCACGTCCTGCACGTCGGCGTATTGCTGCCGATAACTCAGGCTGCCTTTGGTCATCAGCAAGTTGAAGGTGTAGCGCACGTCTTCGGCGGTGATCGGCGTGCCGTCGGCGAAACGTGCTTTTGGATTGAGGGTGAAACGCACCCACAAGCCTTCGGGGTCGCGCTCCATCTGTTGCGCGACCAGGCCGTAGACGGTGTACGGTTCGTCCAGTGAACGAAACGCCAGCGGCGAGTACACCCAGTCGTTGACCTGCACCACGCTGATGCCTTGATCGGCATACGGCGCGATGTAGTTGTACTGGCCGATTTCCATCGACGCGCGGCTGAGCGAACCACCCTTGGGCGCGTCGGGATTAACGAAGTCGAAATGCTCGAAACCCGCCGGGTACTTCGGCGCCTCGCCGTATACCGTCATCGCGTAGCTGCCGCCGGCCAGCGCCGGTGCCACATTGCACAGCAGCGCGCCGCCAAGCAGCAGGCCTGCCATGTTGCGCATGAAAGTCATGAAGTCACTCCTGAGCCCCTGAAAGATCACGGTTCAACCTGTCGGAGTGAGCCTGTGTGGCGAGGGGATTTATCCCCGTTGGGGCGCGAAGCACCGCCAAAACCTGCAACCGCGAATGACCAGACAGACCGCGATCAATGGTTACGACTGCTGCGCAGCCGGACGGGGATAAATCCCCTCGCCACAAGACTCATTCCTACAGGGATTACGGTGTTGCGGGTTAGAAGTGGTACGTCATGCGCGCAAACAGGGTGCGGCCCAGCGGGTCGGTGTAGCGTGGGTCATAGCCGCTCTGGAAGTTGTAGGCCTGGTTGGAGAACGGCGGGTTGCGGTCAAACATGTTCTTCATCCCGGCATCGACATCCAGCACTTTATTGAAGGTGTAACCGGCCGACAGATCCCACACCGAATACGACGCCACGCGCGCATGGGTATCGCGGTCGTAGTCGTTGTAACCGGTGGTGAAGCGGTTGGTCAGCGACGCTCGCGCCGCGCCGAAGGTCCAGCTGCCGGTGAGGTTGTGCTTCCAGCGCGCGATCACGCCGTCACCCTCGAAGTCGCCGACCTTGTCGGTGAACGGGCCCTTGATGGTGCTCTGGAAGTCGTACTCGTCGACATAGGTGCCTTGCAGGCCCAGGCCGAATTGACCGTACGGCGTGTTCGGGAAGCGATAGTCCAGCGACACATCGACCCCGTTGGTTTCGACGATGCCGAGGTTGGCGTTGCCGGTGACGATGTAATTGAGCGTGCCGTCGGCGTTGCGCACGAAGCGATCCGGGTAGGAACCGGCCTGATCAAACACGGTGGATTCCGGGAACGGCTGAATCTGGTTGGAGATGTGAATCCACCAGAAATCCAGGCCCACCGACAGGTTGTTGATCGGCTGGTAGACGAAACCCAGCGTCACGTTGCGCGCCTTCTCCGGGGCCAGGTCTTCGTTGCCGCCAATCTGGTTGAGGAACTGCTGACCGCAATCGCGGCCGCCATTACCACCCGGTTGCACCACGCCGCCGGTACACAGCACCGGATCGTTGTAGTAGCCCTGAGTGAAGGTGATGCTGCGCGGCGAATACAACTCATACAGCGACGGTGCGCGGAAACCTTCGCTGTACGCGCCGCGCACCACCAGCTCTTTGAGCGGCTGATAACGGAACGAATATTTCGGATTGGTGGTGCTGCCGAAGTCGCTGTATTTGTCGTGACGCACGGCGGCGGACAGTTCGAGGCTGTCGAGCACCGGCACGTTGATTTCTGCGTAAGCAGCTTTCACGCTGCGGTCGCCCTCGACACTGCCGTTCGGGTCGATGCCGAGGCTCTGGATGTCGCCGGCGAACGACTCGAAGTCCTGATGGAATTTCTCTTTGCGGTACTCGCCACCCAGCGCCAGACCGGACGGGCCCGCGCCGAACCAGTCGCCAATCTCACGGCTGATACGCCCGTCGAATCCGGCCACGCGGCCGACCGCAGTGGAGTAGGCGCCGTGGTACATCGCTTCATCGATGTATTGCTGACCGGCCGTAGACTGCGGGCCGAACGGGTTGAGCAGACCGCTGGCCAGACCATTGATCATCGCTTGATCGCTGACGTAACCGCTGGTGACGCTGGAGACGATTTTGTTCTGGTTGTACGAGGCGCCGACGTTGTAATCCCAACCGCCGACCAGACCATCGAAGCTCAGCAAGAAGCGCTGACTGGTGTTCTGGTCTTTCGACTCACGGGGCCCGGCAGCGGTTTCGCGCCAGTTCACATCAACCGGTTGCGTCGGGTCGAGGGCGAATCCGCTCGGGCCGGGTGTAATGCCGTTGCCGGGGTAGTAGGGCGACGACGAATCGAGGCTCAAACCGGTCAGTGGCGCTGGGCCGACAGCGGTGGCGTTGTTGTTGCGCGACCAGAAGTATTCGAGGTTGACGTTGTGATCGTCGGCGAGTTTGCCGGTGGTCTTGCCGAAGAACGACGTCTTCTCGGTTTGCGGCACCAGGTCGATGTATTCGCGGGTGCTGAAGCGGCACAAACCGTCGCGCGCCACCAGGTTCGGCCCGTTGCAATTGCTGTTGGCCAGTGGATTGGTGGCGTTGCCGTTCTGGCTATAGTTGCCGGGGAACGCGGTGCCGGAGGTCTGATCGAGGCCACGCCCGGGATCGTAGTCGCGGGCGAAGGAGCGGTCGTTGGCGTCGAGGTTCTGCTGCTTGTTGTAGTTGAACACGCCAAGGACGTTGAAGCGGTCCTGCTCCAGATCGCCGTAGCCCCAGCTGGCGCTCATGTCTTTGGTTGCACCGCCGCCGCTGTGGGTCGGGGTTTCGCCGCCAAGGGTGAGTTGGCCATCGGTCATGGATTTCTTGGTGATGAAGTTGATCACGCCGCCGATGGCATCGGTGCCGTACAGGGCCGAAGCGCCGTCGCGCAGCACTTCCACACGCTCGATGGCGGCAAACGGGATCATGTTCAGATCCACCGCACCGCCGGCCGAGTTGGTCCCCGACAAAGCGTTGTTGGCCAGGCGTCGACCGTTGAGCAGCACCAGCGTCTTGTTCGCGCCGATGCCGCGCATGTCGGCGAACGAGGCGCCACCGGTGGCCGCACCGACCGAGCCGGCGCTGTTGTTGATCGACTGGCTGCCGGTGATCCGCTGCACCAGTTCGGCGGTGGTGGTCACGCCCTGTTTGCGCAGCTCGTCAGCCTTGAGAATGGTGATCGGCACCGCCGTTTCCGCATCGACACGGCGAATCGCCGAACCGGTCACTTCCACCCGTTGCAGTTGCGTGGTCGGCGCAACCACCGCCGCCGCTGCGGGGACGGCCGCATTGTCGTCCTCCGCGGCCTGCACAGTCCCGGCGCCCATCCCCATGGCCACCAGATACAACGGAACAAAACGGTGACGAGAAATCGTCGCCACCAAAGGTTTCAGCGTAAAGCGTGGAGTGTTCATCAGCATGGTTGTTTCCGACTTTGTTAGACGTTATCGAAATGGCCTTGTGAGCCCTGATTGCGCAGGTCACGGTGGTGCCGCGCCGCGAAAAACCACTTTCTTCAAGCAAGCCGATCCCCTCCGAAGACGCGTAGCGTTTTTTCGGTCGGCCGAGTGCGACGGGATTTCTTCAGCGGTGCCGGGCGCGTATTTTCAACGCGCGCCCGGCACCGCACTCAGTGGGTGGTCATCACCGAAATCTTGCTGATGCCCGAGCGTTCGATGGACGCCATGGCCTTGGCGACCTGGCCATAATTCACCGAGGAATCGGCCTGTAGCTGAACGCGTACTTCGGCGTCCTTGGCCTTGACCTCCTTGAGGCTGGCCTCCAAAGATTCCGGGGCCAGTTCGGTCTTGGCCAGATAGAACTTGCCGTCCTGATCGACGCTGACCACCACCGGGTCCTTTTTCTCGGCGGGGGCGACGGCGTCGGTTTTCGGCAGGTTGACTTTGATCGCGTTGGTCATCAGCGGCGCGGTGACGATGAACACCACCAGCAGCACGAGCATCACGTCGACCAGTGGCGTGACATTCATTTCGCTGAGCACTTCTTCGCTGTCTTGAGTGGAGAACGACATCAGCTGGCCTCCCGCACGGCGGCTGTGGTTTTGCTGGCGATGGCCTGGCGGCTGATGGAAAACGCACTGCGCGAGGCGAGGGCGTCAAAGTCGTGGGCGAAATCGTCCATGTCCGCCGATGCGAGTTTCAGACGACGCAGGAAGAAGTTGTAAATCAGCACCGCCGGCACCGCGACGGCGATGCCCACGCCAGTAGCGATCAGCGCGTGGCCGATGGGCCCGGCGACCGCTTCAAGGCTGGCCGAGCCGGTTTCGCCGATGCTTTTCAGCGCTTCCATGATTCCCCACACGGTGCCGAACAGACCAATGAACGGCGCGGTGCTGCCAATACTGGCGAGGATCGCCTGGCCGTTTTCCAGCGAGCGGCGTTCCTTCTGGATCTGCTGGCGCAAGTTACGCTCCAGTCGATCCGAGCGGTTGATGGTGTGCGCCAGTTGCTGCGTGGTGCGCGGCGAATCTTCCACCAGCAGGGCTTCGAAACCGCTGCTGGCAATGCGCGCGAGCGAGCCCGGATACTGGCTGGCGTGTTCGGCGGCAGTGAGCAGATCGGGCGCGCCCCAGAAGGCTTTGCTGAACTGTTTGTTCTGCGCTTTCTGGCGCAGGTATTGCGCCGATTTGACCAGCAGGATCGCCCAGCTGACCACGGAAAACAGCACCAGACCCCAGAGCACGCCGGGGACAATCATCGAAGACAAATCGTTCATGGTGATACCTCGCTTGCGTTATTCGGTTGTGCGTTGATTGAGCGTTCGGTTATTGCGGCAATTTGAAATCGATGGTCTGGGTGGCGAAGCCGTCAATCGGTGTGTCACCGCGTTTGGCCGGAATAAACTTCCAGTTCTTCACGGCGGCAACGGCGGCGTCATCCAGTTGCGGCTTGCCGCTGGATTTGGTCACGGTCACTGAACCTGCACGACCGTTGGCCAGCACTTGAATGCGCAGCACCACGCTGCCTTCCCAGTTGCGCCGCAACGCCAGCGACGGGTATTCCGGCGGCGGGTTGCCGAGGCTGGCGAGGCCGGAAATCGCCGCCGATTCCTTGACCGGGCCCGGGGCCGCTGCGGGAGCCGGTGGCGCGCTTGGTGTGGCCGGCGCAGCAGGGGCGGCCGGTTGTGCCGGAGCGGGCGGCGCTTTCGGCGGCTCGACTTTCTTCACCGGTTTTGGCTTCTCGACCGGTTTCGGTTTCTCGATGGGCTTGGGCTTTTCCACCGGTTTCGGCGGTGGCTTGACCGCGTCTTCGTCTTCCACCGGTTGCTCGGGTTCGGGCGGTGGTGGCGGCGGTGGCGGTGGTTCCGGCGTCGGCGGAGCGGGTGGCGTCGGGCTGGTCAGCTCGACGGTCATTTCCGGGATCTGTGGCGGCGTCGGCAACGGCTCCGGTCGCGATTGCTGGAGAAACCACCAGGTACCGCCATGTATCAGCGCCGACACGGCGACCAACAAGACCATTTGCTGTTTGTTCAACCCGCCGGGTTGCGAGGTATTGGCTTTAAAGGCCGGCCTGCCCGAAGTTGGCGGGATCGGCGCGTCCCGTAACAAACCCGGCAGGGTTCTGTGCTTTACCGCATCGTTCATTAAAGCTCCCTCGGGTTGATGAAGGGCAATAAGGTGCCGTCCGAACATGTGGGTCATGTTCGAGTGGATGGGTGTAACTTTCTTTTGGGTGTGCAGAAGCCGATAGTTGAACTATCCGGTTAACAAGGCTTGTGCAACTTACTGGCTCAGCGCCATCGACTTCGTCGGTTCATTACCCATTCCCTGGTGTTGTTCTATAGGTAGGAGCTGCCGCAGGCTGCGATCTGTTGATCTTGTTTTAAATGATCAAGATCAGATCAAGGTCAACAGATCGCAGACTTCTCGAATTGTGTTTTGCAACCGCTGTGCCAAATGTTGCTGGAATGTAGGTGGGTTATTTCATTGATGTTACCCATGTCGCATTTATATAAGTTTCGATGGCTGGCCTGTTTATCTTCGGCGCATACAATCCCGTCGCCGCGTACGCAGCGGCTTTTTTCAGGGCGAGTCTGGCCGTGTGCTCTATCTCGCGGATTGGCGAGGCAGAGCGGCAATTCTCGTGTCAGTCGGGGCACTTGCTGGTGCGCGGCGGACTGATTTGGTGCGGGTCAATGTTTTAGCGGGTCACAGGGGCTATTCCTTGTTCTTGTTTAAATGAAATCAATGCCTGAGTCTTTGCTTAGTTGCAGTCGTTGGTGCAGTTTTGGTGCAAATATAAAATAGCTGAAGTTATTGTCTGACAATCCAGCTGAAGACTGATTAGTGCATGGCTCGCGCAATGATATTCAGCGTTGTATTTAAAAAATAAATAAGACTGTGCGCTCGGTGAATAACTCATCGCCGAGCACAGTGGGGGTATTGGGTTAGGTAATACAGTAAACGCGCAGGTGGCCGGTGCTGTTCAGATGAACTCGGCTGTTGGCGTAAAGAGATGCAAAGGCAGTGATGCGGCAGAACGATTGAAGATTCACGCGGTGAACTCCTTGTTGCCAGCTCGGATACGCGAACTTTTGGTTCGGTATCGCACCTTACAAGAACGCGGATAGCGTTCGATGATTGCTCTTGGTGCGGGATCGGCACCGTAAGCGCTGTTTCGCGAGGGTTGAATTCGCAAGTGGCGAGCGCATGGGAAATTCGTGCCAAAACGGATACACAGCCAAGAAATTTCTACATCCGGACAGCCGCCATCTATTCTGTGGCGTGTGACTTTTGTGGTGAGGGGATTCAGCGAAACGTCGCACCGCCCCGATGGCCCGCGCAGCGGTTCAAAAACCAGGCAGCGCTGTTTGCATGACACACCGCGTCGGACAATTTCAGGGCTGCTTCGCAACCCATCGGGGATAAATCCCCTCGCCACAGGTCATCAATAGAGAAGGGGGAGTCATGTATCAGCTCTACGGACATCGCAATTCAGGCGCAGCCGCCATCGAAGCGGCGCTGGAGTTGTGCCAGATCGCCTACCGCTTCATCGATACCGAAGCCAGTGCCGAAGCTGCTGACGCATTGGCGCAACTCAATCCGCTGAAGCAGATCCCGACCCTGCAACTGCCCGATGGCAGTGCGCTGACCGAGAGCGCGGCCATTCTGATTCACCTGGGTCTGGCGTTTCCCAAGTCCGGCCTACTGCCGGCGCAGGCAGCCGCTCGCGACCAGGCCATTCGCGGTCTGGTCTACATCGTCAGCAATTGCTACGCGGCGATTGGCGTTATCGACTACCCCGAGCGCTGGTTGCTGATGCCTGACGAAGCGTCACGGCAGAACCTGATGGCCGGCGCCCGAGAGCGCTTGCACTGGAGCTGGGAGGTGTTTGCCGACCAATTTTCCGCCGAGTTGTACCTGGACGACGAAACGCCGGGGGCGCTGGACGTGCTGGCGGCGGTGGTGACGCGCTGGGCCGGCAGCCGCGAGCACTTGCGCCAGACGCGGCCGGGGTTTTATGCGTGGTTGCAGAGGATTGACCGGCATCCGGTGTTGGCTCCGGTGTTTGCCCGGCATTGGCCAGCCTGAACCCACCACACAACCAAATGCAGGAGTGAGCCCTGTGGCGAGGGGATTTAGCGAAGCGTCGCACCGCCCCGATGGACTGCGCAGCAGACCCTGTTTATTTGGGGGTGCTTCGCGCCCCATCGGGGATAAATCCCCTCGCCACAGGGCTCACTCCTGCGGGGGGATCTTGAGGGGTTTATTCCCCGCGGATGTACTGCTCCAGCTGTTTGATCAGCTCGGCCTGTTCGGCAATCGCTTCTTTCACCAGGTCACCAATCGACAGCAAGCCGATCAACTTGCCGTTCTCCACCACCGGCAAGTGACGCAGGCGTTTGTCGGACATGATGCCCAGGCAGGTGTCGACGGTCTGGTGGGTGTCCACGGTGATCACGTTCGCCACCATGATGTCGCGAACCGGCGTGCCCACCGATGAGCGGCCATGCAGCACCAGTTTGCGCGCGTAATCGCGTTCACTGATGATGCCTACCACTTTGTCGTCTTCCACCACCAGCAAGGCGCCGACGTTCTTCTCGGCCATCTTCATCAGTGCTTCGAGCACCATGTGATCAGGTTTGATCTGGTGCACTTCCTGATTTTTCTGATCTTTGAGCTTGAGCAGTTGGGCGACGGTCTTCATGGCGGTTACTCAGGTGTTGTCGTTGTTATCCAAGCATCGTAGACGCTGACGTACAGAGCAAGGTGGCAAAGCGGCAGATAACACGCAAAAAACGTCATTTACTGAAAATACCTACCCTGAGCCTTTGTGAAATGGAGTTCCTGTGGCGAGGGATTTATCTGTGGCGAGGGGATTTATCCCCGTTGGCCTGCGCAGCGGGCCCAAAAACAGACAACCGGGTTTTCCTGGTACACCGTGTCGGATGGTTTTGGGGCTGCTTCGCAACCCAACGGGGATAAATCCCCTCGCCACAGATAAACCCTCTCATCACAAAGTATTCCAAACTGAAAACGCGGGCGATGAAGGGGCAGCGTAGAATGCGCACCAGATTCAGTTTCCCGAGGTTGCAGTGGTGGATTTACCGCAGGGCTTCGTCCTGACCCGGCATTGGCGCGATACGCCGGTCGGCACCGAAGTCGAGTTCTGGCTGGCGACTGACGCCGGGCCGCGCCGTGTGCGCTTGCCGCATCAGCCGTCGGTGGCGTTTATCCCCGCCGAGCAGCGCGCAGCGGCTGAACGCCTGCTGCACGATGAAAAGAACGTCGAACTGCGCCCGTTGGCCCTGCAGGATTTCGAGCATCGCCCGGTGCTCGGTTTGTATTGCCAGCAACATGGTCAGTTGATGCGCCTGGAAACAGCGCTCAATCGCGCGGGTGTCGACGTATACGAAGCCGATGTGCGCCCGCCTGAGCGCTATCTGATGGAGCGCTTCATCACCGCCCCGGTGTTTTTCAGCGGCACGCCCGATGCCGACGGGGTTTTGCTCAACGCACACCTCAAACCCGCCCCGGCTTACCGACCGAAGCTGCGGCTGGTCTCGCTCGACATCGAAACCACCGAAACCGGTGAGTTGTATTCCATCGCCCTGGAAGGCTGCGGCGAGCGTCAGGTGTACATGCTTGGCGCCGCGAACGGTGATGCCAGCATCGTCGATTTCGATCTCGAATATTGCGACTCGCGCACGCTCATCCTGAAGAAACTCAATGACTGGTTCGCCCGCCACGACCCCGACGCGATCATCGGTTGGAACGTCGTGCAGTTCGACCTGCGCATCCTCCACGAACATGCCCGGCGCCTCGGTGTGCCGCTGAAAATCGGCCGTGGCGGCGAAGAGATGCAATGGCGTGAGCACGGCAGCCGCAATCACTATTTCGCCTCGGCAGCGGGGCGGCTGATCATCGATGGCATTGAATCGCTGCGCTCGGCGACCTGGAGTTTTCCCTCGTTCAGCCTGGAAAACGTCGCCCAGACGCTGCTGGGCGAGGGCAAATCCATCAACACGCCGTACCAGCGCATGGACGAAATCAATCGGATGTTCGCCGAGGACAAACCGGCGCTGGCCAAGTACAACCTCAAGGACTGCGAACTGGTCACGCGGATCTTCGCCAAGACCGAACTGCTGACGTTCCTGCTGGAGCGCGCCAGCGTCACCGGCCTGCCGGCGGATCGCAGCGGTGGTTCGGTGGCGGCGTTCACCCACCTGTACATGCCGTTGATGCACCGCCAGGGTTTTGTCGCGCCGAACCTGGGGACAAACCCGCCGCAGGCCAGCCCCGGCGGCTTCGTCATGGACTCGCGCCCGGGGCTCTACGAGTCGGTGCTGGTGCTCGACTACAAAAGCCTTTATCCGTCGATCATTCGCACCTTTCTGATCGACCCGGTGGGGCTGATCGAAGGCTTGCAGCACCCGGACGACACCGACTCGGTGCCGGGCTTCCGTGGCGCGCGGTTCTCGCGCACGCGGCATTGCCTGCCGTCGATCGTGTCGCGGGTGGCCGAAGGTCGCGAGACCGCCAAGCGCGAGCACAACGCGCCATTGTCCCAAGCGCTGAAAATCATCATGAACGCCTTCTACGGCGTGCTCGGTTCCAGCGGCTGCCGGTTCTTCGATACGCGATTGGCCTCCTCGATCACTTTGCGCGGCCACGAAATCATGTTGCGCACGCGCAAGCTGATCGAAGAGCAGGGGCACGCGGTGATCTACGGCGACACCGATTCAACCTTCGTTTGGCTGCGTCGTCCCCACGGCCAGGCAGAAGCCGCAGAGATTGGCCATGCACTGGTCAAGCACGTCAACGATTGGTGGCGCGAGCATGTACGGGACGAGTTCGGCCTGGAAAGTGTCCTGGAATTGCAGTTCGAAACGCACTACAAACGCTTTCTGATGCCGACCATTCGGGGCGCGGAGGAGGGCAGCAAGAAGCGCTATGCCGGGCTGGTGAGCCGCGCCGATGGGACGGAAGAAATGGTCTACAAAGGCCTGGAAACCGTACGCACCGACTGGTCGCTGTTGGCCCGGCAGTTTCAGCAGGAACTCTACGAGCGGATTTTCCAGCGCAAGCCGTATCAGGATTACGTGCGCGATTATGTGCGCAAGACGTTGGCCGGCGAGTTCGATGATCGACTGATCTATCGCAAGCGCCTGCGCCGCACTCTCGACGATTACGAACGCAATGTGCCGCCCCATGTGCGCGCGGCACGGCTGGCCGACGAATACAACGTGCAGCACGGCCGTCCACGGCAATACCAGAACGGCGGCTGGATCAGCTACGTCATCACCCTGGCTGGGCCGGAGCCGCTGGAAGTGCGTCGCGCGGCCATCGACTACGACCACTACATCACCCGGCAACTGCAACCGATTGCAGACGCGATTCTGCCGTTTGTCGATGACGACTTCTCAACCCTGATCGGCGGGCAACTGGGCCTGTTTTGAGTCAAGCAACTGCAATGTCCACTCATCAAGAATGCCGTGGAAGTAACGTTCCAGTGCCTGATGGAAGAGGCTGTCTTCGGCGGCAAACTGAGCGAACAGCGTCATTGACGAGTGGAATTTCAGGTCATCCGGGTGACCAAAGATTTCTGCAATCGAACGTTGCTGCACGTTCAGCACCAACTGCGTGCACGTGCGCAGCCGCGCGCCAAGCAGCTCATGCGCCAGATAGGCCTGGGCTTCCTCGGCCGCGCCGATCGCATAGCGCCGGGACATTTCACTGCCGCCCAGCCCGGCGAACTGCGGGAACACGAACCACATCCAGTGGCTGCGTTTGCGGCCGTCTCCGAGTTCGCGTTGCACGCGCTCGAACACCGGATCCTGGGCCTGAACAAAACGTTGCAGGTTGAACGGGTCGTACTGATCCGTGCTTCTCATCGCGAAGCCCTCGCCAGTCGGCAGCGGCTCAGACCATGGCCAGCCGCTGCTTGCGTTGTGGCGCTTGAAACGCCTGGTCCAGCGCCGCCAGATCCCCGGCTTCCAGTTGCAGCTGCGCCGCTTTTGCATTGAGTTGCACGTGTTCCGGTCGCACAGCCTTGGGAATCGCAATCACACCATCCTGACGCAGAATCCACGCCAGCGAAACCTGCGCGGGGGTTACGCCGTGACGAGTGGCAATCTGGTTCAGCAACGGTTCAGCCAGCATCGCGCCGCCCTGACCGATCGGACAGTAGGCCATCAGCGGCATACGCTGCTGTTGGCACCATGGCAACAGATCGAATTCGATGCCGCGCTCTTCGAGGTTGTAGAGCACCTGATTGGTGGCGCAGGCCGGATTGGCCAGTTCCTGCAGGTCATCGACATCAAAATTCGACACGCCCCAGCGGCCGATCTTGCCGTCCTCGCGCAGGCGTTCGAAGGCCTCGACGGTTTCCTCCAGCGGATACTGGCCGCGCCAATGCAACAGATAGAGATCGATGTAATCGGTGTCGAGCCGACGCAGGCTACGCTCGCAGGCTTGCGCGATGCCCTTGCGACTGGCGTTGTGCGGATAGACCTTGCTGACCAGAAATACCTGATCGCGCAGGCCGGTGATGGCTTCGCCGACCACTGTCTCGGCACCGCCCTCGGCGTACATTTCGGCGCTGTCGATCAGGGTCATGCCCAGCTCGATCCCCGTGCGCAGGGCTGCGACTTCACGCTTGTGGGCGGAGCGGTCTTCACCCATACGCCAGGTGCCCTGGCCAATCACCGGCACCTGCACGCCGGCCAATTCGAGGGTACGCATGCAAACCTCCTAGCTGAAAATGTCGATACCTTTAGTGGGCAGCAGGATAGCCCAGGGGTTCAAAAAGCAAAAAGATCGCAGCCTGCGGCAACTCCTGCTTCAGGTTCGGATTTCCCCCTGTAGGAGCTGCCGCAGGCTGCGATCTTTTGATCTTCAGCTTTTATTTGGCGGAGAACTTCAGCACCACGCTGTGCGTGTAATCCTGCCCCGGATCCAGTCGCGTACTCGGGAAGTCCGGCTGATTCGGCGAGTCCGGATAGTGCTGCGTCTCAAGGGTAAACGCGCCCCAATGCGGATAAACCTTGCCACCCTTGCCCTTGACCGTGCCATCGAGGAAGTTGCTGGTGTAGAACTGCACGCCGGGTTCCGTGGTGAACAACTGCAGCACACGACCGGACTGCGGATCACTCACCTCAGTAGCAACTTTGCCGATGTCGCCCTTGGTATCCAGCGCCCAGTTGAAGTCGAAACCACCCTGTTTCGGCTCAGCGAATTTCAGCTGCGGATGATCAGCCTTGATGTGCGTGCCGATCGCGGTCGGTTTGCTGAAGTCCATCGGTGTGCCGGCCACTGGCGCCAGTTCACCGGTCGGGATCAGCTTGGCCGTCACCGGCGTGTAGTGGCTGGCGTGCAGGGTGGCGACCTGTTTGAGAATGTCGCCATTGCCGGCGCCGGCGAGGTTGAAGTAGCTGTGGTTGGTCAGGTTGAGCACCGTCGGTTTGTCGGTGTTGGCCTTGTAGTCGATGCGCAGTTCGTTGTTGTCGGTGAGGCGATAGGTCACCTCGGTGGTGAGGTTGCCGGGGAAGCCCATTTCACCGTCCGCCGACAGGTAAGTCAGGGTCACGCCGACCGAATCCTTGTCCTTGGTTTCCTGCGCTTTCCAGACTTTCTTGTCGAAGCCCAGTGTGCCGCCGTGCAGCGCATTGGTCTTGTCATTCTGCGGCACTTGATAGCGCTTGCCGTCGAGTTCAAACGCACCTTCGGCCAGGCGATTGCCGAAACGGCCGATGGTCGCGCCGAAGTACGCGGTGCCTTTCTGATAGCCCTGCACATCATCGAAACCGAGCACGACGTCATCGAACTTGCCGTGCTTGTCGGCGACTTTCAGCGATTGCAGGGTTGCGCCGTAAGTAATGACGGTGGCTTGCATGCCGTGGCTGTTGCGCAGGATGTATTGCTCGACGGGCGTGCCGTCATTGGTTTTGCCGAAGGCTTTGTGTTCGGCGCTGAGGCCCGCCGCGTTGGCGGAAAGGGTGGCGATCATCAGAGAGAGTCCGAGGCCGGAGAGCAGGTGACGGGATTGAAGCATGGTTGACCTTCCTTTTTGTTGTTGTTTTCAACTCCCCGCGTAGGAGCTTTCTAAGGCTGCGATCTTTTGACCTGGTCGTTTAAGAACAAGATCAAGAGATCGCAGCCTTCGGCAGCTCCTACAAGGGTGGCAATAGTCATGCTATTTGTGGTGTGAGTAAAAATTTATAGCGGATTAGAGGTTTATTGCAAAGATAAAGTCGGACTAAATGATCGGGCTCGTCACGCCGAAGGTCGGGAAGCGGCGTCAGCACTGCACTTTTCTGAATTCAGCGGCTCTATCCATGGCCAGGATGCGGTGACTCCCGCCGCACAGGAATGTGCCCGTTCGAGAATTCATGCCGAGAGTTTTTCATCTGATCGCCCGTTCAGTTTGCCGCCCATGCCTGTTGCTGGCCTGTTTGTCGTCGCTGTTGATCAGCGGTTGCACGCATCAGGACGGCAACGGCTTCATCAACCAGATTCGCGAAGGTCAGCCTCAGGAGTTCCTGCAGACCAGTGTCGACCGCATGGCCACCCTGGCAATGCGCGACAACCTCAACAGTCTTTATCGATTGATGGGCAAGCTGTACTTGCGTAACCCGGACGAGCTGCGCAAATCCGGGTTTCTCAACATCAACACGGCGGTGAAACAGGTACGCCTGGCGATCGAGCAACAACAGCCACTGCCGGTGCTCGGCGGGCGCAAGGATCTGGCGGCGCTCAGCTACGCGATGAGCCCGGAATTTCTCGGTGATCGCGTCGGCGCGTTCATCTATGCCATCGGCAGCATGCTGGTGACTGCCCATGGCAACCGGGTCGAGTTCTACATGACCGATGCGATCAACCCGACCTTCGTCCACAACGCCGCGCGCAACATCGAAAAAGCCACGTGGATTTTGTCTCAGCGACAGAACAAGGAAGGCCAGCCGCTGCTGTTCTCCAATGAAATTTCGGAGGAGGGCAGCAACCTGAGTTTTGCCACCGAGTTCGGCAAAATCGTCGCGCGCCTGGATCTGCTCACGCAAATGCTCGATGAGCGTTACAGACGGATCGGCCTTAACTACGCGCAGAGTCTGCTGTTCCTGAATTTTTTGCCGGTGCAGTGAGTTCGCGGGGGTGATGACGGTCAACGCACCACAAGAGTTTGTGGTGCGCAGAGATCCAGTGTGGGAGCGAGCCTGCTCGCGAAAGCGGTATTTCAGGCGCTGAAGTATTGACTGATCCAGCGCATTCGCGAGCAGGCTCGCTCCCACATTGATCAAATAGCCAATGCGGTTTTTGTATACAATCCGTCACCGCTATTGATCAAAATGGAGCAGCCCCCGTCATGACCGACCCCGCAAGCGCCGATTTCAACTGCGTCGACCGCACCGCCCGTGCGGACAAACTGCCCTACGCCGCGTTGCTGGCGTTCGCCATGACCGGTTTTATCGCCATCCTCACCGAAACCCTGCCGGCCGGGCTGCTGCCGCAAATCGGCGCGGGCCTCAATGTCAGCGAGGTGCTCGCCGGGCAATTGGTGACGCTTTACGCGCTGGGCTCGATTGTCGCGGCGATTCCGCTGACCGTCGCCACGCGCGGCTGGCCACGACGGCGGGTATTGTTGATGACGGTGGGCGGGTTTCTGGTCTTCAACACCGTCACCACGTTTTCCAGCCATTACGGTTTGACCCTGGCCTCGCGCTTCTTGGCCGGGATGGCGGCGGGGCTGTCGTGGGGGATCATGGCTGGTTACGCGCGCGGGATAGTGCCGGTGCATCAGCAGGGGCGGGCGCTGGCGATCGCCATGCTCGGCACCCCGGTAGCGCTGTCGTTGGGCACACCGGCAGGGACTTGGCTGGGCAATCTGATCGGCTGGCGTGCGTCGTTCGGGATCATGTCGGCGCTGGCTCTGGTGCTGGCGGCGTGGATCGTCATTGCAGTGCCGGATCGACCGGGACAGGCCAGTGACGAGCGTCTGCCATTGCTCGAATCGTTGCGCCTGCCGGGCGTACGGCCGGTGTTGTTCGTGGTGCTGACGTGGATGCTCGGGCACAACATTCTTTACACCTACATCTCACCTTTTCTGATGCAGGCCGGTCTCGCGGACCGGGTCGATCTGGTGTTGCTGGTGTTTGGCCTGTGTTCGCTGGTGGGGATCTGGATCATCGGCTTGTTGGTGGATCGCTGGTTGCGCTGGCTGACGCTGATCAGCCTTGCGGTTTTTGCACTGACGGCACTGGTGTTGGCGCTGATCACGCCGTCACCGTTGCTCATTTATGCCTGCATGGCGGTGTGGGGCTTGTCCTTTGGCGGCTCGGCAACCTTGCTGCTGACCTCGGCGGCGGACTCGGCCGGTGAGCATGTCGACGTGGTTCAGGCGATGCTCACCACCTCGTGGAACGTAGCGATTGCCGGCGGTGGTTTGTTCGGCGGCTTGCTGCTTGATCGGGCGGGGGCAATGTCGTTTCCGTGGGCATTGTTGATTCTCTCGCTGATTGCATTGGCCACGGTGTGGATCAACAGCCATCACAGTTTCAAACCGGGCCGGCGGGTGCATTGATCTTCTAATCACTACATCATCCCTGTGGGAGCGAGCCTGCTCGCGAATGCGGTGGGTCATTCAACTCATCTGTCGACTGACATTACGTCTTCGCGAGCAGGCTCCCTCCCACAGGTGGAGAAGGGTGCTGAGTGCGATATGGCATAACGATAGACCGTATCGATATATGTAGTTATAAGAAAAATCGCTATGCTGCGGGCCAGATTTTTCCTGTCGTTTTTCTGGACGTCTTAATGGAATTGGCAAATTTCGGCCTGGTGATTGCCGGGCTGGTGGTAGGTTTTATCGTCGGCATGACCGGTGTCGGCGGTGGTTCGTTGATGACGCCGATCCTGCTGTGGTTCGGTATCAACCCGGCGACAGCCGTAGGCACCGACCTGCTGTACGCCGCCATTACCAAATCCAGTGGCGTGCTGGTTCACCGCAAGAACAAGAACATCGACTGGGCGATCACCGGTTGGCTGACCCTCGGCAGCGTGCCGGCGGTCGTGATGACCCTGTGGTTCCTCAGCACCCTGCACACCGCGCCGGATGCGATGAATGCCATCATCAAACAGGCGCTGGGCTTCGTGCTGTTCGCCACGGCGCTGGCGATTTTCTTCAAAAAACGCTTGCTCGAATTCGCCCATAAACGCGCCGGCGGCAACTACAACCCGAGCGGTTCACGGCTGAATGTGATGACCGTGATCACCGGTCTGATCCTCGGCACCATGGTGGCTCTGACCTCGATCGGTGCCGGCGCCCTCGGTACTGTTGCACTGTTCATCCTCTATCCGCTGTTGCCGACCCGTCGTCTGGTCGGCACCGAAATCGCCCACGCCGTGCCGCTGACTTTGGTTGCGGGTCTGGGCCATGCCAGCATGGGCAACATGGATTGGGGTGTGCTGGGCTTCCTGCTGGTCGGTTCGCTGCCGGGTATCTGGCTCGGCAGCCATCTGACCGGACGCATTTCCGATGAAGTGCTGCGCCCGTGCCTGGCGACGATGCTGGTGCTGATCGGCTACAAACTGGCGTTCTGATCCGGCCTCGATCCCTGAGCCGGAACAAAACCTGTGGTAAGGGGATAAATCCCCTCGCCACAGGGGTTAACTCAGTCAGCAAAGGTGTACTTCATCACCGTTACCGGCAAATCTTCGTACACCACATCCTCAATGACCTCCCAGCCCAGCCGCGCATACAACGACTGCGCCGCGTCGGTGTACAGATACAACTGCGGCACACCCAGCGCTGCAGCCTCTTCGACTATGCGCTTGACCAGTTGCGACGCGACCCCGCGCCCGCGCTGTTCAGTCTTCACATACACCCCGGCCAGCCACGGCGTCAGCTCGGGACGGGTTTTCATGTCGCTGTCGATCAGCAGGGCGCCACCGAGCAACGTACCTTTTTCAATCGCCACCACCACGCTTGGAATCGCGCCCTTGCCACAGGCCGCGCGCATGCGTTCGGTACGCGCCTCAAGGGTGTCGCCCGGACGAAACTCACCCCATTCCTTGAAGTTGAGTTCGGCCAGTTCTTCAATCAATTCGGGGTGATCGCACAGGTATTCAATCTGCATGGGGGGAACTCCATTCCGTCGTCAGAACTGCCACCCTAATGCGGTCATAAAAGGTAATCAAATCCGCGTTGTTATCGCGCTGGATATGTTGCGCAATGTCGCGCCTGACCTAAGCTTCTGACAAGGCGACAGATATTTGCCGGGTCAGCCCGGAACAATCGCCACGATGCGCAATCATTAGAGCGTGGATATCAAAAGGAGATGCGCATGCTCATCAGGTCACTGACCCTGACACTCTTGCTGGCGATTGCCGGCCCCTTGTTCGCCGCTGACAACGATTCGCCCATCGCCGGGGATATGGGCCGCGCCCGACCGCTGATCGTGATCGCACAAAGCACCGTCGACCCCGTGTGGGTCAGCCTGAAAAAGTCGCTGGAGGATCCAGCCAACAAGAAGGGTGTCGCCGACCGCAACATCAAGGTCTACACCATCCTCAACATGTCCGGCCAACTCGACGGCAAGGACATGGGCCAGCAAGACACCATGGCGCTGCTGCGCTCGCTGAAACTCGGCGCCGGGGCTTATCCGAAAGTATTCCTGGTGGGCAAGGACGGCGAGACCAAACTCTCGGCATCGGGTGATGAGGCGAAAGCGCTCGACCTGAAGAAAATCTTCGACACCATCGACGCCATGCCAATGGCCGAGAAGGAAGCCGCCGCCGCTGCCCAGGCACCGGTCGCTGCTGCGCCAGAACCGGCAAAAGGTACCAAAGGTGCCAAGCCAACCAAACCCGCCAAACCAAGCAAGCCGCCGGAAATGCCGGACGATTGAGCGCATGGCCTGAATCAAAAAAATGGGCGACCTCAACAGGTCGCCCATTTTTTATTGCCTGCAAAGATCGCAGCCTGCGGCAGCTCCTACAGGATCGGGTTTTCACTCGGTCAATGTAGGAGTTGCCGCAGGCTGCGATCTTTTGATCTTCAAGTTTTGCCAATATCAATCGGCTGCCAGGTGCATCACGGCAGAATCTGGCGGATTACATTGACCAAAACGGGAGAGAAGGGCTGAAGCTGACCCTTTTGAGGCGTCAACATATCTTCGAGAAGGATGCTCAAGAGATCTTCGTCCTCCAGTCCGTCAGGTCGCAGCCCTCCGGTAAAGATAAGGTCATCGACCATCCGTTTGCGTTTTTCGATGAGGCCCCGATTGCTTTCTTCGGTATCGCCCAGATTCAGCGTCTTGATTGATTCTGTGGCACGGTCGGTTTTGCCAACGACACGTCCGGACAGGTAAAACTTGAGCTCGGTTTCGCACTCAGCCATGAACGGCGTCACTTTAAGCGGCTGAGTCTTTCGACCATGCCCACAGTGATGACGGTTTTCGCAACTGGCAACGATATTGCTGAAATCCAGGGTGCGCGCAGGGAATCGATCCTGCGCGGCGATGTGTTCGTTGTGGGCAGCGCCGACGGTGATGGATTGGCAGCAATAAGCGCAGAGTCCGAATTGTTCATTGATACAAGCCGTGCGAACGGATTGACGTTCTTCTGCGGGCAAATCGCGATAAGTCGCGGTGTTGTTTCTGACCTTCCATTGGCTCAGCGATGCTGGCTCAGTTCCTTTGAGAATCTTACGCACTGCGCAACTCCAGTTTGCGGATCAGCAAAGCGGCTTTTGCCAGCTCGATATGCCCCTCGGGAAGCTCCTTGGAAAGCTCGGCGAAAAGCGTCTGAGCTTTCTTCAGCTCACCGTCCTGCAAACATTCCATCAATCGATTGAGGCGTTTCTGCACGTCGCTGTTGCGGATGTCGGTGTCCATGACTTCCAACAGCACCTGATTGGCATCTAGACCGTACAAGCCGCTGTGTTCGTGGATTTCACCGTCATTAAGCACGTAAACCAGCACATCTTTGGCATCGCTGATCACCAGCGGCGAGTGCGTGGTAAGGACGAACTGGCAGTTCGGGAAGGTTTCGCTCAACTGTCGGATAAGGCTGCGCTGCCATCTCGGGTGCAGGTGCAGATCGACTTCGTCGATCAGCACGATGCCGTCGCCGTGCAGCGGGTTGTCCAGCGACTGGTTCATCATCGCCAAGCGCCGTGCGATGTCACCGACCAGCGCCATCATCGATTTCTCGCCTTGGGAGAGTTGGGCGACGTTGAGGGTGACGCCGCCCTTGTCGATTGCCATGTGCAGGCGCGGTTTGCGCTGGACGCGCAGATTGGTGAAGCCTGGCATGAATGCGGCGATGGCTGAGCGCACGGCGGTCAACTGGCGGTCGCGGGAGGAGGCTTTCAGATTGGCGAGGGTTTTCCAGACGTCGCTGTCGGTGCCGAATTTCTCGGAGATTTCGGCCAGTGCGGTGTCGGAAATGCCGGTCTCGTTTTCGCTGTCTTCGCGCTCGCGAAACCATTCGAAGAAACGACGGAAGTCGACGCCTCGGTTGAGCGAGTTGTCGTAACCGTCGAGTTGGTCGAAGGTGTGTTTGGTGCGGATTTTTAGCGGGATTTCGAGGACGGAGCGTTCGACCGGGTAGTAGGCGATCAGGGGAGGGAGGCTTTGTCGTTGGCGGTGAGCTGGGTGCGGTAGTGGTCTGCGAGACGGCTGATACCCGACAGCTCGTTATGCGCAGTACTCTTTCGTCCTTGTCTAGTTCTGGCAATTCCCCACATTGGAGGAATATCAATATCGTAGACAGGCGCATCTGAACTTAGATGTGCTTCGTCCGTTACGCCAAGCATGATTAACGCACTTGAAGCACCATTTCGAATGCTTTCCTCAGCAGGAAAGTTGCCACTCCCTTTCTCATTGCGAATTCGGGCAACCAACCAGCTCAGTAAGGTAGCCATCGACTTTAAAACGGTGGTCTTACCTGCGCCGTTATTTCCTACCAGAACCGTAACGTTCGAGTGATGTTTCTTGGTGGGAGCCAGCACAATTCTCAAGTCGGTGAATCGGCCGACATCTTTCAGTATTAACGCTTGTATTTCCATTACAACGCCCTTTGAGGGTCAGTCGGTTTAGAGGCTTTGGCGCGCATTATGTCACCCGTTGACGCGGATTGATTCGATGCAGTGTAGATACAACAAATTCAGTCGTTCCTCAAAATTCGTTGCAGCATATTCCTACAGAAATGTCTGAGGCAAAGGCCTGCGTCGACCGTGGATTTTTCCTGCAAGTCGCGGCGGCGTTGGTGAACTGGTGCGCTGTGGGGCAGGGGGATAACCTTCTTTGGCCGCTGGAAAAAACAGTGGTCGGATGTGGAAGTCCGGGGATGGTTGTGAGCGTATGTGCGCCTGTAAACACATGTTGGAGGTTTTATGCCAACATTGTTTGCTTATGGCAGCTATGCGCAGGAGCACTCTCGAGTGCACCGGGTTCCTCACGACCTCCCCGGACTTCCACACCTGCGCAAAGCTGCCACCCTCTCGTGGAAGTGAGTTCGGCAGTTTTTTCTTCAAAATATTGAGGTCGTCACTTATGAAAAAACACACTCCGAATCCCCCTGAATCCTTAACCGATTCAGGATCCTTCGACTCCCGCAACAATCGCCTCCGCGACCCGAATCATCCCGATCCCGTCAGCTACGTTTTCACCCTCCGTCCCGATATCGATACCCCCACGCTACTCACCCACGCCCGCGAAACCCTCGCCTCGCTCAACGTCCTGACCACCGACATGGCCTGCAAGCTGGACGATTCCCAGCGCAGCCTCGCCTTGGCGGTCCAGCAATTGGCCGTGATCGGCGAGTTGCTGGTCAATCGCGCACTGGACAATCTCGACCCGGTGCAAACCGCAATTCAACATTGAACACGGAGGTTCAAGCATGGCGCGCTACATCCCCATCACCGGTATCGACTGCAAGATTCCATGCCTGCTGATCGACAGTGAAGCACCCGTAGACGTGTTGCACGGTACGGCGGCGTATCGCTTGCGCTGCGTGACGCAGTTGCTGGAAACCCTGGCGCTGGAGGAGGGCAAGGGACACGATGCCTTGCTGTTGCAGGATTTCGCCCGGGTATTGGCGATTCCGTTGCGTGACAGTTGTGACCTGATGGATGTCATCGGGTGGCGGTTGCAGGCGCAGCTTTAAGCGCTGAAACAAAAAGATCGCAGCCTGCGGCAGCTCCTACAGGATCGGGTTTTCACTCGGTCAATGTAGGAGTTGCCGCAGGCTGCGATCTTTTGATTTTCAGTCCTTCAGCGCGCTGAATATTTCGTGGGCAATTTTCACCCGTTGCGCATTCGGGTAATTCTTGTTCGCCAGAATCACGATGCCAACGTCCTTCGACGGCACAAACGCCACGTACGCGCCAAAGCCACCGGTTGCGCCAGTTTTGTTGTAGAACACATTGGCCGGTTCAGGCTGTGGCGGAGTCAGCCATTTGACCTTGTGCGCCTCCATCGCCATCGGTGTCGAGTTGCCGTTCTGCAGTTTTTCCAGGCTGATCGGGTAAGCATAGCTTTCCCAACCAAGGCCTTGGGTCATGTCGCCGACGGTGTAGTAACCGGTGTGGGTCGCGGCGATGGCTTGTTGCAGCGGCGCTTCAAGGCTGGCCGGTTTCAGGTTGGCCTGCACGTAACGCAGCAAGTCCACTGCACTGGTCTTGATGCCATAGGCTTCGGAATCCAGTGCGCCCGGACTGACCCGAACGGGTTGGTCTTTCTTGTCATAGCCCTTGGCGTAGAGTTTCTCTTCGGCTGCGGGCACTTGAATGTAGGTGTGCTTGAGGCCAAGTTTCGGCAGCAGGGTTTGCGTCATCGCCTGATCAAACGGCTGGCCCAGACTTTTCGCCGTCAGGTAACCGAACAAACCCAGGCTCGGATTGGAATACAGGCGATGACTGCCCGCCGGATAATCAGGTTTCCACTGCTGGTAATAGCCGAGCATCTTGTCCGTTGAATCCGCGTCGGCGGGGAATTGCAGCGGCAAACCGCCCGCGCTGTAGGTGCCCAGTTGCAGCACGCTGACGTTGTCGAAAGCGCTGCCTTTGAGTTCCGGCCAGAGTTGGCTGGCCTTGGTCGACAGATTCAGTTTGCCCGTTGCCTGGGCGTAACCGGCGAGGGTTGCGGTGAAGGTTTTGCTCACCGAACCGATTTCAAACAGGGTGTTTTCGCTGACTTTCTGCCCGGTGTCTTTGGCCGCGACGCCGTAGTTAAAGTAATGCGGTTTACCGTTAATGGTCAGTGCAACGGCCAGGCCGGGAATATTCTGTTGTTGCATCACTGGCGTGACGGCAGCGTTGACCAGTGCTTGCAGTTGTTCGTCGGTTTGCGGTGCGGCCATGCAGGTGGCGGCGCCGAAGAACAGGCCGAAAGCGCTGCAGGAAATGACTTTGCTCGGGTTGATGAATGACATGAGTGAACCACTCTCCATGAGTGTTGAGGGTGTTATCCCGCTAGACTGCGGGCAAATGCAACGTTGGGCGGCTGATCAGCGCCGACAATTTAGGCAGTCTGGCACTCATCGACAAACGATGAAATCTCGGATTAGCCATTAGAAAAATTTGGGACTGGGCATGATTCGACCTCAATTGCCGCTCAATGCGCTGCGCGCCTTCGAGGCCTCGGCGCGTCATCTGAGTTTCACCCGTGCGGCCGTGGAGCTGTGCGTGACTCAGGCTGCCGTCAGCCATCAAGTCAAAAGCCTTGAAGCGCAGCTCAACGTAACGCTGTTCAAACGCTTGCCCCGTGGGCTTATGCTGACCAGTGAAGGCGAAACCTTGTTGCCGGTGCTGAGCACCTCGTTCGATCACATCGCACAGATTCTGGAACGACTTGCCGGCGGACACCCTCGCGAAATGTTGACCGTCGGCGCAGTCGGTACATTCGCTGTCGGTTGGCTGTTGCCGAGGCTGGCCGATTTCAAGGCGAAACATCCGCTCATAGATTTACGGCTGTCGACCCACAACAATCGCGTGGATGTTGCGGCGGAAGGGCTGGATTACGCGATCCGTTTTGGCGCCGGGGCGTGGCATGGCATCGAAGCGACGCGACTGCTCGATGCGCCGCTGTCGGTGTTGTGTGTGCCGGAAATCGCTCGGCAATTGCACACGCCGGGGGATCTGTTGCAGCAGACGTTGCTGCGTTCCTATCGCACAGATGAGTGGCCTGAATGGTTTCAGGCAGCGGGTCTGGCGACCCAGGCGGCGCCGCCGCAAAGCATTGTCTTCGACTCGTCGCTGGCAATGATGGAGGCAGCGTTGCAGGGCGGCGGGGTGGCGTTGGCGCCGCCGTTGATGTTCGCCCGGCAACTGGCGGCGGATGCGATTTGCCAGCCGTTTGCCGTCGAGATCACCACTGGCAGTTATTGGCTGACACGGTTGCAGTCGCGCCCGGAAACAGCGGCGATGCTTGCGTTCAAAAACTGGCTGCTGCAAATCTCTGGTTAATGCAAAACCCCTGTGGGAGCGAGCCTGCTCGCGAAAACGGTGTGTCAGTCGACAAAAATGTTGGCCGTCATACCGCATTCGCGAGCAGGCTCGCTCCCACAGGGGAAAGTGGTGGATTGGAGATCAGGTTCAGCGCACCAGACACGGCCGCTTGTTATCGAACTTCCACCCCGGAATCAGAAACTGCATGGCCACGCTGTCATCCCGCGCACCCAGGCCCATGCCTTTATAGAGTTCGTGCGCCTTGGCCACTTGATCCATGTCCAGCTCAACACCCAGCCCCGGTTTCTTCGGCACCTGCACGCAGCCGCCGATGATTTGCAGCGGTGCCTTGGTCAGGCGCTGGCCGTCCTGCCAGATCCAGTGGGTGTCGATGGCGGTGATGTCGCCCGGCGCTGCGGCAGCCACGTGAGTGAACATCGCCAAGGAAATATCGAAGTGATTATTGGAATGCGAACCCCAGGTCAGGCCCCACTCATGGCACATCTGCGCGACTCGAACCGAACCCTGCATCGTCCAGAAGTGCGGGTCGGCCAGCGGAATATCGACTGACTGCAACTGGATCGCGTGGCCCATTTCACGCCAGTCGGTGGCGATCATGTTGGTGGCGGTTTTCAGCCCGGTGGCGCGGCGGAACTCGGCCATCACTTCACGGCCGGAATAACCGTTTTCCGCACCGCACGGGTCTTCTGCGTAAGCCAGCACATGGTGCTGATCACGGCACAGACGAATCGCTTCCTTCAGTGACCATGCGCCATTCGGATCGAGGGTAATCCGCGCCTCCGGGAAGCGCTCGGCCAGCGCCGTCACCGCTTCGATTTCGGCATCGCCACTGAGCACACCACCCTTGAGTTTGAAGTCCTTGAAACCGTATTTCGCCTGCGCCGCTTCAGCCAGACGCACCACGGCTTCGGCAGTCATGGCTTTCTCGTGGCGCAGGCGGAACCATTCATTGTCGGCGTCCGGCTCGCTGCGGTAGGCGAGGTCGGTTTCGCGCTGATCACCGACGTAGAACAGATAGCCGAGCATCTTCACTTCATCACGTTGCTGACCTTCACCGAGCAGCGCCGCGACCGGTACGTCGAGGTGCTGACCGAGCAGGTCGAGCAGGGCGGCTTCTAGACCAGTGACCGCGTGGATGGTGATGCGCAGGTCGAAGGTTTGCAGGCCACGGCCGCCGGCATCGCGCTCGGCAAAAGTCTGGCGCACTTGATTGAGGATCTTTTGATAGGTGCCGATCGGGCTGCCGATCACCAGGCTGCGTGCATCTTCCAGTGTCTGGCGAATGCGTTCGCCGCCGGGTATTTCGCCGACACCGGTGTGGCCGGCGTTGTCTTTGAGAATGACGATGTTGCGGGTAAAAAATGGCCCGTGAGCGCCGCTCAAATTGAGCAGCATGCCGTCGTGGCCGGCCACCGGGATGACTTGCATGTCGGTGATGATCGGGGCTTTGGCGCTGTCGTGTGCATTCATTGTTGTTGTCCTTGTGAGTCGTCTGCGAAAACGCCAGTCAGGCGTGTTTCGGCGCGGCGTCGGCCACGGCGATTTCAGCGGCGGGTTTGGGTGCGGTGCGTGCGAAGAAAACAATGATCGCGGCGATGATCGAGGTCGCGGCCAAGCCATAGAGGCCGCCCTGAATCGAGCCGGTGTGCTCTTCGAGCAGGCCGAACGTGGTCGGCGCGACGAAACCGCCGAGGTTGCCTACCGAGTTGATCAGCGCGATCACTGCGGCGGCGATTCGTGCATCCAGATACGCTTGGGGAATCGGCCAGAACAGCGACGAGGCGGATTTGAACCCCAGCGCCGCAAAGCAGATCGCGACGAAGGCGAAGATCGGCCCGCCGGTGGTGGACATGAACATCCCCGCTGCAGCTATCAACAACGCAGTGGCGACCCAGGCTTGTTGATGTTTCCATTTGGCGGAAAACGAGGCAAAGGCGTACATGCCGATGATCGACAACAGCCACGGAATCGAATTGAAGAGCCCGACCTGAACGTCGCTCATTTCGCCCATCTTCTTGATGATGCTCGGCAGCCAGAACGTCGCGGCGTAGATCGTCAACTGGATGAAGAAGTAGATCAGGCAGAACAGAATGATCTGCCGATCCTTGAGCAGTTTGCCCATCGATGGACGGATGGGTGTGGCGGCTTCGCGGGCCTTCTGTTCATCGTCGATGGCTGTGACCAAGGCGTCCTG
The DNA here is from genome assembly GCF_016651275.1 of Pseudomonas sp. TH08. NCBI lineage: Bacteria > Pseudomonadati > Pseudomonadota > Gammaproteobacteria > Pseudomonadales > Pseudomonadaceae > Pseudomonas > Pseudomonas sp. TH08. The sequence continues at coordinate 661,211 of NZ_JAEKEE010000003.1, read as the reverse complement.
TTCGGCACGGGTCAGCCATTTCGCATCGTGGGGTTTGGCGTCGAGCCAGAACCAGACGAACACGCACAGGCACACTGAAAACATCCCCTCGATGAAGTACATCCATTGCCAGCCGTGCAGGCCGAGTCCGTTGATTTGCAGGAGCAGGCCGGACAACGGCCCGGAAATCAGCGAGGCCACGGCCGAACCGCTGAGGAAGATCGCGATCGCTTTGCCGCGTTCAACGCCGGGCAGCCAACGGGTGAAGTAGTAGATCACGCCGGGAAAAAATCCGGCTTCGGCTACGCCGAGCAGAAAGCGCAAAACATAGAAGTGGGTTTCGTTCTGGATGAACGCCATGCCGGCGGCGACCAGACCCCAGGTGAGCATGATGCGGGTCAGCCAGATGCGTGCGCCGACTTTTTGCAAAAGCATGTTGGAGGGGACTTCGAACAACGCGTAACCGATAAAGAACAGGCCAGCGCCGAAGCCGTAAGCGGCGGCACCGATGCCCAGATCGTGTTCCATGTGGGTGCGGACAAAACCGATGTTCACCCGGTCAATGTAATTGACGATGAACATGATCACGAAGAGCGGCAGGACGTGGCGTTTCACTTTCGAGATGGCGGACGCCAGCGTTGCATCAACGCCCTCGTTCATCCCGGAGACGGAGGTTTTCACTTGGTTTTCTCCCACTGATTATTTTTATGCGGGGCAGGGCTGGGTGTTGCGTGTTGATAGACATCATACAACTGAGATTTTTTGTCCTACAAGTGGGAAGGACTGATTAATTTCCTCTGGTGCGCGGTTTTTTTATGCCTTTTTAGGTTTTTCCCCTGATTTTATGCGTCGATATTGATGTGCGAGAGAAGGGGATGCCGCTTGCTAATGGTATTTAGCCTTTGTGGGAGTGCTGAGAAAACTGGCGGAGATTGAGTGTTGTCATACAAGTTGGCTGGCTTTTCCACGCTAGAATCAATCTCGTCATTCCCCCGCGCGGTGATACGATCCGCGAGCCCCGATCATCGGAACCGACCATGCAAGAAGACCTCGACGCCCCCGGTCGCAAACGTGCGCACAACCTTGCCCATGACCTGGTGGAAAAGCTTACCCAGAGCATCCTGCTCGGTCAGATGTCGCCCGGTGACAAGCTGCCGTCGGAAAACTCGATCGTTCAGGAACACGGCGTCAGCCGCACCGTTGTGCGCGAGGCGATTTCCAAATTGCAGGCTTCGGGACTGGTCGAGACGCGCCACGGCATCGGCACGTTCGTGATCGAGCGCGCGCCGGAGCAGGGGTTGCGGCTGAATGTCGACACGGCGCTGGGCGTGCGCAGCATTCTCGAGTTGCGCATGGGCCTGGAGACTCAGGCGGCAGCATTGGCAGCGCAACGGCGAACCGAGCAGCAACTGCTGCTGATGCGCCAGGCGCTGGATGACTATCAACGTCTGCTGGCCAATAACGACAGTTGCGTCGAGGCGGATCGACGCTTTCATCTGTTGATCGCCGAGGCCACCGGCAATATCTGTTTCAGCGAAATCATGCTGCACCTGGGCAGCGCGATGATTCCGCGTACGCGGGTCAATGCTGCCGAGCGTGGTGCGGCGGACCTGAGCAAGCTCGGGCAACTGGCCAATCTGGAACACGAGGCGATTCTGAACGCGATCAAGCGCCAGGACGCGGACGCGGCCCGTGCGGCGATGTGGCTGCACCTGACCAACAGCCGCGATCGCTTCCGCGCACAGAGCTGATCGCCGTTGGTCTGTTCGATAGCACGCCGCACACAGGGCAGCTTCCAAGGTTTACGGCCCGGGTATTCCGGACCTCCTTGGTGAGGTGCGTCATGGCTAACGATTTGCTGTTTCAGGGTGGTGTTCTGCCGACCGATCCGACCCGGCCAATGCCCGGCACCGACGAGCCGACACTGGCGGATCACGATGCGCCGCCGGGTATGGCACCGGGGCGCGATCCGTTGAGCGATGCCGACCGGCCGGAAGACTGGAAGGAACCGCCAGCGGCCGATGACGTACCGCCAGCGGATGAGCCGACGCCATTGTCGGATGATCGGCGCTGATCGAAGTCTGGTCTGATTGATCTGCTGTCGTTCAGGGCCTCATCGCGAGCAGGCTCACACCTGCAATGTGCTGGGGTGTACACCAAATATGGGTACACCCAGCCATTGCCGGCGTGAACCTGCTCGCGATAGCTGCTTCAGGTTCAACACCTTCTCAGATCACACCCCAACTGCCCGAACCCCGCCAACCCGCCGCTCCAGATTCAACGCCAGCACACTGATCAGCACCACCACCGACCCCGCCAACACCATCAACGTCGGTCGCTCGCCTAACCCGACCGAAGCAATCGCCATCGCCGTCGGCGGTATCAGGTACAGCGTCATCGTCGCCCGACTCAAATCCACGTGCTTGAGCACAAATCCCCACGCCAGATACGCCAGCGCACTGGGGAATACCCCCAGCGCCAACACCGCCCATTGCACGCGCAGCGGCGCTTTCATCACCGTTTCGCTCAGCCCCGGCAGGTAAATCATCAGCATTAACGTCCCTGACCACACCGCGTAGCACGCCAGGCTGAAGCCGTCGTAACGCCGGGCATGATGTTTTTGCAAAGCGAAATAAACGCTCCACGACACCGCCGCCAGCAGGATCAGCAAGCCATGCGCGTCGATAGCGCCGAGGCCTGTGTCACCACTGACCACAATCACTACGCCGATGAAACCGAGCAACACGCAACCCCAGCGCCAGACACTGACGTGATCCTTGAACACGAAGCGCGCCAGCAGCGTGCTGAACAATGGACTCGATTGCGCCAGCACACTCGAAGCGCCGGCACTGACGCCTTGCTGGCCGATGTTCAACGCAACGTGATGCAGGCTGACAGCGAAGAATCCCAACGCAAACAGCAGTGGCACATCGCGCCACTGTGGCAAGCGAACACCTTTGAACGCCGCGATCACCGCCATCAGCAACGACGCCAGCAGAAACCGCAACAACGCCAGATGCCCGGGCTCGTAGGCTTGCAGGCCGAGATGAATACCGGTCGGCGAATACGCCCAGCAGCCGACGACAAATGCCATGGCCAAAAGGATTTTCAGAGGAGTAGGGGGCGACATGATCGGGCACCGGAAGGTTTGGTGGGTCGAGTATCCGATCGGCCAATCATTCGCCACAACTGACTTATACTGCGCTGAATGTTCACTCAGAGTGATGGATATGGAGCTGGCGCAAATCCGTATGTTCAAGACCGTGGCCGAACTTGGCAGCATTGCCCGAGCGGCAGAAAAATTGTTCTGCGTGCCGTCGAACATCACCGCGCGCATCAAGGCGTTGGAGGCTGAGCTTGGCGTTGCGCTGTTTCTGCGCGAGGGGCGCGGGTTGCGCATCAGTCCTGCGGGGCAGACGTTTCTGGCCTATGCGGAAAAAATTCTCGCGCTGACCGCTGAAGCCAAACGCGCCGTCGATCCATCGGCGGAGCCGTCCGGTCCGCTGCGCATAGGCGCCATCGAGTCCTCGGCGACCGGGCGATTACCGCGATTGTTGGCGAAGTTTCACAAGCGCTTTCCGCAGGTGGCGCTGGAACTCACCACCGGCACCTGGGGCCAGTTACTCGACGACACGCTCAGCCATCGACTCGACGGCGCGATTGTGGCAGTGGACGTCGAGCGCTCTCAGCTCAAACGCACGCCGATGTATCGCGAAGAGCTGCTGCTGATCGCCTCAACGTCGTTCGGGCCGGTGCGCGGCATCGATGATCTGCAAGACAAAACCGTATTCATGTGGCCGCAGGGTTGTCCCTATCGGGCGGCGCTGGAGCAGTGGTTATTGCGTCAGGGGCAGGCGCTGCCGATTGTCAGTCTCGCCAGTTACGGGGCGATTGTCGGCTGTGTCAGTGCCGGTGCCGGCGTGGCGTTGGTACCCAAGGGTGTGTTTGATCAATATGCCAAAGGCGCCGGCTGCGTGGGCTATGAGTTCCCCGAGCTGACGGCCATCGACAACCTGTTTTACTGGCACGAAAATGCCGGGGTACACCCGGCACGCGAGGCGTTCGTGGCGATGCTGCGCGAAGAGTTCACCTGACCCCGAGGCTGAATAGCTGACAAAGGTAGGAGCTGCCGAAGGCTGCGATCTTTTGATTTTGATTCAAAAAGGCAACATCAAAAGATCGCAGCCTTCGGCAGCTCCTACATGGGTTACACGGGTTACACGGTGGTGAGGTCGCGCATCAGTAAGGCGAAGCGCAAATCCACCGCATCCGGGATTGGCAGATACACCGTATGCCCGTCCCCCGGCGCGACGTCGATGGCTTCACCTTTGATGCTCTGCAATTCATGCAGATCAAAGTGAAAATTACCCTTGGGCGTCATCAATTCCAGGTGATCGCCCAATGCAAACCGGTTCTTGACCTTGACCTCCGCCAGGCGATCACGCCGTTCGCCGGTCAACTCGCCGACAAACTGTTGGCGCTCCGATACCGAACTGCCGTGCTGATAGTTCTGGTATTCATCATGCACATGTCGACGCAGAAAGCCCTCGGTGTAGCCGCGCTGGGCCAGTGATTCGAGATCGGTCATCAGGCTGCGATCAAACTCGCGTCCGGCCACCGCATCATCAATGGCCCGGCGATACACCTGCGTCGTGCGTGCGCAATAGAAGTGCGATTTGGTCCGGCCTTCGATCTTCAGCGAATGTACGCCCATGCGGGTCAGACGCTCGACGTGCTGCACCGCGCGCAGGTCCTTGGCGTTCATGATGTAGGTGCCGTGCTCGTCTTCGAACGCGGGCATCAATTCGTCGGGGCGGTTGGCTTCCTGCAACAGGAACACCTGATCGGTTGGCGCGCCGAGGCCCAGCGTCGGCTCGGGCTGACAGGTCTGCACGATCTCGCCCAGTTGGTTTTCCGTGGCGGGCTGCGCCGCGTATTTCCAGCGACAGGCATTGGTGCAGGTGCCCTGGTTGGCGTCTCGCCTGTTCATGTAACCGGACAGCAGGCAGCGCCCGGAATAGGCCATGCACAACGCGCCATGGACGAAGACCTCCAGCTCCATGCCCGGCACTTGCTCGCGAATCTCGCCGATCTCTTCCAGCGACAACTCACGTGAGAGGATGATCCGGCTCAACCCCTGTTGCTGCCAGAACTCGACACTCGCCCAGTTCACCGTATTGGCCTGCACCGACAGATGGATCGGCATCTGCGCAAAATGTCGGCGTACCAGCATGATCAGGCCCGGATCGGACATTATCAGCGCGTCCGGTGCCATCTCGATCACCGGCGCCAGATCCTTGAGGAACGTCTTCAGCTTGGCGTTGTGCGGCGCGATGTTGACCACCACGTAGAAGCGCTTGCCCTGCGCCTGTGCTTCGCGAATGCCCAGCGCCAGATTGGCGTGATCGAACTCGTTGTTACGCACGCGCAAGCTGTAACGCGGCTGACCGGCATAGACGGCATCGGCACCGTAGGCGAAGGCGTAACGCATGTTTTTCAGGGTGCCGGCGGGAGCCAGCAGTTCCGGGGCGGCGAGGCTAGAGTTCATGGCGGTGTCGGTCGCAAAAGCGCGGCAGGGTAATGCGCTTGCCAATCGAGTGTATTGATATGGATCTATGTTTGCGCGAGTGGTGGTTATCTGTGCAAAAACTGCACAGATCATGTGCCGGTTGCACTGTGTTCGATGGGGCGATACGCGCTTAACCTTTGCTCATCCACTCAATAGCAGAAGGAAAGTCCCATGCAACGTTTTACCCGTCGTTTTCTTGCCGCTTGTGCATTCTCCGGTGTTTTGGCCAGCACCGCCGCCGTGGCTGGCAGCCATCCGACCATCCGGGCGATGTCCGGCGCCACGCCGACCGATCACTTGCCGGCGGGCAAATCCGCACTGTTGGTGATCGATTTCCAGAACGAATACTTCACCGGCAGGATGCCAATCCCGGACGGTGCCGCCGCCCTGGCGAAAACCCGTGAGCTGATTGCCTTCGCGGACAGCCACAAGATTCCGGTCTACCACGTTCAGCACGTCGCGCCGGCCGGTTCGGCGGTGTTTGCCATCGATGGCGAAACGGTGAAATTTCATAAGGACATGCAGCCACGCGCCAACGATGTCGTGCTGCAAAAGACCACGGTCAGCGTGTTCGGCAGCACGGATCTCAACGAGCGCCTGAAGAAGTCGGGGATTGAAACCGTGATCATCGCCGGCCTGATGACCCACGCCTGCGTCGCCGGTGCAGCCCGGGATGCCGCGCCGCTGGGCTACAACGTGATCGTTGCGTCCGATGCCTCGGCGACCCGCGCAATCACTCGCGCCAATGGTGCTTCCATCGACAAGGACTCGCTGCACAAAGCGGCGCTGGCGGAAGTCGAAGACACCTTCGGTGACGTGCTGAGCACCGGGCAGATCGTCAAACTGCCGGTTCGCTAATCAGCCCGCGCTGATCCGCAACTATGCTCCATGAACAAAGATGGCACTCGCGCGGATGGCGGCTGACTAAGTTGGGCGGGCGTGCGTGGCGCCTGACTGACATGGATCGGACATGAACGAAAAAAGCCTTCAATTCAAATCCCTCACCGTGCTGCTGTTGCTGGTGACGGTAGCCTTTATCTGGATTCTGTTGCCGTTCTACGGCGCAGTGTTCTGGGCGGTAATCCTCGGCATCGTGTTTGCGCCGATGCAGCGCAGGTTGCAGGCGAAGTTCGGCTGGCAGCGCAACCTGACGTCGCTGTGTACGCTGAGCATTTGTCTGGTGATTGCAATTTTGCCGGTGATCATTCTCAGCGTGCTGTTGGTGCAGGAAGGGGCGACGGTCTACAAGAACATAGAAAGCGGCGAACTCGATATTGCGGCGTATCTGGCGCAGTTTAAACACAGCCTGCCACCGTACTTTCAGCATTTGCTCGATCGTTTTGGTGTCGGTGAACTTAATGCGTTGCGTGAGAAAATCGTCAAGGCGGCGATGCAGGGCAGCCAGGTGTTGGCCAGTCAGGCTTTCAGTTTTGGACAGGGCACATTCGAATTCGTGGTGAGTTTTTTCATCATGTTGTACCTGCTGTTTTTCTTTCTGCGCGACGGTCCCGAACTGGCGCGCAAAATGCGCACGGCGGTGCCGCTGGAAGAAAACCACAAGCGTCGTCTGCAATTGAAGTTCAACCGGGTGGTGCGTGCGACAGTCAAAGGCAATCTGGTCGTTGCGGTCACGCAGGGTGCTTTGGGAGGGGCGATCTTCTGGTTTCTCGACATTCCCAGCGCGCTGCTCTGGGCGGTGCTGATGGCATTTCTGTCGCTGTTGCCGGCAGTGGGCGCGGGGATTGTCTGGGCGCCGGTCGCCATTTACTTCCTGCTCAGCGGGATGATCTGGCAAGGCGTGGTGTTGGGGTTGTTCGGGATCTTCGTGATCGGGCTGGTGGACAACGTGCTGCGTCCGATTCTGGTGGGCAAGGACACGCGCATGCCCGATTACATGATTCTGATCTCGACCCTGGGTGGCCTGGCGGTGTTCGGCTTGAACGGTTTTGTGATCGGGCCGTTGATCGCCGCATTGTTCATGTCGAGCTGGGCGCTGTTCGTCGAAACCAAACCCAGGGTGCAACTGCCTTAAGCGTTGAATGCACCGTCGACGATCTTCTGCGACAGGGCCTGTGCCGCTGGCAGCGAAGTCAGCGGGCCGCTGATTGGCTCGCCGTCGCGCATCAGATACCAGCAGGCCAGCAATCCCAGCTCTCTGAGCGAGGCGGGAACGGCGCTGCCGATAACGGACATGATTTGAACCTGAGCCATGACAAGTACCTCCATCAATCGATGGAGCTACCTTAAGGACTCGCCGGCTCTACGGAAAATCAACGTTTTCGATAGTGGTCATTGACGCCGTTGAGGGCTGGCTCAATCGACCACCTGGTCGAGCATGTGCATCACTTCGTGCTCATTGAGCAGACCTTTGTGCACCAGATTCTCCGCCAGCAGGGAGAGAAGCTTGGCGCAGCGATGGCCTTCGAGGTGCTTTAGCTCGGTCAGCGCGCTGTATACCTTGCTTGAGGTGCACAAACCGACGATGCGGTGCGGGTTTTGTGTAGGCATTGAGTCGTCCTTGTTGTTATCAACCTGTTGTTTACGGACGGATTCAGATTGCGGTTCCGTCATGACAAATAGATGACCGTTTAATGTTTTGCCGCCAACGGTCAAGGCCATCATGCCGACTTTAGCTGCACAAACTGTCCCGACAACGACCTTGGCGAGATTTTTTCAGACCTGGGCCGACCAACGGTCATAAAAAAGCCCCGCTATAAAAGCGGGGCTTGTTGTTCAGATTACCAGCGTGGGCCGCCGTAATAGTGTGGTCGACCATAGTAGCCACGCGGCGGGCCGTAATACACCGGGGCCGGTTGGACGTACACCGGTTGTTGCACATACACCGGCGCTGGCTGGTAGTAGACCGGTGGCGGCGGTTGTTGCACATAAACCGGTGGTGGTGCGGCATACACGGGCGCCTGTTGCACATAGACAGGGCGGTCCTGGTTGATAAGCGCCGAACCGATAATGGCCGAGCCGACGATCGCGCCAAACACCGCAGGGCCTTGCCAATAGTTGCCGCCATGGGCTTCTGCTTGCCCTGCGACAGCGAATGCACCAATCAGCAGGGCCACGATAGGGAGTTTACGAATCATGATAAGTCCTCGGTTCTTCGACCCGGCGGCAGGGCCTGCACCAGGCCCACAGTTGTCGCGGGGATACTTCTATGACAGCGAAATTCTGAAATTCAGCACAGCCGCTGGGTAAATTTTGTGTAAGGTCTGTACCGGCTTCTTTACCGGGCCAATCGATGGCCGCCAAACCCTTGGTAGACAGGCCTCTATGATCGTTCAGAACCCGATGGCATGGCCAATCCCGTCCATCCGAAAGTGCGTTTGAAGGAGAAGTTTCATGCAGATGAACCCGAACAAAGACACCCAGCTGTGCATGTCCCTGTCAGGACGCCCAGGCAATTTCGGTCTGCGTTTTCATAACCATTTGTATGAGCAGTTGGGCCTGAATTTCTACTACAAGGCCTTCAGCAGCCAGGACCTGAGCGGTGCGGTCGGTGGTATTCGCGCCTTGGGCATTCGCGGTTGCGGCGTGTCCATGCCGTTCAAGGAAGCCTGCATTGCCTTGGTCGATGAGCTCGACGCGTCGGCAGCGGCGATCCAGTCGATCAACACCATCGTCAACACCCATGGTCATCTCAAGGCTTACAACACCGATTACATCGCCATCGCACAGTTGCTGGAAATCCATGCGGTGTCAAAGCAATCGACGTTCGCCCTGCGCGGCAGTGGCGGCATGGCCAAAGCGGTGGCCAGTGCCTTGCGTGATGGCGGCTATAGAAACGGCGTGATCATTGCGCGCAACGAGCGCGCTGGCCGGGCGTTGGCGGACTCTCTGGGCTATCGCTGGCAGGCAGAGCTGGGCGATGAGCGGCCACAGATGTTGATCAACGTCACACCGGTTGGCATGGACGGTGGGCCGGAGGCGGGGCAGCTGGCGTTTGAGCCTGAAGTGATCAAAGCCGCCGAGACGGTGTTTGATGTGGTGGCAATTCCGTCGGAGACGCCGTTGATCGTGCGCGGGCGTGCCGAGGGGAAAAAGGTCATTACCGGGCTTGAGGTCATCGCGATCCAGGCGCTGGAGCAGTTTGTGCTGTACACCGGCGTGCGTCCGAATGAGCAGCAGTTTGCGGCGGCGGTGGCGTTTGCCCGTAGCTGACTTCCTGGTTTTGTGTTGATTTGGCGGGCCTCTTCGCGAGCAGGCTCGCTCCTACATTGGAATGCATACCCCTGTGGGAGCGAGCCTGCTCGCGAAGGCCGCCCCTCGGTTTCAATTTCGATTGCCTATACTGCCTCACCAGCAAGCACAGACTTGCCCTCCACAAAAACCGTGTCCGAGGTTCAGCATGCATCCGCCCATCCTCAATCTGCATCAGGTCGAACTCCAGCCACTGCCCGAAGCCCTGTCTCCCGAAGGCGAAACCGCCGCACGTTATCAGCAACGTTCGGCTCGGATCGGCCAGCAGCTCGGTGCGCAAAAACTGGGTTACCGTTTATATGCGCTGCCGCCCGGCATGCGTGGCAGCCCGTTCCACAGTCATCGGGTCAATGAAGAAATGTTCTACGTGGTGGCTGGCGAGGGTGAAGTGCGTCTGGGTGCGGAGCGTTTTCCGATCCGCGCCGGTGATGTGATTGCCTGCCCGGCGGGCGGCCCGGAAATGGCGCATCAGATCATCAATACCAGCGCGGGCGAGCTGCGTTATCTGGCGGTCAGCACTCAGCAGCAACCGGACATTTGCGAATACCCGGATTCGAACAAGTACGCGGTGATGGATAACTTCAAAGTTGATGCTGAGGGCCATGTATCAGGCTTTGTCGCCGTCGCGCGGCAGGCGGATGGTGTCGATTACTGGGACGGCGAATAACGTGCGGGTCCCTGTGGGAGCTAGCCTGCTGGCGATGACATTGGCACATTAAGAGGATGTGTCGCTGACAGACCGCTATCGCTAGCAGGCTAGCTCCCACAGTGGGGTGTTGGATTATTCGAGGCGGGCCAAGCGCTCTTCCAGCGCTGCAATCCGCGCCTCAAGCTCTTCGATCCGCTCGACTGAAACGCCGCCGCTCGTGCGTTCGCCCGGATTTTGCCGCGCGGCCATGATCGCCTCGATGTCCGCGGGATCGCCCAGCGCGTGGGTGTAACGGTCTTCACGTTGCCCGGCCTGACGCGGAATCAGCACCGCCAACCCCCGCGCAATCAAACGCTCAAGCTGATGCACCACCTGCTCGGCATCTTCAAAGTCGTGCATGCGCCCACTGCGGGTCAGCAGTTCATTGATGGTTTGCGGGCCGCGCAAAAACAGCAATCCCGTCAGAATCACCTGCGCCGGTACCAGTTCCAGCGCTTTGTCGACCTTGTGCTCCCAACGATCGGCGCGACTGCCCATGACCAGCTTGGCGAAACCGCGGCCTTCCAGCGCTCGCAGGCTCTGGCCGACCTGACCCTGAGTCAGGTTCATCACCGGCTCGCGGCTGGTTTTCTGGTTACAGGCCGTCACCAGCGCATTGAGCGTCAGCGGATAGGTTTCCGGGCTGGTCGCCTGCTTCTCGATCAGCGAACCGAGAATGCGGATTTCCGTGGCGTTGAGCCGTGGCTCATCGAAGGTGGATTCTTGTTCGGTGGTCATCGCGCGTTCCCTTTGCAGTCGAAGGCGCTTAGCCTAATCCTTGCCAAACAAAAGGCAAGCCGTGTGGTCATCAAGCATGGCTATAATCGCCCCCACGTTCCACCCAGCCACTACACGAGACTGCCATGACCATTTCCCTGTACGCCGCATCTGTCCCGGTTTTTCAACAAATGCTCAACGCGCTGAGCGATGTCCTGAAAAAGGCTGAAGCCCACGCCACCGAGAAAAACATCGACCCGAACGCCTTCCTGCAAGCCCGCCTGTACCCGGACATGTTCCCGCTGGTGCGTCAGGTGCAGATCGCTGTCGACTTCGCCAAAGGCGTTTCCGCGCGTCTGGCTGAAATCGAATTGCCGAAATACGACGACACAGAAACCACCTTCGCTGACCTGCAAGCGTTGATCGCCAAGGTCTTGGCCTTCATCGGCGAGATCAAGCCAGAGCAGATCAATGGCAAGGAAGGCATCGAAATCGTTACTCGTCCGGGCACCCCGAAAGAGAAGCGCTTCAGCGGTCAGGCTTACCTGTTGACCTACGGTCTGCCGCAGTTCTTCTTCCACGTCACTACCACTTACGCACTGCTGCGTCATAACGGTGTTGAAGTGGGCAAACGCGATTACATGGGCGCGTTCTAAAACTTCCGGCAACAAAAAAGCCCGCCAAGGTTTGCGCCTTGGCGGGCTTTTTATTTTCCATTGTGGGAGCGGTTATGCGGTGCGCTGAGCTTTCGCTTCTTCGCCCAGGCACGCCGCTGCGGTAAACAGCACGTCGGTGGAGGAGTTCAACGCCGTTTCTGCCGAATCCTGCAACACACCAATGATGAAACCGACCGCCACCACCTGCATGGCAATCTCGCTCGGAATGCCGAACAGGCTGCATGCCAACGGGATCAGCAGCAGCGAGCCACCGGCCACACCGGAAGCGCCACAGGCGCAAATCGCTGCGACAACGCTGAGCAGGATTGCGGTCGGGATATCCACGGCAATGCCCAAAGTGTGCACGGCCGCCAGTGTCAGCACAGTAATGGTGATCGCCGCGCCAGCCATATTGATGGTTGCGCCCAGCGGGATCGATACCGAATAGGTGTCTTCATGCAGGCCCAGGCGCTTGCTCAATTCCAGATTGACCGGAATGTTCGCCGCCGAACTGCGGGTGAAAAACGCGGTAATGCCGCTTTCACGCAGGCATTTCAGGGTCAGCGGATAGGGGTTGCGACGCAGCTTCCAGAACACGATCAACGGGTTCATCACCAGCGCCACGAACAGCATGCAGCCGAGCAACACGGCCAGCAGGTGCGCATAACCGATCAGCGCGCCGAAGCCGGAGGTCGCCAGCGTAGAGGCCACCAGACCGAAAATGCCCAGCGGTGCGAAGCGAATCACCAAACGGACGATCACGGTCACGCCGTTGGACAGATCACCCAGTACTTCGCGGGTGGTGTCGCCGGCATGGCGAATCGCGATGCCCATGCCGATTGCCCACGCCAGAATACCGATGAAGTTGGCGTTCATCAGTGCACTGACCGGGTTATCGACCACGCTCAGCAACAGGCTTTGCAGCACTTCACTAATGCCGCCGGGTGCGGTGACCGCGACGTTTTCGGTGGCCAGCACCAGATGAGACGGAAACGCCATGCTCGCGACCACGGCCACTGCCGCTGCGGCGAACGTGCCGAGCAGGTAGAGGAACAGAATCGGCCGGATGTGGGTTTCCTGGCCGTGTTTGTGGTTGGCAATCGAGGCCATCACCAGCACGAACACCAAAATCGGTGCCACGGCTTTCAACGCCGAAACGAACACTTTGCCGATGAACGCCGTGGATTTCGCCGCTTCCGGGGCGAACATCGCCAAGGCGATACCGGCGACCAGACCGATCACGATTTGCGTGACCAGGCTCAGTTTGCTCAAGCGTTGCAAGAGAGAAGGGGATGAAGCAGTCATAGCGGCATCTCTGTTTTTTTATAGGGTGCAAGGTTGCGTGAAACGATGGCAAAACACGGGCAGACCATCGTCACTCACCAAAAGGGCTGACGCGACATCAGCGCCATCAAGCTGGCTGCTGACCAGGGTGTACGTTTTTCAGGGCGCGGACTTTATCACAGCGTAGGCCTTATCCTTCAGGCCTGTGACGATCTGCCACCGGATCAGGCAACAAAGTCGGCAGGTTTGTGCAAGTCAGTCCGGACACACTCTGTTAAGATTCTCCATCCTCATTTTCAAGTTCTGCCAGCGGGCCTCCGGGTCATCGCTGGTGTCGTCGTTTTGTTGGAGTTTCCCATGCTGTTGCCCATCCTTCTGTTGTCCGCCGCCGGCTTTACGGTGCTGACTACGGAGTTCGTCATCGTCGGCCTGCTGCCGGCGATTGCCCGAGACCTCGAAGTGACCATCCCGCAAGCCGGGCTGCTGGTGACTCTATTCGCTTTTACGGTGGCGATGTTCGGTCCATTCTTGACCGCGTATTTCGCCCGTTTCGAGCGACGCAAGCTGTTCATCAGCATCCTGATCATGTTCGGTCTGGCCAATACCGTGGCGGCGCTGGCGCCGAATATCTGGGTGATGGCGTTTGCCCGGTTGATCCCGGCGCTAGGGTTGCCCGTGTTCTGGGCCTTGGCCAGCGAGACGGCTGTGGACATTGTCGGCCCGGATTTCGCCGGTCGCGCGATCGCCAAGATCGGCTTCGGCATTGTCTGCGCGACGGTGTTCGGCATTCCGGTCGGCACGCTGATTTCCGATGCGTTCGGCTGGCGCAGTGCTTTCGGCATTCTGGCGGTGATCGCGTTCGCCAAGGCCTTGCTGCTGTTTGTTTATTTGCCGAAGACCAACCTGCATCAACATCAGGTCAGCTTCCGTTCGCAGTTCAAGATCCTCCGTAGCCCGTTGATGATTGGCCATATCGTGCTGTCGATTCTGGTGTTCAGCGGTATGTTCACGGCTTACACCTACCTGGCCGATATTCTTGAGCGCCTGGCCGGTTTCAACGGCACCGTGGTCGGCTGGTGCCTGATGGGCTTCGGCGCGGTCGGGCTGATCGGCAACTCGCTGGGCGGCCGTGCGGTGGATCGTCATCCGCTGGGAGCATCGGTGTTGTTTTGTGCGTTCATGATTGCCGGCATGGTCTCACTGGTGCCGAATATCCATTCGACGCTGGGGCTGGCGGTGGCCATGGGGATCTGGGGCGTGACTCAAGCCGCGTTGTTCCTGGTCAGCCATGTGCGCCTGATGAAAGCCGCACCAGAAGCGCCAGCCTTTGCCGCGTCGCTGAACATTGCCGGGGCTAATCTTGGCATCGGCCTGGGCGCAATGGTCGGTGGCCGGGTCATCGACAGTGCGGGTCTGGGCTTCCTCGGCTTTGCTGCCGCCGGATTCATTTTGCTCTCGGTATTCCTCGCCATGGTGTTGATGACACTCAAGCCGCGCGAAGTGTGCGCAGAGGCCTCATAACGCGGTAAACAGTTCGCGTCGAGCGCCTTCGGTAATCGCAACGATGCCGGGGTGCTTGACCTTGCGTTCCACCGAAATGGCATAGAACGATTCAGTCACCGCGTCGGTCTGGCCAATCAGCTCGACTCCGCACTGGCGCTTCACTTCCTCGGCAATCACGCTGGGGCCGATAAAAATCCCGCTTCCAGACTGCCCGAAGGCCTGCATCAAGGCACTGTCATCAAATTCGCCGACGATTTGCGGCTGGATCTGCTGCTCGGCAAACCAACGCTGCAAACGGCTGCGCACCACGGTTTCCGCCCCGGGAATCAACAACGGTGCGCCGTGCAGACTGCGCGGGAAATCCTGCCCGTAGCGCTCGGCCAGTTCGGCGGTGGCGAAAAAACTGATCCCGCACTCACCGAGCTTCTGGCTATAACCTTTGATGTCGAGGTGCGAGGGCATCGGGCTGTCGGAAATCACCAGGTCCAGGCGCTGGATCGCCAGATCCGCCAGTAACCGTTCAAGTTTGTCCTCGCGGCAGGTAATGCGTAGCGGCTCGTTCAGTTCCATGGTCGGCGCGATCAGGCGATAGACGATGGACTTGGGCACCACATCGGCAACACCGACGCGAAACAGGATCTGCTGTTCGTTGGGCTGGGCGCGCAGCATCAGCTCCAGTTCACCGCCGAGCTGGAACATCTGCTCGGCGTAGGGCAGGGCCTGACGCCCGGCTTCGGTGAGTTCCAGTTGCCTTCCCACCCGTTTAAACAGCTCGATGCCATACGTCTGTTCCAGTAAGGAAATCTGCCCACTGATGGTCTGTGGGGTCAGATTCAGTTGCTCGCATGCACGCACGATGCTGCCTGTCTTCGCCACCACCCAGTAATAATGCAGTTGTCGATAATTAAGCATCCAGCAGCTCCCCCATCATTGAATTTCTGGATTCGTAAAAATCGAAGTATAGCCGCTAAAAATACGAATTTTACTGAAGTGTTTGCTTGCCTAGAATGCCCAGCCATCGACGGCCGGTCTGGTGACCCTGTCTGTTCTATCAAGGAAGCATCATGAAACTTAAAACCACGGCACTGTTGCTGATTACGTCTTTACTGGTTCTGACAGGGTGCGATCAGGCTGAAAAAAGCGCCCAGCAGTTGATGGGCAAGGCGGCGGAAAGCGCCAAGCAAGCCATCGACGATACCCACAAAGCTGCCGAGCAGGCGCTCAGCGACGCCACCGGCGGGTTGATCGAGAAAAAACAAACGCCGGAAAAAGACGCGGAACAATCCGAATCTTCCTCCAAAACCATCTAAATCGTCTTACACAGAGTCAGGACTGACCCATGGAATATCTGTTAGAACTCGCCGCCAGCCCTGCTGCCTGGGTTGCATTGGCCACATTGGTGGTGATGGAGATCGTGCTCGGCATCGACAACCTGATCTTTATCTCGATCCTGACCAACAAACTGCCTGAGCAGCATCGGCAGAAGGCCCGTCGCATCGGTATCGGCATGGCGCTGATTCTGCGTCTGGCCCTGTTGAGCACCATTGCTTTTATCGTGCAGTTGACCGCGCCGGTGATCGAGATCCTGGGGCAGGCTTTCTCGTGGAAGGACATGATTCTGATCGCCGGTGGTCTGTTCCTGGTCTGGAAAGCCACGACCGAGATCCACCACAGCATGGATCCGTCGCCGGATGATCCGAAGACCGCGACGTCGACCGTGGCCCTGGGCTTCGCTGCCGCTATCGGTCAGATCCTGTTGCTCGACATGGTGTTCTCGATCGACAGCATCATCACCGCTGTCGGCATGACCGAACACTTGCCGATCATGGTGATTGCAGTCGTGGTGTCGGTACTGGTGATGCTGTTTGCCGCTGAGCCGCTGGCCAAGTTCATCAACGACAACCCGACGGTAGTGATGTTGGCACTGGGCTTCCTGATCATGATCGGCATGACGCTGATCGCCGAGGGCTTTGGTGCCCACGTGCCGAAAGGCTATGTATATGCGGCCATGGCGTTCTCGGCCGGTATCGAGGTGCTGAACATGCTGTCACGTCGTGCCAGGCAGAAGAAACTTGCTGCGCAGGCATAACCGGCAATAAAACTGAAGGCCGCCTGAACTCCCTGAGGCCAGGCGGCCTTTTTTTGTGTGCTTATTGTAGGAGCTGCTACTTCAGATGCAGTTACCAAAAATCAATGCGCAGTGGCGTGACGTACGCGGTGCTTTGAAGTCTTTTCAGCAGGCGCAGGCTGAGCGGGATGGTGATGACGCCGCGCAACCCGCAGCACGCCCCACAGCATGGCGGTGGCCACGGCCAGCCATCCGGCAATCAGCATTATGATAGTCATGGTCAGGCTCATCAGTGCCTCCTCTTTGCCCTGCATCGGGCGCTCACTTTTTCAATTCGCTCTGTTTCAGTGACAGTCTAGTCAACGAGGTGTTTCAGACTATTGACCGAAGGTCGCGGATGACCAATCAGTTCGCTCTATGCAATCAATGGGTCTGCGGTTTAAGGCTATACCGCAACGATGCGCGGCCCTATGATCGCAGGCGTTGCCGGAACACGATGACCGGCGTCTGAACAGAGAGTGACGATGGTGCAGGTATTTTCTCGAATTCGTGCGGCGTTGCTGATCGCCGGTTGCGCGGCGGCATTGGCGGGTTGTGCGGGCAGCGTTGCGCCTGAGGTCAAGCGTCTGCCTGAGCGAGTCGAACTCAGCGGCACGTTTTATCGCGGCCAGGCCAATCAGAGCGGGCCGCAAGTATTGGCCAGTCTGCTGTCGCAGCAAGGCATCGTGATAACCCCCGGGTTGCTGGAAAAACCCCTGCACTTGCCGGGTGCTGAAGACAAATTGCAGCAGAACCTTCAGAACCTCGCTCGCGAGTACGGCATGGTCGTCTACCCGCTGGACAGCAACCTGCCGGCATTGTTGACGCAGGTCGCCGCCGGTTATCCGGTGATGGTGCGGTTTAGTGAAGGGTCGGCGTTCTGGGCAGAACCGCGCTATGCCATTCTCTCCGGTTACGACCGTAACAAGCAGAAGGTGCTGTTGCGCGCTGGCATGAATCGTCGTGAGTTGATGAGCTTCAGCTCGTTTGAATCGGCCTTCGAAAAGTCTGGCGGCTGGGCCATTCTGATACAGAAACCGTCGCAGATTCCCGCGGCCGTCGACCGTCAGCGTTGGCTCAAAGCCGCCGATGAGCTGGCGCAGGCCGGTCAGGAAAACGAAGCTGCTCAGGCCAGGAAGGCGTTGGCTGCGCACTGAGTTTCCGTTCGTCATCTGCCGGGCACGTCTGTGCCTGGCAGGCCTCTTACCTCTATAACCCGATTTCGCGGGTGCATCAGGAGGCGAGCATGGCAGATTCCCCATCCCCAAAAGGCCCTCATTCGTCCGAACACTCTACGGGCGACGATTTAGGTTTCGATCCGGATTCGCCGGATCTCGATGATCCGCAGGTCGATCCCGTCGGCCCGGCCAAAGCACCCAAAGACGTGAAGCCGGGTGAGGACGACAAGAAGCCGGCCAAGCCCTATGACCCGTTAGCCAATCTGAAACCTTGATGTGAGGTGCGTATGAGTACCGATTCAAGCTTTGATGATCAAAAACCCGACAGTGTGCCGACAACGCCCGAGACAGAGGTTGATCCGGTGCTGGATCCTGACAGTCCGCTGCGTGATCCGCTGGCGCGGCCGAATGTACTGACGCCGGATTCTGTGCGCGATCCGAGCAAGGGGGATGGCATTCCTGATGATGATCAGATGCCATTGCCAAACGACTGATTCACGGATGAAAAAAGCCCCGAAAATTCGGGGCTTTTCCTTGTGTGACGGCTTACTTCGAGGCTTCAACCACGCCGCTCTGGCGCGACTTGAGGTTTTTCTCCGCTTTGTATTGCTGAGCTACCGCTGGAACGCTGGCGCTCTTGCCGGTTTCCATCCAGCTGCGGATACGGCTGGCGTCGGCAAAATGGGTGTATTTGCCGAACGCATCAAGTATTACCAGCGCTACAGGGCGGTTGCCCATTCGGGTCACCAGTACCAGGCAATGTCCGGCGGGATTGGTGAAGCCGGTTTTGGTGATCTTGATGTCCCAGTCGGCTTTATTGACCAAGTGATCGGTATTGCGAAAACCCAGGGTGTAATTGGGTTTACGGAAAGACACGGTCTTTTCCTTGGTGGTGGTGAGTTCGCTGAGGATTGGATATTTGTTCGCGGCCACCAGCAGTTTGCTCAGGTCGCGGGCGGTGGAAACGTTGCGCTCCGACAGACCGGTGGGTTCGACGTAGTGCGTGTTGGTCATGCCGAGCGCCTTGGCCTTGGCGTTCATTGCCGCGATGAAGGCGGCATAACCGCCCGGATAGTGATGCGCGAGGCTGGCGGCGGCACGGTTTTCCGAGGACATCAGAGCAATCAGCAGCATCTCGCGGCGCGGCAGTTCACTTTTCAGTTTGACTCGAGAGAACACACCCTTCATTTCCGGGGTGTGGCTGATATCGACATCGATCCATTCGTCCATGTTCTGTCGGGCTTCAACCACTACCAAGCCTGTCATCAGCTTGCTGACGGAAGCGATCGGTACGATCACGTCAGGGTTGCTGGAGTAGATGACTTTGTTGGTCTGCATATCCATGAGCAGGGCGCTGCCGGAGGCGATCTTCAACGTTGAAGCGTCACGGGGGGCAGCGGTGGTTTCCGCAGCGTTGATCGTTGGCGTGATGCATGTGCCTGCAAATGCAAAAAACAGGCTCAGAATCGAAAGACGAATTTTCACGCGGGCGAACTCATAAAGGTTGGATATTCCGTTAGTTTGTAACGGGTTATTTCTTAAAAGCGGCGCATTTTAGGAGTATGGCTGAAGAACTGTCGATGGTTGTTTGATTGACCTGAAAATCTCGTGAAAAGGCCTGTAAAAAGAGGGGTTTCCGGCGAACGGTTATAGTTTTTTCTCAGATATGAAAAACCCCGCACAGGGCGGGGTTTTTGTATTGCCGAAAATACGCTTCAGACGTGCAGGGTTTCTGCCGCGTAGAGAGTGTTTTCCAGCAGGCAGGCGCGGGTCATCGGACCAACACCGCCGGGCACTGGCGTAATCCAGCCAGCGCGGGGCAGGGCGGTTTCGTAGACAACGTCACCGACCAGTTTGCCGTCGTCCTGACGGTTGATGCCGACGTCGATGACGATTGCGCCTTCCTTGATCCATTCGCCCTTGACCAGGCCCGGCTTGCCGGCAGCCACGACCACCAGGTCGGCACGGCCAACATGGCCGGCGAGATCCTTGGTGAAGCGGTGGGTTACGGTCACGGTGCAACCGGCCAGCAGCAGTTCCATCGCCATCGGACGACCAACGATGTTGGAGGCGCCGACGACCACTGCGTCCAGTCCATAAAGGTCGACGCCGGTGCTTTCCAGCAACGCCATGATGCCTTTCGGGGTGCATGGACGTAGCAGCGGGATGCGCTGGGCCAGACGACCGACGTTATAAGGATGGAAGCCGTCGACGTCTTTGTCCGGGCGAATGCGCTCCAGCAGCTTGGACGCGTCCAGGTGTTCCGGCAGCGGCAGTTGCAGGAGGATGCCGTCGATCGCAGGGTCATCGTTGAGGCGATCGATCAGATCGGTCAGCGCGTCTTGTGTGGTTTCAGAGGGCAGGTCGTAGGCTTGAGAGAGGAAGCCAACCTCTTCACAGTCTTTACGCTTGTGCGAGACATAAACCTGAGAGGCAGGATCGCTGCCGACCAGGATCACCGCGAGGCCGGGAGTGCGCAGGCCTTGCTGGCGACGCTCGGCAACTCGTTTAGCGATCTGCTGGCGCAGGCTGGCGGCGATCGATTTGCCGTCGATTAGTTGTGCAGTCATTGCGCGTGATTAACCATCGAGAGGGGAAAAAATGAGAACGCATTCTCGCATGTCAGGCGGTGAGGGCAAAGGCGCTTGGTCAGCAAATTCCCCTAACCCCTTTAATTAAATGAATTTTTTTCAAAAAAGATTTGACGACCTTGGGAGCCCTCTATACTATTC
Organism: Pseudomonas sp. TH08; assembly: GCF_016651275.1. Classification (NCBI taxonomy): domain Bacteria; kingdom Pseudomonadati; phylum Pseudomonadota; class Gammaproteobacteria; order Pseudomonadales; family Pseudomonadaceae; genus Pseudomonas; species Pseudomonas sp. TH08. The sequence continues at coordinate 640,589 of NZ_JAEKEE010000003.1, read as the reverse complement.
GTCGCACTTGTCGGGCACAGCCTAGCACTGGTTAAGAAGGTGATGCGGAATCAACGTTCTGCGAAGGCTGGAAGCACTTAGTTTGTAGTCCTTTAAGAGTACAGATTAATAAGGCGCCCGTAGCTCAGCTGGATAGAGCATCCGCCTTCTAAGCGGATGGTCGCAGGTTCGAGTCCTGCCGGGTGCGCCATTAGGCAGCTTTGGCACAAGTAACGCGATATGGTGGGCGTAGCTCAGTTGGTAGAGCACGGGATTGTGACTCCCGTTGTCGTGGGTTCGATCCCCATCGTCCACCCCATATTTCGAAAAGCGCCAGATTTAACGGTCTGGCGCTTTTGTTTTAAAGCTTCATCTGCGGATGTGGTGGAATTGGTAGACACACTGGATTTAGGTTCCAGCGCCGCGAGGCGTAAGAGTTCGAGTCTCTTCATCCGCACCAATTAAAGCTTCATTCATGCCTTCGGGCTGGTGAAGTTCAACAAAGAAGTTGTTTGGCTTTTTTGTTACGCAATATGGTGGGCGTAGCTCAGTTGGTAGAGCACGGGATTGTGACTCCCGTTGTCGTGGGTTCGATCCCCATCGTCCACCCCATATTTCGAAAGGCGCCAGATTTAACAGTCTGGCGCCTTTTTTGTTTTAGCGGTTTCAAAAGTCGGCGTCGCCTTCTTTGGGTCGCAGGGGCAGGGCGCTTCGTCGTATTTATGTTGCTCGATGATGCCGTGCTGCCCGCCGGGCTTGCTTGCAAGTCCGGCCGTCAGGGAGTGATTGGCAGTCCCTTCAATATATAGAAGAGGTTGGCGCAGAGCCCTGGCGTGATTGGTTGTATTCGCCTGTGGGGCGCGCTGCAATCGTGCATCGGTCCCTATAAATTGCCTGCTGTTTTTTTACCCGTTTTCAGTAGGGTGACTTCTTGAGTTTGACCCACTAGAATGCATGCCCTTGATTCTGGGGTCGGAAACGGCCGGCTAACGTCTGTGCAACGAGGAATATCCATGCAAGTTTCTGTTGAAAATACTACTGCTCTTGAGCGCCGCATGAGCGTCACCGTGCCGGCTGAGCGCATTGAGAGCCAGGTCAACAAGCGTCTGCAGCAGACCGCCCAAAAGGCCAAGATTGCTGGCTTCCGTCCAGGCAAAGTGCCAATGAGCGAAATCAAGCGCCGTTTCGGTGCTGACGCTCGTCAGGAAGCTGTAGGCGACGTGATCCAGTCCTCCTTCTACGAAGCTGTGGTTGAGCAGAAGCTGAACCCGGCGGGTTCGCCTTCGATCGAGCCTAAGTCGCTCGAAGCTGGCAAAGACCTGGAATACGTTGCTGTATTCGAAGTGTTCCCTGAGTTCACCGTTGCCGGTTTCGAAGGCATCACCGTTGAGCGCCTGAGCGCTGACGTGGCTGACGCTGATCTGGACAAAATGCTCGACATCCTGCGCAAGCAGAACACCCGTTTTGAAGTGACCGATCGCGCCGCTCAGAACGAAGACCAACTGAACATCGATTTCGTTGGCAAGGTTGATGGCGAAGTGTTCGCTGGCGGTTCCGCCAAGGGTACTCAGCTGGTGCTGGGTTCCGGCCGCATGATCCCTGGCTTTGAAGAAGGCCTGGTCGGCGCCAAGGCTGGCGAAGAACGCGTTCTGAACCTGACCTTCCCAGAGGACTATCAGAACCTGGACCTGGCTGGCAAAACCGCCGAGTTCACCGTGACCGTCAACACTGTTTCCGAGCCTAAGCTGCCTGAGCTGAACGAAGAGTTCTTCGCTCAATTCGGCATCAAGGAAAGCGGCATCGACGGTTTTCGCACCGAAGTTCGCAAGAACATGGAGCGTGAACTGCGTCAGGCGATCAAATCCAAGGTCAAGAATCAGGTAATGGACGGTCTGCTGGCCACCAACCCGATCGAAGTGCCTAAGGCTCTGCTGTCCAACGAAGTTGACCGTCTGCGCGTGCAGGCTGTTCAGCAGTTCGGCGGCAACATCAAGCCTGACCAACTGCCGGCCGAGCTGTTCGAAGAGCAAGCCAAACGCCGTGTTGTGCTGGGTCTGATCGTGGCTGAAGTGGTCAAGCAGTTCGACCTGAAGCCTGACGAAGCTCGCGTTCGCGAAATGATTCAGGAAATGGCTTCGGCTTACCAGGAGCCTGAGCAGGTTGTGTCGTGGTACTACAAGAACGAGCAGCAACTGAACGAAGTTCGTTCGGTTGTGCTGGAAGAACAAGTTGTGGATACTGTTCTGCAGAAAGCTAGCGTGACCGACAAGTCGGTCTCTTACGAAGAAGCTGTCAAGCCGGTAGAAGCTCCAAAAGCCGACTGATTGTTTTTGCGTTAAGAAGTACACACATAAGCCAGCCTTCGAGCTGGCTTATGCGTATTCAAGACATAACTATTTGGGAGTGACTGCAGAGCATGTTCCGTAATTCGTATATTCAGCAGAACTCTGATATCCAGGCCGCAGGCGGCCTGGTCCCGATGGTTGTCGAGCAATCTGCTCGTGGCGAACGCGCCTATGACATCTACTCGCGCCTGCTCAAGGAGCGAGTGATCTTTCTGGTTGGTCCGGTAGAGGACTACATGGCCAACCTGATCTGTGCGCAACTGCTGTTCCTTGAAGCGGAAAACCCGGACAAGGACATCCATCTCTATATCAACTCCCCGGGCGGTTCGGTGACGGCTGGCATGTCGATCTACGACACCATGCAGTTCATCAAACCCAACGTATCGACCACTTGCATCGGCCAAGCCTGCAGCATGGGCGCGTTCCTGCTGACCGCAGGCGCTCCAGGCAAACGTTTCTGCCTGCCTAACTCGCGTGTGATGATTCACCAGCCACTGGGCGGTTTCCAGGGCCAGGCTTCGGATATCGAAATCCATGCCAAGGAAATCCTCTTCATCCGCGAGCGTCTGAACACGCTGATGGCCAAGCACAGCGGCCGCACTCTTGAAGAAATCGAGCGCGACACCAATCGCGACAACTTCATGAGCGCCGAAGCTGCGAAGGAATACGGCTTGATCGATGAAGTGATCAACCAGCGCCCCGCTTAAAATAAGCAGCTCAAAATAGGCTTGGTCGGCGAGTCTGTTCGCCAGCGGGCTTGAAAAAGCCCGCAATAGCCTTCATCTTGTGTTGCAAGCCTATCGGATTTGGATCGAACGAATGACTGACACCCGCAACGGCGAGGACAACGGCAAGCTGCTCTATTGCTCCTTCTGTGGCAAAAGCCAGCATGAAGTGCGCAAATTGATTGCCGGCCCCTCGGTCTTTATCTGCGACGAGTGCGTCGACCTGTGCAATGACATCATCCGCGAGGAGGTGCAGGAAGCCCAGGCCGAGAGCAGCGCGCATAAATTGCCTTCGCCTAAAGAAATCAGCGGCATCCTTGACCAGTACGTCATTGGTCAGGAGCGTGCGAAAAAGGTTCTGGCCGTAGCGGTGTACAACCACTACAAGCGCCTGAACCAGCGTGACAAAAAGGCTGACGACGTCGAACTCGGCAAGAGCAACATCCTGCTGATCGGCCCGACAGGCTCCGGTAAAACCCTGCTGGCCGAAACCCTGGCCCGCTTGCTGAACGTTCCGTTCACCATCGCCGACGCAACCACCCTCACCGAGGCCGGTTACGTAGGTGAAGATGTCGAGAACATCATTCAGAAGCTGCTGCAGAAGTGCGATTACGACGTCGAAAAAGCCCAGATGGGCATTGTCTACATCGACGAAATCGACAAGATTTCCCGCAAGTCCGATAACCCGTCGATCACCCGCGATGTTTCCGGTGAAGGCGTGCAACAGGCCTTGTTGAAGTTGATCGAAGGCACGGTCGCTTCGGTACCGCCGCAAGGTGGCCGCAAGCATCCGCAGCAGGAATTCCTGCAGGTCGACACCCGTAACATCCTGTTCATCTGTGGTGGTGCGTTCTCTGGTCTGGAAAAGGTTATTCAAAACCGTTCCACCAAGGGCGGTATAGGTTTCAACGCAGAAGTTCGCAGTAAGGAAGAAGGCAAGAAGGTCGGTGAATCCCTGCGTGAAGTCGAGCCTGACGATCTGGTCAAGTTCGGTCTGATCCCGGAGTTCGTGGGTCGTCTGCCAGTTCTTGCGACGCTGGACGAGCTCGACGAGGCTGCGCTGATGCAGATCCTCACCGAGCCGAAAAATGCTCTGACCAAACAGTATGCCAAGCTGTTCGAGATGGAAGGCGTCGATCTGGAATTCCGCACCGACGCACTGAAATCGGTCGCCAAGCGTGCCCTGGAACGTAAAACCGGTGCCCGTGGCCTGCGCTCGATTCTCGAAGGTGTACTGCTCGACACGATGTATGAAATCCCCTCGCAGTCCGAGGTGAGCAAGGTCGTGATCGACGAAAGCGTGATCGAAGGCAAGTCCAAGCCACTGTATATCTATGAGAACAGTGAGCCGACAGCCAAGGCAGCGCCGGACGCGTAAGCGTTCACTCTGTCGCAACAAAGAAGGGGCCTTCGGGCCTCTTTTTTTTTATGTCGTTTTTTACATCCGCTTTGCGCTTGTTTTTTTCCAGAGCAGCCCCCATCTTGGTTTCAAGCTCAATTCCATCTGATTACGGCCTTATGGCCGCCGTAGAGGCGAAATCATGAAGACAACCATCGAATTGCCTCTCCTGCCATTGCGTGATGTCGTGGTTTATCCGCACATGGTTATCCCGCTGTTCGTGGGGCGCGAGAAATCCATCGAAGCCCTCGAGGCAGCGATGACGGGTGACAAGCAGATCCTCCTGCTGGCCCAGAGAAACCCGGCTGACGACGATCCCGGTGAAGATGCTCTCTATCGCGTAGGTACCATCGCCACTGTTCTACAGCTGCTCAAGCTGCCTGACGGCACCGTCAAGGTTCTGGTCGAAGGTGAGCAGCGCGGTACCGTTGAACGCTTCAGCGAAGTCGACGGCCATTGCCGTGCTGAAGTCTCGCTGATTGAAGAAGTCGACGCTGCCGAGCGCGAATCCGAAGTCTTCGTACGCACGCTGCTGTCGCAATTTGAACAATATGTGCAGTTGGGTAAAAAAGTCCCGGCTGAAGTCCTGTCTTCGCTCAACAGCATCGATGAGCCGGGTCGTCTGGTAGACACCATGGCCGCGCACATGGCGCTGAAAATCGAGCAGAAGCAGGAAATCCTCGAAATCATCGACCTGTCGGCCCGTGTCGAGCACGTCCTGGCGTTGCTGGATGCCGAGATCGACCTGCTGCAAGTCGAAAAACGCATTCGTGGCCGCGTTAAAAAGCAAATGGAGCGCAGTCAGCGCGAGTACTACCTGAATGAGCAGATGAAGGCTATTCAGAAAGAACTCGGTGACAGCGACGAAGGCCACAACGAAATCGAAGACCTGAAAAAGCGTATCGACGCTGCCGGTCTGCCGAAAGACGCGTTGGCCAAAGCCACTGCCGAGCTGAACAAGCTCAAGCAAATGTCGCCGATGTCTGCCGAGGCCACCGTGGTGCGCTCGTACATCGACTGGCTGGTGCAGGTGCCGTGGAAGGCTCAAAGCAAAGTACGCCTGGATCTGGCGCGTGCTGAAGACATTCTCGATGCCGATCACTACGGTCTCGAAGAGGTCAAGGAGCGCATCCTTGAATACCTCGCCGTGCAAAAGCGCGTGAAGAAGATTCGTGGCCCGGTGTTGTGCCTGGTGGGTCCTCCGGGCGTGGGTAAAACCTCGCTGGCGGAGTCGATTGCCCACGCCACTAACCGTAAATTTGTGCGTATGGCCCTCGGCGGCGTGCGTGACGAAGCGGAAATTCGCGGTCATCGGCGGACTTACATCGGTTCGATGCCGGGAAGATTGATTCAAAAGATGACAAAGGTGGGTGTACGCAACCCGCTGTTCCTGCTCGATGAAATCGACAAAATGGGCAGCGACATGCGTGGCGACCCGGCGTCGGCGTTGCTGGAAGTGCTCGATCCAGAGCAGAACCACAACTTCAACGATCATTATCTGGAAGTCGATTACGATCTTTCGGATGTGATGTTCCTGTGCACTTCGAACTCGATGAACATTCCTCCGGCGCTGCTTGACCGGATGGAAGTGATCCGTCTGCCGGGCTACACCGAAGACGAAAAGATCAACATCGCCGTCAAATACCTCTCGCCAAAACAGATTGCCGCAAACGGCTTGAAGAAGGGCGAGCTGGAATTCGACGAAGAAGCGATCCGCGATATCATCCGTTATTACACCCGTGAAGCCGGTGTGCGCGGCCTCGAACGTCAGATCGCCAAGGTCTGCCGCAAGGCTGTGAAAGAGCACGCTATGGAAAAACGCTTCTCGGTGAAAGTGACAGCTGATGCGCTGGAGCACTTCCTCGGCGTGCGTAAATTCCGCTACGGTCTGGCCGAACAGCAAGACCAGATCGGCCAGGTCACCGGCCTCGCCTGGACTCAGGTGGGCGGCGAATTGCTGACCATTGAAGCCGCTGTCGTGCCGGGTAAAGGCCAACTGATCAAGACCGGTTCGCTGGGTGATGTAATGGTCGAATCGATCACTGCAGCCCTGACCGTGGTGCGCAGCCGCGCGAAAAGCCTGGGCATTCCTGTGGACTTCCACGAGAAGCGCGACACGCACATCCACATGCCGGAAGGTGCCACGCCGAAGGATGGTCCGAGTGCCGGTGTAGGCATGTGCACTGCGTTGGTGTCGGCATTGACTGGCATTCCCGTGCGTGCCGATGTCGCCATGACCGGCGAAATCACCCTGCGTGGCCAAGTGCTGGCTATTGGTGGTCTGAAGGAAAAACTGCTCGCGGCTCACCGCGGCGGAATCAAGATTGTGATTATTCCGGAAGAAAACGTGCGTGATCTCAAGGAGATTCCGGACAACATCAAGCAGGATCTGCAGATTAAACCGGTTAAATGGATTGACGAGGTCCTGCAAATTGCGCTGCAATACGCGCCGGAGCCCTTGCCGGATGTGGCTCCGGAGATAGTTGCCAAGGATGAAAAACGTGAGTCTGATGCTAAGGAAAGAATTAGCACGCATTAGTATGCTTTTGCCTGGGTGGCTTCCTTGACAGCTTTTTAGAGCCCTTGTTATAAAGCGGCTCTTAAGTGTCTGTAGGCCATTCAGCACTCGTTTTTGCTTTCACCAAAAAACTTAGAATCATCTCAAAATAGATATAAGGGGACTTAGAGTGAACAAGTCGGAACTGATTGATGCTATCGCTGCATCCGCTGATATCCCGAAAGCTGCTGCTGGCCGTGCGCTGGACGCTGTAATCGAATCCGTCACTGGCGCTCTCAAGGCTGGCGACTCCGTTGTTCTGGTTGGTTTCGGTACTTTCTCCGTGACTGATCGTCCAGCTCGCGTAGGTCGTAACCCACAGACCGGCAAGACGCTGCAAATCGCTGCTGCTAAAAAACCAGGCTTCAAAGCCGGTAAAGCACTGAAAGAAGCGGTTAACTAAGTTCGTTACAAGTTTTTACCCATCCGGGTCGGGGTCATCCCTGACTTGGCAGCGGAGCGGTAGAGCAGGTCGCTGAAACAGGCGCCTGTAACGCCGGGATCGAGGGTTCGAGCCCTGTCCGCTCCGCCAGTTACGAGAAGGCGCATCCTCGGATGCGCCTTTCTTCTATCCGGATTCTACCCACGCTCCACGGTTGCCAAATTTTGAAGTTCAACCGTTTCTGGGGGACGCATGCTGCAGAATATCAGGGACAATTCACAAGGCTGGATTGCCAAGACCATTATCGGGGCCATCATTTTGTTGATGGCTTTGACCGGTTTCGACGCCATTTTCAAGGCCACGACGCACTCTAACGACGCGGCAAAGGTCAATGGTGAAGAAATCAGCCAGAACGAGCTGAGCCAGGCCGTTGATATGCAACGCCGTCAGCTGATGCAACAGCTGGGCAAAGACTTCGACGCTTCGTTGCTCGACGAAAAAATGCTTCGCGAATCGGCTCTCAAGGGCCTGATCGATCGCAAACTGCTGCTGCAAGGCGCGGAACAATCGAAGTTCGCTTTCTCCGAAGCGGCTCTGGATCAAGTGATCCTGCAAACGCCTGAATTCCAGGTGGACGGCAAGTTCAGTTCTGATCGTTTCGACCAGGTCATTCGTTCGCTGGGTTACAGCCGTATGCAATTCCGCCAGATGCTGGCTCAGGAAATGCTGATCGGCCAACTGCGCGCCGGTATCGGTGGCAGCGGTTTCGTCACCGACGCCGAAGTGCTGGCATTCGCCCGTCTGGAAAAACAGACCCGCGATTTCGCCACTCTGAACATCAAGGCTGATCCAGCCGCGGTCAAGCTGACCGACGATGAGGTCAAGGCTTACTACGACGAGCACGCCAAAGAGTTCATGACCCCGGATCAAGTGGTCATCGATTATCTGGAACTGAAGAAGGCTTCGTTCTTCGATCAGGTCGCCGTCAAGGACGAAGACCTGCAAGCGGCGTATCAGAAAGAGATCGCCAACCTGTCGGAACAGCGTCGTGCGGCGCACATTCTGATCGAAGTGAACGACAAGACCACCGACGCTCAGGCCAAGGCGAAGATCGAAGAAGTCCAGGCGCGTCTGGCCAAGGGCGAGAAGTTCGAAGCGCTGGCCAAAGAGTTCTCGCAGGATCCGGGTTCGGCCAACAATGGCGGCGACCTCGGTTTTGCAGGTCCTGGCGTTTATGATCCAGCCTTCGAAAAAGCCCTGTACTCGTTGGCTAAAGATCAGGTTTCCGAGCCGGTTCGTACCGACTTCGGTTACCACCTGATCAAGCTGCTGGGTGTTGAAGCGCCGGAAGTGCCGACCCTGGCCAGCCTGAAAGACAAGCTGACCCGCGAGCTGAAAGCCGCGCAGGTCGAGCAGCGTTTCGTCGAGGCGACCAAGCAACTGGAAGACTCCGCGTTCGAAGCGTCCGATCTGGCTCAGCCAGCTGCGGATCTGAAGCTGACTGTGCACACCTCCAAGCCATTCGGTCGTGAAGGTGGCGAAGGTGTTGCGGCTAACCGTGCCGTGGTCACTGCTGCATTCAGTACCGAAGTGATTGATGAGGGTGCCAACAGCACTGCCATCGAGCTGGATCCGGAAACCGTGATCGTGCTGCGCGCCAAGGAACACCTGAAGCCTGCGCAACTGCCTCTGCAAAGCGTGAGCGCGGCGATTCGCACTCAACTGACCAAAGAGCACGCGAGTGCTGCTGCCAAGACCAAGGCCGAGAAGCTGATCGCTGATCTGCGCGATGGCAAGGCTGCGCTGGACAAAGCTGTTGACGGTCAGAACTGGAAAACCACCGAAGCGGCCACCCGTGGTCAGGAAGGTGTTGATCCAGCGGTACTGCAGGCGCTGTTCCGCATGCCTAAGCCGGCCGCCAAGGACAAGCCGACGTTCAGCAATGTGACCCTGCCGGACGGCAGCCTGATGATCGTGCGCCTGAACGGCGTTAACGAAGCGGCTGCACCGACTGAGGAAGAGAAGGCTCAGTACCGTCGCTTCCTGGCATCGCGTGAAGGTCAGCAAGACTTCGCGGCGTATCGCAAGCAGTTGGAGGCTCAGGCAGAGATCAAGAAGTTCTGATGTTTGACTGAGGTTTGATAAGGGAGCCCTGGCCGATTGGTCGGGGCTTTTTTTATTGAGGCGGTTGATTGTTGGTGGATCCGTTGCTGCGGTAACGGCTTCTTAGGGTTTCGCCCTGACGGCGAGTCACCTTTTCCAAACGCCGAAAAGGTAACCGAAAAGGCTATACCCTGACGTTCGGCCCTCGCTGGGGCTCGGGTTCCTTCGCTCCGGGATTGATCCGGGCGCATCGCCTCCGGTTTGCTGCGCTGCACCTCCTCTCGATGCATTCGACTTCGTCGAACGGTCGCTGCGCTCCCACCCCGGATCAATCCCTCCACTCAGCCTGCCGACGGGCCTTCTAGATCAAGAGCGGTACTCGAGCTAACGCTCATTGTGTTGAGTGGGGCGGCATGCGCCGCGTTTTGGGGTGAACTCTTTTTTTGTGGTAGCGATGGCGGCTTGGCAGCCGACCTGTTTCTGCCGGTTGTACTCGACCCCTGTGGGAGCTGGCTTGCCAGCGATGGCGGCCTTACAGCCAACCAAGCTCTGGCAGGTGTACCCATTCCCTGTAGGAGTTGCCGCAGGCTGCGATCTTTTGACTTTGACGTTGTGAAGGTCAAAAGATCGCAGCCTGCGGCAGCTCCTACATAGGGCATCTCGCCATCGCCGGGTGATATCCGGTCAGGTATTGAGAGGTATTGCACCAATTAGGATTATCCCGCTCGTGGAAATCCATGGTGTCGGGCATTGATAGCCGCATATAAGGTCGTGAGCAGCAGCGCCGCAACTATCCATGGAAAGTGCCCGACCCCAACGCTGTCCAGCAGCAGGCCTCCTGCCAGTCCACCGCCGGCAATCCCGACATTCCACAGCGTGACGAGCATCGATTGCGCGGTATCAGCTGCGTCTTTTGCGGTTTTCGCTGATGCGGTTTGCAGCAGCGAAGGCATTGCGCCGAACGCCAGTCCCCAGACAGCGGTGGCGAAATAAATCACGCTGGGCGACTCACGCCATATGCCCAGCGCAATCGAGGCCAGCATGAACAGCACCGCACTGATCAGCACCAGTTCGCGCAGCCATCGATCGACCAGGTTGCCGACGATCCACAGGCTCAGCACCGAGGCCAGCCCGAACACCAATAGCACGCGGTCGACCTGCGCATCGAGCCCGGATGGTTGCAGGAACGGCGCGATGTAGGTGTACAACAAGTTGTGTGCGACGACATAGGAGAGGGTAACGAACAGCACCGATCGTACACCCGGCAGGGTAAATACCTGACGCAGTGGCAAGCGTTGTCCTTCGCGTTCACCAGCGAAATCGGGGACTTGCCAGCGCACCCAGACGACCAGCAACACCGTCAGTCCGGTCATGATCGCGAAGCTCAGCCGCCAACCAACCATGGTGCCGAGCAACGTGCCTGCCGGGATCCCCAGTGACAGCGCGATGGGCGCGCCCAGCATCGCCACGGTGATTGCGCGACCTTGCAGGTGCGGGGCGACCATGCGGCTCGCGTAGCCTGCCAATAGTGCCCAAAGCAGCCCGGCAAATACCCCCGCAATGAGGCGGGCAATCAGGGTCAGCCAATACAGTTCCGAGAGGGCCGTCACGCTGTTGGCGATGGCGAAGCCGCCGATGGCTGACAGCAGCAGGGGTCTGCGCCGCCAGCTGCGGGTGGCGATCGTTAGCGGAATGGCCGCAAGGATCGAGCCGATCGCATACAGCGTGACCAGTTGCCCGACCAAGGCCTGTGAGACATTCAAGCCACTGCTCATCTGCGGTAACAACCCGGCCGGCATGGCTTCGGTCATCACCGTGATAAATCCGGCGGTGGCCAGTGCAAGCAGGGCGCCGAGGGGTAACCGGTCGCGGGTTTCGGCCGGGTTTTGCAGTGGGTTACAGGTCAGTTGTGCATCGTTCATGAGCGAGCATCCGTGTGCCGTGTTGACGAAGCGCACAGGGTAGGGCGCTGCACGCGAACGAAAAACAGGTTATGGTTCCGAACATATCGGACACGGATGTCGTTAATGGAGGCAGGGTATGGATAGCCTGGGCAGTATTTCGGTGTTCGTTCAGGTCGCCGACACGCGCAGTTTCACCGAGGCCGGTCGCCTGCAAGGCGTTTCATCTTCGGCGGTGGGCAAGAGCATTGCGCGGCTGGAGGCTCGGCTCGGGGTACGCTTGTTTCAACGCACCACTCGCAGCGTCACGCTGACCAGCGAGGGCGCGCTGTTTCTGGAGCGCTGTCGCAAGATCCTCGCGGAGGTCGAGGCGGCTGAATTCGAGTTGTGTGATGCCGCCTCGCAACCCCACGGTAAATTGCGTATCAGCCTGCCACAGGTGCATGGCCTGGTGATGCCGGTCATGACCGAGTTCATGGCGCTGTACCCGCAGATAGAGTTGGATCTCGACCTGACAGACCGCATGGTCGACGTGGTCGAAGAGGGGTTCGATGCGGTGATTCGCACCGGCAAGCCGCGGGATTCGCGATTGATGGCGCGGCCATTGGGCGAGTTTCATATGGTACTCGTGGCCAGCCCCGTCTATCTGCAGCAGCGTGGCACGCCGCAGAGTCCTGCGGATCTCGCCGATCACGCTTGCTTGCGGCATACCTTTCACGCCACTGGCAAGCTCGAGCCATGGCCGTTCAGGCGTGAGGAGGGCGGCATTGAGCCGATGTTGCCGACGAGGCTGGTCAGTTCGTCCATCGAGGCGGTTAGCCACGCAGCGCTGGCCGGTATGGGCATTGCCTGTCTGCCTGATTTCATGACCCATGAGGACGTCGCCCAGGGTCGCTTGCAGCGGGTGCTCGATAGCCATCTGGAGCATGTCGGGCGGTTCTGGGTACTTTGGCCGTCAAGTCGACACGCCACGGCAAAATTGCGGGTTTTCATCGATCATTTATCGGCGCGACTTTTTCCCGCCACTGAAGGTCGATAGAGTTGTAAGCGTTTCAAGACACTAATCCATACGCCGCGGGGTCGTGATCTGTTGCACAATACGCCCCGGACTGTTTTCCCTCAGGATGTTTAATGTTGATTTCCATTCCCTTGCGTGTTGTCGGGTTGGCGTTGTTGGTGGCGGCTGTGGCCGGCTGTTCGAAGGACAAGCCGATGTATGAGCATGAGAACTTCGATGACTCGGGTACGTTCTCGCGCAATTACCCTGTGAGCGACGCTGTCAGTTGCGAAGCGGCGCGTCGTGCGTTGCTGAGTCAGGGCTACATCATTACCAGCAGCGATCCGAAGCTGATCAGCGGCCACAAGAGCTTTCAGCAGACCGGCGATACGCACATGGAGATCAGCTTCAATGTGGTCTGCGCCGAAGACAGCAGTGGCAAGCACCACGCGACGATGTTCGCCAATGCTCTGCAGGATCGTTACGCACTGAAGAAGACCAACAACTCTGCCAGCCTCGGCGTCGGCGTGTTGGGCTCGGTGTCGATGCCGATCGGCTCCTCGGACGATTCGATGGTCAAGGTTGCCAGCGAAACCGTGTCCTCGCAGAAATTCTATGAACGTTTCTTCACCCTGGTCGAGCTTTTCCTGCCGGCCGATGCGAAGAAAGCGGCGCATATCGAAGAGAAGCCGAAGACTGATCTGGGTGTGCCTGAGCCCAAAGCTGCTCCGACGCCTCTGGCTCCAGCGGCAGAACCTGCTCCCGCACCGGCAAGCCCGGCTGTGACCGCACCAGCGCCCGCCGAGACCGCCCCGGTGAGTTCGGAGCCGGTGGTTCCGCCGGCAGAGACGGCGCCGATCACCCCGGCGCCAGTCGCTGAACCAGCTCCTGCCGCGGAGACCATCACTCCGCCGGCCAACCCGGACATCCCACCGCCGTCCGAGCCGATCCCGGCGATGCCCGGTCACTAATCCCGGCTTGAACCTGGAGCTGCCAAAGGCTGCGATCTTTTTGATCCTGATCTCAAGCAAGATCAACGGATCGCAGCGTGCCGCAGCTCCTACGCGAGTATTTCGTTACATTCTCCGGACAAAAGTCCCGCGATAAATTCCTGACCGTCTGCTACGTTTTATTGATGAAGGCCGTGTTTCATTTTTCCTTCATACGGGCACTTTATGCTCGGGGCACGGGTCGATTGATCAGGCCATTTTTCAGCGAGCAGTACGGGGGATTACACGATGGACGATTACCAAGAAGAACTGCTCGAGTACCAGGCCTTTGAACTGGATCCGCCAGAGCCTGCGGAAGACGCTACCGAGCTGTAAGGGTTTGCTTGCCGCTTGTGGCTGTGGGCTTGCAGTTGCTCTTATGCCGTTTTGCGATGGCTGCGGCGGAATTCGCCAGGGGTCTGGCCGCTCCAGCGTTTGAACGCGCGTTGGAACGCTTCGGCTGAGGCAAAACCCAGCAGGTAGGCGATCTCGCCGAACGCCAGTTCAGTGTCGCGGATGTAGGTCATGGCCAGATCGCGGCGGGTGTCATTGAGGATCGCGCGATATTGTGTGCCTTCCTCAGCCAGTTTTCGCCGCAATGTCCAGGTCGGCAGCTTCAGGCGCGCCGCCACTTCTTCCAGGTCGGGTTCGCGCCCACCATTCAATAACGGCCCCAGCAATTGCGTGATGCGCTCGCGCAGGCTGCGGGTGCGTGTCAGTTGTTCGAGCTCGCGTTCACACAATTGCAGCAGGTGCCGCCAAGTGCTCGGGCAATGTTCGCGATTGCGCTGGGCGAGGCTGTTGAGGCTCAGGCGCAGTTGATTACGCTCGGCGCCGAACTGGATCGGGCCGTCACCCAGGGCACTGTAAGCGTCACGGTAATCCGGTTCGTCGAATTCGATTTCGATGCGCTCGGCCCGCAGCGATTCGCCACTGACACTCGACAGTTGATGCAGCCAGCCGGCGATGATCGAATCCACCACAAAGCGGTTATAGGCGTTGTACGGGCTGATCGAGTAGAAGCGCAGCCAGGCGCCGTTGGCGTCTTCGTGAAAACTCGACTGGCCGCGATAGTTGGAGCCGTACAACGGTTCGAAGCGGATCAGGCAACGCGCGGCCTCGCGCACTGTGGGGGCTTGCGCGGCGGTGACCCCGGCCAGCCCGGCCTGGCTCAGCCGACTGAGCTGGCCCATGCGTAAGCCCAGCGCGGGGTCGTCGGTCAATTGAATGGCCGCGTGCCCCAGGCGCATGTAACGCGGAATCGACAACCGCGCGCCGGCCTCGGCCAAGCGTGCAGCGTCCAGCCCATATTGCTCAAGCAACGGCTGCGGGTCGGCGTCATGGCTGCGCACCGCATCGGCGAGGCTGTGTACGAAACCCACCGACAAATCCCCGAGACGCATCGGTAGCGGCTTCATCACTTACAACCAGATATTCAGTAAACGCGCGCCACGGGCGTCGCCATCGGCAAACTGCCGGCCGTTGCTGCTGAGGAAACTCTGCCCAGAACTCAGCTTGTCCCAGAACTGCCCGCGCAAGAACACGCTGACACCGGCAATCGCCCGACTGCTCGGCGGTTGCGCGGTCAAAGTCAGACGATGCCAGGCCTGGCCTTCGCTGACTTCGCCGGGCTTGAGGCTGACCGAGCCCGGTGTGCTCGAACCTTTATAGCCGCCCCACGGCTGATCCCACACGTTATGACCGACGACGAACGCCGGTACGGCGACCAGTTGCGCGCCTTGTTCGTCGAGTTTGCGGTAATTGTCGGGGTACCAGCTGTCGCTGCCGATAAGGATGCCGAGGCGCCCGGCAGGCGTATCGACCACGTTGATCGCGTGTTTATCTTCGGCTTCCAGTACATCGCGCTGATCGAAGATCGGATGCATCTGCCGCTGTGGTTGACCCAGCGGTAGGCCATCACGACCAAACACCACGCTGCTGTTGAACAGTGCGCCGCTGCCGGGTTTGAGCTGGCCGTCGCGAATGCTCGGCTCGGGCAAGACGATGGAGCCTGCGACCAGCGTCACATGAAACTCCTTGGCCAGGCCGCCGAACAGTGCCTGGTAATCCTTGGCCATCGCCTTGGACTTCATTCGCAGATGCGCATCATCGAGACGACTGTTGCCTTTGGCGCTGAGCCAGGCGCGGGCGAACAGCAGCGGATTGCTCGCCGCCAGCCAGTTCATCGCTTCGGCGAGTGTCGGCGCTTGATACAGCTCGTCTTTCTCGCCGCTGATCATCAGCCAGGTGCCGACATGTTCCGGCAGCACGACCACGGTTTTGTCATTCAACAAACCCTGATCCTGCGCTTGCTGCAAATAAGCCGCGAGTTTGCGGTGCAGGCGCTCAGGGCTTTGATAGTCGGTGGGAAACAGTTCGGGCTGGATGCCCAGCAGATTGCCACGGTCGGCGGGGGTGCCCTCATCGACCGCGAGTTTGATACGCAGGTCCGACAGGTAATGTCCCGCCGGCCGGTCTGCTGCCCACATGGCGTAGGTGGTCAGGGCGGCGACAATGGCCATGGAAAAAAACAGGTACAAAAGTTTGCGCATGAAAACCAACAACAGCCGGGTACAGGGTGTGGCGACTAGGGTAGGGCCCATGGCCGTGCTTGCCAAGGGGCGCTGCGCATTTGGATCAATAAGTTGTCAGTTACGGTCATTGAGTGACAGCGGTGCGACTCTTAGTCTGTCGAACATGACTGACGGGGGACAAAGAGCTCCCGCACTTTTTCCGTGATCGCTCGTTGTGGAGTTACCGATGACCGCCGCTCATTACCCGCACCTGTTGGCCCCGCTGGACCTGGGATTCACCACGCTGCGCAACCGCACCCTGATGGGCTCGATGCACACTGGCCTGGAAGAAAAACCGGGCGGTTTTGAACGTATGGCGGCGTACTTCGCCGAACGTGCGCGCGGCGGTGTCGGCCTGATGGTCACCGGCGGTATCGGCCCGAACGACGAGGGCGGCGTGTACTCCGGCGCGGCCAAGCTGACCACCGAAGAAGAAGCGCTCAAACACCGCATCGTCACCCGCGCGGTGCACGACGCGGGCGGCAAGATTTGCATGCAGATCCTTCATGCCGGGCGTTATGCCTACAGCCCGAAGCAGGTGGCACCGAGCGCGATTCAGGCGCCGATCAACCCGTTCAAGCCCAAAGAGCTGGACGAAGAGGGCATCGAGAAGCAGATCAGTGATTTCGTGACTTGCTCGGTACTGGCGCAGTCCGCCGAGTACGACGGCGTCGAGATCATGGGCTCAGAAGGTTATTTCATTAACCAGTTCCTCGCCGCGCACACCAACCACCGTACCGACCGCTGGGGTGGCAGCTACGAAAACCGTATGCGCCTGCCGGTGGAAATCGTCCGCCGCGTGCGTGAAGCGGTCGGCCCGAACTTCATCATCATCTTCCGCCTGTCGATGCTCGACCTGGTTGAGGGCGGCAGCACCTGGGATGAGATCGTTACCCTGGCCAAAGCCATCGAGCAGGCTGGCGCAACCATCATCAATACCGGCATTGGCTGGCACGAAGCGCGGATTCCGACCATCGCCACCAAAGTACCGCGCGCGGCGTTCAGCAAGGTCACGGCCAAGCTGCGTGGTTCGGTGAGCATCCCGTTGATCACCACCAACCGCATCAACACGCCGGAAATCGCCGAGCAGATTCTTGCTGAAGGCGATGCCGACATGGTCTCGATGGCGCGGCCGTTCCTCGCCGACCCGGACTTCGTCAACAAAGCGGCTGAAGGTCGCGCCGACGAAATAAACACCTGCATCGGTTGCAACCAGGCCTGCCTGGATCACACTTTCGGTGGCAAGCTCACCAGTTGCCTGGTCAACCCGCGCGCCTGTCACGAGACCGAACTCAACTACCTGCCGGTCAAGCAGATCAAGAAAATCGCCGTGGTCGGTGCCGGCCCTGCCGGGTTGTCCGCTGCGACCGTGGCCGCCGAGCGTGGCCATCAGGTGACGTTGTTCGATTCGGCCAGCGAAATCGGTGGCCAGTTCAACATCGCCAAGCGTGTGCCGGGCAAGGAAGAGTTTTTCGAGACCCTGCGTTACTTCAAGCGC
Source organism: Pseudomonas sp. TH08 (assembly GCF_016651275.1). Classification (NCBI taxonomy): domain Bacteria; kingdom Pseudomonadati; phylum Pseudomonadota; class Gammaproteobacteria; order Pseudomonadales; family Pseudomonadaceae; genus Pseudomonas; species Pseudomonas sp. TH08. The sequence goes on along the minus strand of NZ_JAEKEE010000003.1, from coordinate 623,141 downwards.
AAGTTGCAGACGACGAATGTCGAGGTGTGCCTGAACACTCGTGTCGACGTGGCGAAACTGGTGGAGGGCGGTTACGACGAAATCATCCTCGCCACCGGTATTGCGCCGCGTGTACCGGCAATTCCGGGCGTCGAGAACGCCAAGGTGTTGAGCTACCTGGACGTGATTCTGGAGCGCAAACCGGTGGGCAAGCGTGTTGCGGTGATTGGTGCTGGCGGTATCGGTTTCGACGTGTCGGAGTTCCTCGTGCATGAAGGCGTGGCCACCAGTCAGGATCGCGCCGCGTTCTGGAAAGAATGGGGCATCGATACGCAACTGGAAGCACGCGGTGGCGTGGCCGGGATCAAAGCGGCGCCGCATGCACCGGCGCGTGAAGTGTTCCTGTTGCAGCGCAAGAAAACCAAGGTCGGCGACGGTCTGGGCAAGACCACTGGCTGGATTCACCGTACCGGTTTGAAGAACAAGCAAGTGCAAATGCTCAACAGCGTTGAGTACCTGAGCATCGATGATGAAGGTTTGCACATCCGCATCGGCGAAACCGGCGAGCCGCAGCTGTTGGCGGTGGACAACATCGTGATTTGCGCGGGGCAGGATCCGCTGCGTGAACTGCACGATGGGCTGGTTGCGGCCGGGCAGAACGTGCATCTGATCGGCGGCGCGGATGTCGCGGCCGAGCTGGATGCCAAACGCGCGATCAACCAAGGCTCGCGTCTGGCAGCCGAACTTTGATTTCGCAGGCCTAGCGTGCCAATGGCTATCGCGAGCAGGCTCACTCCTACAGGTGGACGCATTTCAAATGTAGGAGTGAGCCTGCTCGCGATGGCTGCTTATGAGCGACTAGAATGCTGGCTCTGTCCAGATCGAATCGACGCTCATGTTTTTGCCTCCCTCCGATTGGCTACCCCAAGCCCCTCTCGAATTACTCTCGCTCGACTGGCTGGCCGCCGCCAATGTTGAAGTGGCGATCCTGCGTCTGGATCAGATCGATCCACTGATCAGCGGCAACAAGTGGTTCAAGCTCACTGAGCACCTCAAAGCCGCCGACCGTACCGGTGCCGAAGGCATCATCAGCCTTGGCGGTGCGCATTCAAATCACCTGCACGCATTGGCCGCGGCGGGTAAACGCTTGGGGTTCAAAACCGTGGGGCTGTTGCGTGGGCATGCGCATGAAACGCCGACCGTGAAGGATCTGCAGGCGTTTGGCATGCAGTTGCATTGGCTGGGTTACGCCGGCTATCGAGCGCGGCATGAGCCGGGGTTCTGGGAACCGTGGCAGGTGCACTATCCGACGTTGTACGCGGTGCCGGAGGGTGGCGGCGGAATACCCGGGGCATTGGGCTGCGCAGCGCTTAAGGTTCAGGTCGATGCGCAATTGCGCAATCTGGGCTGGAGCGATTACCACGGTTGGTGGCTGGCTTGCGGCACGGGGACGACATTGGCGGGGCTGGTGCTGGCCGAGGGCGGTGAGCACCCGGTGTATGGCGCGTTGGCGGTGCCGGAGGCTCACGGTGTGGCGCCGCAGGTTGAGGCAATCCTCCAGGAAGCAGGGATGGCCAATGCAGGGTATGAATTGATCGATGCCTGTCGTGGCGGTTTTGCCAAGGTCGATGCCGGACTGCTTGAATTTATCGACCGTAGCGAGCAGGCGAGCGGTGTGCCGCTGGAACCGCTTTACACCGCCAAGGCGTTATTGGCGCTCAAGAGTCACGTCGAGGCGGGCGGATTTGCCTGCGGCACTCGGCTGATTTTCGTCCATACCGGCGGATTGCAAGGGCGCCGGGGATTCAACCGCGTCCCCTGATTGCAGCGTATTTCTGTCATGAGTGGATTTATTGTGAAGAGGGGATAAATCCCCGTTGGGCTGCGAAGCGGCCCCAAAACCTCGATACGCGGTGAATCAGGTTGATTAGTGGTGGCTGAACTGGGGGCCGCTGCGCAGCCCATCGGGGCGGTGCGACGTTTCGCTAAATCCCCTCTTCACAATGAATCCAGCTGTTCCAAAAGCGTTTTAGCCGCGTTTGGGCATCATCCGCAGCAGCGTGTTATCGCCCACCACGTAATGGTGATAAATCCCCGCCAGCGCATGCAGGCCGATCAGCCAGTACCCGATGGTGGCGATCAGCACATGCCAGTGCTCCACTTGCTTGGCGTAGGCCTTGTCCTCACTCACCAGCAGCGGCAGGTCGAAACCGTAGAACATCACCTGATGCCCCTCGGCGCTGGTGATCAGCCAGCCGAGAATCGGCATGCTGATCATGAACAGGTACAACGCCCAGTGCATCAGCCGCGCGAGCACGGTCTGCCATTGCGGCGAAGCCGGGAAGATCTTCGGCGCCGGGCCGAGGCTGCGCGCGAGCAGGCGAAACCATACCAGCACGAACACGGTCAGGCCGAGCATGTAATGCACTTCGCGGATCAGCGTGCGCCCGCCACTGCCCTTGGGAAAGATGCCGCGAAATTCCATGCTGGCGTAGACCAGCACCAACAACACCAGCATCAGCCAGTGCAACAGGACCGACACGGTGCTGTAACGCGATTCGGAGCTTGTCCACGGCATACGGTGTTTCCTCACAGATCAGGGTCGATACCGGCCGTTCTTGTGCGACGGCATGCTTTAACTGTAATCCGCTTTGGCGGATTTGCCTGAAGCTGATCGGACTTTCAATGCTCTGAATCACGGGTTTCATCAAAAAAAACGCCAGCGTCGTGTGGACGCTGGCGTTTTTGTTTGCAGTGGGCAGGGCAATCAGCTCGATTGCGGCATCTCACCCTTGGCCAGGCGCTTGTTGATGTCGGCAATCACTTCCGGCAAGTCAGTGATGGTGTCGATCATGTAGTGCGGGCGCGAACCCTCGAACAGCGCGTGAATGCGTTTGCGTTCAGTGGCCAGTTCATCACTGCCCAGTGCGCGGAAGCTCTCGTAATCCAGACCCAGCGCGTTGCCCGAGCAGATCAGCGCCACCGTCCACATGCCGGCGCGACGGCCTTCGAGGATGCCCGGTACGGTGTCGTCGATCTTCACGCAAGCGCCGACGTCGTCGATACCCAGCGCGATCACGTTGGCCAGGGCCTGAGCCGGCCATGGGCGGCCGTTCGGCACTTCGTCGGTGGCGACCACGTGGTCGGCGACGTAACCGTTGATGGCGGCCAGTTCGACGACTTTATCCATCACTTGTTTTGGGTAGCCGGAGCAGGAGCCGATCTTGATGCCTTGCTGACGCAGGTTGGCGATGGTTTCCAGGGCGCCGGGGATCAACGCCGAATGCTCGGCAATTTTCTCGATCTGCAGCGGCATGAAGCGGTTGTAGATCGCGGTGACGTCATCGTCGGTCGGCGTGCGGCCGAACGCTTTGCGATAGCGCTCGGCGACTTGCGGTTGATCGCACAGGGTGCGGATGTGATCCCACTTGCCCATGCCCATCGGGCCGCGCGCTTCTTCGATGGAGACTTGCACGTCGAATTCAGCGAAGGCTTCGACGAAAATCTGCGTGGGTGCGAAGGAACCGAAATCGACGACGGTGCCGGCCCAGTCGAGGATGGCGGCTTGCAGCTTGCTTGGGTTTACATAGTTCATGGCAATCAATTCCTGAGTTGGCAATGCAATTCAAATGTAGGAGCGAGCCTGCTCGCGAAGGCGTCGTGTCAGTCGACATCCATGTTGAATGTGCGACCGCTTTCGCGAGCAGGCTCGCTCCCACAGGGGATTTGTGGTGGTAATCAGATGTCGAGGACTTCCATCTCGCGTAGCACTTCGCCAACAGCCGCGACGGCCTGGCGCATTTCGTCCGGGCTGACGTGGCCGATGCAGCCGACGCGGAAGGTGTCGACCTGAGTCAATTTGCCGGGGTAGAGAATGTAACCCTTGGCCTTGACCCGTTCGTAGAAGTCCTTGAATTGGTAACGCGGATCTTTCGGCGCATGGAACGTGGCGATAATCGGCGCCTGGATCGCCGCGGGCAGGAAGCTGCGCAAACCGAGTTTGCCCATTTCCTCCATCAGTGCCTGACAGTTGGCGGCGTAGCGCGCATGCCGCGCCGGCAGGCCACCTTCTTCGTTGTATTGCAGCAAGGCTTCGTGCAGCGCCGCGACCACATGGGTCGGCGGGGTGAAGCGCCATTGACCGGTCTTCTGCATGTAAGCGTGCTGGTCAAACAGATCCATCGCCAACGAGTGCGAATTGCCGGCGGCTGCGGCCAGCGCCTCTTTGCGGGCGAAGACAAACCCCATCCCCGGCACGCCTTCCAGGCACTTGCCGGACGCCGCGATCAGCGCGTCGAACGGCACTTGCTGCGCATCCACCGGCAGTGCGCCGAAGGAACTCATGGCATCGATGATCAGGCGTTTGCCGTGTTGCTTGATGACTTGGGCAATCTCCGGCAGCGGATTGAGAATGCCGGTGCTGGTTTCACAGTGGATCAGCGCGACGTGGGTGATGTCGCTGTCGGCACGCAGCAGGCGATCGACGTCGGCGGCGGTAGTCGGTTCGTCTTCAGCGGTTTCGAAGGTGCTGAACGAGTGGCCGAGCACTTCGCAGATCTTCGCCAGACGCTTGCCGTAGGCACCGTTGATCAGCACCAGCACTTTGCCGTCACGCGGCACCAATGTGCCGATGGCCGCTTCGACGGCGAACGTGCCGCTGCCTTGCAGAGGGACGCAGTGGTGAGTGGCGGCGCCGTTGAGGATCGCCAGCAATTGTTCGCAAAGGCTGGCAGTCAGTTGATTGAAGCGGTCATCCCATGACCCCCAGTCGACCATCATCGCCTGGCGGGTGCGGGCCGAAGTGGTCAACGGGCCGGGAGTGAGCAGGATGGGTTCGGCGATACTCATTCGTGTGTCCTCGGATTGCGCTGTGGGATGAAGCTACGGGGCATACGTTGCAATTCGCCGTTGCATCAATCAAATTGTTTGTTGTTATGCCAGCCATCAGCGAGAGTTATTCATGAACCTGTTTCAACTGCGCGCCTTCGACGCCGTGGCTCGCGAAGGCAGCTTCACCCGCGCCGCCGCACGGTTGTTCATCAGCCAGCCGGCGGTCACCGGACACATCAAGGCGCTGGAGGAGCACTACCAGATCACCCTGCTGCGGCGTACCGCGCGACGAGTGGAACTGACCGAGGAGGGCACCAAACTGGCAGCGATCACTCGGGCGATGTTCGGCTTGGCGGAAGAAGCGCAGGCGATGCTCGAGGCCAATCGGCAGTTGCTGACCGGGCGTCTGGAAGTGGCGGCGGACGGGCCGCACATGGTCATGCCGATGTTGGCGAGCCTGCGCGCACGCTATCCGGGCATCACCGTCAATCTACGCTTGGGTAATGCCCAGGAAACCCTCGCGGCGCTGTTGTCGGAACACGCCGACGTTGCCGTGCTGACCGAGGTCGAGCCGCGCAAAGGTCTGCATTTGCAGGCGCTGAGTGAATCGCGCATTTGCGCGCTGGTGCCGGCGGCGCACCCGTGGGCGACGCGATCTTCAGACGTGAAACTCAAAGAGTTGGATCAGGTGATCATGGTTTTACGCGAGCCGAGTTCGATAACCCGGCGCACGTTTGACCAGGCCTGTACGCAGGCTTCGATCCAGCCGCGCGTGCTGCTGGAACTGGACAGCCGCGAGGCGGTGACCGAGGCCGTCGCCGCCGAGTTGGGCGTTGGCGTGGTGTCATCTGTGGAAGTCAGCCATGACCCGCGGGTGGTGGCGATTCCGATTGTCGGCGAGGGGCTGGTCAATCGGCACATGATCGGGTGCATGGAGCGGCGACGGGAGTTGCGCCTGATTCAGGCCTTCTTCGGCTTGGCCCCAGCCTGAAACACCGTGGCGCTCCTTTCGCGAGCAGGCTCGCTCCCACATTCGACCGCGTTTTTTCTGGAGGAACCGGTTCCAACGTGGGAGCGAGCCTGCTCGCGAAGGGGCCGGCCCTGATTACGCCAGGCTCTCGCGAACCATGTCGAGAAACGTCGCCACAACACGCCGCGAACTCTGCTCACGCAAACACACCAGTGTCTCCGTCAGCCGTCGGGTGCAGTCGATGATGGGCAACGCACACACCCGCGAATCCGCACCAAATTCCGCCGCCGACACCACCCCGACGCCAATGCCGACGACAACCGCCTCGCGCGCCGCTTCTCGGCCTTCGACCTGAATCGCCGGACGAATGCGAAACCCCGCCCGGGCCATTTCCTCTTCCAGTGTCTGCCGCGTCACCGAACCGTGCTCACGCAACACCAGCGGTGTGTCATCGAGATCCGCCAGGCAGATTGATTCACGCTCGGCCCACGGATGATTGCGCGACACGAACGCCACCATCGGATCGTTACGCAGTGGCACGCACAGCAAGCGTTCATCGCTGACATCGCGCCCCAGCAACGCCAGATCCGCCTGATAGTTGAACAGGCGAAACAGCGACTCATCGGTGTTGCCGGTTTCGATTTTCACGCTGATGCCCGGATAGCGTTCGCAGAACCGCGCGATCTGCGGCAACACGTGCACCGGCGCATCCACTGCCAGAATCAGGCTGCCAGTCTGCAAGGCCTGGGACTCCTGCAACAGCTCCTGGGCCTCTGCCTCAATCACAAACAGGCGCTGGGTGATCGCCAGCAAACGCTCGCCGAGGTCCGTCAGGCGCACGGAACGCTTATTGCGGTGAAACAGCAAGACGCCAAAACGTTCTTCGAGTTTGCGCACCTGGTCGGAAATGGCCGGTTGCGTGAGGAAAAGGCGCTCGGCGGCTCGGGTGAAGCTTCCATGCACGGCCACCGCGTGGAAGGCTTTGAGCTGGGCGTGGGACACCGACATGTAGCCTCCTGATTAAATATGCAGTAACAAGCTGAGCTTATGTGTGAAATACGATAAATCGATTTTATTTATTAAACAGTAATTGCTTTGATCGGCTCACGCCATCGCTGCCTGCTTGACCGAGCAGCGGCAGTGGCCCATGAGCCTGTGCGTGCAACAGCAGGACTCATCTGACCGGTATCGCCTTAGGGATGGAGCGATATCGCAGTGCTCAACAATAAAAAACACAGGCGTTTACTTAACGATTCTGCCGGCACACTCACACCCTGAGGTCAGAACCACCATGAACAAGCACATCGGCACCATTGCACGTTGGCGCGTGCAGATTTTTGCGATTACCTGGCTTGCTTACGCCGCTTTCTACTTCACCCGCAAAGCTTTTTCGGTGGCCAAACTGGGCATCGCCGAAGACCCGACCTTCATGCTCGACAAGATGGCCATGGCCAACCTCGATGCGATTTATCTGGCGGCGTATGCCGTGGGCCAATTCACCTGGGGCATGCTCGCCGACCGCTTTGGCCCCAGGGTGGTGGTGCTCGGCGGATTGCTGATTTCCGCCGCCGCAGCACTGGTAATGGGCAGTTTCGCCACCTTGCCGATCTTCGCCACCTGCATGTTGATTCAGGGCTTGGCGCAGTCCACCGGATGGTCGGGTTTGTGTAAAAACCTCGGCAGTTTCTTCCCCGCTAAACAACGCGGGCGGGTGCTCGGATTGTGGAGCTCCTGCTATGCGTTTGGTGGTCTGGTGGCGTCGCCGTTTGCTGGATGGTGGGCGTATACACTGGTCGGTACCTGGCACGCGGCGTTCATTTCCAGTGCTGCCGTGGTCGCCGTGGTGGCGGTATTGTTCTTTATCTTCCAGCGCGACAAACCGGAAGACGTTGGCTTGCCAGCGGTAGAGCCGGAGCCGGAACTGAGCGCTGAAGAAGCCGAAGCCAACAGCAAACTCAGCGTCTGGGAACCGTTGAAGGAAATCCTGCGCAACCGCACGGTGCTGGTTCTGGGCCTGGCGTATTTCATGTTGAAACCGGCGCGCTACGCGATTCTGCTATGGGGCCCGGTGATCGTATTTGAACAGATGCCCAGTGTTGGCAAAGTCGGTGCAGCGATCATTCCCACTTCGTTCGAACTGGCCGGGCTGCTTGGGCCGATCCTGATTGGCCTGGCCTCGGACAAACTGTTCGGCGCCCGGCGCATGCCAGCGTGCGTCCTGAGTTTGCTGGCGCTGACCGTGACCCTTGCGCTGTTCATGGGCGCCCTGCACACCGGCAGTGTGTTGCTCGTCGTGGCGCTGCTGTTTGTCATGGGCCTGACCCTGTACGGCCCTGATTCGATGATCAGCGGTGCTGCCGCTATTGATTTCGGCAAAGCCAAGGCCGGCGCCACTGCCGCCGGCTTCGTCAACGGCTGTGGTTCGGTTGGTGCAGTGCTCGGCGGTTTGCTGCCGGGCTACTTCGACTCAGTCACGGTGTTCATCGTTTTCGCCGGCTGCGCACTGTTCTCGGCGCTGGTGCTGATTCCGCACTGGAACAGCCGTCCGGTCGGTGTGATGGAGCCGCGTGCGTCTATCCCCAATTGCCGGTTGACGATCAAACCTCTGCGTTCTTGAAACCCTTAGCCTCGCGGCCTGCTGCGGCGTTCGCGGCAGGTTGTGGCGTGGCCAACTGACTGGAGAAGTGCCATGAGACCTTTTTGGCTGGAGCAGGCCTTGCTGGCCGATACCTCTGCAACTTGCCCGCCGCTGCAGGGCGAAGTGCGCACCGACGTGTGCATTGTCGGTGGCGGTTACACCGGGTTATGGACGGCGATCATGCTCAAGCAACAGAACCCTGAACTGGAGGTGTTGCTGATCGAGGCCGACATTTGCGGTGCCGGCGCCAGTGGGCGCAATGGCGGTTGCGCGCTGTCGTGGTCGGCCAAGTACTTCACCCTTGAGCGCTTGTTTGGCGTCGAGGAAGCGGTGCGACTGGTCAAAGAGTCTGAGCGCAGCATCCATGCCATCGGTGAGTTCTGCGAGCAGTACGGTGTCGATGCCGATTACCGTCTCGACGGCACGCTGTACACCGCGACCAACCGCGCGCAGGTCGGCTCGACCGACGCGGTGATCGCGGCGCTGGAGCGCAACGGCATCAACTCATTCAGCCAGCGCCCTTTGGCGGATGTGCAACGGATGGCCGGTTCCACCAAACATGTGGAAGGCTGGTTCTCACCGGCCGCTGCCAGCGTGCAACCGGGCAAACTGGTGCGCGGGCTGCGCCGGGTGGCGTTGCAATTGGGCGTGAAAATCCACGAAAACACCGCCATGACCGGGTTGCAGGAGGGGCGCCCGGCGCGCATCCAGACCCCCAATGGCAGCGTGATCGCTGACCGCGTGGTGCTGGCGATGAATGCCTGGATGGCTCGCGCCTTCCCGCAATTCGAGCGCAGCGTGGCGATTGTTTCCAGCGACATGCTGATCACCGAACCGCGCCCGGATCTGTTACAGGCAATCGGTTTGACCAGCGGCGTTACCGTGCTCGATTCGCGGATCTTCGTGCACTACTACCACAACACCCCGGACGGCCGGATCATGCTCGGCAAGGGTGGCAATACGTTTGCCTTTGGCGGGCGAATGTCGCCGGTGTTCGATCAGCCGTCGCCGTATGCCGGATTGCTCAAGCGCAGCCTTGATGACTTTTTCCCGGCGTTCAGCGATGTCAAAGTCGATGCGACCTGGAACGGGCCGTCGGATCGCTCGGTCACCGGTTTACCGTTCTTCGGTCAGATGAGCAGCAGCGGCAACGTGTTTTACGGGTTTGGTTATTCCGGCAGTGGCGTCGGTCCGTGCCACATGGGCGGGCAGATTCTCGCCTCGCTGGTGCAGGGCCTGGACAACCCGTGGACCCGCTCACCGCTTATCAACGGCCCGCTGGGCTATTTCCCGCCGGAGCCGATCCGCTACCTCGGTTCGCTGATGGTGCGCAACGCGATCCGCCGCAAGGAACATGCGGAAGACCACGGCCGGCGCCCCCGTCATCTGGACGTGCGCCTGGCAAAATTTGCGGCAGCTGCCGGCAAAGCCGACAAAGGCTGAACCCCATAAATGGACCTCATCGTTCCCCTTGTAGGAGCTGCCGCACGCTGCGATCTTTTGATCTTGTTTTAAAAGACAACATCAAAAGATCGCAGCGTGCGGCAGCTCCTACAGGGGTGGGGTTGGCAATCCATTGCAGCGTTTACAGGGAGTGGGGTTGGCAATCCATTGCAGCGTTTGCAGGGGCGGAGGTTGCCAATCCATAACGGCGTTTACAGGGGGTGCGGCTGATTGAGCAGCCAGTCGAGCAACAAGCTGTCGTCGTGCATGGGCGGTGTTTTTTGTGAGGGCGGATTGCGCTGGGTGCCCAGGCAAAGAATCGGTCGGTCCGGATCGCCGTCAAGGAAGCTCACCCACACTTCACTGCCCGCACAAGGCAAGTCATCGGGCGCGACTCGGCCATTGGCTCGGGTCATGGCAACCGGTAGCCAGATCGCATCGGTATCGGCGGTTGCCGATGGTTGCGCCGGCCACAACCTGACAGCGACGCGTCCTTGTTCGTCCAGTCGCGCCGGATGCCCCGCCGCGCCAAGCACTTGCGCCAGGTGATAACCGGGAATGCTCGGTCGCGGCTGTTTAAGCGCCGGGCGAAAATCCGTTGACCAGGGCAGGGCGGTGAAGTCGTTGTGATAGCGATACGCGATGGGCGTCGGGTCAAGAATCGACGGCTGTTGCCCTTTGTGGCGCAGTTCGGTGATCAACCACTGTTCGTTGAACCCGCTGACAGGGTGGTCGGTGACTTGCAGCAAGTGACCACTGCGCAAATCGGTAGCGTCGCTGCGGCCATGGATCGAACGATATTGGCAGCGCTGGCGTTCGAGATGGCGACGACTGCGTTGTTCACTGTGGCGTTGCTCCAGTGACGGCAGGCTTGGCTGCGCATTGGCCGGGGTCTGATTGGCAGCCGCTTCGCTGCTTGCCTGCGGCCCTCGATTGCGCACGGCGTGCAGCGTCGCAACAGGCGCGGCGTGGTGATGCTGGTAAAGCGCGCTGACACTCGGCAAGGGCGCTTGCGCATCATCGGTGAACGGCACCAGCGCCGGTTCCTGCGGCAAGCTCAAGCTGTCATCGGCGAACACGACAACGTGATTGTCCGCCCGGTGTTCAAAGTGATAATGGATACCTTCCTCTTCACAAAGCCTGTGCAGCAGCGCCAGATCGCTCTCGTCGAACTGGATGCAGAACGGCCGTGCCGGGTAGTGGCCCACGGTCATTTCAATCCGATAGCCATCGCCGGGCAAGGTATTTTCCGCGAGCAACTGCTGCAGAATCTGCGGCACGCTCTGTTGCACGAAAACACGCCGTTTGCTGGGTTGCGCCAACTTTTGCAGGGCTGGCACCAGCACCAATCGATAGCCGACGCGGTGGGTGCCGCGATGTTCGCACGAGACGTTGTGGATCAGGCCATGCACGCCGTGATGTTCGCCCATGCGCAGAAACGCCGGCTGATTCAGCAGCGTATCTGGCGTGACGGCAGGCGCCAGGCCCATCACTTCCACTTCGAACCGGAACGGCTGATTCAGCGCTTCCTCGCCACGAAAGCGCAGCACCGGCAGGCATAACCCGCTATCGGTCAGGGTGAGGGTGAACGGACTTTCCTTGTCATTGAGCATTCGCACAGGTTCTGTCAGGCAATACGGACGGCAGAGGGTACGAAACCACGGCGCTGAATAGTCATCGCAAAAGGGGTTTTCAGAATCGCCCTACAAGGTCTGGTGAAGATGTCGATTCGCCAATCAATATTTTTGGTCGATTGCCGACTTTAGGCCGTATAAACTTGGCGCCACGCGTCGGCCAATAGATGTCTCGGCGCCACAGATCAAGAGAGTGAGTAATGGGCGCACAGTGGAAGGTTAAACACAAAGAAGCGGCAGCCAACGCCAGGGGCAAAATCTTCGGCAAACTGGTGAAAGAAATCACCATTGCTGCGCGCAACGGTGCCGATACCGCCACCAATGCACACTTGCGTCTGGTGGTTGAGCAGGCCAAGAAAGCCTCGATGCCGAAAGAAACCCTGGACCGCGCGATCAAGAAAGGCGCAGGCCTGCTGGGTGAAGCAGTGCAATACCACCGCGTGACCTACGAAGGTTTCGCCCCGCACCAGGTGCCGCTGATCGTCGAGTGCGTGACTGACAACGTCAACCGCACCGTCGCGGAAATCCGCGTGGCGTTCCGTAAAGGCCAACTGGGTGCTTCCGGTTCGGTGGCTTGGGATTTCAACCATGTGGGCATGATCGAAGCGTCGCCGGACACCCCGGACGCCGATCCGGAGATGGCCGCGATCGAAGCGGGCGCCCAGGATTTTGAACCGGGTGAAGAGGGTGCGACCTTGTTCCTGACCGACCCGACTGACCTCGACGCTGTGCAGAAAGCCCTGCCGGAACAGGGTTTCACGGTGTTGTCGGCCAAGCTCGGCTATCAGCCGAAGAACCCGGTCACTGGCCTGAGCGACGAGCAAATGGCTGAAGTCGAGGCGTTCCTGGAAGGCCTCGACAACCATGACGACGTGCAGGACATGTTTGTCGGTCTGGCCGGCTGATCTGCTACAAAACTGACCTGTGGTGAGGGAGCTTGCTCCCGCTGGATGGCGAAGCCGTCCCAAAGCGACGACTGCTGCGCAGCCGAGCGGGAGCAAGCTCCCTCGCCACAGGGTTTGTATGAGTCAGAGATTGTGCAATTGCTCCACGACTTCACTGAACCCCGGTCGCGCCAGCACCTGCGCCTGGCAGCAACGCCGTTCCAGCTCCTCCCAATGTAAACGCTGTTCGGCACTCAGCCCCGAATCGATACGCGCCAGCAATTCCCCCAACAAGATCCCGAATGCGCGCACTTCAATGCGTTGCAGCGCCCGCGTCTGCGGGTTATCCGTCGTGGCATGGAACGACGCCCCGCCAAAATCTCCCAGCAGGCAATCGCCCCGGTCGTTCAACAAAATGTTGTGCCCGTAAAGATCGCCGTGGGTGATGCCTTGTTGATGCAGATGTTCGGCCGCCGAGGCAATGCCCTTGGCAATGCGCAAGGCAACGTCGGCCGTGAACCGAAGATCATCGGCGTACACATCCCGCGAACACGACGCCAGGCTCGGCAATCCAGCGAGATTGCGAAAGCTCGGATCAATCAGCTGCATCACCAGCCCCTGTTGGCCGTCGGGGTGGCCGTTGATACGCCCTTCAATGCGGATCAGGTTCGGGTGCAGCCCGGCGGTGATGCACGCGTTCATTTCGTGCAATGGCGAGCCGTCGCTGGTCATTTCACCTTTGTATAACTTCACCGCGACCGCTTTCTGCGAGCCATCGGCTTGCTGCCAGCTCGCCCGGGAGATCACCCCGGAGGCGCCTTCGCCGAGTTTCTGCTCCAGACGCAACGCCGACCAATCGATCAGCGGCGTGGCTTCAAGGGCGGCGGCGTCGGCTTCGGTTTCCAGCGGATTACCGGCGTAGGCCAACCACGTCAGGCTCGGCAAGCTCAGCAGCCACTGCGGCAGTTCGCTGAACTGGTTGACCGAAATGCGCAGCAGCTCCAGTCGATGGCACTGGCTCAGCGAGGGCGGCAGCGCTTGCAGACGATTGCCCGACAGCATGAGCTTCTGCAGATAGGGGCGTTCGCCCAGTTCAGCCGGCAGGGTTTCGATGCAGTTGTCGGTCAGGATCAGCCAGCGCAGCAGCGGTGGCAGCGCCTCACCGGGGACCTTGACGATGCGGTTGGCTTTGAAGCCGATCATCGTCAGCGACGGGCATTGGCCGAGGCAGGCGGGCAGTTCGGTGAACGGATTGTCCGAGCAAAAAAGCACGCGCAGGCGGCTCAGGCGATGCAGATCATCCGGCAGACTGCTGAGTTTATTGCCGCTGAGGTTGAGGATTTCGAGGGTCTCGGCCAGCTCGAAAATCTCGCGCGGAAACTCGGTCAGCCCGCAAGACAGATCCAGGCGCGTGATGCCCGACAACTCGCCGGCACGTAATTGAGCAAGGGTGTGCATGTAGGACTTCGCAATAAAGGGTTCGCTGGGAATGGGCGACATCATAACGGCAGATGCCTGCCTGGCGCAGACCCAAGTGCGAAACTGCGCCTACAGGTGATGGGGAGTGGTTGTCAGGTTTTGCAACTGCCCTAACCGGCTGCGCGTGCGGCCCATGTCGATGGCATCGCCGCCGAGGCTTTCGCATAGCGACAACCGACCAAGCAGCGTCAGGTGTTTGTCCTGATCGTAGAGCACGTCGATCAGATTGATGAAGCGTTGTTGCGCGGCGATCGAGCAATCAGCCAGTTCGGGCAAGTCGTCGATGATCCAGTGATCGAAACGCTGACACAATTCCAGATAATCCATCACCGCTGTCGGCTGCTCGCACAGATCATCGAAGCTGAAACCGATACGCCGGCCCTCGCAAAACCGCGCTTGAAAATGCCGTGTGCCGACCATTATCGAGCGTGGCGCTGCATCCTGCGGCGGCAGGTTCAGGGTCGCGCGCTGCGCCGCTGTGCCCGGCCACACGTAATGGCCATGGGTAAAGACTTGATGCACCCGGTTGCGCGCCTGACTTCGGTAATCGTGCTCGCCACCCACTTCCATGATCTGCATGCGCGCGTTGATCAAGTCGATTACCGGCTTGAAACGCGCGTGATAGAGCGGGTTGGGCAGCAGCCCTTCAGGGGCGTAATTAGACGTCACCAGCAACAGAATGCCGCGTTTGAACAGCGCCTTGAACAGTCGGGTAATGAGCATCGCATCGCCGATGTCATGCACATGAAATTCGTCGAAGCACAGCACGCGACAGTCTTGCAGCAACTCATCGAGCGTGGTGGCAAGGGCGTCGTCCTGCTCGCGATGGCTGAACATGCCCTGATGCAATTGTGCGAAGAACTGATGGAAATGCAGGCGGCGCTTCTGCGTGATCGGCAGCGCTTGAAAGAATCCATCGAGCAGCCAGCTCTTGCCGCGCCCGACCGCGCCGTACAAGTAAAGGCTTGGCGGTCTTTGTGCGGTGGCCGCGAACAGCAGGCTGGCTTGCTGCGCCATACAGTCGATGACCCGCTGCTGGCTGTGACTGAGCGTGTAACCCTGGCTGTGAGCCTTGTTGCGGAAATAATCGCGGATCGACTGGGCGCTGGCGTCATGGCCCACATTGGCGGGCAAACCTTTGCCGAACAAGCGGCGCAACGCCGGCCAGCGCTGGGTCAGTCGCGAACGTTTTGGCAGTCGAACGGGCACTGTCCGGTTACTCCGAGTGGGTCAAGCCGGCTTACCGAGCGCGGCGGCACAGTGTAACCAGACGTGGAATCGTCCTTCCAGCACCGGCAGGCGAGACTGGGCGATCACTGAACAGGATTGCATAAGACGTCTGGCTATTTTGCGCGACATCGTTTGCTGGGTTGCCAACCTTTCGAAACATATCCCGGCCGATAGATGGATCCAATACGACTGGCGGATTCGTCGACCGTTGCTAACCTGAAACACAGTAACGACATCCGGACGGTCCCTCACAAGGAGTGAGGCAGTGAATGTACGTGGGGTCATGGGTCTGCTGGGCGTGCTGATAGCGCCAGTTGATGCGGCGGATCTGCAGGTCGAAGTGCGCGTTGACGTGCTGCGCGGCTGCCAGTTGATCGGCCAGCAGCGCGGGGCCGGTATCGAGCAACTCGGCGTGCTTGATTTCGGCAGCACGGCGCGGCTCGATGACCCGGCGGGGCCACTGGGAGCGGCGTTGACCCATCAACGCTTGCCGCGCCTGGAGTGCAATCCGGACACGCCTTATCAGATGCGGGTCGATGGCGGTTTGCATGGCGGTGTGGGAGAGGTGCGCTATATGGCCGGAGCGGCTGGCAGCAAGCCGATTCCCTATCGTCTATTTCAGGACGCCGCACGGCGGGTGCCACTGGTGGTGGATGTACCGATCAGTGGACGGGTGCCGGACAGCGGCACGGTGGAGTTGCCGCTGTATGCGCGGATCGAACAACTGGCTGAAGTGCCGCGGGTCAGCCGTTATTCCGATCTGATCAAGGTGACGGTCACGTGGTGACCGCAGGTTTTAGTCAGCAACCCGCAGGATTGGGTTGTGCACGGAAGGGGCGTTCAAAGAACGCAATGGTCGGATGAACCTGAAGGAGTAGGGACAGGCGCAATGACAGGCAAGTACTGGATGGTCATCGCCGCAGGTACGCTACTGATGCTCGCCGAAGATGCACAGGCGGCAGTCAGTGGGCAAATCCATGCACGACTGATCCTGATCGCCGGCTGCGAAGTGACCAATGGCACCAGCCCCGGTAGCCCGGTGAGCGATTTCGGTTCTCTCGATTTCGGCGAGCAGGGCCCCACCTGGACCGCACCGATCAAGGCCAGCCTCGACGCTGACAGCAGCGGCAAACTCAATGTCGCCTGCAATCCTTCGGTGACCGGTTTCACCGTCACCATCAACGGCGGCGCCCACGGCGACGGCACCACGCGGCGCTTGAGCAATGGCCGCCAGACCATCCCCTATCAACTGTTTCTGGATGCCTCCGGCAGCCAGAGCTACAGCATTGGTCAGACACACAATTTCGCTGTTACCAGCGGTGCGCAGATACCCATTCCGGTATTTGGCTCGGTGGTGGCGAATACCCGCGCGGTTCCGGCAGGGGTCTACACCGACACCCTGACGGTGACGCTCGACTGGTAAACCCGTAGAGGACGGACACATGCGTATTGCATCAAGGATAGGTTTGTCGTTGCTCGGTCTGGCGCTGTCTTCCAGTGCCAACGCCGCCACCACGGTCACCGGCCAGATCACCTCCAGCCTGATCCTGATCAGCAGCTGTCAGGTCAACGGCGCCGGCGGTACCACTGGTCTGAACTTCGGTGCTCTGAACTTTGGCACCACCAATAGCCTGTTCACCACGGCTTCCGGGCAGGTGTTGGGTGGTGGCGGCGGGGCGCTGTCGATTCTCTGCTCCAATGGCACGACCCCGACGATCACGGTAGGGGCCGGAGCCAATGACGGCAAATCGACCGGTGGCGCCCGTGCGCTGTACGACGGGGTCGCCAACTACGTGCCCTACGATTTGTACACGGACTCCGGTTTTTCGACGCTGCTGCCGGTCAACGGCACGATCAACCTGGCGGCCAGCACCGGTACCGCGCAGACGGTGAACATCTACGGCCAGGCGAAGGGCAAGGCCGGTCTGCCTGCGGGGACTTACACCGACACCATCGCCGTTCAGCTGACGTTCTGATGCCATGCCTCGCCATGGCTGCGCCGCGCTGCTTCTGCTCTGGGCGGGCAGTGCGCCGTTACCGTTGACGGCGGCGACCAGCCAGAGCTTTCAGGTCAGTGCCACGGTGACGGCGGGTTGTCTGGTGGTGGGCGGGGTGTCGAACTATGGCGGACTGAATTTCGGTTCGAATTCGGCGCTGGCGACCAACACGGTGAAAGTGGCGTTGACCGGTGGCGTGCAGCTGCAATGCACGCCGGGCGTAACGTTGAACATGACCGTTGATGGCGGCCAGTACAACAGCAGCGGGCGGCACATGCAGGTCAACAGCGGCAGCGCGCGCGTGGCGTATTCGCTGTTTCGCGATGCGGCTTACAGCCAGAGCCTGGGTATTGGCCAGAGCATGGCGGTCGCCTATAGCGATGCGAACAACATCAGCCTGCCGATTTACGGTCAGGTGCAATTACCGGGCAATCAGCCTGGGGGGACGTACAGCGACGTGTTGCAGGTGCAACTGTCGTGGTGAGGCGAAGTTCGATTTGCCGACAAGGAGCAGTTTTATGGGGGCAGTTACGTCACGGCATCCGTTCATTCAGTGCGCGATGCTGGCGCTGGTCATGCTGGGTGCAGGCCACGCCTGCGCCGCCAGTTCGGTGCTGATCTGGCCGATCGATCCGGTGCTGGAGGCCGATCAGCAGGCCAGCGCGCTGTGGCTGGAGAACCGCGGCAATGAAACCGCCAATCTGCAGATCCGCGTGTTTGGTTGGAGTCAGAACGGTTTTGAAGAGCAATACCAGAATCAGCGCGACGTGATCGGCAGTCCACCGGTGGCGAAGATCGAGCCGGGCCAGCGGCAACTGGTGCGTCTGACCCGAACCAAAGAAGTACCGCCGGGGCAGGAACTGGCTTACCGGATCATCATCGATGAAATCCCGGCGGCTCAACCGCCTGCTGCTGACGGTGGCAAAACGGCTGCGGCCATTCGCTTCCAGATGCGTTATTCAGTGCCGCTGTTTGCTTACGGTGCCGGGCTGTGGAGCAAAGAAGACAGCACCCGCCCACGTGATCCGAAAAGTATCGGTTTGCCGCAATTGAGCTGGCGCACGGTTGCCGTGGACGGGAAGCCTTTTGTCGAAGTGCGTAATCAAGGCGCGGTGCATGCGCGGCTGACCGACGTGGCAATCAAGCAAGGTGCGCAGAGCAGACCACTGGCAGAAGGACTGCTCGGTTATGTGCTGCCGGGCGCAGTGATGCGCTGGCCAGCACCGGGCGCCTTGTCGGGTGATTCGGCGTTGCAAGTACGGGTCAACGGCGCGCCGCAGGTGCAGAGCATCACCCCGGCACGGTAGCCGGACGAAGATTTTTCAGATGTGCTTTTTGTGGCGAGGGGATTTAGCGAAACGTCGCACCGCCCCGATGGGCTGCGAAGCAGCCCCAAAGCTAGCAAGAGCGGTGTGTCAGGTTTAACGCGTGTTATGACTGCGTTGGGGCCGCTTCGCAGCCCATCGGGGATAAATCCCCTCGCCACAGTATTGGGTTGCGCCAGAAATACTCGGGTGTGACGAAAGGAGGATTGAGTCCATTGACGGACGTAAAGCGTGTATGAGCCGAGGATGGGCTCGCCGTATTCAGCGTCCGCTGTGGCTGATCACCGGCGCGTGTTGCCTGGTGTTCGTTCAACCATCAACGGCCGGCGAACTGCCGCCACCGCCCAGCGGCATGGAGGCCGTGAGTGATGCACAGTTGTTTCTCGAACTGGTGGTCAATCAAATGAATACCGGGCGGGTGGTCGCAGTTGATCAGCGCGGAGGGCATTTGTTTCTGCCTGCAACGGCGCTGCGTGAAACCGGCATGAAGCTGCCCGAAACGGTCGGCGCAGAAGTCGATCTCGACAGCCTGCCGGGCCTGCACAGCGATTACGACAGCGTCGGTCAGCGTCTGCTGCTCGATGTGCCGCCCGAGTGGCTTCCCGAGCAGTTCATCGGTAACCGCCAAGCCTACCCGCGCACGCCGGCACTGAGCAGTTTCGGCGCGTTGTTCAATTACGATCTGTACCTCAATGACACCGACAATGCTGGCACGTACCTGGCGGCGTGGAATGAGGTGCGGGTGTTCGACAGTTGGGGCACGCTGTCCAACACCGGACAGTACCGGCGCACGATTTCCGGGGATGCAGCCAATACGCTGAACAACGGCTATCTGCGTTACGACACGACGTGGCGTTTTTCCGATGACGAACGAATGCTCACGTACGAGGCTGGCGATGTCATCAGCGGCGCTCTGCCGTGGAGCAGTTCGGTACGTCTGGGCGGTGTGCAGTTCTCGCGCGATTTTGCGGTGCGTCCGGATCTGGTGACGTATCCGCTGCCACAGTTCGCCGGGGAAGCGGCGGTGCCTTCATCGGTGGATCTGTTTATCAATGGCTACAAATCCAGCAGCGCCGAGCTGCAACCGGGCCCTTACACGCTGACCAACATTCCCTTCATCAACGGTGCTGGCGAAGCCGTGGTGGTGACCACCGATGCGCTGGGTCGGCAGGTGTCGACCACGGTGCCGTTTTATGTCACCAGCAGCCTGCTGCAACAAGGCTTGAGCGATTTTTCGGTGGCTGCCGGTACGTTGCGCCGCGACTATGGCCTGAAGGATTTCAACTATGGGCCTGGGGTGACATCCGGCAGCCTGCGTTATGGCGTCAGCGATAGCTTTACCCTCGAAAGCCATGCTGAAGCCTCTGATTCGCTGACCCTCGGCGGGATCGGTGGCAACGTGCGCCTGGGCAACTTCGGCGTGCTCAACAGTGCTGTCAGTCAGAGCCGTTTCGATGGCGATGGCGGTGAGCAATTGAGCCTGGGTTATCAATACAGCAGCCAGCGCTACAGCTTCTCCTATCAACGTCTGCAACGCCGTGATCAATACGCCGACCTGAGCGTGATCGACAGCCCGCAAATCAGCCTCAGTCGCCGCAGTGAGCAGGCAACCCTGAGCGTCAGTCTCGACAATTGGGGCAGCCTCGGTTTCGGCTATTTCGATGTGCGTGCGGCGGACGACTCGCGTACCCGGTTGCTGAACCTGAGCTGGAGCAAACCGCTGTGGCGCAACAGCAGTGTGTACTTGTCGGCCAACCGCGAAATCGGTGACAGCAACTGGGCGGTGCAGGCGCAACTGGTGATTCCGTTCGATTTGCGCGGCAGCCTGGCAATCAGCAGCGAGCGCAACCAGAACGGCCAGAGTCAGCAGCGCGTCAACTACAGCCGCGCAGTGCCGACCGAGGGCGGCGTCGGCTACAACCTCGGTTACGCCAAGGGCGATGGCGCCGATTACCGTCAGGCCGACGTGACCTGGCGCCTGCAATCGGTGCAATTGCAGGCCGGGGTTTATGGGACGTCGGACGCCGAAACCCGCTGGGCCGACGCCAGTGGCTCGCTGGTGTGGATGGACCGGCAGGTGTTCGCCGCCAATCGCATTGACGATGCGTTTGTCGTGGTCAGCACCGACGGTTTTGCCGACATTCCCGTGCGTTACGAGAATCAGCAGGTGGGTCAGACCGACAAGAACGGCCACTTGCTGGTGCCGTGGAGCAGCGCCTATTACCGTGGCAAATACGAAATCGATCCGCTGAATCTGCCAGCCGACGTGCGCAGCCCGAATGTCGAACAACGTATCGCCGTCCGGCGTGGCAGCGGCTATTTGCTGGAGTTTCCACTGAGCCGGGTCATCGCCGCGAGCATCGTGCTGGTGGATGCGCAACAACATCAGTTGCCGCTGGGGGCCGGGGTGTTGCATGAGCAGAGCGGCGCGCGCACGGTGGTGGGTTGGGACGGTCTGGTGTACCTGGAAAACCTGCAGGCGCAAAACTCGCTGAAGGTCACGCTGGCCGATGGCAAAACCTGCCAGGCGCAGTTCAGCATCGACATCAATCAAACCCAGATTCCGCTGATCGGCCCGCTGGTGTGCCAATGACGGGCGCGCGCATTTTTCTGTGGCTGGCGCTGGTGCTGCCGGGGGCGGCGCAGGCGCTGTGCTCGGTGGTCAGCACCTCGCCGGCAGCTTTCGGCTCGATCAGCTCGATTGCCTTGCGCACCACCTCACAACCCAGCTCAACTCTGAATGGCGGATTGAGTTGCACCGGTTCGCTGCTGTCATTGCTGACCAGCAACGATCACTTCTACGCCACCATCAGCTCGACCCAGAGCGGCCTGCTCGGGCCGACCGGGGATGTCATCGGTTACACCCTCTACGCCAATAACAGCACCAGCTATCCGGTCACACGTGGCGTAGCCTTTGACTTCGCGCGCAATGGCATCATCGATGCCTTGGGTCTGCTTGGCGGTACGACACCGAAAACCGTGCCGCTGTACTTGGGGACGACCATCGGCAGCAATGTCGCCGCCGGGGTTTACAGCGAAACCCTGAGCATCTTCTGGAACTGGAATTACTGCTCCGGGATCGGCATCGGCGCGGTCTGCCTCGGCCGCGATATCAACAGCGGCACCACCACGCTGACGGTCAACCTGACCGTGTCCAACGATTGCACGATTACCGCGCCGAACATTGCCTTCGGCAATGCGCCGGTGATCAGCGCCTTCACCCCGGTGACCGGGCTGACCATCAATCTGGCCTGCACCAAGGGCAGCGCCTACACCGTCGGCTTGAGCGACGGGCAGAACCCGGTCAGCGTCGGCGGGCGACGGCGGATGATTTTCGGCAGCAATTATCTGGCGTATGACATCTTCAAAAGCGCTGGCACCACGCGTTGGGGCAGCGTCGGCTCGGCACGGCGGGCGAGTACCGACGCGGAGGTCAACCCCGGTAACGGCTTGGGCACTGGCAGTCAGATCTTCAATTACAACGCGAAGATCTACACCGACCAGACCACGCCCCCGGCCGGCACCTACCTGGACAACGTCGTGCTCGATGTCGGTTTCTGACTTGACTCGAATCCCCTCTGACTCGGCTCGGTTCCCTTTTGACCTGACTCCGTTCCTGTAGGAGCTGTCGAGTGAAACGAGGCTGCGATCTTTTGATCTTGCTTCAAAGGCAGGATCAAAAGATCGCCGCGGGCCGCGGCTCCTGCAGAGGGCGATTCAGAACTGAATGGATTGTTTCAGCAGGGGGCGGCCGGCGTATCAACCGGGCTGACCATTGCGTAGTTGTAGCCTTCACCCGACCAGTACTCGGCCTGCAAATCCCCGTCGCTGCGTTTGCCGCGTGGCAAAAAGGTGTTTTTCGGCCCCGGCGGGCGGACATAAAAACTGACCTTGTGGCCGCTGCCAT
This sequence comes from Pseudomonas sp. TH08, assembly GCF_016651275.1. NCBI lineage: Bacteria > Pseudomonadati > Pseudomonadota > Gammaproteobacteria > Pseudomonadales > Pseudomonadaceae > Pseudomonas > Pseudomonas sp. TH08. The sequence goes on along the minus strand of NZ_JAEKEE010000003.1, from coordinate 600,825 downwards.
CTTCATACATCACCATCGCCGCCGGCCCCTCCTCGGTGCTCAGCAGACGTCCGCTGACCGCTTGAAACCCGGCAGCTGTCAGGTCCGGCAAACGACTGGCACGGGAGAAATACCGGTCGAGCCAACGCTGCATGTCGCCGTCATTCTCAACCTTGTAGTCCGCCGGCAGCATGCCTTGCTGAGCGATCAATCGATAAGCCTGCAAGGCATCGGTCATCGGCAACACCGAGGAACGCACGAGGGTCATCTCGCGAGCCTGCCAGCCACTGAAACCGCCGAGGCTGACAGCGATCAGTAACATCGCTGCGCTGGCCAGATGGCGGCGTGACTGGCGCCGGCGGCGATGGCGCAGCACGGCCGGGTCAAGCGCCGGATTGGCCGGTTGCTGCAATGCACCGCTGAGTGCCGCGCGCAATTGCTGGGCATCCTGTTGCCAGGCGCGCACCTGCGCGGCTTCATCCGGGTGATTGGCCAGCCAGGTTTCCAGCACACGCCGGTCGGCGTCGCTGAGCTGGTGGTCGACGTAAGCGTGCAGGTCACGCTCGCTGGGAGGCAGGCTGATCATTTGAGTATCCGCAAAGAAGGGCTGTTGATTTCGCCGTCGCTGAGTTGGCGCAAGGCCTGGCGGGCGCGGGACAGGCGCGACATCACGGTGCCGATCGGGGCGCCAAGAATCTCGGCGACCTCTTTATAAGTCAGGCCTTCGACCGACACCATCAGCAGCAGGGCGCGCTGCTCGCTGGGCAGGCGATCAAAGGCTTGCAGGGTTGATTGCGCGATCACGGTGCGCTCCGTCGAGGGCTGGGCATCGTCGCGACCGGTGAAAAACTCGAGCATTCGCGCATAGCGCCGGGAGCGGCGGTGGGCATCGAGAAATTGCCGATACAGGATCGCGAACAGCCAGGCGCGCAAGTCGCCGTCGGCACGTTTGGCGCCCCAACTCGACAGGGCTCGCTCCAGACAGGCCTGCACCAGATCGTCGGCGCTGCTGCTGTTGCGCGTCAATGACACGGCAAAGCGGCGCAGCCGCGGGATCAGTTCACGTAGCTGTTCATCGAGTGCGTTCATGCCGAGGTTTTCATCGAAGGCAATACCCTGAGCCAAAAAGACAGTGTTGAGAAGGAAGACGCCCCTCAGCGAAGCTTATTCCATCGTCGTAGCTGTAAGTTTTTATCCTTCGTTTTGTAGGATGGCTCTCCGCGAGTTGTAGTCCGTGTAATGGATTTCAATTTCCCTGCTCAACCCATTTGAAAGGCGCGTTTTTCTACCGGTGCAGCCAAGGCCACCGATGAGGGACGTGACCAGAAAATGGTTGAAATCAGAAAAGGGAAATTTCCAATGAATGCGTTCGCGATAACTAATCGGTCGACACGGGGCTTCGATTCCCGGTTGAAAGTTCAGTCCAACCCATGGCAGCGCTTTGGCTGTGGCCCGCGGCTCGAGCCACAGGAGACATTGATCCACCGCGCCATCGAAGCGCAGGCCAGCGCCCGGCCTCAAGCTATTGCGGCCGAACATCAGGGCCAGTCCATCACGTACGGCGAATTGAATCGCCAGGCCAATCGGCTTGCCGCGACCTTGCTCAAGCAAGGTGTGGTGGCGGACGATCATGTGGCGCTGTTTGTCGAGCGTTCGATTCCGATGCTGGTGGGCATGCTGGCGGTTTTGAAAATCGGCGCCGCTTATATTCCGCAACACGTGGGGATTACCCCGGCCGCGCAGTTGCAGCACATCCTCTGCGTCGCCCGAGTGCGCGTCGTACTGACGCTGGCGAATCTGGCATCGACACTTCCGCTGACCAAGGAACAACAGTGCATCGACCTTGACGCGTTCATCAGCGCCGACAGTGTCGCTGCCGATGACCGGAACATTGGCAGCACAGCGTCATCGCCTGATTCGTTGTGTTTTGTGCTATTCACGTCCGGCACCACCGGGCTGCCCAATGGCGTGCGAGTGACTCAGCGCAACCTCTGCAATATTCTCCTGACGGCGCCCGGCAACCTTGGCATGCGCCCAGGGTTGAAGGTCGGGCAGATCCTCAATATCGCGTTTGATATGTCGGCCTGGGAAGTGTTGGGGTGTCTGGCCCACGGAGCAACGTTGTTGATCCGTGGCAAGGATATTGCGCAGACCGCCGAGCGATGCGACGTATTGATCGCGACACCCTCGATTCTCGCCACGCTTGATCCTGCCCGGTGCAATCAGTTGAAAGTGGTCGCGCTGGCCGGTGAGCCCTGCCCGCAACCGTTGGCGGATCGCTGGGCGGCGTTTTGCACTTTTTATAACGCCTGCGGGCCGACCGAAACCACCATCGTCAATACCATGCAGCACTATGAAGGTATCGGGCCATTGACGATCGGCAAGCCGACGCCCAATAACACGGTTTATGTTCTCGATGAGGCGGGACAGCTTTGCGGGCCGGGTGAACAGGGCGAAATGTGGGCGGGCGGTGACTGCGTGACGGCGGGGTATCTGGGCAATCCCGAGTTGACCGCCGAACGTTATCAGCCCGATCCGTTTCTCGGGAACGGGCGGCTGATGTTCCGCACCCGTGATCTCGGGCGCTGGACGGCGGACGGTGAGCTTGAACACCTGGGCCGGGTTGATGATCAGGTCAAGGTCAGAGGCTTTCGGGTTGAGCTCGATTCGGTGTCTGCGGCGTTGGAAGCGACACCTCGCTGTGAACGCGCGGTCACGCTCAAGCTCGACAGTCGCCATCTGGTGGCATTCGTCTATCCGGCGTCCACCGATGTTGACCTGGCGCGCAGTTGTTGCGAAGAACGGCTCGCCTATTATTGCGTGCCATCGCTGATCCTGGCCGTCGAGGCTATTCCGCTGACGTCCCGTGGCAAGGTCGACAAACGCCTGTTGCTTGATTGGGCTGTGGCGCATCAGGCGCAAAACGCTCGTGTCGAACAATCGGTGACGGCATGAACGAGGTGGCTCCGAACGTTGTATTGCCGCCCAAACGTGCACTCTGGCGGCGCCTTGGAACGCTGCCGATGTGTTCGCATTACAACCGTCTGGTGGTGTCGGTGTTCGCCTTTAACCTCGCCGCCCTGGTGTACGGCTTGCACGTTGGCCATTGGTGGACGTCCCACGGTGTTGCCTTGCCGACGCTGTCGGGTCTGGTGGTGGCAAATCTGTCGATGGCGATCCTGATCCGTCAGCAATACCTGATCAATCTGCTGTTCTGGCTGGCGACCCGCGCGCCCACCTCTTGGCCACTGGCGATTCGCCGGACGCTGGCCAAGGTTTACCACTTCGGCGGGCTGCACAGTGGCGGCGCCATGGCGGCAATTGCCTGGTTTGCGGCGTTGCTGGGTTCGATGATCTGGCAGCGTTTCGAGGGGCCGGGCGGCGTTTCGTTGACGCTGATCGGCTTGAGCAGTGGGTTATTCGGGCTGCTGTTGCTGGTGGCAATCATGGCGTTGCCGGGCATACGCGGGCGTTTTCACAACGCTTTCGAACGGACTCACCGTTTCGCCGGTTGGGCGGCATTGGCGATGTTCTGGGCGATGACGCTGGTCTTTGCCCAAGAGCAGAATCCCACGTTGGCGCTGACCGATGTTCTCCTGCGCTCGGCCTCGTTCTGGATGTTGCTGTTGCTGACGTTGAGCATCGCCTTGCCGTGGCTGCGTTTGCGCAAAGTCCCGATCAGCCTGCTCAGGCCATCGGCGCATGCGGTGGTGGCACGCTTCGATCACCACACGCCGTTCGCCGGATCCGCCACGGCGATCAGCCGCAGTCCGCTGTGGGAGTGGCATTCCTTCGCCAATATTCCTACACCCGGAGAGGAAGGTTTCCGACTGATAATTTCTCGGGCGGGTGACTGGACTGGCGCGTTTATCGAGCAGGCGCCGACCCATGTCTGGGTCAAGGGCATCACCACGGCGGGCGTGGCAAATATTGAAACGCTGTTCAAATCGGTGGTGTACGTCGCCACTGGCAGCGGCATCGGCCCGGTGTTGCCGCATCTGTTGGCCGGACAAGTGCCCATACGCCTGATCTGGTCGACCCGCAGTCCGCGAGAGACCTATGGCGATTCGTTGGTGGATGAAATCCTTGCGGCGCAACCCGACGCCCTGATCTGGGACACCGATGTGTCGGGTAAACCCGATCTGGTCAAGTTGGCGTATGCCGCTGTGCAGTCATTTGGCGCAGAAGCGGTGATCTGCATTTCCAACCAGACCCTGACCCAACGCGTGGTCGAGGAAATGGAAGCTCGTGGTATTCCGGCCTACGGCGCCATCTGGGATTCCTGACGCCGAGCCGAGATTTTTCCCACAGACACTTTATGCAAGGAATGAGATGAACATGAACATTTTGATTGAACGACTGGGGCGCGTGGTGTTGATTCGGCTCAATCGCCCGCAGGCGCGCAATGCGCTGAGCACGCAGTTGATGACCGAGTTGCTGGAGACTCTGCGCGGGTTGGATAACGATCCGGGTGTAGGTTGTTTCCTTATCACCGGTACGAAGGAGTACTTCGCTGCTGGCGCCGATATCAAAGAGATGTCTGCGAAGTCCTGTCTGGAGATGATCGAGGAAGACTACTTCGCCGGATGGGACGCATTCGCCGCCTTCAGAACGCCGAAAGTGGCTGCGGTTGCGGGGTTTGCCTACGGTGGCGGTTGCGAGTTGGCGATGATGTGTGACGTGATCATCGCCGCCGAGTCCGCGCGTTTTGCCTTGCCGGAAATTACCCTCGGGGTGATGCCGGGTATGGGTGGAACCCAGCGGCTGACCCGACTGATCGGCCGAGCGAAGTCCATGGACATGATTTTGACCGGACGCTCGATCTGCGCCCGAGAAGCCGAACAGGCCGGATTGGTTTCACGGGTGATAGCCACCGATGATTTGCTTGAGCAAGCCTTGGCTGTTGCGCAGCGCATCGGCGGTTTTCCCCGAACGGCAACGCGGGCTGCCCGTGAAGCGGTGGATCGTTCGACGGAGTCCGGGATGCGCGAAGGTATTCTGTTCGAGCGCAGGGTGTTTCATGGCCTGTTCGCGACACCTGGGCAAAAGGAAGGCATGCGAGCGTTTCTGGAAAAGCGCGAACCACGTTTTGAGCAGATGTAATCTGCTCGTAGCTTCGTCCTGCGCAGTGAGGTGAAAGAAACTACAGTTCAAAGGGAATAATCCTACGAGGCGTACGTCTCATAGCACCTTTCCCTATGGCCGATGGCCCTGGAGTTTTTCATGGTTGATCGCACCTCACCGCCCATTTCACCGCCAGGCGGGCCACAGCGCCCACCATTGGGTGCGGCAAGTCTGATATTGCGTCTGAGCGGGATTGCCGTGGTCGTCGCCGCCGTAGCAGGGGCGTTTGCCTACGTACATGGCAACTTTGACCCACAGCGGCTGACGCCAAAAGCGCTGGTCGATGTGCTGGAGAAGAACAACGGCGTGCATCCCGGGTTTCGTCGCAATCACGCCAAAGGCGTGTGCGTGATCGGGCATTTCGAGAGCAGTGGCGAGGCGCGGGCGTATTCCAGCGCGCAGGTGTTCAACGAATCGCGTACTCCGGTGGTCGGGCGCTTTGCGCTGCCAGCGGGGAACCCATATGCCCCGGACAGCAGCGTGCCGATTCGCAGTCTGGCGTTGCGTTTCACCCAGGCCAACGGGCAGCAATGGCGCACCGGGATGAACAGCATGCCGGTGTTCCCGGTGGGCACGCCTGAGGCGTTCTATCAGTTGCAGCAGGCGCAGTCGCCGGATCCGGCCACGGGCAAACCTGACCCGAGCAAGGTGCCGGCGTTCTTTGCCGCACACCCGGAAGCCGTGCCGTTTTTGACCTGGGTGAAGACGGCCAAGCCGTCAGCCAGTTACGCCACAGAAACTTACAACAGCATCAATGCCTTCTATCTGGTGGACGCCAGTGGCAAAAAGCAGGCCGTGCGCTGGAGCATGACTCCGCTGGCGCAGGACGCTGCAGGTGCCAGCGCAGCGCAGGGCAGTGATTTTCTCGAAAACGATCTGGTGCAACGGCTGGCCGCTGCGCCGCTGCGCTTTCAGTTGAATATCACGTTGGCGAATGCCGACGATCCGCTGAACGATGCGAGCAAAATCTGGCCCGCCGGGCGCAAAGTGCTGAACGCCGGGACATTGGTGCTGGAAAAGACTCAGCCGCAATTGAGCGGTGAGTGCCGCGACATCAACTATGACCCGCTGGTGCTGCCGGCGGGGATTCAGGGCAGCGACGACCCATTGCTTGCGGCGCGTTCCGCCGGTTATGCCGATTCCTACCTGCGTCGCACCAGCGAAGTCAGCCAGTTGCCCGCCGCCAAACAGGAGGCTCGCCCATGAGCACTCAACCGACGCATTTCGCCCTGCTGGCGCGGCTGCTGCACTGGCTGATGGCCGTTATGATCATCGCCATGCTGTTTATCGGTGCGGGTATGGTCACCTCGGTTTCAGAGCGGCATGAATGGCTGATTCATCTGCACAAACCACTGGGGATCGCGATTCTGGCGCTGGTCGTTGTTCGCTTGCTGGTGCGATTTTCCACCCGCCAGCCACCGCTTCCAACAGATCTGCCGGACTGGCAAGTGATGGCGGCCAAGGCTTCGCATGTGTTGCTGTACGCGTTGATGCTGGTGTTGCCGCTACTCGGCTGGGCAATGATCAGCGCCTCCGGTGAACCGGTGATGCTCGGCACCGCGTTGCAGTTGCCGTCGATTGTGCCGGCCGATGCGCAGTTGTTTGCGTTGTTGCGCAAGGCGCACGGGTATCTGGCGTATCTGCTGTTTCTGACCGTGCTGCTGCACCTGGCGGCAGCGCTGTTTCATGGCTGGGTGCGCCGCGACGAGGTGCTCGATAGCATGTTGCGAAGCAAGGATCGCCGTTAACCGGCTGGCGTGGCGCACTGGGCCGGTGCGCCGCTTTTCAGGGTCAGCCACCAGTACGCCAGGGCAACGGCGTTGATTCCGGCGCCGAGCCAGCACACGCCAATCCACCCAGCCCACGCGTACATGGCTGTCGAACCGATTGAGCCCAGCGCACTGCCGATCGAATAAAACAGCATGTAGCCGGCGGTGAGACGACTTTGCGCCTCGGGGCGCACGCTGTAGATCATGCTCTGGCTGGTGACGTGCACGGCTTGCAGACCGAGGTCCAGGGTGATCACGCCGAGCAACAATGCCCACAGCGAGGATTGGGTGAGGGCGATTGGCAACCACGACGCCAGCATCAGCAATAACGAAAGGCCACTGACCCATTGCCCGAAACCGCGATCGGCTAGATGTCCGGCTCGCGCGGCCGCCAGTGCACCGGCGGCACCAGCAAGTCCGAAAAGTCCTATTTCACTGTGGGAAAGCGAGAGCGGTGGGGCGGCGAGTGGCAGCACCATCGGCGTCCAGAGCACCATGGCGCTGGCAAAGGTCAGCAGCGCGAGCAATGCGCGTTGACGCAGCACCGCTTCTTCCTTGAACAAGCTGAATACCGAGGCGATCAGTGCGCCATAGGTTGTCACTGGTTGCGCGGCTTCATGCCTGGGCAGCACGCGCAGCAGCAACAATGCCATCAACAACGTCAGGCCCGCCGAGAGGAAATAGATGGCCCGCCACCCGGCCAGATCAGCCATCCCACCAGCGACTGTGCGCGCCAGCAGAATCCCGACAACGATGCCACTGGTGACCACGCCGACCACTCGACCGCGTTGGGCGGCAATCGCCAGCGTCGCGGCGTAAGCCACCAACACTTGCGTCACGACCGCGAGCAAACCGGTCAACGTCATACCGAGCAACAGCCACAGGCTGTTGGGTGCCAGCGCAATCATCAGCAAGGCTACCGCCGACAGCAGAGTCTGGGTGACGATCAAACGGCGACGATTGAGCAAATCGCCGAGCGGCACCAACAACACCAGCCCGACGCCGTATCCCACCTGAGTCAAGGTGATGACGATGCCAATGGACGCCGCAGACAGGCCAAACGCCTGGGCCATCGCATCGAGCAACGGCTGAGCGTAGTAAACGTTGCCGACGGCGAGACCGCATGCCACAGAGAACAGCAAAACGGCACCGCTGCTTAGAGATTTCATGGCCTCAGTCCTTTTAGGTTTCAAAATAAAACCTTATCGCAATGTGGTTTTATTTTGCAACCTGATTGCGCAAGGCAGTGGACTGCACAAAGCAAAAGATCGCAGCAAGGCTGCGATCTTTTTCTCAGACGAGGAGGGGAATCAGCGCAGCGTATCGACCATGTCGGCGAGGGTGGTGAGCACGTCTTTGCCCAACTGTTTCGAGCGTTTACCCGACCAGCCGGTTTCCTTGTCAGGGTGGTCGTCGTGATCCTTGAACGGCATTTCCAGGGTGAGCGACAGGCAGTCGTACTTCTGGCCGACGCTGTTGCAGGCCAGAGTCATGTTCGCTTGGCCCGGTTCATCGCGGGTGTAGCCGTACTTGGTCTGGAAATCTTTGGTGGTGTGTTTCAGGTGGTTGCGGAAGTGCTCTTCGAGTTTCTCGATGCGCGGCGTGAACCCCGGATTGCCCTCGCATCCGGCGGTGAACACGTGGGGGATTTCTTCGTCGCCGTGAACGTCGATGAACAGGTCGACGCCATACTTTTCCATCTGTTGCTGCACGAACAGGACTTCCGGGCTGGTGTCCTGACTGGCGCTCTGCCAGGCGCGGTTCAAGTCCTGGCCCATGGCGTTGGTGCGCAGGTGGCCGTGGAAGGCACCGTCCGGGTTCATGTTCGGCACCAGATACAGATCGGCGCTGGCCAGCAATTTGTTCAGCACAGGATCATCCTGGCGCTCCAGACGCTCGATCACGCCTTCCATGAACCATTCGGCCATGTGCTCGCCCGGATGTTGCTGGGCGATGATCCAGATGTTGCGCTGGCCTTCGGCGCCGCTGCCTTTGCGCAGTAACTGGATATCGCGGCCTTCGACGCTTTTGCCGGTGGCCAGCAATTCGGTGCCAGCCTTGGTCAGCGCCTGCTCGATCAGCCAGTCATGGCGGCCACGGCTGTACGGTTCGAAATAGGCGAACCAGGCGTGGGTCTGGGTGGCTTCAAGGCAGAAGCGCAGGCAGTCGCCTTCAAAGATGGTCGGCACGCGGAACCAGTTGACGTGATCGTAGGAGGCCACGGCTTGATAACCGTCCCAGGCTTTGTTGTAGGAAGACTGGCTGGCGTTGTTCAGGCGAAACCAGTGTTCCTGGCCGACGTGCAGGCCGCTGGCTTTGAAGTGGAACCATTGGAAATGGGCGCTGCGGGTGTCCGGACGAATGGCCAGAACCGGGTTGAGCGGATTGCTGATGTCGATAACCTGGATGTTGCCGCTGTCAAAGTTGGCGCTGATGTCGAACGAAGATTTGGCCACGGTCATAATCGCTTCCTGAATATGATTTTTATGGCCGTTACTTTACACGCAAGACTTGAGTGAAACCGAGGGAAATTGCCGGGTGTGGCGGGGGGCGTCTTCCATGACGCGGACGCAGCTTAGGCGCTATGCGATTGATTCTCAAGTGCTAATTGTCATTAGTTTGCGCCAATGTGGCCGGGCTCCGCTTGCCAAGCGATATTCTTTTGATATTATCCGCGCCATCGAATTTGCAGCACCTAAAGACTTCATTAGCCTGAAGCCACAAGCCCGAAAAACGGGCAAAAAAAAGACCCGGCAAAAAGCCGGGTCAAAAACCGTGATTAGCCTGATGAGGAGATAGTCCAGAAGACCGACCTAAGGTCTCTGGTCCATCGACTGATCTCGCGACCAGCTGCGTGCAATAATAATCATTATCATTTGCAAGTCAAATGTTTTTATCTGCGCGATTGGAAAATTCTTTCCTGTCCGTTCGAACGCCCGTGTCTCAGACGTCATCGCCATCGAGCGAATGGTCGACCATCGCCCGCGCCATATCCACCATATGCACCACTGAAAACGCCAGATCGCGGCTCGCGCCCTGCAGGTTTTCGGCTGCCTTGAACGCGGTGGCGGCTGCGCATCGCAGCAAGTCTGACGCGTGCACCAGGGCTTCCTCTCCGCTGAGTTGGCGTCTGACGTTGAAAAAACGTTCGTCGACCTCGGGCTCTGACACAGTTGGTTTCAAGTAATAGTCCAGTGCTCGCTGCGCAGCGGCGTTACCTTGTGGCGAGGTGAAGGTGGTGTCGATCTGCAGATCGGGCAAGTCTTTGCTGCTGATATTCATGGTGAAAGGCCACTCCTTGTTCGATTGGAAATCCGTTTGAGCAGCATAGTACGGCCCGTAGTTGTGACCAGGATTTAAATACTACAATATGTGTTTTGCCGGCCGAAGGTGTCCGCGTAAGGTGCCGCACATGGATAAATGGATTGAGTTGGTCAAGGCCAAAATGAGTGAACTCAAAATCACTCAAACAGAGCTCGGAGAGCGTGTTGGCATGTCCCAGGGCGGCATCGGCCATTGGCTGAACAAACGTCGTGAACCGGGCGTAACGGAAATGAACCGAGTGCTGCAAGCGCTGGGCATGGATTTCCTCGAAGTCGCGATGGTCATTCGCGAGCCGCAGCAAATACCCGACGACGACATGCCTCTGGCGCAGAAGTACAACCCGTACTTCCGCTATCCGGTGAACGACTGGAATGCGCCATTCGAGGTGCGCGAGAGTCAGCCGCAACCCTACGGCAAGGCGCAGGACAAGCAGCGTTTCGAACTGACGGATTACCACGCCCTTGGCGCGGCGTTCTGGCTGACAGTGGCGGGTGACTCGATGACCGCTCCCAGCGGCCCGAGCATTGCCGAAGGCATGCTCATCCTGGTCGATACGGCGGCGCAGGCAGTGCCTGGCAAATTGGTGATCGCCCAATGGTCGGACAGCGATGAAGCGATTTTTCGCAAGCTCGACGAAGAGGGCGGCCAGCGTTATCTGGTACCGCTCAATCCGACGTGGCCGAAAGCCCTGTTTACCGATGAGTGTCGAATCATCGGCGTGGTAGTGCTGGCAACGGCGCGTTTCTAGTCAGATCGATCCTCGTTTTATGTAGGATCGATCCTCCTTTCATGCTTCTTCCAGTTCAACCAAAGCGCTGCCTTCACTGACCATTTCGCCTTCCTGGCAATACAGCGCTTTGATTACGCCAGCGTGCGGCGCGCGGATGCTGTGCTCCATTTTCATCGCTTCCAGCACCACCAGTTGCGCACCGGCCTCGACCGTTTGCCCCGCCTCGACCAATACGCGAACAATGCTGCCGTTCATCGGCGCAGTCAGGCCGCCCTGATGGCTGTGACTGGCCTCGACGGCACCGATGGGGTCGTACGCTGCAACGCGGCGCAGCTCGCCTTGCCATTGCAGATACAGCGAATCGCCCTGACGAATCGCGCGCAGCGTACGACGCACGCCCTGGTGCTCGATCACCAATGCATCACCCGACAGTTTGGCATTGCCCGACGAACCCAACGTCAGTGCGCGATCCTGGCCCTCGCAACTCAAATGCACAGTGGTTTCCTGCGGCAACCCCGCACGCAAGCCGCTGTTGAGCGCCCACGGCGAACCCGGATCATCCGCCCGCGCAACCTCTGGCAGGCTTTGCACAAATGCCTGCGCCGCAGCTTCCCAGAATGCATCGCTCAACTCACCTTGAGCCGGCAGCAATTGCTCCTGATAACGCGGAATAAAGCCGGTATCCAGTTCCGCCGCCGCAAATGCCGGATGCGCGATGATTCGCCGCAGAAAGTTGATGTTGGTTTTCAAACCGCCAATCGCGAATTCATCGAGCATGCTCAACAACCGCAGGCGCGCTTGCTCGCGATCCTCGCCCCAGGCAATCAGCTTGCCAAGCATTGGGTCGTAGAACGGCGAAATCTCATCACCTTGCTCAACGCCGCTATCCACCCGACGCCCCGGCCCTTGCGCCGATTCGCGGTACAAATCGAGACGCCCGGTAGCCGGCAGAAAATCATTTGCAGGGTCTTCAGCATACAGCCGCACTTCAATCGCATGGCCGTTCAGCGGCACCTGCTCCTGAGTGATCGGCAACGCCTCACCACGGGCCACGCGAATCTGCCAGGCGACCAGATCGAGACCGGTAATCGCCTCGGTCACCGGGTGTTCGACTTGCAACCGAGTGTTCATCTCCATGAAGAAAAATTCGCCACGGGCATCGAGCAGAAACTCCACGGTGCCTGCGCCGACATACCCAATCGCCTGCGCCGAACGCACGGCCGCTTCGCCCATCGCCCGCCGCAATTCTGCCGAAAGACCCGGCGCTGGCGCCTCTTCAACGACTTTCTGATGGCGACGCTGAATCGAGCAGTCACGCTCATTCAGATACAGGCAATGGCCATGCTGATCGGCAAACACCTGAATTTCCACGTGACGCGGTTTCAGCAGGTATTTCTCCACCAGCATCCGCGAGTCGCCGAACGACGACTGTGCTTCACGCTGGGCGGAGGCCAATGCTTCGGCCAGTTGGCTGACGTCCTCAACGACCTTCATGCCTTTGCCACCGCCGCCCGCTGTGGCTTTGAGCAGCACCGGATAGCCGATGCGTTCGCAGGCACTGCGGAAGGTCTCGAGGTCCTGCGCTTCGCCGTGGTAACCCGGCACCAACGGCACACCAGCCGTTTCCATCAGCGCTTTGGCGGCGGACTTGCTGCCCATGGCGTCGATGGCCGAGGCGGGCGGGCCGAGGAAAATCAATCCGGCCGCTTCAATCGCGCGGGCAAACCCGGCGTTCTCCGACAGAAAGCCATAACCCGGATGAATGGCCTGAGCGCCGCTGGCCTTGGCCGCTGCGATCAGTTTGTCGATTTGCAGATAACTGTCGGCCGCTTTGCTGCCGCCGAGATCGACGCGGATATCCGCTTCACGACTGTGTCGCGCGTTGCGGTCGGTGGCGCTGTGCACGGCCACGGTGGTCAGGCCTAAAGCCTTGGCGGTACGCATCACGCGGCAAGCAATTTCGCCACGGTTGGCCACCAGCAGGGTGGTGAGAACAGGTGCGCTCATCAATGCGGCTCCTTGGTTGCGGCTTGCCAGCTCGGCGGACGTTTTTGCAGAAAGGCCCGCAAGCCTTCCTGACCTTCAGGACTGACGCGGATGCGGGCGATGGCGTTTTCGGTGTAGCGACGCAGCGCCGGGGTCAACGCGCCGTTGCCGACTTCACGCAGCAAATCTTTGCTGGCGCGCATGGCAGCGGGGCTATTGAGCAGCAGGTTGTCGATCCATTGTTCGACGTGTTGCTCAAGTTCCGCGTTTGGATAGCTATCGGACAACAAACCGATTTCCCGAGCGCGCTGGCCGCCGAAGCGTTCGGCGGTCAGGGCATAGCGACGTGCGGCGCGTTCGCCGATGGCCTGCACCACGAACGGGCTGATTACTGCGGGCGCCAAACCGATGCGTACTTCCGACAGGCAGAACTGCGCATCATCGGCGCCGATGGCCATGTCGCAGCAACTGATCAGGCCCAGTGCACCACCGAACGCCGCGCCTTGCACCACGGCCACGGTGGGGATTTTCAGTTTGGCGAGGTTGTACATCAGCTCAGCCAGTTCGCGGGCGTCGTCGAGGTTGGTGTGGTAATCGAGTTCGGCCGATTGCTGCATCCACGCCAGGTCGGCGCCGGCGCTGAAGTGTTTGCCGCGCCCGCGCACCAGCAGGAAACGCAGGCTGGCGTCGCTGGCGACTTTGTCCAGAGCGAGGATCAGTTCACGGATCATCTCGGCGTTGAACGCGTTGTTCTTCTCTGGGCGGTTGAGCCACAGCGTCGCGAAACCGCGTGGGTCGTTCTGCAGTTCAAGGGTATTGAAGTCGCTCATATTCATCCGTCTCCACGGTTTCTGTGGGAGCGAGCCTGCTCGCGAAGAACGGTTACGCGGTCGTACCGGTAAACCGCGCTGAAGCCTTCGCGAGCAGGCTCGCTCCCACAAAAAAGCATCACATCCGGAACACGCCGAAGCGGCTCGGTTCGATTGGCGCGTTCAGCGACGCAGACAAGGCCAGGGCCAACACATCGCGGGTCTGCGCCGGGTCGATGACGCCGTCGTCCCACAGTCGTGCGCTGGAATAGTAGGGGTGACCCTGCTCCTCGTACTGGTCGAGGATCGGTTGTTTGATCTCGGCTTCCTGCTCGGCACTGAAGGTTTGGCCGCTGCGTTCAGCCTGTTCGCGCTTGACCTGCACCAGCACGCCAGCCGCTTGTTCGGCGCCCATCACACCGATCCGCGCGTTCGGCCACATCCACAGGAAACGCGGGTCGTAAGCACGCCCGCACATGCCGTAGTTTCCGGCGCCGAAGCTGCCGCCGATGATCACGGTGAATTTCGGCACCTTGGCGCACGCCACCGCCGTTACCAGCTTCGCGCCGTGCTTGGCGATGCCGCCGGCCTCGTATTTCTGGCCGACCATGAAGCCGGTGATGTTCTGCAAAAACAGCAATGGAATGCCGCGCTGGCAAGCCAGTTCGATGAAGTGCGCGCCTTTCTGCGCGGCTTCGGCGAAGAGGATGCCGTTGTTGGCGAGGATCGCAATCGGATAGCCGTGCAGATGAGCAAAACCGCACACCAGCGTCGTGCCGAACAGTGCCTTGAATTCATCGAACACCGAACCGTCGACCAGCCGTGCAATCACTTCGCGCACATCGAACGGTTGCTTGGCATCCGCCGAAACTACGCCGTACAACTCGTCACTGGCGTACAGCGGCGCAATCGGTGTGCGCTGTTGCACTTCGCCGAGCTTGCGCCAGTTGAGGTTGGCAACGCTGCGGCGGGCGAGGGCGAGGGCGTGTTCGTCGCTCTCGGCGTAATGGTCGGCGACCCCGGAAATCTTGCAGTGCACATCGGCGCCGCCCAGATCCTCGGCGCTCACCACTTCACCGGTTGCGGCTTTCACCAGCGGCGGGCCAGCGAGGAAAATCGTTGCCTGATTGCGCACCATGATCGCTTCGTCGGCCATCGCTGGCACGTAAGCACCGCCCGCGGTGCACGAACCCATGACCACGGCGATTTGTGGAATGCCCATGGCGCTCATGTTGGCCTGGTTGAAGAAGATCCGCCCGAAATGCTCGCGATCCGGAAACACCTCGTCCTGACGCGGCAGGTTGGCGCCGCCGGAATCCACCAGATAAATGCATGGCAGGCGGTTTTGCTGAGCGATGGTTTGCGCGCGCAGGTGTTTTTTCACCGTCAGCGGATAGTACGAACCACCTTTCACCGTCGCATCGTTGGCGACGATCATGCACTCGACGCCTTCGACCCGGCCGATCCCTGCGATCACGCCAGCGGCGGGCACGTCCTCGCCATAAACGGCGTGGGCAGCGAGTTGGCTGATTTCGAGAAACGGTGAGCCCGGATCGAGTAAACGGTTGATGCGCTCACGCGGCAGCAGCTTGCCGCGCGAGGTGTGGCGTTCCTGAGCTTTTGCGCCGCCACCCTGCGCCACTTGGGCGAGCAGGGTATGCAAGGCGTCGACTTGCTTGAGCATCGCCGCGCTGTTGGCGGCGAACTCCGCTGAACGAGGATTGAGCTGAGTGTGCAGAATCATGGGGCTACTCCGTAGCAGCTTCGAGTTGCAAGCTACAAGCTACAAGTTGAAGCAAGAGCGCGGTCCTCTTGCAGCTTGGAACTTGCAGCTTGCCGCTGACGAAACTCATTTCGTTTCGTTGAAGAGTTCGCGACCGATCAGCATGCGTCGGATCTCGCTGGTGCCCGCGCCGATTTCATACAGCTTGGCGTCGCGCAACAGACGCCCCGCCGGGAATTCGTTGATGTAACCGTTGCCGCCGAGAATCTGGATCGCGTCGAGAGCCATTTGCGTGGCGCGCTCGGCGCTATAGAGGATTACCCCGGCGGCATCTTTACGCGTGGTTTCGCCGCGCTCGCAAGCCTGGGCAACCGCGTAGAGATAGGCGCGGCTGGCGTTGAGCTGGGTGTACATGTCGGCAACTTTGCCCTGGATCAGCTGGAACTCGCCGATGCTTTGGCCGAACTGCTTGCGGTCGTGGATGTACGGCACGATCAGGTCCATGCACGACTGCATGATCCCGGTAGGGCCACCCGAGAGCACCACGCGCTCGTAATCGAGGCCGCTCATCAGCACTTTCACGCCGCCGTTGAGCACGCCGAGGATGTTCTCTTCCGGCACTTCGACGTCATCGAAAAACAGCTCGCAGGTGTTGGAACCGCGCATGCCGAGCTTGTCGAACTTGTTGCTGCGGCTGAAGCCTTTCCAGTCGCGCTCGACGATGAACGCGGTGATGCCATGCGGGCCTTTTTCCAGATCGGTCTTGGCGTAGATCACGTAGGTGTTGGCGTCGGGGCCGTTGGTGATCCAGGTTTTGCTGCCGTTGAGGACGAAATGGTCGCCGCGTTTGTCGGCGCGCAGTTTCATCGAGACCACGTCGGAGCCGGCGTTCGGTTCGCTCATCGCCAAGGCACCGACGTGTTCGCCGCTGATCAGCTTCGGCAGGTATTTGCTTTTCTGTTCGTGGTTGCCGTTGCGGTTGATCTGGTTGACGCAGAGATTGGAGTGCGCGCCGTAGGACAACGCCACCGAGGCCGAGCCACGGCTGATTTCTTCCATCGCCACCACGTGCGCCAGATAACCCAGGCCAGCACCGCCGTACTCTTCCGGCACGGTAATGCCGAGCAGGCCCATGTCACCGAATTTGCGCCACATGTCGGCGGGGAACAGGTTGTCGCTGTCGATCTGCGCGGCGCGCGGAGCGATTTCCTTGGCGACAAAGGACTGAACCTGATCGCGCAGCATGTCGATGGTTTCACCGAGGGCGAAGTTCAGGGATGGATAGCTCATGGGTCACCTTTTGGCTTTTTTGTAGGGCGGGGAGAGCGGCATTGCAGTTCTCACCTTTACGTTAACGTAAGCCTGCGACGAATGACTGTCAATCACCCTTTACGTTAACGTCAACTTGAGCGAGAGTAGGGGCAGTTCAAGATTGAAAACGGATCACTTTTTTGTGGGAGCGGACTTTTGTGGCGAGGGGATTTATCCCCGTGCGGCTGCGAAGCAGTCGTGAAATCTGTAAATCTGATTTGTCTGAAGATATGCAGGGGCGGCTTCGCCTCCCAACGGGGTAAATCCCCTTGCCACAGTTGGCTCCCACAAAAAGTGTAATCCGGCAAACCCACTAATAAAGACAATAGGGGTCGTCATGGATCAACCCAGTGCAAATCCGCAGCGCAGCTACACCCGTGGTTCCCAGGACAAAGCCTTGCTGGCGATGACCATCGGGCAGAAGTTCGACCAGACCGTAGCGCAGTACGCCGACGGCGAAGCGCTGGTGGTGCGCCATCAGCACTTGCGCTACTCGTGGCGACAACTGGCCGACGCAGTGGATGTGCATGCCAGAGCCTTGCTCGCATTGGGTTTGCAGGCTGGCGACCGGCTCGGCATCTGGGCACCCAATTGCGCGCAGTGGTGCATCACGCAAATCGCCACGGCAAAAATCGGCGTGATCCTGGTCAACATCAACCCGGCCTACCGCAGTTCTGAACTGGAATACGTGCTTAAACAATCTGGCTGTCAGTGGCTGGTCTGCGCCGGGGCGTTCAAGTCTTCCAACTATCACGGCATGTTGCAGGGGCTGGTGCCGGAGCTGGCCGAACAATCCATCGGCCAACTGCGCAGCGAACGCCTGCCGGAGTTGCGCGGGGTGATCAGTCTCGACGCGCAGCCACCGTCAGGATTTCTGCCGTGGTCGCAACTGGCTGATATGGCTTTGAGCATCTCCCCGCAACAACTCAGCGAACGCAGCGAAAGCCTGCATTTCGATCAGCCGGTGAACATTCAGTACACCTCTGGCACCACCGGTTTTCCCAAAGGCGCGACCCTCAGTCATTACAACATTCTCAACAACGGCTACATGGTTGGCGAAAGCATCGGCCTGACCCCGACCGATCGCCTGGTGATCCCGGTGCCGCTGTATCACTGCTTCGGCATGGTCATGGGCAACCTCGGCTGTATCACCCACGGCAGCACGATGATTTATCCCAACGATGCCTTCGACCCGTTGCTGACTTTGCAAACCGTTGCCGAAGAGAAGGCCACCGGGCTGTACGGCGTGCCGACCATGTTCATCGCCATGCTCGATCAGCCGCAACGCGCCGAGTTCGACCTGTCGAGCTTGCGCACCGGGATCATGGCCGGCGCCACTTGCCCGATCGAAGTGATGCGCCGAGTGATCAGCGAGATGCACATGAGTGAAGTGCAGATTGCTTATGGCATGACCGAAACCAGCCCGGTTTCACTGCAAACCGGTCCGAACGACGAGCTGGAATTACGCGTGACTACGGTCGGCCGCACTCAGCCGCAATTGGAAAGCAAGATCATCGACGACGCCGGCAACCTCGTGCCGCGCGGCACCATTGGCGAACTCTGCACGCGCGGCTACAGCGTGATGCTCGGTTACTGGAGCAACCCGCAAGCCACGGCCGAGGCCATCGACGAGGCTGGCTGGATGCACACCGGTGATCTGGCGAGCATGAACGAGGAGGGTTACGTGAACATCGCCGGGCGTAACAAGGACATGATCATTCGTGGCGGCGAAAACGTTTATCCGCGAGAGCTGGAGGAGTTTTTCTTCACCCATCCGGCGGTAGCGGACGTGCAGGTGATCGGCATTCCGTGTTCGCGTTACGGTGAGGAAATCGTCGCCTGGATCAAATTCCACCCCGGCCACAATGCGTCCGAGCTGGAGCTGCAAACCTGGTGCAAGGAACGCATCGCGCACTTCAAGACGCCGCGGCACTTCAAGTTCGTCGAGGAGTTTCCGATGACGGTGACGGGCAAGATTCAGAAATTCAGGATGCGCGAGATCAGCATTGAAGAGCTGCGCGAAAAGCACGCCTGACCCGAAACGCAATCCAATGTGGGAGCGAGCCTGCTCGCGAATGCAGTGTGTCATTCAGCGCCGATGTGTCTGATACACCGCTTTCGCGAGCAGGCTCGCTCCAACAGGGGGATCGGCGGTGAAAACAGGAATCGCAGAAAGCACAAAGGGGAGCCGAGGCTCCCCTTTAATTTTGTCGTCGCGTGCTCTTTTTTATTATTGAGGGTCGGTCTGTTGTTGTTTTTGGCAACCGTGGCCCTTTACCGCTGTTTTTGGCGACCCCCATCCGGGGTCAAGAGCAAACGTATTTTTTTGAGCGCTGATCTACTTTCTCGCTAAGCGATCCAACCGATTCGGGAGCTACCTGAAGGTAGTTTTATTGTTCTCTGCCCGGTTGCGGGTCACTCCTGAGAGCACCCTGAAAAGCACACCTTCTCCAAAAAAATCTGTTAGCTGCGTCTCTGCCGTGTTGTTTTTGTTATGTCAGAGTCGGTACGTCTTATTTTTATTGGTTTGCTGCTTTTTATTCTTGTTATGCCATAGAGATAGCATTACGCGTGCCAACTTTAAAAAGTCGTTATAAATCAATAGCTTGAGTTTTTACGAGATTTTACGGCCAGACAAAACCAGACAATTTGTTTCCGTGTTACTCGCTTAAGCCCACATTCCAGACACAGCGGTAACACCTTCCCCCCTCACTGCGCGCTACGGGCCTTGGCCACACGCGAACCGCTCGGGCGGCCGAGCACTGCACTGATTTGCCGACCCGCGGCAATCAACGCGTCCAGGTCGATACCGGTCTCGATGCCGAGGCCATCGAGCAGGTACACCACGTCTTCGGTAGCAACGTTACCGCTCGCACCTTTGGCGTACGGGCAGCCGCCAAGGCCGGCGATAGAGCTGTCGAACACCGAAATGCCTTCGAGCAGGCTGGCGTAGATGTTGGCCATGGCCTGGCCATAGGTGTCGTGAAAATGCCCGGCGAGTTTGTCCCGTGGCACCTGCGCCGACACCACTTCGAACAAGCGCCGGGTCGCGCCAGCGGTACCGGTGCCGATGGTGTCGCCCAAAGACACTTCATAGCAGCCCATCGCATACAGCTCGCGGGCGACCATCGCCACCTGCTCCGGCGCGACGGTGCCTTCATACGGGCAACCGAGCACACAGGACACGTAACCGCGCACGGTAACGCCGTGTTGTTTCGCGGCATCCATGATCGGTGCGAAGCGCGCCAGGCTTTCGCTGATCGAGCAGTTGATGTTGCGCTGCGAGAAGGCTTCGGACGCGGCGGCGAACACCGCGACTTCCTTCACGCCAGCGGCGATCGCGTCTTCAAAGCCGCGCAGGTTCGGCGCCAGCGCACCGTAGGTCACGCCGGTTTTGCGCTGGATCTGCGCGAACACGTCGGCGGAGCCGGCCATCTGTGGCACCCACTTTGGCGAGACGAAACTGCCGACTTCTATATAACCGAGGCCAGCGGCGCTCAAGGCATCGACCAGTTGCACCTTGTCGGCAACGCTGATGGGTTGGGCTTCGTTTTGCAGGCCATCGCGCGGGCCGACTTCGATCAGGCGTACTTGGGAGAGGAGGGACATGGCGGTTGACCTGTTCTTTGAATTCGTGGAGAACCCTGTGGGAGCGAGCCTGCTCGCGAATGCGCCGGGTCAATCACTATAGATGTCGAATGACAAATTGCATTCGCGAGCAGGCTCGCTCCCACAGGGAATGGGGTTGTTACTGAATGGCCTGCTGGCTCTTGAGGGTTTGCTCCAGCGCTTGCACGCAGCGCTCTTCGGCGGTGTCGAGTTCCAGCTTCATCTGCTCGATGTCGAGCAGCTGCTGCTCAAGCTGTTCACGGCGCTCGGTGATTTTCGCCAGCATGCTGTTGAGCTGTTTGGTGTTACCGCTGGACGGATCGTAAAGCTCAATCAGTTCGCGGCACTCGGCCAGCGAGAAACCGATGCGCTTGCCGCGCAGGATCAGTTTCAGGCTGACCTTGTCGCGTGGTGAATAAATGCGTTCCTGGCCACGACGCTCGGGGCTGAGCAGGCCTTGCTCTTCATAAAAGCGGATCGCCCGGGTGGTGATGTCCAACTCGCGGGCGAGGTCGGAAATGCTGTAGGTCTGGCTGCTCATGGGCGCGCTCGGAAAAGGTCTTGGCGCTAAGCTAATGGCAGGTTGACGTTTACGTCAAGCGGGATCAGCTGTGGTGTTCTTGCGGGCTTCATCGCGAGCAGGCTCATTCCTACAGGGGCGTATTCAAAATGTAGGAGTGAGCCTGCTCGCGATGGGCGCGCCTCGGTTTAACGTCTTACACCTTATCGAGCTTCTTCTCCTGCGCGGTCACCTGTTGGCACAGCTCGATCATCTGCTCGCGCATCCAGCGATTCGCCGGGTCCTGATCGGTGCTTTCATGCCAATACAGATGAGTCTCCACCGGCGGCACATCATTCACCGGCAGATTGAACGCTTGCAGCTCATGCCGACGGGCAAAACGTTCCGGCACGGTCATGACCATGTCGGTCTGCTGCATCACCTGCGACGCCATCAAATAATGCTGCGAGCGCAGGGCGATTTTGCGCTGAATGCCCATTTTGCCCAGTGCCAGATCGACGTAACCCAGGCCACTGCGGCGGCTGGAAATGTGGATATGCGTCAGCGACAGATAATCATCCAGCGAGAGCTTTTCCTTGCCCGCCATCGGATGTCCCTTGCGCATCGCACAGACGTAACGGTCTTCCATCAGCTTGACGTGGCGCACCTGCGGATCAGTGTTAAGTGGCGCATCCACGGCGAAATCCAGACGCCCGGCCGCCAGTTCCTTGGTGGTTTCCCGGCGTTTGGACAAGAAACTTTCGATGATTACCGTCGGCGCCAAGCGGCGCAGGCGCTGGAACAGCGGCGGCAGAATCACTGCTTCAGTGAGGTCGGTCATGCTGATGCGGTAGGTCTTCACCGCTTGCGCCGGGTTGAAAATGCGACTTTCCTGAACCGACACCCGCAACAGCGACAGCGCGTTACGTACCGGGCCGATGATGTTCTGTGCCATCGGCGTCGGCACCATGCCCTGAGCCGTGCGCACGAACAGCGGATCGTTGAAGGTTTCGCGCAACCGCGCCAATGCGTTGGACACCGCCGGCTGAGTGATGCCGACAATCTGCCCGGCGCGGGTCAGGTTGGCTTCGGTGTAGATCGCGTCGAAGACGATGAAAAGGTTGAGATCGACCTTGCTCAGATTCATAACGCGGCTTCTCTTGTTTTTAAGGGCGGGTGTTTTAAGGGTTTGCGATCAGTCGATCATATATCGGTGATGAATGTTAATACACGCCGAGAATAGGCTAGGTAAATTATGAGCGCTGTTCTAGCATCGATTGCATGACCTAAACAACCTCTGCTCAAGAACTGCCTTAACCATCGGGAGCTGCTCATGGATTTCGCTTATTCGCCCAAGGTGCAAGAACTGCGTGAGCGCGTGACCGCGTTCATGGACACTTACGTTTACCCGGCCGAAGCCGTGTTCGAACGCCAGGTTGCCGAAGGCGATCGCTGGCAGCCCACCGCGATCATGGAGGAACTCAAGGCCAAGGCCAAAGCCGAAGGCCTGTGGAATCTGTTTCTGCCTGAGTCGGAACTCGGCGCCGGCCTGACCAACCTCGAATACGCGCCGCTGGCGGAAATCATGGGCCGTTCGCTGCTGGGGCCAGAGCCGTTCAACTGCTCTGCGCCGGACACCGGCAACATGGAAGTGCTGGTGCGTTACGCCAACGAAGAGCAAAAACAGCGCTGGCTGGAACCGTTGCTGCGCGGCGAAATCCGTTCGGCGTTCGCCATGACCGAACCGGATGTTGCCTCGTCCGACGCCACCAACATGGCTGCCCGCGCCGTGCGTGATGGCGACGAGTGGGTGATCAATGGCAAGAAGTGGTGGACGTCCGGCGCTTGCGATCCGCGCTGCAAGATTCTGATCTTCATGGGGCTGAGCGACCCCGATGCGCCGCGCCACGCCCAGCATTCGATGATCCTCGTACCGGTCGATACCCCCGGGGTGAAAATCGTCCGTCCGCTGCCGGTATTCGGTTACGACGATGCACCGCATGGTCACGCCGAAGTGCTCTTCGACAACGTACGTGTGCCGTACGAAAACGTTCTGCTCGGTGAAGGCCGCGGCTTTGAAATTGCGCAAGGTCGCCTTGGCCCAGGCCGGATTCACCACTGCATGCGCTCGATCGGCATGGCTGAGCGTGCACTGGAATTGATGTGTAAACGTTCGGTGAGCCGCACCGCATTCGGCAAACCGCTGGCCCGTTTGGGCGGTAACGTCGACAAGATCGCCGACTCGCGGATGGAAATCGACATGGCGCGCCTGCTGACGCTGAAAGCGGCGTACATGATGGACACCGTCGGTAACAAGGTCGCGAAGAGTGAGATTGCGCAGATCAAGGTCGTTGCACCGAATGTGGCGTTGCGGGTCATTGACCGAGCGATCCAGATCCATGGCGGGGCAGGGGTGTCGAACGATTTCCCGCTGGCCTATATGTACGCCATGCAACGCACTCTGCGTCTGGCCGACGGCCCGGACGAAGTGCACCGCGCGGCGATCGGCAAGTTCGAGATCGGCAAATACGTGCCGAAGGAAATGCTGCGCAGCGGTCACTAAGACCGCGTCGCCCCCCTTCGCGAGCAGGCTCGCTCCCACATTGGATTTGTGAACGCCACAGAACCTGTGGGAGCGAGCCTGCTCGCGAAGAGGCCTAAAGGCTCAACACATCAACATCAGGCTCAATACACCCAAACCTCAACCCGTCGATTCTTGATCCGCCCCTCATCCGCGCTGTTGGTCGCCACCGGCATCAACGCGCCAAAACCGCGGACCTCGCGCAACACCACGCCGTTCTTCACCAGCTCCCGCCGCACGGCCATCGCCCGCAGCTTCGACAGCAGGTCGGCGCGTGCCGGGTCGTCCTTGGCATCGCCAAAGCCCACCAGTGTCACCGCGCGATCGCTTTTGTCTTGGCGCTTTATATAGTCGAACACCCGCGCCAGATCCTGGCGTGCCTTGTTGTCCAGGCTCGCGCTGCCTTCTTCAAACCGGAAGTTCACCGTCAGACGTTGGGCGTGACGGCTGAGGGATTGATAACCTTCGGGCATCAGCGCATTCGGTGCGACGGTCATGGCGTGCACGGTCTGACTGATAAAGCCGTTGCGCGCGACAATTTCCTGGCCCTGACGACTTTGTGCAAACACCACCAACGCCTTCGCCCATGGATTGTTGCTGTCGGGCGGCAGATAGAAGAACAACCGCCGCGACAGCGGATAATCTTCAGTGGCGATCAGGCTGTTGAGCGGCAACATCGATTGCGACGCGCCATCGGCAATCGCCACGGCTTTGGCCTGACGCACGTAAGGCAAACCGATGAACCCGATGCCTTGCGGATCGCTGCTCACCGCGTCGGACAATTGTTCGCTGGATTCAAACCTTTTCGCTGACGTACTCAGACTCTTCCCACGGCGACTGAGGACTAATTCCTTGAAGGTGTCGTAGGTGCCGGACTGATCATCGCGCGCATATAAATGAATCGCCCCGCCGCGACCGCCAAGGTCTTCCCAGGTTTTCACCTCGCCGCTGAAGATGCGCGCCAGTTGCTCGGTGTCCAGTTGCTGCAGCGGATTGTCGGGATGCAGAATGATCGCCAGACCGTCGATGGCGATGACTTGTTCGGCGGCGGGATTTTTCAGATCGCCCAGCGCTTGCAGGCTGAGCAACTCGCTGTCTTTGATTTCGCGGGAAGAGGCAGCCAGGTCGGCGCTGGCGTTTTTCAGTGCGGTGAAACCGGTGCTGGAACCGTGGGCGGCGACTTCAACGACCACCCGCTTGCCTTGGGTGGTCTGGCCGACGATGCGTTGTTCGTTGGCGGTGTCCGGAGTTTCGCGGTGGATTTTCAGCAGGCCCTGCTCTTGCAGTAAGCCTTCGACCAACGCCGGACCGAGTTCTGCACCAATCGTGTTGGAGCCCTGAATGCGCAGCGCCGGGCCGTTTTCGGGTATCGGCATGGCAGCGGCAGAGACCGTCAGCCATCCACTCAATAGAAAAACGCACAGAACACGCAGGGTCATGCCGGCACCGAATCAAGCAAAGGGGATTGCCGGGGAGATTAAGTCAGGCGCATGACCAAAACATGACAGTGATTCAATGTAGAGGAGCCTTTGTGGCGAGGGGATTCATCCCCGCTCGGCTGCGAAGCAGTCGTGGAGTCTGTAAATCTGATTTGTCTGGAAGTATGCAGGGGCCGGCTTCGCCACCCAACGGGGATAAATCCCCTCGCCACAGGTCAGCCGACCAAAGAACCCCATTGTCAGAATGTGATTCTGTGGTGGCTTCAAGGTCAGGCCAGTTCAAGCCAGATCGGTGCATGGTCCGAAGGTTTCTCCATCCCACGCAATTCATAGTCCACACCTGCCGCTTTCACTCGAGGCAGCAAACCATGGGACGCCAGAATCACGTCAATGCGCAGCCCACGCTTAGGCTCATCTTCAAAGCCACGGCTGCGGTAGTCGAACCAGCTGAACATGTCGGTCACGTCCGGGTTCAGGTGACGATAGCTGTCGGTCAGGCCCCAATTCTTCAGGCGTGCCATCCACTCGCGCTCTTCCGGCAGGAAGCTGCATTTGCCGGTTTTCAGCCAGCGCTTCATGTTGTCCGGGCCGATGCCGATGTCGCAGTCTTCCGGAGAAATGTTCACATCGCCCATCACCACCACGGGTTGTTCATTGTGGAACTGGCTTTCCAGCAGCGCTTGCAGATCGCTATAAAAGCGCTGCTTGGCGGGGAATTTGGTCGGGTGGTCGCGGCTTTCGCCCTGTGGGAAATAGCCGTTCATGATGGTGACCGACACACCGTTGGCGTCGGCGAACGTGCCCCAGATGAAGCGGCGCTGGGCATCTTCTTCGTCGGTGGCGAAACCTTTGTGGATCGCAATTGGTTCCTGACGCGAGAGCATCGCCACGCCGTAATGGCCTTTCTGGCCGTGGTAATACACGTGATAGCCGAGGGCGCGGACTTCTTCCAGCGGGAACTGGTCGTCGTGGACCTTGGTTTCCTGCAGGCCGATCACGTCTGGCTGGTGTTTTTCGATCAGCGCTGCCAGCTGATGCGGACGGGCGCGCAGTCCGTTGATGTTGAAGGAAACGATCTTCATGGTCGGCAGTCCTGGCAAAAGGGCGATGCTAGCTGACATGGGGGAGATGGGCCAGTGTGGGAGAACTCATTTTGGCCTGTGGGATGTGAGTTGCCGGTAATGGCCCCATCGCGAGCAGGCTCACTCCTACAGGGGAACGCATTCCAAATGTAGGAGTGAGCCTGCTCGCGATTGGCGTCCTCGCAGTCGATGAAGATCCATGGTTGGTCTATACCTGTGGGGAACTGTGTCAACGCAAAAGGGTTCGTACCAACAAGAGCGCCGCCATTTGGACGCGCCTCGGGGAGAATCACTGTCATGCCTGAAACCCAGACCGCCATCGCCGACATTCATATGCTCGACCGCGGCTACTCGCGCGAAGCCCGATCCTTGCTGTATCAGGCCTATCGCCACGAGCCAACATTCGGTTATCTGTTCGAAGCCGAGCGCCCCGGCTATGAACAACGCGTGCGGGCAACGGTTCGCGAGTTGGTCAAACAACACTTCCTGCAGGATCTGCCGGCCATCGGCCTGCTGGTTAACGACCGGCTGATCGGCATCGCCCTGATCGCGCCACCGCAACGCCGCCTCGGCATCACCGAAAGTTGGGCGTGGCGCCTGCGCATGGTGCTCAGCACTGGTTTTCGCTGCACGCGGCGTTATCTGGAATACCACGATGCCGTGGCCGCGTGCGTGCCCAGTGACTCCGTGCACATGCTGCCGCTGCTGGGGATTCACCCGCAGTTCCAGGGCAAACACTTCGGCGAACAACTGCTGACAGCGGTACACAATTGGTGCGCGGTGGACGAAACCTCGAAAGGCGTGGTGCTTGATACCGGCAACCCGCGTTACCTGGAATTCTATAAACGACAGGGCTACGAAGAGATCGGCGAAGTGGCTGTCGGGCCGGTGCGCGAGCATGTGTTTTTTCACGCCAATCCGCAGGTGTTACAAACTGCAACAGCATAACAATCGAACTTCTTGGGAAATTTCCTGTTCTATCACGCTCCCAAGCCCGTGATAGCATCCGCGCCTATGAAGTTTCCAGGAAGATTTACCAGTGGCGTGCTCATGCTGTTAACCAGCTGCGCGGCGCTGGCGCAAAGTGAATTGGACGTGCGGATCAAACCGTCCAACGACGAACTCAAGGCCAATATAGAAGGGTATATCGGCAGCCTCGGCGATCGTGACGAAGAAGCCTTGCAGCGCTTCAGTCGCGGCGCCGAAGAGCAGGCGCGCAAAGCCGCGCAGGCGTTGGGTTATTACCAGCCGCAGATCGAAAGTAACGTGAAGGGCGGCGAAAAACCGCGCCTGGTGCTGAACATCGATCCCGGCGAACCGATTCGCCTGCGCAACGTCACCATTCGCGTCGACGGCCCGGCGGCCTCGCTGAAATCCTTTCGAGTGCCCAACAGCGACACGCTCAAACCCGGCGCGGCGCTCAACCATGGGCGCTATGAAGACGCCAAAAGAATTATTCAGAATCAGGCTTCGCGCTTCGGTTTCTTCAGTGGCCATTTCACCAGTCAAAAACTCCTGGTCGATCCCCGCGCCGGTGTCGCCGACGTTGAGTTGATCTACGAAAGCGGCCCGCGTTATGCGCTGGGCAAAGTCAGTTTCGAGGGCGACACGCCGTTCGATGAGGACTTGTTGCAACGCATGGTGCCGTTCAAGGCCGGCGAGCCGTACGACTCCGAGCTGATCGCCGAACTCAACCGCGAC
This sequence comes from Pseudomonas sp. TH08, assembly GCF_016651275.1. Lineage (NCBI taxonomy): Bacteria > Pseudomonadati > Pseudomonadota > Gammaproteobacteria > Pseudomonadales > Pseudomonadaceae > Pseudomonas > Pseudomonas sp. TH08. The sequence continues at coordinate 573,159 of NZ_JAEKEE010000003.1, read as the reverse complement.
TTGCAATCGAGCGGCTATTTCGAAGGCGTCCGCGTCGATGCGGCGCCGACTGCAGCGAAAAACGATGTGATCCCGGTCGAGGTCAAACTCGACACGCGCAAGCCACGCACCATGGGCCTGGGCCTCGGTTACTCGACCGACGTCGGCCCGCGAGTCAAGGCCAACTGGACGCGGCACTGGGTCAACCCGCAAGGCGACAGTTACGGTTGGGAAGCCGAGCTTTCGGCACCACGGCAAAACGTCGGCCTGTTCTACGACATTCCGCTGGATCCGCCACTCACCGACAAATTGCGTTGGGCGGGCGGCTATCAATTTGAAGACATCGACGGCTCCGACACGTTGAGCAAGCTGCTGACCTTCGGCCCGGAATGGCACAGCAAGTTGCCGAGCGGCTGGCAGCGGGTGATCTCGCTGAAATGGCAGCGCGAGGAATACGAGCTGGGCGACGATTCGGGCCTGAGTACCTTGTTGATGCCCGGCATCAGTTACTCGTACCTGAAAAGCGATAATCGCATCGACCCGCACAACGGCTATCGCCTGAGCTTCGAAAGCAAAGTGGCGAAGGAAGGCCTCGGTTCCGACAACAACCTTGTCTATGGCACGGCGTTGGTCAAAGGCCTGACCACGGTGTTCGACAAGCACCGTTTCCTCGGCCGTGTGCAGGTTGGCGGCAGCGCCACCAATGGCTACAACTCGGTACCACCGTCGCTGCGTTTCTTCGCCGGTGGCGATCAGAGCGTGCGCGGTTACGATTACCAGAGCCTGTCGCCGAAAAACTCCGACGGCGACCGCATCGGTGGCCGCTACATGGTGGCCGGCAGCGTGGAGTATCAATACTCGATCGCCGAAAAGTGGCGTGTGGCGACCTTCGTCGACCAAGGCAACTCTTTCAACAAACTCGAACTGCCGAACCTCAAGACCGGGGTCGGTATTGGTGTGCGCTGGGTCTCGCCGGTCGGGCCGATCCGCCTCGACCTGGCCCACGCACTCGACGACGATGGCGGCATCCGGCTGCACTTTTCCATGGGGCCTGAGCTGTGAAGCGTGGTTTGAAAATAGCGGCACTGACGCTGCTGGCGTTGCTGTTGTTGATTGTCCTGAGCATTACTGCCGTGCTCGGCACGCAGGCTGGCAGCCGTTGGGTGCTGGGCCTCGTGCCAGGCCTGACGGTGGAGAATTTCCAGGGCCGACTCGGTGGACAATGGAGCGCCGATCATTTGTTGTGGCAGCAGGACAGCAGCCGCGTCGAACTGAACCAGGCGATCTTCGCCTGGTCGCCGCTGTGCCTGACGCGCATGACCTTGTGCATCGAACAGCTCAAGGCTGATCAGGTCATTGTGCAATTCCCGCCGAGCGATGAGACGACTGACAGCGGTCCGATCAAACTGCCGGATCTGCAATTGCCGGTGGCCATCGAGTTGGGCGACGTGCAGGTCGGCAGCCTGTTGTTCAACGGCAGTGAGCAGCTCAAAGGTTTGCAACTGGCGGCGCACTGGACAGCCCAAGGCATGCAGATTGAAAGCATCAAATTGCAGCGCGACGACCTCAGCCTGAACCTGTCCGGAACACTCGCACCGACCGGCAATTGGCCGCTGAACATCACCGGCGACTTGACCCTGCCGTCGCCAAGCACTGATCCCTGGACGCTGGCGCTGAAAATCGACGGCGACCTGCTGAAAACCCTCAACCTGCACGCCGACAGCCACGGCTACCTCGACGGCCAGTTGAGCGGCGAGTTGCAACCGCTGGTGGAAAACCTCCCGGCCAAGGTGCGCATCACCAGTGAGGCCTTCAAGCCGAGCGCTGATCTGCCGGATACGCTGCAACTCAATCAGTTGGTGCTGACTGGCGAAGGCAACCTGAAAAACGGTTATCAATTGAATGGCAATGCCACGCTGCCCGCCGATAAAGGCCCGGTGGCGCTTTTGCTCAACGGTAAAGTCGACGCCAGCGGCGCGCAGATCGCCGGCCTCGACCTGACGGCCAACGACAAGCAAAGCCTCAAACTCACCGGCAACGTCGATTGGAGCAAGGGCCTCAGCGCCCAGGCCAGTATCAACTGGCAGGACTTTCCGTGGCATCGCCTCTACAACGAAATCGACGAGCCGCAAGTTGCCTTGCGTACCTTCACTGGTGAGGTTTCCTACACCGACGGCCAATACCTCGGTAACTTTGCCGCCGCACTGGATGGCCCGGCGGGAGCATTCAGCCTGAGCAGTCCGTTCAGCGGCAATCTGAAACAGATCGCCTTGCCGCAATTGAAAATGGAAGCCGGGCAGGGCAAGGCTGAAGGTCACGTCAACGTACAGTTTGCCGACGGCATTGCCTGGGACACGGCGCTGGACCTGTCAGCGCTCAATCCGGCGTACTGGGTTGCAGAACTGCCGGGCACCTTGGCCGGGCCGTTGAAAAGCAAAGGCGAAATGAAGAATGAACGCCTGAGCCTCACCGCCGATCTCGACCTCAAAGGCAAACTGCGCGGGCAACCGGCGATCCTCCAGGCCAAGGCTGACGGCGCGGGCGAACAGTGGAACCTCAATGCCCTGCAAATCCGCCTCGGCGACAACAGCATCAGCGGCAAGGGCAGCCTGCAACAGAAACTCACCGGGCAGATCGACATCAAACTCGCGCGTCTGGCTCAGCTTTGGCCAGAGCTGCGCGGGCAGATCAATGGCCGCGTCGACGTCGCCGGTACCTTGAAAGCACCGCAGGGCAAACTTGGCCTGCAAGGTTCGCAACTGGCCTTCCAGGACAATCGCCTGCAAAGCCTCAACCTCGACGCCACGCTCGACAGCGCGCAACGGGCGAAGATTGATTTGAAGGGCAGCGGCATTCAGGCCGGTGACACCTCGTTGGGTACGCTGACGGCCAGTGCGCAGGGCGACATCAAGAACCAGAAACTCAGCCTCGACCTGATCGGGCCGAAGCTGAAACTGGCCCTCGGTCTCGACGGCAATCTCGACAAGGGCAACTGGCGCGGTCGCCTGGCCAGCGGTGACATTCAGGCCGGTGGTCAGGACTGGAAACTGCAAAACCCGGCCAAACTTGAGCGCCTCGCTGATGGCAAGATCAACTTCGGCGCGCATTGCTGGATGTCCGGCAGTGCCAGCCTGTGCGGTGAAGACCAACGGCTGATGCCGGAGCCGAAGCTGCGCTATCACCTCAAGCAGTTCCCGATTGAAAGCCTCGCGCAGTGGCTGCCGAAAGATTTCGCCTGGCAGGGCAAGCTCAACGCCGATCTGCAACTGGACCTGCCGGCCAGCGGCCCGAACGGCGTGGTCAGTATCGACGCCAGCGGTGGCACCTTGCGCATGAAGGAAAAGGATCAGTGGCTGGACTTTCCGTACCAGACGTTGAAACTCACCAGCAAACTCACGCCTAAGCGCGTCGACACTGAACTCAACTTCGTCGGCGGCAAACTCGGCGAGTTGATGGTGCAGGCGCAACTCAATCCGCTGCCGAAAAACAAACCGCTGAGCGGCTCGTTCCGTCTCAGCGGGCTGGATCTGTCGGTGGCGCGGCCGTTTGTGCCGATGGTCGAAAAACTCACTGGACGCCTCAACGGTAGCGGCACGATTTCCGGCGGCCTGCTGGCGCCACTGGTCAACGGCACCGTGCAACTCAGTGACGGCGAAGTGTCCGGTGCCGAATTGCCCATGGAGTTGCAGAATCTACAACTCACCGCCGTGATTGCCGGCGAATCGGTGCGCCTCGATGGCGGCTGGAAAAGTGGCAAGAGCGGGCAGGGCAACTTGACCGGGAATGTCGCTTGGGGCCAGGCGCTGATGGTCGATCTGACGCTCAAGGGCACGCAATTGCCGGTCACGGTCGAGCCGTATGCCAAGCTGGAAGTGGCACCGGACCTGAAGATCTCCATGGCCGGTGATGAGTTGAAGATTGCCGGTAAAGTACTGGTGCCGCGAGGCGAAATCACCGTGCGTGAATTGCCGCCATCGACGGTGAAAGTCTCCGATGACACGATCATCGTCGGTGCTCAGACCGAAGAGGGCAAACCACCGATGGCGATGAAAATGGACATCGACGTGGTGGTCGGTGATGACAAACTCGCCTTCGCCGGTTTTGGTCTGACCGCCAACGTGCAAGGTCATGTACACATCGGCGACAACATGGACACCCGTGGCGAGCTGTGGCTCAACGACGGCCGCTACAGTGCCTACGGCCAGCGCCTGTCGGTGCGCCGCGCGCGTCTGTTGTTCGCCGGGCCCATCGATCAGCCGTATCTGGACATTGAAGCGATTCGCCAGACCGACGACGTGATCGCCGGTATTCGCCTCAGTGGCAGCGCCGAGCAACCCACCACGCAGATCTTCTCCGAGCCGGCGATGAGCCAGGAACAGGCGTTGTCCTATCTGGTACTCGGCCGTCCGCTGAGCACCAACGGCGAAGACAACAACATGCTTGCGCAAGCAGCATTGGGCCTGGGCTTGATGGGCAGCTCCGGGGTCACCAGCAGTCTGGCCAAAGATCTGGGAATTCAGGACTTCCAGCTCGACACGGCGGGTAGCGGCAACACCACCAGCGTGGTCGCCAGCGGCAACATCTCCGAGAAGCTCAGTTTGCGTTACGGCGTTGGTGTGTTCGAGCCGGCCAGCACCATTGCGCTGCGCTACAAACTGAGCAAGAAGGTGTATGTCGAAGCTGCCAGCGGCGTCGCCAGCTCGCTGGATATCTTCTACAAGCGCGATTTCTAGGTCGCGCTTTGTCCTGAACTGAGTCGCTTCAATCGCTGGCAAGCCAGCTCCCACAGGTTTCTCTGCCGTACATCAATGTTTTGTACGACACAAACCCTGTGGGAGCTGGCTTGCCAGCGATGGTGTCTTCTCAGTCAGCCACTGGCGAGCGGCACACCAACGAGGCCCGCTCGTAGTTCAGCGCCTTGTTGCGTTCCGGCAAGGCATAGGTCGCTTCGCAGCGCTGGTTCTGCCAGTTGATGGTCAGGGTACCGGCGTCGGCTTCTACCAGCGCCAGTGCCTTGCCGCCGGGGTCGGAGATCGCCAGTTGCTTGCCGGCGCTGTCCTCCAGCGAGGCGCCAAACGGGATCGGCTGGTGTTGCGCGTCGAACAAGGCGAACTGCACGCGGCGTCCGGTCTTGCTGGTGTAACGCGCCAGCACTACCGCACCACGGCGTGGCACCACTTGGCGGGTCGCATTGTCGATCTCGATATCGCCGCCCAGGTCGCGGGTGTCGAGGTTGATCCAGTTCACGCGATAGGGCTGCGCATTGGGTACCACGGCGAAGCCGTTACTGCCTGTCTCGGCCCCGGTAAAGCTGCCGATTTTCACCCCTTCCACACCTTCGACCTGCGCCAGCGCGAATGTCTCGCCCACGGTTTGTCCAAGGTTGATCCCGCCGCGGTGGCCGACGATCGAACCTGCCAGGTTAAGGTTCTGCGAGTTGTAACCGCGGCCCTGACTGTAGCCGGCACTGATATCCATCACCGAGGTGCGGGTGCTGAGGTTGACCGAGCCAGAGCTGCCGCCGGTGCTGCTGTTGCCGGCTTGTACCGAGTAATAGGTGTCGCTGTTTTCCGACAGGTAGCCGTTGATGCCCATCTGCGTGGTATCGCTGGATTTCTGCGTGCTGGCCGAGACAAAGGCCCGTGGTGCACGTGGCTTGGAACCCAGCGGGAACGACACAGACAGGTTGATCAGTGTGTCGTTGTTCGCCGGCCCGTAATTGCCGACATCTTTGGAGTAGGTGGCGCCGATGTTGTAACTCACATCCCCCCAATAGTTGCTGTACCCGGCCGACAGGCTTTGCGAACCGCCGCGTCCCCAGTAACGCTGGTCACTGGCATTCACGTAGACGCTGCCAAATTCCTGGTTGCGCCCCAGGCTCTGGTTGACGGTCAGGTCGGTGCGGGTTTTCGAGTTGCCGCTGCGTTGCTGGCCATCGCGGCTCAACTCCTCGACGTGCTCTGTGAGGGTGCGATAGCCCTCGGTCGAGTAACGGTAGGCGGCGAGGGTGAAGTTGGTGTCGGTGCCGGTGAACGTTTTCGCATACAGCGCGCGCAAACTGTTACCGGTGACCGTTTCGCCGAAGGTGTTGCTCATTGAGTGGGTCAAGTCCAGTGAGATCGCACCGATGGCGGTATTGCGACCGGCCCCGACGGACAACGCCTTGAAATTGTCCGTCGCCTGCACACCGACGATCCCGGACAAGTTGCTGCTGATGCCATACGCCAGTGTGCTGCTGACAAACTGCGGGGTCTGCTGATCCTCGCTGTTGCTGTTGTACTGGCCGGCCGAGACGCTGTACTTCAGCTGGCCCTTACGGACCATGATCGGCAGGCTGGAAAATGCTTGCACCGTTACCCGGCGTCGACCATCGGCTTCGATAATCGTCACTTCCAGGTCGCCATTGGAACCGCTGGGATAGATATCGTTGATCTCGAACGGCCCCGGCGGCACGTTGGCGGTGTAGAGGATGTAGTTGTTCTGGCGAATCTCCACGGTCGCGCTGGACTGCGCAATGCCACGAATCACCGGCGCATAACCGCGCTCGCTGTCGGCACGCATGCCGTCGTCGGACGCCAGTTTCAGGCCGCGATAGCGCACGCTGTCGAACAGGTCGGCGTCGGAGAAAATATCCCCGGCGCTGAACTGGCCTTTCACGGCGGTCACGTCATGTTGCAGGTAACTGCGGTTGCTTTTGAACGTGCTGGGGCGGCCGGTGCTGCTGTTGAAGTTCGACTCGTTGCGTAAGCGCCAGCCACCGAGGTTGATCCCGTTGCGCAAGCCGAGGTTGTTGGACAGGGTGTTGTCAGCCTGGGTGCTGTTACGGCTGCTGCTTAACTGATAGTTGATGAACGCGGCGGGCACGCCTTCGTCCCATAGCGTCGGGTCAACATAACCACGGCGGCCACGTTCCATAGCGCTTTGCGGCACGCTGACCATCAGTCGCAGACGCGGCACGTCGTAACGCACGCTGGCATGATCGATCAGGGCGGACAAGTCGATGCAGGCGTCAGAGTCATCAGCGGCCAGTTTGCCGCTGGCTTGCAGTTTGCCGATGTCGACCCCCAGTTGCTGCACCATTTCAAGGGTCAGGCAGGCCTCGACCTTGCCCGTGCCCGGGTGGCGCCGGAAGTCGATATCGCGACGGCCGACCAGCGTCTCGTTGCCGTAGAGGTCGACCCGGTAAATGCCGGGTAACACGCGACTGCTGGCGAGCAGTGATTGCAGGTCAACAGAAGAGGGGGCGCCTTGCAGAAACGATGTATTGAATTGTTCTTCGTCGTCGGCCAGGCAGGTGCAACTGAACACCAGGGCCATTGAAAAAGGCGCCAATCCGTCGCGCTTGAGTAAAAACATGCAGGAACCCTATATCACCTCCGATACGAACTAACGGAGCGAAGAGAAATACAGTGAAAGTGCGGCTGTGGCAGCGGCACGGAAGTTATGGCGCTTCTTTATTCAGACTGGCGCGGGTATCGACATTGTTCGAAAGTTGCGCGGCATAACGGTCTTGGGCGCCATAGTCATTAATGCTGCTGAATAACAGGCGAACTGTATTGGCGTTGTGAAGTTGTTCGAGGCTGAACTCTTTCTGTTCGCCGGGGGCGATCATCATCGAATCGAAAGGGTGTTCGCTGCCTGCGCCGGATTGCAGGGTGATATCGGCAATCGACACGTGATACTGGCCAGGGTTGTTCACCACCAGTACTCGTTTACCGGCGCGTTCGGCCAAGCGCCAGGTCAATTCGCTCGGTGCCAGGTAGGCATTGTTTTTCAGTCCCGAGGGGCGGAAGAACACCTTGATGCGCTGGCGCACGGCCAACTGCAAAGTGTTGGCGGATTTCGCCGACTGGGGAATTTCCTGCACGTTGAGCCAGACCACCGACTCGCGGTCGGTCGGCATGCCCGCGCCTTCGTAGATCACCCGCAAGATCTGCTGTTCGTCGCCGCTGACGCGCACCAGGGGCGGAGTGACGGCAAAGGGGGCCGCGGCAGTTTCACCGGAATCGGTGTCGATCCATGACTGAATCAGTACATCTGCACCGCTGTTACGCACGGTGATTCCGGCTTCCTTGTTCTGGCCGTCGAAGACCAGACGGGTGCTGCTCAAGGAAATGCCGGCGGTGGCCTGATTGACCACGAACAGGCCCAGCAGGCCTGCACAAAAGGACAGTGAGTGTCGATAAAACATGATGGTTACCGCGCAAGTGATTGAAAGCGCGGGGCCGCGTGGCCCCGCACCGGGCTCGAGCATTCGCGCGGGTTATTCGTATTGCAGGGTGAACGGCAGGGTGGCGTCGCCACGACCGGCAACGGCGGTTGCCACGTCGGCGGTGGTGACGTAGGCGGCCGAGAATTTCAGCGTGGTGTTGCTGTCTTGCAGGGTGTTTTCGATCTTCGCGGTGGATGGCGAGCTCAGGTCGATCAACGCGCCATTGGAGTCGAGCAAGGCGATACCAATGTTCTTCGCAGCGCCGAGGCCGTCGATCAGCTTCAGTACTTTGGTCCCGGCCACGATGCCCGAACCTGCGCCCTTGGTCGGTTCGAAGATCATCGCCACTTTTGTGCCGGCGTTGCAGTTGATCTTCATGTCGAAGTTTTCGGCGCTCAGGGTGCCGTTGCCTTTAGGTGCAGTGGCGGTGCCCATGTCCTTGATCGACACTTCGCCCATGTTGACCGAAATGGTTTTGTTGCTTCCGGCGCCTTCAACCGAGCAGGCATCGTTGTTGATGGTGCCGGTGAAGTTGATGGTGCCGCTGCCAGCCTTGGTCGGGGTTGGGGCCGGTGGATCTTCTGCCAGAGCGTTGCCGGTAGCGGCAATGATCGAAAGGGCGAGAAGTGCGCGAGTCAGCTTTTTCATGTTGTTTTCCAATGGTTGGGGTTAAAACAACAACACGATATAGCGCGAACTTTTGCTGGAATATCAGACGATTCCTAGAAGTCGTCTTTAACTAGGGTGTCATTACCTGTTAGTTAAACAAGTTGCGCTCTATGCAATAAGCCAATAAGTCCTGATCACTGCAGACTTCAAGTTTGCGCATTGCCGATATTTTTTGCGTACTGATGGTTTTAGCACTTCTGTTCAAGTAACGGGCAATGTCGTTGACGCCCTGGCCCTGAACGAACAAGCGCAGGATTTCATGCTCCTTGGGCGACAACCGGGAAAACCGTTCATCCAGATCAGCGCCGTCGTTCACTACGGATGTCGGCGCGGGTGCCTGCCAGCGCACCGGGTTGCCTTTGGCGATGGCTTTGAGTGCGGTCTCGATTTCGTCGTGCAACTGGTTTTTCTGAATGACTGCCAGCACACCCAGTTCCTGCAGGCGCGTCAGGATCAACGGATTGGAAATCATGGTCAGTACCAATACCCGAACCTTGGGAAAGTGCCTTATCAGGTACTCCACCAGTTTCAGGCCGTCACCGTAGGTCGAATCGGCAGGCATGTTGAAGTCGGTGATCAACAGATCTACAGGCTTGGTCTCCAGCAGCTTGATCAGCTCATCGGAGCCTACCGCTTCGCCCACCACGCGAAAGCGTTGGTCACGCTCGACCAGTTCCCGCACCCCCAGCAGCACGATGGGATGATCATCGGCAATGACAACGTTGAAGGTTTCCATGAGTGATTTATCCAGAGTGAAGTTATTCGAGGGAGTCGAGCAGATCTTGCAGCCGCGTCAGATTTTGTCGCACCGCCACGGCCAGAGCGGGCGTCACGGCCATGCCGGTCAAGCGACATTCCAGCTCGACAAACGCGCTGGCCAAGACGTTGATCTGCACTGCCCCTAGCGCCCCCGCCATGCCGTGCAGTTGCTGCGCCACGCTGTTGGCGTCGGCCGCATCCAGTGCCGCCAGGGTGGTCTGAATATCCTGGCGCAGGGTGGTGACAAACAACTCGCGCATTTTTGCAGATAGCGACGGCGGGGTATCGATAACGGGGGCCACAGCGATTTTGCAATGTTGCTCAAGTTGCGTACGCAGGGTGGCAAGGTTCAGCGGCTTGACCATCCACGCGTTCATGCCGACGGCGGCGCAGCGTTCGCCTTCTTCGCGCAGGGCGTTGGCGGTGACGCCGATGATCGGCAGCGTTGCGTCCTGTTGGCGCACCGCTTCGGCCAGTCGGTAGCCGTTCATGACCGGCATGTTGACGTCGGTCAGCAGCAGATCGAAGCGGCCGGGCACCCACTGCGCCAAGGCTTGTTCGCCATTCACGGCGACGATCACCGAGCAGCCGAGGGCTTCCAGTTGTTCCTTGATGATCGCCGCGTTGATCACGTTGTCTTCGGCCACCAGCACCTGCAGATTCAGTGGGCGGGTCTTTGCTTGCAACGCGGCTGAGCGCTGCGCATTGGCGCCGTGTTGTGCCAGATAAATAGCCCAGGCAATCGCGCGGACATCGTTGGCGTCGACCGTCCAGTCGGGGCCATTCAGTTGCGCCGGATTTGGGCCGCCCGACAAAGCGACGATCCGTGGCCCGCTCCAGTGCGGGGCATTGTCGAGCGGGGTGAGGTCCACCAGTAGCGCCGAGAGTGGTGGCATCTCGGTCGTCACCAAGCGGCAATCCAGACCAAAACGGTTGAGCCAGGCCATCAGCTGCAGCGCCAGTTCGCTGATCGGTGCACGTACATAAACGGCGGCGCTGCCTTCCACGAAGGCGGGGCAATCGGCCAATGCGCCCGGCACGTTCTCCAGCGAGAGTTGCAGGGTAAAACTGCTGCCCAGTCCGGGTTCACTGACCACGCTCAACTGGCCGTGCATCAACTCGCACAACCATTTGCAAATGGCCAGGCCCAGACCCGCGCCGGCCTGACTGTCGGCGTCGTTGACCTGATAGAACGGGTCGAACAATTGCTGTTGCTGCGCTTGGGAAATCCCCATGCCCGAATCGCTGACCTGCCATTGCACTTCGGCGCTGCCAGCGGCGTTTTGCAACACGCGCACGCGCAGCACCACGCGACCGTTGTCGGTGAACTTGATCGCGTTGCTCAGCAGGTTGTTGAGGATCTGGCGGATGCGCAACGGGTCACCGCGCAGTTGATCCGGCAAGCCCGAATCGATGCAGGCATACAGTTGCAGGCCTTTGGCGCGGGCAAATGCGCTGTAAGTACGCACGACATCTTCAGTCAGCTCCAGTGGGCAGAAGTCCTGAAGCTCAAGGGTCATTTGCCCGGCCTCGATCTTCGACACATCCAGCACATCGCTGATCAGCTTGAACAGGCTGGCGGAGGAACGCTGGATGGTGTCCAGATAATCCTGCTGGCGTGGGGCGAGCGGTGTCAGCCCGAGCAATTCGAGGGTGCCCAGCACGCCGTAGAGCGGGGTACGAATTTCATGGCTCATGGTGGCGAGGAAGCGGCTCTTGGCCTGGTTGGCCGAGTCGGCGGCCTGACGGGCTTCTTCCAGGGCGGCGGCGTCTTCGATATGCCGGGTCACGTCATGCAACGCACACAACCAGGCATCCTGGCCTTGATAGCGCGTCGAGACGAAAGCCAGATGCAGATGACGCCCGTCGATCTCGAGATCGGCATGGCCGGACTCGCTGTGTGACTTGAGCAGGCTCATCAAACGGCTGCTGTCGTGCCATTGCTGGGCGCGCTGGTTTTCCAGGAGCACGTGGTGATCGCTGCGGCGAATCACACAGAGGCCGGTCGGTGCGGTGTCGATCACCGCACGGCTGAAGGCCTCGCTTTCGGCGATGCTCGCGTGCGCACTTTGCGCGGGGATGATCACGCGTGCGGTGTACCAGCGGTTGATGGCCCGACCGCAACCAAGCAACGCCAGCACCACCGCCACGAGGCACAGCAATGGCCACAGCGCATAGCTGAGAAAACTGCGCAGGCTGATGACGTAGATCGCGGTCCAGTGCTGTGCGCCGGGGCTGCTCAGTTTGAACACCAGGCCGTCACGGTCGAAATTTATCCCCTCATCCAGTTCCTGGTCGGATCTCTGTGCGCCGGTCAAGACCACGCCGGCCGGGGTGATCAAGGTGAAGTCATCGTAGATCGACCACTCCATCAATCGCTCGATGTTGTTGACCTGGGACAGTTTCAGCAACGTGCCGAGCACCACCCAGGAATCGGCGCCCTCGATGGCCTGCATAGGCTGGAGCAGATTGATCCTGACGTAGGCCAGCAGCGTCGGCGTTGACTCGTTGTCCTGAGTAGACGGGTAGGGCACCCAATGCACTTGATGATCAGCGACTGATGACTGCTCGCGTGCATGCTGGTTCACCTGGCTCATGACTTGGGCAAACGCGCCGATCTGCATCGGGCCTGCACCGCGCAAGCGCCCGGCGGAGGGCACGGCCACGTCGAAGTTGTCGGGGCCATTGAGCAGGATCACTTGCGGCGACTGATAGTGCGATGCCGCCCAGAACGCGCTGTAGTAGGCGGCCAGATAACTACCCAGCGCGAAAACCTTGGGGTATTGGTCGGCGGCGATTCTCTGCGGATCGATCTTTACGCTGAACGGCAGTGAAAACGGCAAGCCGCGACCTTCATAGACATTCGGGCCTTCTTCTGGCAGCAGTTTTTGCGAATAAGTGGGCAACACCACCAAAGGAAAATATTGACCCTTGGCACTGGCCTGGGAGATATCGCGCAGGAACACTTCCTGCTCATGGATATTTTCCATCAGCCGGGCGAAGTGAAACTGCAGGGTGTCGCGCTGCTCTTCGAGCATGCGCTGTACCCCAGATAGCTGATGCCCAAAAGCAGCAATACAAGGGCGCCGAGCAGCAGCAGACTTTTGTTCAACCGCAGCGAACTGCTGGCCAGTTTGTCCAGAAATGCATTGGTATGCGGCATTACAGCGCCTGACCAGCGGTGATGGGGCAGCCTTGGGACACAGTGACCTCGGTAGCGAGCGACGTTCAACAATAGCCACGTGCCGCTCACCAGGCGTTCGCCGGCCCGTCGTGGGTCAGCAAGTGCTGGAACTGATCGGCTGAAACGGCGTGGGAGATCAGGAAACCTTGAACCTGAGTGCAGTCGATTTTACGCAACAGAGCAAGTTCTTGTGCGGTTTCTACGCCTTCGGCCACCACCGTCAGACCCAACTGGCGACCGAGGCTGACAATGCTGGTCAGCGCCTGGGCCAATTCCTCGTTGGCGTTGCAGCCTTGCACCAGCGTGCGGTCGATCTTCAATTCAGTGAACGGCGCCGACACCAGATTCATGTACGAGCTGTAGCCCTTGCCGAAATCGTCCTGCGACAGACCGAAACCCTTGATCCGCAAGCGGCACGCGCCGGCGTAGAAGTTGCTGATGTCGTCGGGTACCGAGCACTCCATCAATTCGAAACAGATCCGCGCGGGCAGGCCTTGGTTGGTAAGCACGAAAGCGAGGATGCGGTCGGGCAGGTCGTGGCTGTTGAGCAGGTGCGTGGGCAGGTTGACCGAGACCGGAATGTCATAGCCCTGTTCGCGCCAGATGGCTTGGGCGGCAATCGCTTGTTTCAGCACGCACCAGAGCAATGGCTCTTCGAGACCGAACGCAATCAACGCCGGCAAAAATACCCCGGGCAGCATCGTGCCATGTTCAGGATGGTTCCAGCGTACCAGTGCTTCGGCGGCGACGATCCGGCCATTGTTCAAGGCCTTCTTCGGTTGAAACCAGGCTTGCAGTTCACCGTTGTCGAGGGCGTTGCAGATACTCTGGCGATCGATGCCGGGATGGGTCGCCGCCGGGACGTTTTGGCGCAGCGCCTGCAATTGATCGATCAGGCAACGCAGGGCGGCAGCATTCACCGGTTTGGAAATCAGCCCGATGACTTTCACTTGCAGGTTGCTCGCCACCAGGCTCGCGCCCATCAGCATGCGTCGTGAGGCGGCGCTCATGATCGCCAATGCCGGACGTGAGCGTTGGGCGGCAAGGCCCTGAATGAATTGCACGCCGTCCATGCCCGGCATCAGCAGGTCGGTGAGCACTAGATCGAAGTCGCGTTGTTTCAGGCAGTCCAGTGCTTCTTCGCCGTCCTTGGCGCACGCCAGATCGAAGTCACCCAACTCGCTGAACAGGTTCTGCAAGTACAGGTGCTGGAAGGGGTGATCTTCGACAATCAGAATGCTACAGGGCTTCATGAGCGACTCGTTCGTAGGGAGCCAGGACAGCGAACAAGGCTCGTAGCGTAAAAGGTTTGACCAGGCAGTGATTCATCCCAGCGGCCAGGCACAGCGCATCCTCACCGCGCAGGGCGTTGGCGGTCGCGCCGATGATCGGGATGCTGCAACCGAGGCGCCGCAGGGCTTTGGCCAGTTCGTAGCCGTTGAGGCGGGGCATGTTGACGTCGGTCAGGACGATGTCGAACGCAGCGTCGGGCCACAGCGACAAAGCCTCTTCGCCATCGCTGGCCAGCGCTACGGTGCAGCCCAGTTCTTCGAGCTGATCGCGCAGGATCAGTTGATTGATGACGTTGTCTTCGGCCACCAGGATGTGCAGGCGTAACGGGCGCAGGGCATGGGATTCAGTGTCTTGCGGGCGTTGAACGATCTGGCCGCTCTGGGCTTGGCGAACGGCGCGTTGAATCGCCAGCAGATCATTCAGATTGACCTGCCAGCCGTCGCCGCTGAACTGCGGCTCATGGGCGCCGTCACCGCTGGCCAGTACGCGCGGCCCACGCCATGCCAGGTTCGGGCGCTGTCCGAAGGCTGCGGGATACAGCTCCAGCAGCAGCGCCGTCGAATCCGGCTCGATGCTATCCGGTGCGCCGATATGCACGCGGGCACCCCAGCGGCGCAACCAGCCGCTGATGCTGTCGGCCAGTTCGCGCACGGGCGAAACGACATAGACGAGGTCCGCGGCCAAGGGCGGCAAAGCAGTAGAGGGTGCGTTGCCGCAGCGTTGCTCCAGCGGCACGCTGAGGGAAAAACTGCTGCCCAGGCCCGGCTCGCTGACCATGCGCAGAGTGCCGTTCATCAAGTGCGTCAGACGTTGGCAAATGGGCAGACCGAGGCCTGTGCCGGCGGCGACATTGGTGTTGCCGGCGGTCTGGTAGAACGGCTCGAAAATAAACGCCTGATCGTCATGGGCGATGCCTTTGCCGGTGTCGGAAACCTGCCATTGCAGGCTCACGCGTTCGCCTTCACGAGCGAGCAGTCTGACCCGCAATACCACGCGCCCGGAATCGGTGAACTTGACCGCGTTACTCAGCAGGTTGTTGAGGATCTGCCGCACCCGACTGACATCGCCGATCAAGCGCTCAGGCAGTTGCGGGTCCAGGCAGGCATAGAGTTGCAGGCCTTTGCTTTGCGCCGCGGCGGCATAGCCTTGCACCACTTCGTGCACCAGTTCCGGGACGGAAAACTCGCTCAGCTCCAGCGCCAGTTGCCCGGCCTCGATCTTCGACACATCGAGCACGTCGCAAATCAACTGCAGCAACGTAGCCGATGATCCTTCGATCGCCCGCAGGTAACTTTTCTGCTGAGTGTCCAGTTGCGTGCGCGCTAGCAACTCCAGGGTGCCCAGCACGCCGTAGAGCGGGGTGCGTATTTCGTGGCTCATGGTCGCCAGAAACAAAGTCTTGGCTTCGTTGGCGGCATCGGCCGATTGGCGTGCCTGTTCCAGTGCTGCTTCGATCTGTCGCCGAGCGCTGATGTCACTGAACGCACAGAGCAAGACGTCTTCACCTTTATAGCGGGTCGGCGCACAGCTCAGGTACAGGTGACGACCGTCGGCAGTCTCGAAGTAATCGGTCAGGCACGGCGAGTGTTGGTCGAACGCATCGCGGATCCAGCCGGCGCCCAGTTGCTCGCTGCACTGGCCCAGCCATTGCCGCGCGAGGGTGTTATCCAGCACCACTTGACCGTCACTGCGGCGCAGTACGCACAGCGCCACCGGCGCGGTCTGAATCACGTCGCGGCTGAACAGTTCGCTTTCCACCAATGCCTGAATGCGCTGGATTGCCGGGGTAATGAAACGATGCTCCAGACGTCGGACCAACAGGCACACTAGGCTGATACTCAACACGCAGAACAGCAGCGCGCCGAGCATTTGTGGCCACAGGGCGCGCAGTACCGCCAGCAAGTCGATGGAGTAAGTCAGCTGCCAGTCCGAGGATTTCAGCTGCTTGCGCAACACCAATTGCTCGGGCAGCCAGCCATCGCCGACGAAGCCGAAGAAATCCTGTTGTCGCAGCAACGGCAGGTGCTGTTCTGGCGGTGGTTTGTGGCTGTTGCTGAACAGCGGTTTGCCTTGGGAGTTGAACATGGTGAACTCGCCGGCACTGTGGTCGTTCAGGGCGCTGGAGACTTCGCGGTCGTCCATTTCCAGGCCGAGCCAGCCGGAGTTGATATCGCGCGCGTCTAGACGAATGAAGATGTATAGCTGCGAGTGGCCGTCGGCGGCATGGGTCAGCCAGAGTTCTTTGACGTTGCCGCTGTTGTGGTGCTTGAGGGTCTGCAGTTGTTCGAGCATGGTCTCGGGGACACGGCCGATCACCGCGGTTGCGTTGTACAGGCGCAACACTTGGGTCCGGGGGCCGCTGCTGACGTAGACCAGGTTGAGCTGCCGGGCCTTGAGGTAATCGCGCATGCGTCGGGTCAGCCAGATGCTCCATTGCTGCCCCGGCGCTTGCCCGAGCAGCAGGCGGATCTCTTCCTCGGAGACCGGCAAATCCATGTTGGCCATGTGCGTAGCCGACAGGCTCAGGCTTTCCAGCAGTGCTTCGCGGGTGGTGAAAAAGGTATGCGCTTCGGCGATGGCGCTGCTCATGTAGCTGCGCCGTTGGGAAATCTCATTGTTGAAGGTAAACAGCAGAAAGCTGTAGACGCCGCCGAGAATGCCCACCAGCAGCACCAGGGCAAAAATGCGCAGCAGACGCCGCGCCGCATCGGGCGAGGACAGGATCGGGCTGATCTGATGGAGGTAGTTCTTCAATCGCATCCCGGCACAGTAGAAGCGGCCGGGCATGATGAAAATCAGACGATTCTTAAAGAGAGCTGCGCAAACAATTGGCTATAGCAACGCATCAATGGATTCAAAGGTAACTCATGACAAATGCAATCGTTGCGTTGGCTGTTCCGGCGCGCATGCCCTTGTCAAACCCACCATTGCCACCTGTTTCAGCGACGCGAAAGTAACGAGCGCTCAGGGGGATCTTCAAGTTGCCTCCCACAGAGGGATAGTCTGCGAATACATAGCTTTGATTTAAAACCAAGGGGTTTCCATCGCTATTGAGTACTTGCAAAGCCACACCCTGAGCAGTCGAATCTGCACTCAGCTGTACGATACCCCTCGTGGAATTTTGCGAGGGAGAAGTTGGGGTAGGCTTGAGTGTATAAGTTACTTTTTTATGCCCGGCGGACAATTGTTAAGGCTGATGTCAAATTTGACCAGCTCAGAATATGCTCCGTTGTGGGCAAAGCTACTCATGTCATGCGACCCCATGTCTACTTTGATGTCCGGCGTTTCACAGGATTGAGGCACAATCGTTGTGCCATTGGTCGCCATTGCTAGTGGTGATACACCATCTGCATGAAAAGTCCCCAGTGTTCCTGCCGGGATTTTCTGTACATCGATTACATCCGCTATTTTGAATAGTCGTAGCACGTGTCTTGTGGTGTCCCATCCGTACCCGCCCGCTGCTCGGCGAATAGCCGGATAAATGGGTATGGCTGTCCCTTCTCTGAAGGACCACTGCCATGCGAGCCCGGTGTTTCCGATTGCGTAAACAAGGTCACCCGATTTAGACACACCGACGTTGTTCTGAACACCATATGAAAACTCGTTAGTACATCTATACGAGCTGGGCGTAGGTCCAAGTGTTAATGGAGGACTTTCATATATTACGGTGCCGTTAGGTGTATCACGAGGAATCGAAAGTGTAGTGGGTAATTGCATAGTGAGAGTTGTTTGATGATGACCCGGGAAGAACGAGCAATTAGCCGCGCCTGCGTAGCTGGGCGCGAAAAGTAACGACAGACATAGCGTGTGAATCAATTTCGTTAGCTGGAGCGGGCGCTGGAGTTTGAAACGCTTCATGAAGGGGTTTACGTAATTGGCCAAAGAGCGGCATACGTTAAACACGCCGTTTGCCGATGGACATCAGGCGATTCTTAGAACACGCTCCCGCGTCTGCGCAAACGCGGCGATGTATTAGACTCAGCAAAGCCTGAAAACCGTGCAGGTTGTGCAGCCCCCGGTTCACCAGAGAGGTCATATGGTTCGCTTGAGTATGGTCTTGCTGGGTAATGACTTTGTCCGCAAGCGTTGGTCAGCGCTGGCGCTGACCGGCATCGTCTGGGGCGCGGCCGGCGTGGCTATCTTCATCGACGCACTGGACGGCGTTTTGTATTTTCCGCTGCATGTCTTCGGCTATCTGTTGTTGCTCGAAGCCCTGATCATTCTGTTTGTACCGGCACCACAAACCGGAACCGCCGCGGCTTTGCGCAAATCGCGCGGTTTGGTTTTCCTGTTGCTGGGGCTGCTGATCATCGACAGGCAACATGCTGCCAGCCTGATTCTGGCGGTGCTGTTTGGCGGGGCTTTCATGCTCGATGGCGTCTTTCGCCTGGCAGCGGCGGTGGTCGTGCGTTTTGTCGGTTGGCAAGTGTCGCTGCTGACGGGGTTGTTCGAAATCGGCTTTGGCGTGTTCATCCTTGAGCCGTACCCGACGCTTTATAAAGGCACGGTGCCGTTTTGCATTGGCATGAGCATTTTTCTCTCGGGTTGCGCCTTGTTGCGGCAGTCCGTGCGTTTCAAAAACTGGCAGTCGCCGGTCAGCCCCTTTTCCGTCAGTGCACCGGCTCCCAGCGCTGCGCTGGTGATTCACGTCTGGACACCGAGTGGCACGGTTGACGACACACTGGTGCGCAACCGGTTGCTCAACCGCTATATCGCAGCGGTCGACATCAACGGCGTGATCTCCGCCGGGCACGCGGCACTGGAATGTGGCCCGGACATCTACATCAGCCATTACCCGCTAGATGACATTGATCGTTCGGCGGGGGATTTCGTGCGCTTGCTGCGGGCGACGCCGAACAACGATGTTGCCGGCCGGTTTCTGCCTGACTATGCGGAGGAGGTGGCTGACTGGTGTCCGTCTTCGGTGCAGGTCAGTTTTGCCCACTACGACGCCCGACGACTCAATGCGTTCTGGGCGCAATATCGGCAGAACAGCACTTACAACCTGACCAGCCGCAATTGTTCCAGTGCCGTCGCCCATAGCCTCGAAGCGGCGCTTGAAGGGGCGATGAATCGAGGCCATTCGAGCATGCGCGATTTCGCTCGAGTGATCTTCAGCCCCGAGTTCTGGGTGGCGGCGCAGGTGCGCAAGCGCGCCGAGGTGATGGCCTGGACGCCAGGGCTGGTGCTCGACTACGCGCGGGCGTTGCACGCGGCCATCGAACCGGCACCGCCGGGCTGGCATGGCCTGTACGCGGGGGCCAAACGTGCCTGCGGGTATGTGGCCACTGCCTTGCGTGGGCGCGAGGTGCATCCGGTGCAACCGCCACCCGCGAATCCTTCCGACAAGTCCTGACCGACCTTTCACCGAGTCGCCGCCATCGCGAGCAGGCTCACTCCTACAGGGGATTTTGTTGCGATCACAGAATTCGTGTTGATCGCAAATCCACTGTGGGAGCGAGCCTGCTCGCGAAAGCATCCGCGTGCGCGCCACAAAACCCCAGTCCACTGGTCAACTAATTACCAAGCCTCCTAACTATTTCATTGACATTCGCTGCCTAGGCAGTAACATCTCGACATACATTCACTGCCTAGGCAGTTATTAGGTGAGCACATGAAGCATTTCACCCCGGACGAATTCAAACATTGCCATCTCGGCCTGTTGCTTGGCCGTGCTGCGCTGCTCAAGGACCGGATCATCGACACCCACATGGAACCCCACGGCATCACCGCCGCGCAGTTCAAAGTGTTGATCATCATGGCCCAGTACGGCGTCGATACCCCGGCCGAGTTGTGCCGGCATCTGTCGCTGGACAGCGGTTCGATGACGCGCATGCTTGATCGTCTGGAGCAGAAAGGTTTCCTGGCTCGCCAACGCAGCGAAGGCGATCGTCGTCAGGTGCAGCTCAAGCTCACCGAGCAGGGCCAGCAACTGGCCGATCGCCTGCCGCACATCGGCGCCGACGCGATGAATGAACTGGCGGGCGCCGTTACCCCGGACGAGTTGAAAACCCTGGAATACATCCTCAAGAAAATTCTGCTGGGAGCCGGTGACCCGATCACTATCCAGCGGCTAGGTGAACACAATGAGCGGTAAAACCTTGCGCAGCAGCCTGACCCTGGTGCTCTCGGCGATGATCCTCGCCGGTTGCGCCAACTACAGCGGCCTCGACACTCAAGGCAAAAACCTTGACGCGGCGAGCTTGAAAACCGGCCAGTCCCTCAACGGCGTGACCCTGTCGCCGGCCGCTTGGCCGAAAAGCGACTGGTGGACCAGCCTCGGTGATCCGCAACTCGACGGCCTGATCCGCGAAGCCCTGCACGACAGCCCGGACATGCAAATCGCCGCCGCGCGCGCCCATCAGGCCAGCGCCGCTGCGTATGCCGCCGACGCCGCCCGTTATCCGACCCTCGACGCCAGCGCCGGCATCAGCCGTTCGCGCCTGGCCAAGGATCAGGATCCGTTGGGGCAGGGCGATGCTTATGCCACCGTGCGTAATGTCAGCGCCGGCTTCAACTACAACTTCGACCTGTGGGGCGGCCAGCGCGATGCGTGGGAAGCCGCACTCGGCCAGGCCCGCGCCGCCGAAGTCGATCGCCAGGCTGCGCAGTTGACCCTCGCCGCCGATGTCGCTCGCGCTTACAGCGATCTCGGCCAGGCACACATCGTTTATGACCTGGCCAACGATGACCTTAAACGCACCAAACAGATGCTGGATCTGAGCCAGCGTCGCCTGAGTTCCGGGATCGACAGCCAGTACCAGTTTCAGCAAACACAAAGCCTTGAGGCCAGCTCCGAAGCCAGCCTGATCGATGCGGAAAAACGCCTCAACAGCGCCAAGATCGCTCTGGCCGTGCTGCTCGGCAAAGGTCCGGATCGCGGCAACGAAATTGCCCGGCCGAAAGTCCTGCAAGCCAGTGCCGTAGCGGTGCCGTCGGTGTTGCCGGCGGAACTGCTCGGTCGTCGCCCGGATCTGGTCGCCGCGCGCTGGCGTGTAGAGGCCGCGAGCAAAGACATCGACTCGGCGAAAACCCAGTTCTATCCCAACTTGAACCTGTCGGCCTCGGCCGGTGCCGAATCTTTGTTGGGTGACGCGATGTTCGGTTCGGCCAGTCGCTTCTTCAACATTGCCCCGACCATTTCGGTGCCGATCTTCGATGGCGGACGCCTGCGCGCCAACCTCGATGCGCGCGACGCCGGTTACGATCTGGCGGTGGCGCAGTACAACAAAAGCCTGGTGAAAGCGCTCGGCGATGTCAGCGACACGATCAATCAGTTGCGTGACATCGGCCGGCAGATCGGTGCGCAGCAACACGCCACCGAGATTGCCCAGGATTCTTACAACACCGTCGTCCAGCGTTACGGTTCCGGCATCGGCAACTACCTGGACGTGCTCAGCATCGAGCAGCAATTGCTGCAGGCCCAGCGTCAGTTGGCCAACCTCAATGCCGAGCAGATCGACCTGTCGATTCAACTGATGCAAGCGCTGGGCGGCGGCTTCCAGGGTCAAACCCTGACCGCAGCCAACGCCACCCCAGCCACGCCGCACAACTAATTCAAGGTAATTGTCATGGCCACTGCCGAAAACACCCAAGCTCAAGACAACACCCCGGACACCGGCAACCCGCGCAAGCGCAAAGTGATGCTGCTGGTGCTGGCCGTCGTGGTTGCTCTCGCCTGCGCTGGCGTCTGGGCGTATCACGAATTCATCGGACGCTTTAACGAAAGCACCGACGACGCCTACGTCAACGGTAACGTTGTGGAAATCACCCCGCTGGTGACCGGCACCGTGGTCAGCATCGGTGCTGACGATGGTGATCTGGTTCACGAAGGTCAGGTGCTGATCAACTTCGACCCGAACGACGCTGAAGTCGGTCTGCAAAGTGCTCAGGCGAAACTGGCGCGTACCGTGCGTCAGGTGCGTGGCTTGTACAGCAACGTCGATGGCATGAAAGCCCAGGTCAACGCGCAACAGGCTGAAGTGCAGAAAGCCCAGGACAACTTCAACCGCCGGAAGAATCTTGCTGCTGGCGGCGCGATTTCCCAGGAAGAACTGTCGCATGCTCGCGACGACCTGACCTCGGCGCAAAACGCCCTTGCCAACGCCAAACAGCAGCTGAAAACCACCAGCGCATTGGTCGATGACACCGTGGTGTCGTCGCATCCGGAAGTGATGTCGGCCGCCGCTGATCTGCGTCAGGCTTACCTGACCAATGCTCGCAGCACCTTGATCGCGCCGGTCACCGGGTACGTCGCCAAACGTACCGTGCAACTCGGACAACGCGTACAGCCGGGCACCGCGCTGATGGCGGTGATTCCGCTGGATCAACTGTGGATCGACGCCAACTTTAAAGAAACTCAACTGCGTGACATGCGCATCGGTCAGCCGGTCGATATCGAGTCCGACATCTACGGCAGCGACGTGAAGTACAGCGGCACCGTCGACAGCCTCGGCGCCGGTACCGGCAGCGCGTTTGCCTTGCTGCCAGCGCAGAACGCCACCGGTAACTGGATCAAGATTGTTCAGCGTGTGCCGGTGCGGATTCACATCAACGCCGAAGAACTGGCCAAGCACCCGCTGCGTGTCGGTCTGTCGACCAACGTCGAGGTCAACCTGCACGACCAAAGCGGCCCGGTGCTGGCGCAGCAACCGCCGCAAAAGGCGTCGTTCAGCACCAACGTTTACGACCAGCAACTGGCGGAAGCCGACGCGATGATTGCGCAGCTGATCCACGACAACAGCGCTGCGGTCAGCAAAACCGCGCAACGCTGAATCTAACCTCTGTGGGAGTGAGCCTTGTGGTGAGGGGATTTATCCCCGATGGCCTGCGCAGCAGGCCCGGCTTTTTGAGTCAAAAGAGGGGCCGCTTCGCGACCCATCGGGGATAAATCCCCTCACCACAGGATTCACTCCTACAAGTGCTGCTGTGTCTTTAACTGACGCAGCGTCAACCCGGCTTCAAAGGATTCACAATGAGCAATAACGCCTCTTTCACGCCGCCCAGCCTGTTGCTCAGCACCATCGGCCTGTCGCTGGCGACGTTCATGCAAGTGCTCGACACCACTATCGCCAACGTGGCGTTGCCGACGATTTCCGGCAACCTCGGGGTGAGTTCGGAGCAGGGCACCTGGGTCATTACCTCGTTTGCCGTGAGTAACGCCATTGCGCTGCCGTTGACCGGTTGGCTCAGTCGGCGTTTCGGTGAAGTGAAGCTGTTTCTCTGGGCGACGATTCTGTTCGTCCTGGCCTCGTTTCTCTGCGGTATTTCCACGTCGATGCCGGAACTGATCGGCTTCCGCGTGCTGCAAGGTCTGGTCGCCGGGCCGCTGTATCCAATGACGCAAACCCTGTTGATCGCGGTGTATCCGCCCGCCAGGCGCGGCATGGCGCTCGCGTTACTGGCGATGGTGACCGTTGTGGCGCCGATTGCCGGGCCGATTCTCGGTGGCTGGATTACTGACAGCTACAGCTGGCCGTGGATCTTCTTCATCAACGTACCGATCGGCATCTTTGCGGTCATGGTGGTGCGCTCGCAACTGGCCAAGCGGCCGGTGGTGACCAGTCGCCAGCCCATGGATTATGTCGGCTTGATCTCGCTGATCATTGGCGTCGGTGCGTTGCAGGTGATCCTCGACAAGGGCAATGACCTGGATTGGTTCGAGTCGAACTTCATCATCATTGGCGCGGCGATTTCGGTGGTTGCGCTGGCGGTTTTCATCATCTGGGAAATGACCGATCAGCACCCGGTGGTCAATCTGCGGCTATTCGCGCACCGCAACTTCCGCATCGGCACGCTGGTGTTGGTGCTGGGTTACGCCGGGTTCTTTGGCATCAACCTGATCCTGCCGCAGTGGCTGCAGACGCAGATGGGCTACACCGCGACCTGGGCGGGCCTGGCCGTGGCGCCAATCGGGATTCTGCCGGTGCTGCTGTCGCCGTTTGTCGGCAAGTACGCGAACAAGTTCGACCTGCGCCTACTGGCCGGGCTGGCGTTTCTGGCGATTGGTCTGAGCTGCTTCATGCGGGCGGGTTTCACCAATGAAGTCGACTTCCAGCACATCGCTCTGGTGCAGCTGTTCATGGGCATTGGTGTGGCGCTGTTCTTCATGCCGACGTTGAGCATCCTGATGTCGGATCTGCCGCCTAGCCAGATCGCTGACGGCGCCGGGCTTGCGACTTTTCTGCGGACCTTGGGCGGTAGCTTTGCGGCGTCGCTGACCACGTGGATCTGGATTCGCCGGGCCGATCAGCATCATGCGTACATGAGTGAAAGCATCAGCACGTACGAACCGGCGACGCGAGAGGCGCTGAACCAGTTGGGCGGGGCGAGTAATCCGGCGTATGCGCAACTGGATCATGTGCTGACCAGTCAGGCGTACATGCTCTCCACCGTGGATTACTTCACGTTGCTGGGCTGGGGCTTTATGGGGTTGATTCTGATTGTGTGGCTGGCGAAACCGCCGTTTGCCGCGAAGGCAGGTCCGGCGGCTTCCGGGCACTGATCCGAAGCGCGGTCAAACTGTAGGAGTGAGCCTGCTCGCGATTGCGGTGTATCAGTCAACAGAGATGTTGAATGTGATATCGCCATCGCGAGCAGGCTCACTCCTACATTGTTCTGTGGCTCGTCAGTTAGAAGGGGCAGGCAGGGCCGGAGGCGGGGCAAAATCGAACGGCGCCAACGCATAGCCGTTTTCATCCACCTGCAACGCCCAACCCTGACGATCCCAATCACCCAGCACGATGCGCTTCGCCGATTGCTCACCGAGCTGCAATTTGTGAATCGCCGGGCGATGGGTGTGCCCGTGGATCAACGTCTTCACGCCAAATGCCTGCATGATCCGCGGAATCTCTTCGGGCGTGACATCCACGATGTCATTGGCCTTCATCCGCGTCTGCGCCTTGCTCTCACTGCGTAGTTTGCGCGCCAGCTTATGGCGCGTGCTCAGCGGCAGGTTGCGCAGGATAAACAGCGTGATCGGGTTACGCAGGTAGCGCCGCAGCTTCATATAGCCAACGTCGCGGGTGCAGAGGCTGTCGCCATGCATCAACAACACCGGTTCGCCGTAAAACTGCACGACACTCGGATCCTTTAACAGCGTACAGCCGGCCTCTTTGCAGAAAGCCTTGCCGAGCAGGAAGTCGCGATTGCCGTGCATCAGAAAGATCGCCGTGCCACTGTCGCTCAAATCGCGCAGGGCCTGGCAGATGGAACGCTGAAAGGGCGTCATGGCGTCATCGCCAATCCACGCTTCGAAGAAGTCGCCGAGAATGTACAACGCACTCGCCGAGCGGGCGCGTCCGGCGAGCAAATTCAGAAACGCCCGGGTTATGTCCGGGCGCTCCTCTTCCAGATGCAAATCTGAAATCAGCAATATCACGCTTCGATGATCTCGGCTTTCTCGATGATCACGTCGTCTGCTGGTACGTCCTGGTGGCCGGACTTCATGGTGGTCGAAACACCTTTGATCTTGTCGACAACGTCGGTGCCGGCGGTCACTTTACCGAACACTGCGTAGCCCCAGCCTTGCACGTTCTTGCCGCTGTGGTTGAGGAAGGTGTTGTCGGCGACGTTGATGAAGAACTGCGCGGAAGCCGAATGCGGCTCCATGGTACGGGCCATGGCAACGGTGTATTTTTCGTTGGAAAGACCGTTGTCAGCTTCGTTCTGGATGCTTGGGCGCTTGTCTTTCTTTTCTTTCATGCCTGGCTCGAAACCGCCGCCCTGGATCATGAAGTTACCGATGACGCGGTGGAAAACGGTGTTTTCGTAGTGACCGGCTTTGACGTATTCGATGAAGTTGGCGACGGTGATCGGCGCCTTTTCAGCGTTCAGTTCGATGACGATGTCGCCATGATTGGTGGTCAGTTTGACTTGAGTCATGATCGGTGCTCTTTTTCAATGAAGCGTTTTATAAGGAATTCGTGGGTAATGGGACATTTCGCCCCGTCACCGGTTCAGCCCATGGGCCAAGGTGCGCAGTTTAGCGTGACAGGCGCGAATTTCGAGGCTGTTTTTCAAATCCCGGCGATTAAATGCGCTCCTTTATAGGCCCCGCTCTGTCAGCCCCTTGACAGCATCGGCTATGATAGCGGCTTTGTTTTGTCTGGCCCCCTCTGCGGCCGCGCACATGTAAGTCAAGGATCCTAATGAGCAAGCCCACTGTCGACCCTACCTCGAATGCCAAGTCCGGCCCTGCCGTGCCGGTCAACTTCCTGCGGCCGATCATCCAGGCAGACCTGGACTCGGGCAAGCACACCCAGATCGTCACCCGTTTCCCGCCTGAGCCCAACGGCTACCTGCACATCGGCCACGCCAAGTCGATCTGCGTGAACTTCGGCCTGGCCCAGGAGTTCGGCGGCGTCACGCACCTGCGTTTCGACGACACCAACCCGGCCAAGGAAGATCAGGAATACATCGACGCGATCGAAAGCGACGTCAAATGGCTGGGCTTCGAATGGTCCGGCGAAGTGCGCTACGCCTCGCAGTATTTCGACCAGTTGCACGATTGGGCCGTTGAGCTGATCAAGGCCGGCAAGGCCTATGTCGACGACCTGACCCCTGAGCAAGCCAAGGAATACCGTGGCAGCCTGACCGAGCCCGGCAAAAACAGCCCGTTCCGCGACCGTTCGGTAGAAGAGAACCTCGACTGGTTCGCCCGCATGCGTGCTGGTGAGTTCCCGGACGGCGCTCGCGTGCTGCGCGCGAAGATCGACATGGCTTCGCCGAACATGAACCTGCGCGACCCGATCATGTATCGCATTCGCCACGCCCATCACCACCAGACCGGTGACAAGTGGTGCATCTACCCGAACTACGACTTCACCCACGGTCAGTCGGACGCCATCGAAGGCATCACCCACTCGATCTGCACCCTGGAGTTCGAAAGCCATCGTCCGCTGTACGAGTGGTTCCTCGACGCACTGCCAGTGCCGGCGCACCCGCGTCAGTACGAGTTCAGCCGGCTGAACCTCAACTACACCATCACCAGCAAGCGCAAGCTCAAGCAGCTTGTGGACGAGAAGCATGTGCATGGCTGGGACGATCCGCGCATGTCCACGCTGTCGGGCTTCCGCCGCCGTGGTTACACGCCAAAATCGATCCGCAACTTCTGCGAAATGATCGGCACCAACCGTTCCGACGGCGTGGTCGACTTCGGCATGCTCGAATTCAGCATCCGTGATGACCTCGACCACACCGCGCCGCGCGCCATGTGCGTGCTGCGTCCGCTGAAAGTCGTGATCACCAACTACCCGGAAGGCCAGGTCGAGAACCTCGAACTGCCACGCCACCCGAAAGAAGACATGGGCGTGCGCGCTCTGCCGTTCGCCCGGGAAATCTACATCGACCGTGAAGATTTCATGGAAGAGCCGCCGAAGGGCTACAAGCGCCTGGAACCGGCCGGTGAAGTGCGCCTGCGCGGCAGCTACGTGATCCGCGCCGACGAAGCGATCAAGGACGCCGATGGCAACATCGTCGAACTGCGTTGCTCGTACGACCCGGAAACCCTCGGCAAGAACCCGGAAGGCCGCAAGGTCAAAGGCGTGATCCACTGGGTGCCGGCTGCCGCCAGCGTCGAGTGCGAAGTGCGTCTGTACGATCGTCTGTTCCGTTCGGCCAACCCTGAGAAGGCCGAAGACAGCGCGAGTTTCCTCGACAACATCAACCCTGATTCGCTGCAGGTACTCACCGGTTGTCGTGCTGAGCCATCGCTTGGCAATGCACAGCCGGAAGACCGTTTCCAGTTCGAGCGCGAAGGTTACTTCGTCGCTGATTTGAAGGACTCGAAACCAGGTCAGCCGGTATTCAACCGTACCGTGACCCTGCGTGATTCGTGGGGCCAGTGATTCAGCGTCAAGGAAATTAAAAGTGCTGACGATTTACAACACGCTCACCAAGAGCAAAGAAGTCTTCAAGCCGCTCGATGGCGACAATGTGCGCATGTACGTCTGCGGGATGACCGTGTACGACTACTGCCACATTGGCCACGGCCGCAGCATGGTCGCGTTCGACCTGGTGACCCGCTGGTTGCGGTTCAGCGGTTACAACCTGACCTACGTGCGCAACATCACCGATATTGAAGACAAGATCATCAATCGCGCCCGCGAAAACGGCGAGCCGTACGACGCACTGACCGAGCGCATGATCACGGCAATGCACGAGGACGAGGCGCGCCTCAATATCCTCAAGCCGGACATGGAGCCGCGCGCCACTGATCACATTCCGGGCATGCTGAGCATGATCCAGACCTTGATCGACAAGGGTTACGCCTACGCCCCTGGCAATGGCGACGTGTACTACCGCGTCGCGAAGTTCATGGGCTACGGCAAGCTGTCGCGCAAGAAGATCGAAGACCTGCGCATCGGCGCGCGGATCGAAGTCGACGAAGCCAAGCAGGATCCGCTGGACTTCGTGCTGTGGAAAGCCACCAAGCCGGGTGAGCCGAGCTGGGAATCGCCATGGGGCGCCGGGCGTCCGGGCTGGCACATCGAGTGCTCGGTGATGTCGACCTGCTGCCTGGGCGAGACCTTCGACATTCATGGCGGCGGCAGCGACCTCGAGTTCCCGCACCATGAAAACGAAATCGCCCAGAGCGAAGCGGCCACCGGCAAGACCTACGCCAACGCGTGGATGCATTGCGGCATGATCCGTATCAATGGCGAGAAGATGTCCAAGTCCTTGAACAACTTCTTCACCATTCGCGACGTGCTGGAAAAGTACCACCCGGAAGTCGTGCGTTACCTGCTGGTGTCGAGCCACTACCGCAGCGCGATCAACTACTCGGAAGACAACCTCAAGGACGCCAAAGGCGCCCTGGAGCGTTTCTACCACGCGTTGAAAGGCCTGCCGAGCGTCGCGCCGGCGGGCGGCGAAGCGTTCGTCGAGCGTTTCACCACGGTGATGAACGACGACTTCGGCACGCCGGAAGCCTGCGCAGTGCTGTTCGAGATGGTGCGTGAGATCAACCGTCTGCGCGAGAGCGATCTCGATGCCGCGGCCGGTCTGGCAGCACGTCTGAAAGAGCTGGCGAGTGTGCTGGGTGTGTTGCAGCTTGAGGCGGATGACTTCCTGCAAGCAGGCGCCGAAGGGCGTGTCGATGCAGCTGAAGTGGACGCGCTGATTGCTGCACGTCTGGCGGCACGGGCCGGTAAAGACTGGGCTGAGTCCGACCGTATCCGCGACCAACTCACCGCCATGGGCGTGGTGCTGGAAGACGGCAAGGGCGGCACGACCTGGCGTCTGGCTGACTGATTGCTGTGCTTGCTACAAACAAAACCCGCCTTGTGCGGGTTTTTGTTTGGCTGCGAGAAGAGCCCCTCACCCTAACCCTCTCCCAGTGGGAGAGGGGACTGAATGGGGGATATTCAAGAAATACGCCGACCTGAAAGATTTTTTCCGAATCCATAATCGACGCAATCTCTCAGGTCGATGTACAACGCCAGACACCTCGGTCGGCCCCTTCTCCCTCTGGGAGAGGGCTGGGGTGAGGGTTGCTTTTGGTGTCCGCGTAGGTCTTGATGTCTGACGCGGCAGCGGGATGCTGCTCAGCGACGAATCAAGGGAGGAATCATGGCTAATCACTACCGCGAGCTTCTAACAACACCCGGCGCCACGGGGTTAGTGCTCGCGAGTTCCATTGCCCGATTGCCGCAAGCAATGATCGGCATTGGCATCATCACCATGCTGGTGGAGCAAACCGGTGTCTACTGGCTGGCAGGCGCAGTCGCCGGTATGTTTACCCTGGCCAATGCATTGCTTGGCCCGCGCATTTCGAAACTTGTTGATCAGCGTGGTCAGAGTCGAGTGCTACCCGTGGTGACGGCATTCAGCATCGTCATGTTGCTGGCGTTGATCTTCGCCGTTCACTTGAGAGCGCCCGCCGCGTTGTTTTTTGTTCTTGCGGCACTGGCGGGGACGATGCCGAGCATGCCGTCGATGATCCGCGCACGCTGGACGCAATTGTTTCGTGGCAAGCCGCAACTGCACACGGCGTTCTCGCTGGATACGGTTCTGACCGAACTCGCCTACATCATCGGCCCGCCACTGGCGATCGGCTTGAGCGTGAGCTTTTTCGCCGAGGCCGGGCCGTTGGTGGCGGTGGCGCTGCTGGCTGTCGGGGTGACAGCGTTTCTCCTGCAGCGCCAGACTGAACCTAAAGTTGTCGTGGGCCATACCCGCAATACCGGCTCAACCCTGCTGATTCCCGGCGTTCGCACGATTGTCCTCGCGCTGTTGGCGATGGGTGTCATCGGTGGAGCGATCGATGTGGCGGTCGTGGCCTTCGCCAATGCTCAAGGCTGGCCAGCGTCTGCCACCTTCATCCTCGCCGCCTATGCGTTCGGTTCACTGGTGGCCGGCCTGACGTTCGGTGCGTTGAGGGTTTCGCTGGCGATCGAAAAACAGTTCCTGATCGGGATATTGGTCACGGCGTTCACCGGCGTTTTGCCGATTTTTGCAGCGGACGTTTATGTCCTGTCAGCGACGCTGTTTATCGCCGGCATTTCGTTTGCGCCAACGATGGTCGTGGTCATGAAGCTGGGGACGATCATCATCCCGCCGTCGCGGATCACCGAAGGGCTGACGTGGATGACCACTGGCATCAGCATTGGCGTTGCGCTCGGGGGCATGCTGGCGGGGGTGGTTATTGATGCTTTTGGTGCACGAGCAGGGTTCGGCGTGGCGATTGGCGCGGGGGTGATGATGATTGGGGTTGTGCTGATTGGGCTGCGCACATTGGCGGCTGTTTCCACTGCGCGTGTTGAGCCGGCCTTTTCGCCCTCACCCTAGCCCTCTCCCGGAGGGAGAGGGGACTGATTGGGGGATGCTCATGAGATACGCCGACCTGAACGTGATGTGCCGAATCCATAATCGACTGGTTCTTTCAGGTCGATGTGTGGCGCCAGACACCTCGGTCGGCTCCCTCTCCAGGAGGAAAGGGCTGGGCGGGCGGCGTTCCGATGAGGGGAAGGGGTTCACTCAACCTTCAATCTGCCGCAGCCGCTTATAAAGTGTATTGCGACTAACGCCCAGCCTTCTGGCCAAATGCGAGATATTCCCCCCGGCCGCCTTCAACTCCCGGTTCAACGCTTCAACATCATTCAAATCCAATCCCAGCGGCTGCGCGCTCTCAACCGGCTCCATCTCCAGATCAACAAAAAAATCATCGGGCAAATGCTCCGGCCGCACCGGTTGCTCCTCGGCCATGGCCAGCGCCACCTGCATCACGCTGCTGACCTGACGCAAATTCCCCGGCCACGGATGTCTTTCAAATAACGCCAACACTTCGTGGCTCAGCCCCGCCCATTGCGTCGGCTCACGGTGTTGTTCCCAGAGTCGTTTAAACAAAGCCTGTTTATCACTGCGTTCTCTGAGCGGCGGCAACTCCAATGTCAGCCCGCCGATGCGGTAATACAAATCCTCACGAAACCGCCCCAACTGCACTTGTTCACGCAGAGAGCGGTTGGTCGCCGAGATAATCCGCAAATCCACCGCAAACAACTCACTGCTGCCCACCGGTTGCACGCAGCGCTCCTGCAACACGCGCAACAAGCGCGCCTGGGTTGGCAGCGGCATGTCGCCGATTTCATCGAGGAACAATGTTCCTTTGTCAGCCTTGCGAATCAGCCCGATGCTGCCTTTCTGGTTGGCGCCGGTGAACGCGCCTTTCTCGTAACCAAACAGCTCGGACTCCACCAGTTCGGCGGGAATCGCTGCGCAGTTGACGGCGATGAATGCCTGTTTGCTGCGCGAACTCGCTTGGTGCAAGGCTTTGACGAAGACTTCCTTGCCGACGCCGGTTTCACCGTGGATCAGCAGCGGGATGTCTTTCTCCAACAAGCGCTCGGCCTGGCGCACGGCTTTTTCTACGCGACTGTCGCCGAAGTGCAAGCTGTTGAGGCTGATCGCGCTGGGTGCGGCGGGTTTCGGCTCAGTGACAAACAGCCGCGGCTGAATCGGCGCCTGTTTCGGCCGCTTCAGCAAACATTGAAAACGGTTGCGCCCGGACGTCTGCAAGGCAAATGGCAAGTCATCCGGCTGATTGATCAATTCCAGAAGCGACACGTTGAACAGGCTCTCGACACTGACCCGCGACAAACGCACACCGAGCAGATTGTCCGCGCGGCGATTGGCTGACAGCACCTGGCCGCTCTCATCAAAAATCAGCAAACCCGCCCACTGGCTGTCGAGGTTGTTCAACCCGGTATTGAACGTCAGTTGAAAGTGCTGACCGTGAAACAGATTGAGGATCAGCCGGTTCTCCACGGTCTGGCTCATCATCTTGACCATGCCCAACGTGTGCGAGGGCGGCAAGTAGCTGTCGCTGGAGACATCGAGCACCGCAATGACCTTGCGCTCGGCATCGAAAATCGGCGCGGCGGAACCGGTCATGAAGCGGTTGGCCTTGAGAAAGTGTTCATCGTGTTCGATATGCACTGCCTGCTCGCAAGCCAGCGCGGTGCCGATGGCATTGGTGCCGCTGGAGCGCTCCATCCAGCTCGCCCCGGCCTGAAAGCCGCGAGCCAGATTCGGTTCGATAAAGCGTTGCGTGCCCCACGACGTCAGCACCTGGCCCTGATTGTCGGCGAGCATGATCAGGCAGTTGGAGTTGCTCAGAATGTTTTCGTAGTAGGGCAGGACTTCCTGGTGAGTGGTCTGCACCAGCGAGTGATGGCGGTCGAGCAGATGGGCAATGCCGGCGGCGGGCAGTTGATCGAAGGCCGGGGCGCTTTGGTGATCCAGACCGAACGCACGGCAACGTTGCCAGGAAGTCTGGACGATCGCGTCGTGGGACAACGGCGGGGCAGGTGCGGCCATGGCAGTGGGCCTCTGATGCAGCGATTTTTATTGTTGTTATGAACCCAAATCCTGAACACAACACAGATCAACTGTGGGAGCGAGCCTGCTCGCGAAAGCGGTCTATCAGACAGAGTTGCATTGACTGACACAGCGCTATCGCGAGCAGGCTCGCTCCCACAGGGGATCTATTTCGCATTCAGGATCGGGCAAAAGGCGTTCATAGAGTGTTGTTCACTATTGTTCATTGTCAATCGCCCGACTGTTCAAATGTGTTCAGCAATGAATGCTCAATCACCGCGCTTTCAACGATTTTCACGACAAATCAACCACTTGCCATTTCTGGCACGAAACTCGCTCCCGTGTACAGGTCGCTTGACTCCAATAATAAAAAGGCCGAGCCATGTCACTCACTCTGGAGCACGTCAGCCGCACCGTCGAGGGCCAGACCTGGATCGACGATGCCTGCCTGAAATTCGAACCCGGTTCTTTCAATGTTTTGCTCGGTCGTACGCTGTCCGGCAAGACCAGTCTCATGCGTTTGATGGCCGGTCTGGACAAGCCCGACAGCGGCCGCATCCTGATGAACGGCGTCGACGTCACTCAGCGCCCGGTGCGTCTGCGCAACGTGTCGATGGTCTATCAGCAGTTCATCAATTACCCGACCATGACCGTATTCGAGAACATCGCCTCGCCACTGCGTCAGGCCGGGATCGGCAAAGAGATCATCCATAGCAAAGTGCAGGAAACCGCGAAGATGCTGCGCATCGAGAAGTTTCTGCAACGCTATCCGCTGGAGCTTTCGGGCGGCCAGCAGCAGCGCACGGCGATGGCTCGCGCATTGGTCAAGGATGCCGAGTTGATCCTGTTCGACGAGCCGCTGGTCAACCTCGATTACAAACTGCGCGAAGAGCTGCGGCAGGAAATGCGCGAACTGTTCAAGGCGCGCCATACCATCGCGATCTACGCCACCACCGAGCCCAACGAAGCGTTGGCGCTGGGCGGCACCACGACCATTCTTCACGAAGGTCGGGTGATCCAGAGCGGCGCGTCGACCTCGGTCTATCACCAGCCGCAAACCGTGCTGGCCGCCGAGCTGTTCTCCGAACCGCCGATCAATCTGATGCCCGGTCGCATCGCCGGCAACGAAGTCAGCTTCGCCAACTTCGTCCACTTTCCGTTGAACGTCGATTTGCGTCCGGTGGGCGAGGGTGAGTTTCGATTTGGCGTACGCCCCAGTCATATCTCGCTGGTGCCGAGCAACGATGACGATCTGGAGTTGGCAGTCACCGTTGAAGTCGCCGAGATCAGCGGTTCGGAAACCTTCCTGCATGTGCGCAACGAACATTTCCTGTTGGTACTGCACCTGTCCGGTGTTCACGAATACGACGTCGATGCGCCGATCCGCATTTACATCCCGACCCACAAACTGTTCGTTTTCGATGCGCAGGGCCGCTTGGTGCAAGCCCCGGGCCGACGTGTCGCGAGGGTTGCCTGATGGCCGAAATCCGTTTGCAGCACCTAGCCCACAGCTACAGCAAAACCCCAGGCGGCGCGGAGGATTACGCGATCCGCGAAATGAATCATGTCTGGGAACAGGGCGGTGCCTACGCCTTGCTCGGGCCGTCGGGTTGCGGCAAGTCGACCTTGCTCAACATCATTTCCGGATTGCTCAGCCCCTCGCAAGGTCATGTCTTGTTTGACGGCAAAGCGGTCAATGACCTGACGCCGGAGAAGCGCAACATCGCTCAGGTTTTCCAGTTTCCGGTGGTTTACGACACCATGACCGTGTTCGATAACCTCGCTTTTCCCCTGCGCAATCAGGGCATGGCCGAGGCGAAAGTGCACAGCAAGGTGCAGGAAATTGCCGAAGTCCTCGACCTGCAAAACCTGCTGAGCAAAAAGGCGCGCAACCTCACCGCCGACGAAAAACAGAAAGTCTCCATGGGTCGTGGCCTGGTGCGCGACGACGTCTCGGCGATCCTTTTTGACGAGCCGTTGACGGTGATCGACCCGCACCTGAAGTGGAAACTGCGACGCAAGCTCAAGCAGATCCACGAGCAGTTCAACATCACCATGGTCTACGTCACCCACGATCAACTTGAGGCCTCGACCTTCGCCGACAAGATCGCGGTGATGTACGGCGGGCAGATCGTCCAGTTCGGCACGCCCCGGGAATTGTTCGAGCGGCCAAGCCACACCTTTGTCGGCTACTTCATTGGCAGCCCCGGCATGAACCTGATCGAAGTGCAGCCGCAGCCCGGCGGCGTCGGTTTCGCCTCGACGCACCTGCCGTTGTCCGACGCCATGCAGCGGCATATCGAACACGGTCAGTGGAAAAACCTCAAGGTCGGCATCCGTCCCGAATTTATTCATGTCTGGGACGAGCCGTTTGACGACGCGATGCAGGCACAGGTCGTACACGTCGAAGACCTCGGCACCTACAAGATCATGACCCTCGACCTCGACGGCGCGCCGCTGAAAGTACGCTTGGCGGAAGACAAACCGGTGCCGCAAGGCACGGCGTATATCAGTTTCCCGGCGCAGTGGCTGATGGTTTATGCCGATGAATTCCTCCTTGAAGCCGACAGCAGCGAGGTGCGGCCATGAACAAGGTGCAGAACAACAAGGCCTGGTGGCTGGTGTTGCCGGTGTTTCTGCTGGTGGCGTTCAGTGCGGTGATCCCGATGATGACCGTGGTCAACTATTCGGTGCAGGACATCTTCGACCAGTCCAGCCGCTACTTCGTCGGTGCTGACTGGTACCGGCAAGTGCTGCTCGATCCACGCTTGCACGACTCATTGCTGCGCCAGTTCATCTATTCCGGCTGCGTGTTGCTGATCGAAATCCCGCTGGGCATTGCCGTCGCGCTGACCATGCCGACCAAGGGTCGCTGGTCATCGCTGGTGCTGATCATCCTGGCGATTCCGCTGCTGATCCCGTGGAACGTGGTCGGCACCATTTGGCAGATTTTCGGTCGCGCCGACATTGGTCTGTTGGGGTCGAGCCTCAACGCGATGGGCATCAGCTACAACTACGCGGCGAACACCATGGACGCGTGGGTGACGGTGCTGGTGATGGACGTCTGGCACTGGACTTCACTGGTGGCGCTGTTGTGTTTCTCCGGGTTGCGGGCGATCCCCGACGTCTATTACCAGGCCGCGCGCATAGACAGGGCCTCGGCCTGGGCGGTGTTCCGCCATATTCAATTGCCCAAGCTGAAAAGCGTGCTGTTGATCGCGGTCATGCTGCGCTTCATGGACAGTTTCATGATCTACACCGAGCCATTCGTGCTCACCGGCGGCGGGCCGGGCAACGCCACGACGTTCTTGAGTCAGACGTTGACGCAAATGGCGGTAGGCCAATTCGACCTCGGTCCGGCAGCGGCGTTTTCGCTGGTGTACTTCCTGATCATCCTGTTGGTGTCCTGGCTGTTCTACACCGCCATGACGCACTCCGACGCCAACCGCTGAGGCCCGGCCATGAGCAAAAGAAAGCTTATCCCGTTGCTGATCTACATCCTGTTCCTGCTGGTGCCGATCTACTGGCTGCTGAACATGTCGTTCAAGAGCAACACGGAAATCCTCGGCGGGTTGACGCTGTTTCCGCAGGATTTCACCTGGCACAACTACAAGGTGATTTTCACCGATCCGAGTTGGTACAACGGTTATCTCAACTCGTTGTATTACGTCAGCCTGAACACTGTGATTTCACTGAGCGTGGCGTTGCCAGCGGCCTATGCGTTTTCGCGTTACCGCTTTCTGGGCGACAAGCACTTGTTCTTCTGGTTGCTGACCAACCGCATGGCGCCGCCCGCGGTGTTTCTGCTGCCGTTCTTCCAGTTGTACTCATCGATTGGCCTGTTTGATACACACATTGCCGTGGCACTGGCGCACTGCCTGTTCAACGTGCCGCTGGCGGTGTGGATTCTCGAAGGCTTCATGTCCGGGGTACCGAAGGAAATCGACGAAACCGCTTACATCGACGGCTACAGTTTTCCCAAGTTTTTCGTGAAGATTTTCATCCCGCTGATTGGTTCCGGCATCGGCGTCACGGCGTTTTTCTGCTTCATGTTTTCCTGGGTGGAGCTGCTGCTGGCGCGCACGTTGACCTCGGTAAACGCCAAGCCGATTGCCGCCGTCATGACGCGCACGGTTTCAGCATCGGGCATCGATTGGGGCGTGCTGGCAGCGGCGGGGGTGTTGACCATTCTGCCGGGCATGCTGGTGATCTGGTTTGTTCGCAACCACGTGGCCAAGGGCTTTGCCCTCGGCCGGGTCTGAGGAGCTGATGATGGAATGGATGAGCTGGACGACCCCGACAGCGGGGTTCTTCATCGCCATTGGTCTGCTGCTGGTGGGCATGACCACGTGGGAATTGCGCTCGCCGAGCATTTTGCGGCGAGGTCTTCTACCGATTGCCACCACCCGTGGTGATCGCTTGTTTATCGGTCTTCTCGGCAGCGCCTACCTGCATCTGCTGGTAATCGGCGTCACCGACTGGAGCATCTGGGTCGCGTCCGCGTTGTCCCTGGTGTGGCTGTTGGCTGTGATGCGTTGGGGCTAGTCGAATCGCTCGACAACTTGGCTCCACAACTTAAACAGGAGGTCTCTATGTTCGACAAAAACAATAAGCTGCGACATAGCATTTCATTGGCAGCCATGCTCGCACTCAGCGGTTTGAGCGCAGCCGCCTGGGCCGATGCGTACGAAGACGCGGCGAAAAAGTGGATTGGCAGTGAGTTCAAACCGTCGACCCTGACGGCCGATCAGCAACTCGAAGAGTTGAAGTGGTTCATCAAGGCAGCGGAGCCGTTTCGCGGGATGGAAATCAAGGTCGTTTCCGAGACCCTGACCACTCACGAATACGAGTCGAAAGTGCTGGCCAAGGCCTTCACCGAAATCACCGGGATCAAGCTCACCCACGACCTGCTGCAAGAAGGCGACGTGGTCGAGAAAATGCAGACGGTGATGCAGTCCGACAAGAACATCTATGACGGCTGGGTCAACGACTCGGATTTGATCGGCACGCACTTCCGTTACGGCAAGACTGAATCGATCACCGACCTGATGGCCAACGAAGGCAAAAACTTCACCTCGCCGACCCTCGACATCAAGGACTTCATCGGCATCTCGTTCACCACCGCGCCGGACGGCAAGATCTATCAATTGCCTGATCAACAGTTCGCCAACCTCTACTGGTTCCGCGCCGACTGGTTCGAGCGCGCCGATCTGAAAGCCAAGTTCAAGGAAAAGTACGGCTACGAATTGGGCGTGCCGGTGAACTGGTCAGCCTATGAAGACATCGCCAAATTCTTCAGCGAGGACGTCAAGGAAATCGACGGCAAACGCATTTACGGGCACATGGACTACGGCAAGAAAGACCCGTCGCTGGGTTGGCGTTTCACCGATGCCTGGTTCTCCATGGCCGGTGGCGGCGACAAGGGTCTGCCCAACGGTTTGCCGGTGGACGAGTGGGGCATTCGTGTCGAGGATTGCCACCCGGTCGGCTCCAGCGTGACCCGTGGCGGCGACACCAACGGTCCGGCGGCAGTGTTTGCCACGCAGAAATACGTCGATTGGCTCAAGGCTTACGCGCCACCGGAAGCGGCGGGCATGACCTTCTCCGAGTCCGGCCCGGTGCCGTCGCAGGGCAACATTGCTCAGCAGATTTTCTGGTACACCGCGTTCACCGCCGACATGACCAAGCCAGGCCTGCCGGTGATGAACGCCGACGGTACGCCGAAATGGCGCATGGCACCGTCGCCACGCGGGCCGTATTGGGAGCAGGGCATGAAGCTCGGCTATCAGGACGTGGGATCGTGGACGTTCATGAAGTCCACACCTGAGAAACAGAAACTCGCGGCGTGGTTGTACGCGCAGTTCGTCACCTCGAAAACCGTGTCGCTGAAGAAAACCATCGTTGGCCTGACGCCGATTCGCGAGTCGGATATCAACTCGCAGGCGATGACCGATCTGGCGCCGAAACTCGGTGGTCTGGTCGAGTTCTACCGCAGCCCGGCCCGCGTGCAATGGACCCCGACCGGGACCAATGTGCCGGATTATCCGCGTCTGGCGCAGTTGTGGTGGAGCCATATCGCCGAAGCGGCGAGCGGCGAGAAGACTCCGCAACAGGCGTTGGATGGCTTGGCCAAGGATCAGGACGCGATCATGACGCGCCTCGAACGCTCCAAAGCCCAGGCAGTGTGCGCGCCGAAAATGAACCCGGAACGCGATGCGCAATACTGGTTCGATCAACCGGGCGCACCGAAACCGAAACTGGCCAACGAGAAGCCGCAGGGCGAGACCGTGAGCTACAACGAACTGCTCAAGTCGTGGGCGGATGCGCGCAAGTGATATTGGAAATGTGAAAGGCAAACGGCACCGCAAGGTGCCGTTTTTTATGGGGCCCAACCTACCGCCATCGCTTGCAGGCAAGCTCCCACAGGTTTCAGCGGTGCTGATAAAACCTGGGAACAGTCGAGATCACTGTGGGAGCTGGCTTGCCAGCGATTGCTTTCTGATATTCAACATTGATATCGACTGACCCACCGCCATCGCTGGCAAGCCAGCTCCCACAGGTTTCTGTGGTGATCACAAATTCCGCATGCACCGCAAATCACTGTAGGAGCGAGCCTGCTCGCGATAGCGGTGTGTCAGACAACAAAGATATCGACTGACCCACCGCCATCGCTGGCAAGCCAGCTCCCACAGGTTTCTGTGGTGCCCTCAAATTCCGCATGCACCGCAAATCACTGTAGGAGTGAGCCTGCTCGCGATAGCGGTGTGTCAGACAACAAAGATATCGACTGACCCTCCGCCATCGCTGGCAAGCCAGCTCCCACAAGTTTCTGTGGTGCCTTCAAATTCTGCATTCACCGCAAATCACTGTAGGAGTGAGCCTGCTCGCGATAGCGGTGTGTCAGACAACAAAGATATCGACTGACCCACCGCCATCGCTGGCAAGCCAGCTCCCACAAGTTTCTGTGGTGCCTTCAAATTCTGCATTCACCGCAAATCACTGTAGGAGTGAGCCTGCTCGCGATAGCGGTGTGTCAGACAACAAAGATATCGACTGACCCACCGCATTCGCGAGC
This sequence comes from Pseudomonas sp. TH08, assembly GCF_016651275.1. Classification (NCBI taxonomy): domain Bacteria; kingdom Pseudomonadati; phylum Pseudomonadota; class Gammaproteobacteria; order Pseudomonadales; family Pseudomonadaceae; genus Pseudomonas; species Pseudomonas sp. TH08. Next base: position 533,172 of record NZ_JAEKEE010000003.1, on the reverse strand, counting down.
AGGCTCACTCCTACAGGTTTCAGCGGTGCTGACAAAACCTGGGAACACCCGAAATCACTGTGGGAGCTGGCTTGCCAGCGATTGCTGTCTCACATTCAATATTGATATCGACTGACCCACCGCAGTCGCGAGCAAGCCAAGCTCACAGAGCTCTGGAGCATTGGGTTAGACCAGGACAGCCAAATCCGTGTACTGAGCAACTAAAGGATCAGCGGTAAGCAGTTTCATCGGTTCGGTCACTGCTGTGGCCACAATAATGCGGTCAAACGGATCGCGATGATGGTGCTCAAGATCCTTCACGGCGATGGCGTGCTCTGCAGTCACTGGGAGTTCGATAAAGCCACTGTCGAGACAATATTGGCGGACTTCTTCCAGATCAACTTTAAGCTTGCCGAGCCCGACCTTGATCGCCATTTCCCAGAAGGTGGCGGCGCTGATGTAGATTTCGGCGGCGTTCTCAATCAGTTTTCTGGCTTTGCCGGACAGTCTGGCATCATCACTGAGCGTCCAGAGCAAAATGTGCGTGTCGAGCAGAAGCCTCATGCTTGAGTGCCCTCGAATGCATCAAGCATGTCATCGGGCAATGGTGAGTCGAAATTGTCGGGCAACACCAGTTTGCCTTTCATTGCGCCAATACGTTGAGCGCTGGGTTTTCCTACGGGAACGAGGCGAGCCATCGGCCGGCCATGCTTGGCAATCGTGATGACTTGGCCAGCAGCGGCATCATCGACGAGTTTGGATAAATTGTTTTTGGCTTCAGCCAGCGGAACGATGATCATCAGCTCACCCCTGTATTCTGGACAAATATAGCCAGAATATTTCAGCGCTGCCAATCCATAAACTTCTTCAGCCCATTCGCAAACGATATCCCTGTTCATTTTTTGCCTCTCGTCGATATTCCATCTGCCAAGGCCTCCACCATAAAGCTATCTACTCAAAACTGGCTGTAGGACAAAACGGAGGTTGCGGCGAGAGCTTTCGGTGTTTGTGTGGGGTGGGAGCAAATCGGTAAAAAATCGTACAAAGATATCGACTGACCCACCGCCGTCGCTGGCAAGCCAGCTCCCACAGGTTTCTGTGGTGCCCTCAAATTCTGCATCCACCGCAAATCACTGTAGGAGCGAGCCTGCTCGCGATAGCGGTGTGTCAGACAACAAAGATATCGACTGACCCACCGCATTCGCGAGCAGGCTCACTCCTACAGGTTTCAGCGGTGCTGACCAAACCTGGGAACACCCGAAATCACTGTGGGAGCTGGCTTGCCAGCGATGGGGCCATGGGTGTCGCCGCAGGAAACCCAAGCCTGAACACGGTCATCGCCCCCGGCAAACTTTTAACGTCCGCTACACCCTGATGCAGGCTCATGATCGAGCGCACGATCGCCAACCCCAGCCCAGTGCTGCCCTGTGAACGCGAACGACTGCTGTCGACCCGATAGAAACGGTCGAACAGATGCGGCAGATGCTGTGCCTCGATTCCCGCGCCGGGGTTGCTGACCAGCAGTGAGGTCTGCGTCGCGCCTTGTTCAATCAGCAACGTCACGGTTTTCCCGCCAGGGCAATGCCGCAAAGCGTTGGACAGCAAATTCGAAATCGCCCGCTGAATCATCAATCGATCCCCGAGCACTGAGGCACTCCCCACCACATTCAAACGAATCTGCTTGTCCTGCGCCGACAACGAAAACATCTCGGCGACTTTCGCCGCTTCAACCTCCAGCGCCACCGACTCAAACGGTGCCAGCGCCGACGGATGACTGACCTGCGCCAGAAACAACATGTCCGACACAATCCGCGCCACGCGCTCCAGCTCCTCGGTGCACGACACCAGCACATCTTTGTACTCATCCACCGAGCGTTCGCGCGACAGCGTTACCTGCGCCTTGCCCATCAAGTTGTTGATCGGTGTGCGCAACTCATGGGCCAGATCATCGGAGAACTGTGACAACTGCTGCACGCCCGCATCGAGCCGGTGCAGCATGAAGTTGATGCCCTGTGCCAGTTCGCTCAATTCCTGCGGCATGTTCACCACAGACAAGCGATGATCCAGGTCTTGCGTGGAGACCATCGCCGCCACTTTGCGAAATTCACGCATCGGCGCCAACCCGCGCTGCACGGCGCCCCATGCGGTCAGGCCGATGAACACCAGCAGCAACGGCAAGGCAATCAGCGTCGAGCGCAGATACGCGCTGAGCAAGGCTTGATCGTGGGCGTTATCGATCGATAACAGCACCGGCACGCTGCTGCCATCCTTGAGGCGAATCAGCTTCGACACGGTGAGGAATTTCGCCCCCTCGGCGTCGGTGCTCTCTGAATAAGCCAATTGATCGGTGGTTGCCCGCACGGCTTTCAATTCGACCCGCGGGTCGCTCAATCCGCTGCCTGACTTGAGCAGCGGCGAGCGCTGATTGACGCGGTCGTAAATCGTCAGCGTGAGGTTGTCGTGGCCCATCACCTGATCAAGCAAGATGTGCGGTTTGCCCGTGACTTCGTTGGCGTCAACGTACAACGCGAGGCTGTGTTCGACCTGCTCCATCTTCTTTTCCAGACTGTCTCTGGAAAGCGCATTCAGCTCATGGGTCAGGGCGAAATAGGCGAGGATCGCCAAAAACACCACCAGCAGCGCGCCGAGAATACTCACCGTCAAACCCAGGCGCATCGACAGGCTGGCCGGCTTCATTCCCGCGCCTCCAGCACATAGCCGACACCGCGCAGGGTGTGGATCAGTTTGTTATCGAACGGGTCGTCGATTTTTGCCCGCAGACGCCGGATGGAGACCTCCACGACGTTAGTGTCGCAGTCGAAATTCATGTCCCACACCAGCGAGATAATCTGCGTACGGGTCAGCACCTCGCCGGACTGGCGCATCAGCAGGTGCAGCAAGGCGAATTCCTTTGTGGTCAGGTCGATGCGCTGTTCGCCACGAAACGCGCGGTGGCGCCCCGGATCAAGCTCCAGATCAGCGACTTTCAGCACCTGCGGCACCGGAATATTTTCGCTGCGGCGCATCAAGGTACGCACTCGCGCCAACAGTTCGGGAAATTCAAAAGGCTTGACCAGATAATCGTCGGCGCCCAGATCGAGGCCGCGAATCTTGTCGGCCAGACGCCCGCGTGCGGTGAGCATCATCACCCGCGTTGAATGGGTTCGACGGAGTTGTTCCAGCACGCCCCAACCATCGAGTTCCGGTAAGTTCACATCGAGAATCACCAGGTCGTACGCTTGTTGTTGCGCCAGATGCAAACCATCCGCGCCAGTGGCCGCGTGGTCAACGATATAACCACTTTCGGTCAAACCCTGATGCAAGTATTCGGCAGCTTTAAGCTCGTCCTCGACGACAAGGATTCGCATGATCAATCACCACTTTCATTGAATGGAAAAGTAATTAAGGTGACCGGGAAAGTTGTTGTTTTTGTAAGGTCTTCCGGGCAGGCGCGATTAACGACTAACGGTTTTTCTGACGGATATTTCTCCGTTTGCAGGCGTGCACGGTAAAGGCTGAAGTGGCTACAGAGTCAACCTGAGACGTGCGAGGTGAGGCTCTAAAGTGGCTATCTGCGACAGCCTGTCGCAGCTCGGCAGGCGTTTGCACACGACCTTCCTGCTCGGGCAAGTGCTGTTCAGCAGATAACTAATGCGCATTTGTTTCCATGTATTGCAGTGACTGTATTCGTACTTCGCATCCTAGAACAAAACAACTTGGCGGAACCGTGGATAACGGATTTGTAATGTTCCAGTCACCTTGTCGATAAGTTCAAAACCCTACCGTGGCGGCATCGAAAAATCCTCAATGAAGGAAGTCTTCCATTGCCCGGTTCAAGACAACTGACGGCGCGATCACGCCTGAAAAAAGCAGCCAGCGGCATTCTGTTGCTGGCCAGTACCAGCCTCGCGAGCGCCTCCACCCTGACCCTCGATCAGGCCCTGCAAACGGCCTTCGCCGGCAACCCGGATCTGGCCGCTGCACAATGGGAAATCGGCATCGCCGAGGGCGACCGCCAACAGGCTGGCCTGATCCCCAATCCCGAAGTCTCGTGGGAGGCTGAAGACACCCGCCGCAACTCGCGCACCACCACGGTGATGCTCAGCCAGCCGATCGAACTGGGCGGCAAACGCGGTGCGCGCATTGACGTCGCCAGCCGTGCGCAGGACGCCGCCGGCATCGAGCTTGAGCGCAAACGCAACGCCTTGCGCGCCGATGTGATTCAGGCGTTCAACAGCGCCCAGACCGCGCAGCAACGCTTGCAGTTGTCGCGCCAATCCATGCAACTGGCCGAACACGGTTTGCGCGTGGCGCAAGGGCGGATCGAGGCCGGCAAGTCTTCCCCGGTCGAGGGCACGCGGGCGCAAGTGCAACTCTCCGAGGTGCGCCTGGAGTTGAGCCGCGCCGAACGCGATCAGGCCAACGCCTATCAGCAATTGGCGCAGGTCATGGGCGCGCCGTTACCGACCTCGACCACGGTGCAAACCGCCACACAAAACCTCATCAACGTGCCGCCGCCAAACCGGCTGCTTGAGCGTCTGAACCAGACCGCCGAGCTGCGTCTGGCGCAGTTGCAGATCGATCAGCGCGAAGCCTCTTTAGGCCTGGAAAAATCCCAGCGCATTCCCGATCTCACCGTGAGCATTGGCAGCCAATACAGCGAAACCGAGCGCGAGCGGGTCAACGTGGTCGGGCTGTCGATGCCGATTCCGCTGTTCAACCGCAATCAGGGCAACGTGCTGGCGGCGGCGCGGCGCAGCGATCAGGCGCGGGATCTGCGCAACGCCACCGAGCTGCGCTTGCGCACGGAAATCCAGACCACGCTGGCGCAATGGCAGACCGCTAATGGCGAAGTCAGCGCGTTCAACCAGACCATCCTGCCCGCCGCGCAGAGCGCCGTTGAAAGCGCCACCCGTGGGTTTGAAATGGGCAAGTTCGGCTTCCTCGATGTGCTCGACGCGCAACGCACGTTGATCAGCGCTCGTAGCCAATACATCCAGGCCGTCAGCGAAGCGACCGACGCCCGCGTACGTATCGAACGGATCTTCGGCGACCTCGCCGTCAGCCCTTGAATTTCACTTTTCAAATCACTGCGCGCAGGTTCGGCGCAGAGGAGTTTCCATGGATAAAAAACTGATCGTGGTCGCTGCGGCGACGCTGGCATTGGGCATCGGCATCGGCTCGATGTGGCCGGGCAATGGCGCCATCGACGCGCACGCCGATGAGGCCTCGGAACATGCCGATCACGCGGATCACGCCGAGGAGGGCGCCGCTGCCGAAGGCGAGCATGCCGAGGAAGGGCACATCGAATTGAGTGCCGAGCAGGTCACTGCGGCTGGTATTCAATTGGCTCAAGCGCGGGCGCAGACCATCAGTCTCGGCCTGCCGTTTCCCGGCGAAGTACGCTTCGACGAAGACCGCACCGCCCACATCGTGCCGCGTGTGCCCGGCGTGGTCGAGTCGGTAGCGGTCAACCTCGGCCAAGCGGTGAAGAAGGGCCAGTTGCTGGCCGTCATCGCCAGTCAGCAGATCTCCGATCAGCGCAGCGAACAGGCGGCCGCGCAACGCCGTTTGGTCTTGGCGCGCACTACCTACGAACGTGAGAAGAAACTCTGGCAAGACAAGATCTCCGCCGAGCAGGATTTCCTCCAGGCGCGCCAGGCGCTGGAAGAAGCCGAAATCGCCGTGAACAACGCTCGGCAAAAAATCAGCGTGCTCAGCGGCAGTGTCGTCGCCACCGGTGGCAATCGCTATGAATTGCGTGCGCCGTTTGACGGCGTTGTCGTGGAAAAACACCTGACGCCGGGCGAGGTGGTTGATGAAACCAGCGCGGCTTTCACGCTTTCGGATCTGTCGCGAGTCTGGGTGACTTTCGGCGTTTCGCCCAAGGATTTGAACAAGGTGCAGGTAGGCAAAGCGGTCACCGTCAGCGCCCCGGAATTGAATGCGCACGTTACCGGCAGCGTGGCTTACGTTGGCAGGTTGCTCGGCGAACAAACCCGCACCGCGACCGTTCGCGTCACTCTGGAGAACCCGCAGGGTTCATGGCGTCCGGGGCTTTTCGTCACCGCGCTGGTGGCCACCGACAGCCGTCAGGCGAAAGTCGCCGTGCCGGAAGCCGCGATCCAGACCGTCGAGGACAAACCCACGGTCTTCGTGCGTACCGACGACGGCTTCGAGACGCGAGCCGTGGAGCTGGGTAGCCGCGCGGATGGTTTTGTGGAAATCACCCAAGGGTTGGACGCCGGCGCACAAGTCGCCAGCGCCGGCAGCTTCGTCCTCAAATCGGAACTGGGCAAAGCTTCGGCCGAGCACAGTCATTGAAAAGCACGCTGAAGACTCTCACTGATCCCGGAAGGCCCTCATGTTCGAACGCCTGATCCAGTTTGCCATCGAGCAGCGCATCATCGTGCTGCTCGCCGTTCTGCTCATGGCCGGCCTCGGCATCGCCAGTTATCAAAAACTGCCGATCGATGCCGTGCCTGACATCACTAACGTCCAGGTGCAAATCAACACCGGCGCGGCGGGTTTTTCGCCGCTGGAAACCGAGCAGCGCATCACCTTCCCGATTGAAACCGCGATGGCCGGTTTGCCGGCGCTGGAGCAGACGCGTTCGCTGTCGCGCTCCGGGCTGTCGCAGGTCACGGTGATCTTCAAGGACGGCACTGACTTGTTCTTTGCCCGCCAATTGGTCAACGAACGTTTGCAGATCGCCAAGGAGCAATTGCCCGAAGGCGCGGAAGCGGTCATGGGGCCGATTTCCACCGGCCTCGGCGAGATTTTCCTGTGGACGGTCGAGGCCAGGGAAGGCGCGCTGAAGGATGACGGCACGCCCTACACGCCGACTGATTTGCGGGTGATTCAGGACTGGATCATCAAGCCGCAATTGCGCAACGTGCCGGGCGTCGCCGAGATCAACACCATCGGTGGTTTTGCCAAGGAATATCAGATTGCGCCGGACCCGAAACGCCTGGCCGCGTACAAGCTCACCCTCACCGATCTGGTCACCGCGCTGGAGCGCAACAACGCCAACGTCGGCGCCGGTTACATCGAGCGCAGCGGCGAACAATTGCTGATCCGTGCGCCGGGGCAAGTGGCGAGCACCGAGGACATCGCCAACATCGTCATGGCCAATGTCGACGGCACGCCGATCCGCATCAAGAATGTCGCCAACGTAGACATCGGCCGTGAACTGCGCAGCGGCGCCGCCACTGAAAATGGCCGCGAAGTGGTGCTCGGTACGGTGTTCATGCTGATCGGCGAAAACAGCCGCAAGGTCTCGCAAGCGGTCGCCAGCAAGCTCGAACAGATCAACAAATCCTTACCGCAAGGCGTCGTCGCCGTGCCGGTTTACGACCGCACGCACCTGGTCGACAAAGCCATCGCCACGGTGAAGAAGAACCTCATCGAAGGCGCGATTCTGGTGATCGCGATTCTGTTCCTGTTCCTCGGCAACATCCGCGCGGCACTGATTACCGCGATGGTGATTCCGCTGTCGATGCTGTTCACCTTCACCGGCATGTTCAGCAACAAGGTCAGCGCCAATCTGATGAGCCTTGGCGCGCTCGACTTCGGCATCATCGTCGATGGCGCGGTGGTGATCGTCGAAAACACCCTGCGCCGGCTCGCTCACGCGCAGCAGCATCACGGGCGATTGTTGACCCGAGCCGAGCGTTTCAGAGAGGTGTTTGCGGCGGCGAAAGAAGCGCGGCGACCGCTGATTTTCGGTCAGTTGATCATCATGGTCGTGTACTTGCCGATCTTCGCTCTCAGTGGCGTCGAAGGGAAAATGTTCCACCCGATGGCGTTCACCGTGGTGATCGCATTGTTGGGCGCCATGTTGCTTTCGGTGACCTTCGTACCGGCGGCTATTGCGCTGTTCGTGACCGGCAAGGTCAAGGAAGAAGAGGGCGCAGTGATGCGCGGCGCGCGTCGCGTTTATGCCCCGGCGCTGGCCTGGGTGATGTCCCATCGAGCCGTTGCCGTGGGCGCAGCGTTGGGCGTGATTGTGCTCAGCGGCGCGCTCGCCAGCCGCATGGGCAGCGAGTTTGTACCGAGCCTCAGTGAGGGCGATTTCGCCCTGCAAGCCATGCGCGTACCGGGCACCAGCCTGACCCAATCAGTCGATATGCAGCAGCGGCTGGAGACCTTGATTCTGGCAAAAGTCCCTGAAGTCGAGCGTGTGTTCGCCCGTACCGGCACCGCGGAAATCGCCTCCGACCCGATGCCGCCGAACATCTCCGACAGCTACGTGATGCTCAAGCCCAAGGATCAGTGGCCAGACCCGGGCAAGTCCCGCGAAACCCTGATGGCCGAACTGCAAGCCGCCGCCGCGTTGCTGCCGGGCAGCAACTATGAACTGTCGCAGCCGATTCAGTTGCGCTTCAACGAACTGATCTCCGGCGTGCGCAGCGATGTCGCGGTGAAGGTGTTCGGCGATGACATGGACGTACTCAACGCCACGGCCGCAAAGATTGCTGCGGCCATGCAAAAGGTCAACGGCGCGTCTGAAGTCAAAGTCGAGCAGACCACCGGGCTGCCGGTGTTGACCATCAACATCGATCGCGACAAGGCCGCGCGCTATGGGCTCAACGTTGGCGATGTGCAGGACACGATTGCGGTCGCAGTGGGCGGGCGCAAGGCGGGAACGTTGTATGAAGGGGATCGGCGTTTCGACATGGTGGTGCGTTTGTCCGATGCCATGCGCAAGGATATCGATGGGCTCTCAGCGCTGTTGATTCCGGTACCTGCACTGGTGAACGGCGACGCGGGGCAGATAGGTTTTATCGCCCTCAAGGAAGTCGCCAGCCTCGATCTGGTGCTCGGGCCGAACCAGGTCAGCCGCGAAAACGGCAAGCGCCTGGTGATCGTCAGCGCCAACGTGCGTGGGCGCGATATCGGTTCGTTCGTGAGTGAAGCAGGCGCAGTGATTGAGCGCGACGTGCAAGTGCCGGCCGGTTATTGGACGAGTTGGGGCGGGCAGTTCGAGCAACTGCAATCGGCGGCCAAGCGTTTGCAAATCGTCGTGCCGGTGGCGTTGCTGCTGGTGTTCGGGTTGTTGTTCATGATGTTCAACAATCTGAAGGATGGTTTGCTGGTGTTTACCGGGATTCCATTTGCGTTGACTGGCGGGGTCATGGCGCTGTGGTTGCGGGATATTCCGCTGTCGATCTCGGCGGGCGTCGGGTTTATCGCGTTGTCCGGTGTGGCGGTGCTCAACGGCTTGGTGATGATCGCGTTTATCCGCAATCTGCGCGAGGAGGGGCGCTCTCTCACGGATGCGATCAACATCGGTGCGTTGACGCGACTGCGGCCAGTGTTGATGACGGCGTTGGTGGCGTCGCTGGGCTTTATCCCGATGGCCCTGGCGACGGGCACGGGTGCAGAAGTGCAGCGCCCGCTGGCGACGGTGGTCATCGGCGGAATCCTGTCGTCAACCATCCTCACACTGCTGATCTTGCCGGCCCTCTACCAACTCGCCCATCGCCGCGATGAGGACCCAACTTCAGCCTGACTGTGAACACCCCCCTCACCTGACTGTGAACACAATCCTGTGGTGAGGGGATTTGTGTGGCGAGGGGATTTATCCCCGTTGGACTGCGCAGCAGTCCCCTGCTTTTTCAAAAGAGAGGGGCCGCTACGCAGCCCAACGGGGATAAATCCCCTCGCCACTGGTTATTCCTTCAGCCTGAAAACCTCTTGAGCGCTTTTCAGTTTAGCCACATAACGGATATGTAATTTCCACGCCACCGTCACGCAAGGTTCGGCTTGTTACCTTGATCCCGTCAGTTACTTAAACGAGGAATCAAAGATGAAATTTGCCCAAATCAGTGCTTTTACAGCCGCTCTGGCGATGTCGTCCCTGGCCATGGCCGAAGGCGGCGGTGACCGCACCTTCGAGAAAATGATGAGCGCCAACGACCGCTCTGTAGAGCTGTTTGTCGCTAAGGAAAACGCTGCTGGCAATCCGGTCGTCGTCAATGAAAAGAAAGACGACAAGACTCAAGACCTGTAAACGCGTCGTGCTGGAACAAGCCTGTCATCGCGCATCGATGCCGGGCTTTTTTATGGAGGAGCAAACATGAAGATGATCAAGTTGATGACCCTCGCCGGCGTCATGGCGATGTCTACGAATGTATTGGCGGAGGGCGGTGGTGACCGCACGTTCGACCGCGCTTTTAGCGCCAACGCCAAAGCGATGGAGCAATACGCCGCCAACCAGGGTAAAGCGCCGCCGGTTGTGAGGGATTACGAGTACGGGATGAAGCTGGACGTGGTGAAAATAGTCAGCGTCGTGAAGCCCCAGCCAGCCTGCGCGGTCGTCCCTACGGCCATGACCTACGAAGATTCGAACGGGCAGCTCAACACCCTCAAATACAGCGTGGCGGGTGTCTGCCGCAACAGCGGAAGCTGATGACTCACATGCTTCGCGAACCCGCCACGATCACAACGTGGTTCTGTGTAGGAGCTGCCGAAGGCTGCGATCTTTTGATCTGGTTTTTTAACAAGCCAAAGTCAAAAGATCGCAGCCTTCGGCAGCTCCTACCGGGAGGGATTTCGATATCACGATGTGTATTTAAATTCGGGATGTTTAATTGTGTAGGTCAATTGCAGAACCTTCCCACAATGTTTTCAGGTTGTCCGTCGGACGTCGGCTCTCTAGTGTGTGGATGTCGCTGCCAAATCAGCGATCGGGATTGGAACCCCGCTGTTCAACTGAAAGCAAAAGCATCTTTCATGACGTATGCTTGCGCACCTTGATGGTGTGCACTCCGTTATGGCGGCTGTGCGCGGGAGACTTCGAGTCTGTCGGGTTTTGCTCAGTTGCCCGGGTTCCAACCTGCGTACAGCTGCCACCCCTTCGCGTGGAACCGAATGGGTCAGCTCCACCGTCAAGCTGAGTGAAAATTTTATGAAAAAGCCAACACCCAATCCGCCTGAAACAACCGTTCCAGCGGACGCCAATACAACATCCCCCTACGTCTCCGCCGACATTCGAAAACTCCACAAAGCCGCCGACCGCGCCCTGGATTTTTACCTCAAACCGTCGGCCGCCATCATGTCCGCGCCCTACACCCCCAACCAGATGTTCCTGGCCAATCCCAAAGCCGACACCGAATCCCTGCTGGCCAACGCCTGCGAGTCCCTGGCCTCGGCCTCCGTCATGCTCGGCGACTTCGCCGCGCTGCTGGAAGGCACGCATCGCAAGACAATTCTGGGCATCGCCCAGGTTGTGATGCTCGGCGAACTGGCGGTGAACAGGGCGCTGGATAACGTCGAGCCCACCGCATAATCGTGTGGGAGCGAGCCTGCTCGCGAAAGCGGTGAGTCAGACAACAATGGTGTTGACTGTGCCGACGTCTTCGCGAGCAGGCTCGCTCCCACAGGTTTTGGTGTTGCGTTGAAGTCCGGGCATAAAAAAGGCGCCCCGAAGGACGCCAAAAGATTCACCTTTTACCAAAGGAGCAAGGAGCTTCTAAAGGTGAATGTGTTTTGCTCGTGAATTCAGAGAATTGCCAGCGGGTATTCGACAATCACCCGCACCTCATCCAGGTCCGATTCAAACGCCATGGCGCGGGTCGTGGCCTGGCGCAAGCGCAGCGACAGGTCTTTCATCGAGCCGCTTTGCACCACGTATTTGACTTCGACATCGCGCTCCCAACGCTTCTGGTCGGTCAGCGGATTACCCTCGGCATCGCGGCGCATGTACACGGCGTTGGCGTTGGAGTAATCGGCGTCGGTGCCGCGCGCATAACGGGTCATGAAGGACAGGCCTGGTACGCCGAAAGTGGTCATGTCGAGGTCGTAGCGCACCATCCACGAACGTTCTTTTGGCGAGTTGAAATCGCTGTACTGGATGGAGTTGTCGAGGAAGATCGAGTCGGACTGGCGCAGGTAATCGAAATCGTCGTTACCGTTGTTGCGCTGGTGAGAGAGGGCGACGGAATGCGCGCCGAGTTTCACGCCGACACGGCCGCTCCAGATGTTGTTGTCGAACTCGCCGAGCAGTTGTTTGCCTTCGTCGACAGCCTTGTAGTAATTCAATCCGCCAAACAGCGACAGGTCATCCGCGAGTGGGTATGTCCACGCGGTGCCGGCGTAGTACTGGTTCCAGGCATCCTTGAGACGACTGGAGTACAGGCTGAAGCTGAGGTTTTTGTTGAGCGCATAGTCGCCGCCACCGTAAGCGATCCACGGCGAATTGACCGGGCCGGCATAGAAGGTCGCGAAGTTCTCGCGCATGTCGCTGGACACCGGTTGGCTCATCGCGTGCAGTCGACCGCCCTGAACCGATAGACCTTCAATACTGGTGTTGGTCGCCGTCACGCCGCGAAAGCTTTCCGGCAGCAAGCGCGAATCGCCAGCGGCAACCACCGGGTTGGCCGGGAACACATCGCCAACTTTGACCACCGTATCGAATGCGCGCACTTTGGCCGCGCCACCAAACTTGGTGTATTCGTCCCGCGCTTTGCCGTCGCTGTTGACCGGCAGCACATCGAACGAACTGCGCCCGCCGTTGCGCCCGTCACCGGTATCAAGCTTCAAGCCGATCATGGCAAACGCATCAACACCAACCCCAACGGTGCCTTGAGTAAACCCGGATTCGAACTTGCTGATCACCGCATGCGCCCACGCTTCGGAATAGCCGTTACCGGTAGGGCTGGACTGGCCGTTGCGGTGATCACGATTGAAGTAGAAGTTACGGTTGAGCACCGTCAGGCTGCTGCCTTCGACAAAGCCTTCAGGCTTGTCTTCTGCAAACACCATGGACGGCCCGGAGCCGACCATCACTGCTAAGGCGGCTATCGACATTTTTGTATTGTTAACCATCAAACACTCCTTGGGTTCGGCAGAACGGGAACGTGCTTCGGCGTGGGTTTTATTGTTCGACGGGCAGGCGCCCGCCGGCATTGGTCGCCGGGTCACATCGTTGCAAGCTGCGGATAACGCCAAGGTGATGGGGCAATTACAATTTCGTCATGTGGTAGATGGATTGAGTGAGCGCCACACAAAACTGTGGGAGCGAGCCTGCTCGCGAAAGCGGAGTTTCAGGCATTCAAGATGGTGGATGTGCTGCCGCCTTCTTCGGAACGCTGCCCGGAGCAGGCTCGCTCCCACAGTGGTCCGGATGATTCTGATAGATCAAATGTGAGCGGATGTGCCTTTTTACCTTTCGAAGGTATCCAGCAAGCTGTGTGATAGAGAGGAATCAATTTCGTCGGGACGCGTAAATTTGCCCTTCATGGTGCCGATCCGTTTTACACGGGTCTTCTCCAAGGTGATTTTTCCTTGGCGCTCTTCGTTTAACGCATCAAGGCCATCCATCAATTCTGAATAAACATCCCGCTTCATGGTTCGTGGATCTCCACTTGATAGGTGATCCTCAAATTTAACCGCAATCACCTTCTGCCGAATGTCAGCCATTGCTCGATACTTTGCAGGAAAATTCTTAAAAAGGTGAGAGTGTGAAGACCAAGAAAGCGTAGCGAGCGATCATCTGGACGCGCTGGCGCAGTCTGCTGATATTGAACCCTACAAACGCGAAGGCGGCACCTGAGGGTGCCGCCTTTTTATAAAGTTCTGCGAGGGCAAGAGTACTTTAGTTGCGTTGTCATCTGTTATCTAAAGCTATCTCTTTTCTATTGATAACTTTTTCGTTAACGATACGGCGTACAACCGGTGCAGAAGGTTTTTCTGGTGGTGTAGGTCTTGTCGAATTTTGTGGCTTAGGCCGATCATTAGTAGCTTTCATTTCTGGTCCCTATTGGCGCCGCCGTTAACATCGTCGTACGTTCTTCTAGAAGATGGAGCAGTCGGTTTCACAGGAGCTTGGGGCAAAGGTTTTTTTCACTTGATGTTGGCTTACTGGATTCGCTCAATTCTTCTGCCCCTTTATCAAGAAGTATATTTTCAAGGATTATAGTCCTTTTTTTCAAATCTGCTACGTCTTCGGCTTTTGAATCATTCAGCAACTGCTTTCTCAAGTCGAATATCTGATCGCCCACGTACGTATCTTTTATTGCAAAATTCTTCCTGGGCGAGGAGGTATCCATGTCAAAAAGGACAAACAGCAAGCTACCGATAGCGAGAGGAATGCAGGCCATCAGAAAAGTTGAAATGGATTTGAAAACCCACCGTGATCGCTCTTCATTGACTAAAGCATTGTGTGTGGAGCAACTGATGTAGGTGTTTGAAATGAAGCTTGCAGTTTCTTTGTCAGGATCGATCAAAGGTATTTGTTCGTGCTGCGATACCTGTGAGTTATATTTGCCAAGTTCAATGTTGTATTCTGTTTGGCTGTCGTAATATTCTTTTATTTTTTCTGCGTATGGCATTCTGTTGAATTCAGATCCGCTAAAGGCTCTGAAGTTGAAGTATGTTGAGATGGTTGAAATTGTCAGGGTTAAACTTACGAGAAAGGAAATGATATATGCAATTTCGGGGTTGAAGGTGAAATCCAAAAAACGAGCTAGGTAGATGGTTGCGGAAGCTAGCGCAAATATCGCAGTGAAAATTATTTGAGTTTTTATCGAGATGCTGTTTTTTATCTCTTCTTCGTATGCATACATTTTTTCATATGTGGTGTGGATGTTGTCAGTGTTCAATATGGTTTCCTTGTGCCCTGTTGGTCGGCAAGTACTTTCAATGTGCCTTCGAGTTTTCGCTTTGCCCCACACATACACAATAGCTCCAACAGCCGGATGCGGACTGTAGGACGAAACCGATAATTGAGCGGGAGCTTTCTGGGCGTTCAGCAGGAAGGGCAGGGCATCAGTAAAAGATCCCACAAAAACAAAAACGGCACCCGAAGGTGCCGTTTTTGTTTGTAGCCCGTCGAGCTATCAGCCCGCCAGACCCGCCTGCTGAACCAGTGTCAGCAATGGCTGCGGGTAAACACCCAAGAAGAACGCAACCAGGGCGATTGCCAGCAGCATCACGCCGCCTGCCTTCTGTTCCCAGTGCAGCTGGGCGTCGTGGCGACGCAGGTTTGGCTCGATCAGGTACAGGGTGACCATCACGCGCAGGTAGTAGAAGACGCCGATGGCGCTGCCCAGAACCAGCGAACCGACCAGCCACCATTGGTGCGATTCGACACCGGTAGCGATGATGTAGAACTTGCCGATGAAGCCTGCGGTCAGCGGGATACCGGCCAGCGACAGCATCATCACGGTCAGAACGGCGGTCAGGTACGGACGGCGCCAGAACAGGCCGCGATACTCGTACAGGGCATCTGCGTCACGGCCGTTGTACGGCGAGGACATTAGAGTGATCACGCCGAACGCGCCAAGGCTGGTGATCACGTAGGTGACCAGGTAGACGCCGATGGCTTCCACCGCCAGACCCTTGCTCGCCACCAGCGCGATCAGCAGGTAGCCGAAGTGCGCGATGGACGAGTAACCGAGCAGACGCTTGAGGTTGCTCTGGGTCAGGGCCAGCAGGTTACCGAACAGGATCGAGGCGATAGCGATGACGGTCAGCACGTCGCTCAGTACGCCACTGCTTGCGGCAGGCGAGATCTGGAACAGACGCACCATCACCGCAAACACTGCCACCTTCGAAGCGGTCGCGAGGAACGCAGCCACCGGTGCCGGAGCACCTTCGTAGACGTCCGGCGTCCACAGGTGGAACGGTACCAGCGACAGCTTGAACGCCAGACCGATCAGCATCATGCCCAGGCCCAGTTGGGCCAGCGGGCTTGGCAGACCGGTAGCCGCCAGGGCCTGACCGATACCGGTGAAGCTCAGCGAACCGGCGTCTGCGTACAGCAGCGCCATACCGAACAGCAGGAACGCGGAACCGGCGGCCGACAGCACCATGTACTTGATGCCGGCTTCCAGCGAACGCTTGTTGAAGAAGGCGTAAGCCACCAGACCGTAAACCGGTACCGAGAGCAGTTCCAGACCGATGAACAAACCGGCCAGGTGCTGCGCGCTGACCAGAACCAGACCACCGGCGGCGGCCATCAGGATCAGCAGGTAGAGTTCTTCACGGTTGCCCGGGTAACCCGATCCGCCATCGCCCAGATAGGCGTGGGCGAGGGTGACGCAAGCGAGGGTGGCGACCAGGATCAACGCCATGTACAGGCAAGCGAAGGTGTCAATTTGCAGCAGTGGCGTCACGGCCAGAGGCGCGACTTTCAGGGCTGGCAGGATCGACAGCAAGGCCAGGTTCAGACCGGCGACCGAGATCAGAAAGGTCTGCGAGTGGTTGCGGCGCCAGGCGATTGCCAGCATCACCACGATAATGGTGAGGCTGGTGATCAACAGTGGCGCAAGCGCAATAAAGTGTTGAATCGTGAATTCCATAGCGCTCTTACCGGGCCGAAGCGAGTTGAGTGAAGGCGGTGCCGAGCCACTGCTGCACGCCATGCATCGTGGCGGCAGAAGTGTCGAGGAACGGTTGCGGGTAAACGCCGAGGTAAATCAGCAGTACCGCAAGGCCCAGCACCATGATCAGTTCGCGAGCGTCCATGCCGTGCAGGATCGAATCCGATTTCGACGGACCGAAGTAGGCACGGTGGATCATGATCAGCGAGTAGACCGAACCGAACACCAGACCGGACGTGGCAATCGCAGTGATCCAAGGAGCGCTGGCGAAAGTGCCGATCAGAATCAGGAACTCGCCGACAAAGTTACCGGTACCCGGCAGACCCAACGACGCGGCTGCAAAGAACAGGCTGATCGCCGGCAGGTAAGCGATACGCGACCACAGACCGCCCATCTCACGCATGTCACGAGTATGCAGACGCTCGTACAACTGACCGCTGAGGATAAACAGTGCGGCTGCCGACACGCCGTGCGCGAGCATCTGGATCACTGCACCTTGCAGGGCCAGTTGGCTGCCGGAGTAGATGCCGATCAACACGAAACCCATGTGGGAAACGGAAGAGAAGGCGATCAGACGCTTGATGTCGGTTTGCGCGAAAGCGAGGAACGCACCGTAGAAGATCCCGATCAGACCGAGGGTCATGGCGATCGGCGCGAACTCGGCCGAGGCGTTCGGGAACAGCGGCAGAGCGAAACGCAGCAGACCGTAAGCAGCGGTTTTCAGCAAGATACCGGCGAGGTCGACGGAACCTGCTGTCGGCGCCTGGGCGTGCGCATCAGGCAACCACGAGTGAAACGGTACGACTGGCAGCTTGACCGCGAAGGCGATGAAGAAGCCGAGCATCAGAATGTACTCGGTGGTCATCGACATCTTGGTTTTCAACAGGTCGGCGTAGTTGAAGGTAATCACGCCAGTGTTGTTGAAGTTGACCAGTACCAGACCGAGGATCGCCACCAGCATGATCAGGCCGGAAGCCTGCGTGAAGATGAAGAACTTGGTCGCTGCGTAGATCCGGGTTTTCTTGCCGTCCGAAGAACTGTGACCCCAGAGCGCGATGAGGAAGTACATCGGCACCAGCATCATTTCCCAGAAGAAGAAGAACATGAACAGGTCGAGGGCGAGGAACACGCCGACAACGCCGCCCAGGATCCACATCAGGTTCAGGTGGAAGAAGCCAACGTGACGTTGAATCTCTTTCCACGAGCAGAGTACCGAGAGGATACCCAGCAGACCGGTCAGCAGGATCATCAACAGCGACAGGCCGTCTAGGGCCAGATGCACGTTGATGCCGAAGCGCTGGATCCAGACATGCTTGAACTCAAGCGCCCAGGTCGGATCGGCGCCAGGCGCCGGAGCAAATGAATAGTCACCGTGGGCCCACAGCCAGAGGCCGAGGGCGAGTTCCAGGGTCATGGTCAACAGCGCAATCCAGCGGGGGAGGGTAGCGCCGAAGCGCTCACCCATCCAGCACAGCAGGCCGCCGATGAAGGGGATCAGGATTAGCCAAGGCAGAATCATGACGGGCTCGTTTCCTTTCGCAAATTCGCAAGGTTCATATCAGACCGCTACCAGCACGATGGCGCCAATAACCAGCACGGCACCAGCAGCCATCGAAGCAGCGTACCAACGCAGTTGACCGGTCTCGGTGCGGCTCAGGGCAGTGTGACCACCCTTGGCCATACGCGGGATCAGACCGATGGTCTGGTCGAGCGGGTCTTTGCGCAGGATGTGGCTGATCGCAAGGTAAGGCTTGACGAACAGTTTGTCGTAGATCCAGTCGAAGCCCCAGGCAGCGAACCACCAGGCCGAAAGGAAACGGCCAATGCCGCTGTTGGCGATAGCTGTGACGAAGCGACGCTTGCCGAGGAACAGCAGCGCTGCCAGCAGGATACCGGCCAGGGCGATGGCGCCCGAAGCGATTTCCAGACTGTGCTTGGCTTCGCCGCCGGCATGGCCAACGCTTTCCGGCAGTACGCCGTGCAGCGGTGGAACGATCATGGCGCCGACGAAAGTCGACAGTACGATCAGCACCGACAGGGGCAGCCAGTGAGCGATGCCGTGACCGGCGTGGGCTTCAGTCTTGGCTTCACCGTGGAACGTGATGAAGATCAGGCGGAAGGTGTACAGCGAAGTCATGAATGCGCCGACCAGACCTGCGTAAAGCAGACCGTGGTTGCCGCTGGCAAACGCTTCCCAAAGGATTTCGTCCTTGGAGTAGAAGCCTGCGGTGACCAGTGGCAGGGCAGACAGTGCCGCGCCGCCGACGATGAAGCTGGCGTAGGCCAGTGGCAGTTTCTTCCACAGACCGCCCATCTTGAAGATGTTCTGCTCGTGGTGGCAGGCAACGATCACCGCACCGGAAGCAAGGAACAGCAGGGCCTTGAAGAAGGCGTGGGTCATCAGGTGGAAAATCGCGCCATCCCATGCACCAACGCCCAACGCCAGGAACATGTAGCCGATCTGGCTCATGGTCGAGTAGGCGAGGATACGTTTGATGTCGGTTTGTACCAGTGCCGCGAAACCTGCCAGAACCAGCGTCACACCACCCACGATGCCGACCAGGTGCAGAATTTCCGGCGCCAGGGTGAACAGACCGTGGGTACGGGCGATCAGGTAGACACCCGCGGTCACCATGGTTGCGGCGTGGATCAGTGCCGACACCGGGGTCGGGCCAGCCATCGCGTCCGCGAGCCAGGTTTGCAGTGGCAGTTGTGCCGATTTACCGACCGCACCACCCAGCAGCATCAGGGTCGCCAGGGTGATCCAGAAGTCGCCGACCTGGAATTTCTGCGGTGCCAGCACCAGCAGTTCCTGGATGTTCAACGTGCCCACTTGCTGGAACAGGATGAACAGGCCGATGGCCATGAACACGTCGCCGATCCGGGTCACGATGAAGGCTTTGAGTGCGGCGTTACCGTTGTTGCGGTTGCTGTAGTAGAAACCGATCAACAGGTAAGAGCACAGGCCCACGCCTTCCCAGCCGAAGTACAGGAACAACAGGTTATCGCCGAGTACCAGGAACAGCATGCTGGCGATAAACAGGTTGGTGTACGAGAAGAAGCGCGAGTAACCCGCTTCGCCGCGCATGTACCAGGACGCGAACAGGTGGATCAGGAAGCCGACACCGACCACCACGCCGAGCATGGTGATCGACAGGCCGTCGACGTAGAGGGCGAAGTCAGGCTTGAAGCCTTCTACCGCCATCCACTTCCACAGCACCAGGGTGTAGTGACCGCCTTCGGGTGGCGCGACGTTGAATTGCCAGATGACGTAGGCGGCGACAATCGCCGACAAGCCAATGGAACCCACGCCGATCAGCGCCGAGAGGTTTTCCGACCAGCGTCCACGGGAGAACGACAGCAGCAGGAAACCGATCAGAGGGAATACGAAAGTCAGAAAGATCAGGTTCATCCGCGCATCTCACTGGCAGCGTCGATATCGAGCGTGTGGAAGCGGCGATACAGTTGCAGCAGGATCGCCAGACCAATACTGGCCTCGGCGGCTGCAAGGCTGATCACCAGGATGAACATGATCTGTCCATCCGGCTGGCCCCAACGGGCGCCCGCAACAATGAACGCCAGTGCAGAGGCGTTCATCATCACTTCCAGACTCATCAACACGAACAAAATGTTGCGGCGGACCATCAGGCCGACCAGACCAAGGCAGAACAGGATGCCGGCGACGGCCAATCCATGTTCGAGAGGGATAGCAGGCATGACTTACTCCTTCGCCTCGTTACGGCCCAAATGGAACGCCGTGACGGCTGCAGCAAGCAGCAACATCGAGGCGAGTTCGACCACCAGCAGGTACGGGCCGAACAGGCTGATGCCCACGGCTTTCGCGTCTACGGTGGTGTGGCCGATGGCCTGGCCGCTCTGGTGAGCGAACAGCACATACAGCAGTTCGGCCAGCAGCAGCGCGGCAAGAATCACCGGCCCTGCCCAGATACCGGGCTTGAGCCAGGCGCGTTCTTGCTGAACCGCGGCGGGGCCGAGGTTGAGCATCATCACCACGAACACGAACAGCACCATGATGGCGCCGGCGTAGGCGATCACTTCCAGCACGCCGGCGAACGGCGCGCCGAGTGCGAAGAAGGTCATGGCCACAGCGATCAACGAGATGATCAGGTAGAGCAGGGCGTGCACAGGGTTGGTGTTGGTGACCACACGTAGCGTGGCCACAACAGCGATACCCGATGCGAAATAGAAAGCGAATTCCATCGTTCTTCCTTAAGGCA
Organism: Pseudomonas sp. TH08; assembly: GCF_016651275.1. NCBI lineage: Bacteria > Pseudomonadati > Pseudomonadota > Gammaproteobacteria > Pseudomonadales > Pseudomonadaceae > Pseudomonas > Pseudomonas sp. TH08. Next base: position 512,627 of record NZ_JAEKEE010000003.1, on the reverse strand, counting down.
GCAAGCTCTTCACGTTGATCGGTTCGGCTTCGTTCTGTGCGGAGCCTTTCGGCTTGCCAGCGATTGCCATACCTGCAACACGATAGAAGTTGTAATCAGGGTTTTTGCCGGGGCCGGAGATCAACAGATCTTCTTTCTCGTACACCAGGTCCTGACGTTTGAACTCGGCCATCTCGAAATCCGGTGTCAGCTGGATTGCGGTGGTCGGACAGGCTTCCTCGCAGAGACCGCAGAAAATGCAGCGCGAGAAGTTGATACGGAAGAAGTCCGGGTACCAGCGACCGTCTTCGGTTTCAGCTTTCTGCAGCGAGATGCAACCCACCGGGCAAGCCACGGCGCACAGGTTGCAGGCTACGCAACGCTCTTCGCCGTCGGGGTCGCGGGTCAGGACGATACGACCACGGTAGCGTGGTGGCAGGTAGACCGCTTCTTCCGGGTATTGCAGGGTGTCACGCTTGCGGAAGCCATGGCCGAAGACCATGACCAGGCTGCGCAACTGGGTACCAGTACCCTTAACGATGTCGCCAATATATTTGAACATGGGTCAAATCCTCACTGAACCGCGACTGCAGGCGTGTTCCACAACACGACCGCAGCGGTCACCAGCAAATTGATCAGGGTCAGTGGCAGGCAGAATTTCCAGCTGAAATCCATCACTTGGTCATAACGCGGACGCGGAATAGAAGCGCGCAGCAAGATGAACAGCATGATGAAGAACGCGGTCTTCAGTGCGAACCAGAGGAAGGACAGTTGCGGCAAGATGCCGAACGGACCGTGCCAGCCACCGAAGAACAGGGTGACCAGCAGCGCCGAGATCAAGATGATGCCGATGTATTCACCAACGAAGAACATGCCCCATTTCATACCGGCGTATTCAATGTGGTAGCCGTCGGCCAGTTCCTGTTCCGCTTCCGGCTGGTCGAACGGGTGACGGTGAGTCACGGCGACGCCAGCGATGAAGAAGGTACAGAAGCCGAAGAACTGCGGAATGATGAACCACAGGTTCTGTGCCTGGTACTCGACGATGTCACGCATGTTGAACGAGCCGACCTGTACCACGATGCCCATCAGCGCGAGGCCCATGAACACTTCGTAGGACACGGTCTGCGCCGAAGCACGCAAGGCACCGAGCAGGGCGAACTTGTTGTTACTCGACCAGCCGGCGAACAACACCGCGTAGACCGACAGACCGGCCATGGCGAAGAAGAACAGCAAGCCGATGTTCAGATCCGCGACGCCCCAGGTCGGGGTGATCGGGATGATCGCAAACGCGATCAGCAAGGCGGACATGGCCACCACCGGTGCCAAAGTGAAGATCACTTTGTCGGCAAACGGCGGGGTCCAGTCTTCCTTGAAGAACATCTTCAGCATGTCGGCGGCGATCTGGAACATACCAAACGGGCCAACGCGGTTCGGACCGTAACGGTCCTGCCACCAGCCCAGCAGGCGACGTTCGACAAAGCTGAGCAACGCGCCCGCGACCACGACGGCCAGCAGAATCACGATAGCTTTGATGACCGTCAGGATCACATCGATCACTTCAGGGGTGAACCAGGTCATTGCGCTGCCTCCTGCAGACCGTCGACGGATACGCCGGCGAATGCCGGTGGAATGCCGGCGATGCCCGCAGGCAATGCCACCAGACCTGCGCCCAGTTCTTCATTGATACGCAGCGGCAGACGCAGGGTCTGACCGGCGACGTTCAGGCTCAGCAGAGCACCGTCGTTGACGCCCAGACGATCCGCTTCGGATTTCGCCAGTGCCACGTAGGCGGCCGGGATGCGCTCTTGCACCGGCGCGGCTTTCGAAGAGTTTTCTTCGCTGCCGAACAGGTGGAAGAACGGCACGGCTTGCCAGGTGCCCGCTGCCGGGTTGAACGCACGCGGCGCTGCCGCGAACCAGTTCAACGAATCACCGGTGCTTTCGATCAGGCGGGTGCCCGGGTCGCCAGCACGGATGTGACCGCCGACTTCGTCCTGGAACTTGTTCCACGCTTGTGGCGAGTTCCAGCCCGGAGACCAGGCGAAAGGAACCTGCTGACGCGGTTCAACCGAACCCGAGTAACCTTCCATGGAGAAGGCGAACGCGGTGTCTTTGTCTTGCGGGGTGCGTGGTTCGTGAACGCTGATGTCGGCGCGCATTGCGGTGCGACCGGAATAACGCAGCGGCTCACGCGCCAGTTTCAGACCCTTGATGCGGAACGCCGCGGACGGTGCTGCGTCGACGATACGCGCCAGTTGCGCGGTGCTCGAAGCAACGGCAGCGGTGACGTGGTCGAGTTGCGTCCAGTCGATCGGCTGGTTCAGCAGCGTCGAGCGCAGTGCGTGCAGCCAGCGCCAGCCTTCGTGAACCAGAATGCTTGCATCCAGGTATTGCGGATCGAAAACCTGGAAGAAGCGCTGGGCGCGACCTTCCTGGCTGACCAGCGTACCGTCGCCTTCGGCGAAGCTTGCCGCTGGCAGTACCAGGTGCGCGCGGTCGGTGGTAGCCGTCTTCTGATGATCAGCAACGATCACTACTTTCGCAGCGTTCAGTGCGGCATCGACCTTGTCTTTGGCGGTGCGGGTGTACAGATCGTTTTCCAGCACAACGATCGCGTCAGCCTTGCCGTCGATGACGGCTTGAAGCGCAGCATCCACCGATTCGCCACCGAGCATGGCCAGGCCGAGGCTGTTGGCTTCCGGCACGATCAGGCTGATCGAACCGTTCTTCTCGCGCAGCTTCAACGCCTTGGCGATGTTTGCGGCGGCTTCGATCAAGGCTTTCGAGCCCAGCGAAGTACCGGCGATGATCAGCGGACGTTGGGCAGCGAGCAGGGCATCGGCAATGCGCTTGGCCAGTTCCAGTGCTTCGGCGTCCAGACCTTCAACGGCCGGAGCGCTGGCGTCCAGCGCGTGAGCAACGGCGAAACCGATGCGCGCAAGATCGTCCGGAGCGGCGTGAACGCACTCTTCAGCGATGTCGTCGAGCTTGGTTTCCGCCAGGCTGGCGATGAACAGCGGGTTCAGCGCGTGCTGACCGATGTTCTTCACTGCGGCGTCGAGCCAAGGTTGAACGCGCATGGCTTCGGCCATGTCTTCAGCCTTGCCTTTGACCGATTGACGCAGCGACAGCGCCATACGCGCGGCGGTCTGGGTCAGGTCTTCACCGAGGACGAAAATCGCGTCGTGGTCTTCGATGTCGCGCATGTTCGGCACAGGCAGCGGGCTGTCGTTCAGCACCTGCAAGACCAGACGGATGCGTTCCAGTTCGGACGCTTCGATACCCGAGTAGAAGTGCTCGGCGCCCACCAGTTCGCGCAACGCGTAGTTGCTTTCAAGGCTGGCACGCGGCGAACCGATACCAACGATGTTGCGACCGCGCAGCAGATCAGCGGCTTTATCCAGTGCAGCGTCCAGGCCCAGTTTGGTGCCGTCGGCCAGCAGCGGCTGACGTGGACGGTCGGTGCGGTTGACGTAGCCATAACCGAAACGGCCACGGTCGCACAGGAAGTACTGGTTCACCGAACCGTTGAAACGGTTTTCGATGCGACGCAGCTCGCCGTAACGCTCGCCCGGGGAGATGTTGCAACCGCTCGAGCAGCCATGGCAGATGCTCGGCGAGAACTGCATGTCCCACTTACGGTTGTAGCGCTCGGAGTGAGTCTTGTCGGTGAACACACCGGTCGGGCAGACCTCGGTGAGGTTGCCGGAGAACTCGCTTTCGAGGGTGCCGTCTTCAACGCGACCGAAGTACACGTTGTCGTGGGCGCCGAACACACCGAGGTCGGTGCCGCCGGCGTAATCCTTATAGAAACGCACGCAGCGGTAGCAAGCGATGCAGCGGTTCATTTCGTGGGAAATGAACGGGCCCAGTTGCTGGTTCTGGTGGGTGCGTTTGGTGAAGCGATAACGGCGCTCGTTGTGGCCGGTCATCACGGTCATGTCTTGCAGGTGGCAGTGACCACCTTCTTCGCACACAGGGCAGTCGTGCGGGTGGTTGGTCATCAGCCATTCAACAACACTGGCGCGGAACGCTTTGGATTCTTCATCTTCGATGGAGATCCAGGTGTTGTCGGTGGCAGGCGTCATGCACGACATGACGATGCGACCACGGGTGTCGTTCTCGTCGGTGTACTGCTTGACCGCGCACTGGCGGCAAGCCCCGACGCTACCAAGCGCGGGGTGCCAGCAGAAATATGGAATGTCGAGGCCCAGCGACAGACATGCCTGTAACAGGTTGTCTGCCCCGTCGACTTCGAGCGCTTTGCCGTCTACGTGGATAGTGGCCATGGTTCAAAGGTCTTCGTTGGCCCGGTGTCAGCGGGCGTGGCTAATGGAATCTTGTTATCCGTGCGAATCAAACCAGCCTCGAAAGGCGTCATCGCAGGAGGCGAAGGGCCCAGGCCCTTCACCTGTTAAGCGTTTACGCGCCGATTACGATCGGCCTTGCCAGAGGCGGGACGGCGGCGCTGACAGGCGCGATACCGGCTTCGAACTCTGGACGGAAGTATTTGATGGCACTGCCCAACGGTTCCACGGCACCCGGTGCGTGGGCGCAGAAGGTCTTGCCTGGGCCGAGGAAGTTGACCAGACCCAGCAGGGTCTCGATATCGCCTGGCTGACCGCGGCCTTCTTCGATGGCCATCAGGAGCTTGACGCTCCATGGCAAACCATCACGGCACGGGGTGCAGAAGCCGCACGACTCGCGAGCGAAGAACTGCTCCATGTTGCGCAGCAGCGACACCATGTTGACGCTGTCATCCACCGCCATGGCCAGGCCGGTACCCATACGGGTGCCCACTTTGGCGATGCCGCCGGCGTACATTTGTGCGTCGAGGTGCTCAGGCAGGAGGAAACCGGTACCGGCACCACCTGGCTGCCAGGCCTTGAGTTTGAAACCGTCGCGCATGCCGCCGGCGTAGTCTTCGAACAACTCGCGACCGGTGACGCCGAATGGCAGTTCCCACAGGCCCGGGTTTTTGACTTTGCCGGAGAAGCCCATGAGCTTTGTGCCCATGTCTTCACTGCCTTCGCGAGCCAACGATTTGTACCAGTCAACGCCGTCGGCAATGATCGCCGGCACGTTGCACAGGGTCTCAACGTTGTTCACGCAAGTCGGCTTGCCCCACACGCCAACAGCGGCAGGGAAGGGCGGCTTGGAGCGCGGGTTGGCGCGGCGGCCTTCGAGGGAGTTGATCAGTGCGGTTTCTTCACCGCAGATGTAACGCCCGGCGCCAGTGTGGACGAACAGCTCGAAATCGAAGCCGCTGCCCAGAATGTTCTTACCCAGCAGGCCCGCTGCCTTGGCTTCTTCCACGGCACGGTTGAGGTGCTTGGCGGCGGTGGTGTACTCGCCACGGAGGAAGATGTAGCCACGGTAGGTTTTCAGCGCGCGCGCACTGATCAGCATGCCTTCGATCAGCAGATGGGGCAGTTGCTCCATCAGCATGCGGTCTTTCCAGGTGTTCGGCTCCATTTCATCCGCGTTGCACAGCAGGTAGCGGATGTTGATGGATTCGTCCTTGGGCATCAGGCCCCACTTCACGCCAGTGGGGAAGCCTGCACCACCGCGACCTTTCAAGCCTGCGTCTTTCACGGTCTGGACGATAGCGTCCTGATCCATGTCGGCGAAGGCTTTGCGCGCAGCGGCGTAACCGTTCTTGGCCTGGTACTCGTCGAGCCACACGGCTTCGCCGTCGTCACGCAGACGCCAGGTCAGCGGGTGAGTCTCGGCCGAACGCTTGATGCTGTTGGCCGGGCCGAAAGATGTCAGGGTCATACGTAGCCCTCGAGCAGTTTGGCGACGCCAGCAGGCTGTACATCACCAAAGGTGTCGTCGTCGATCATCAGCGCCGGTGCCTTGTCGCAGTTGCCGAGGCAGCAGACAGGCAGCAGGGTGAAACGACCGTCGGTGGTGGTCTGACCCAGGCCGATGCCCAGATTGTTCTGGATTTCGCTGACCACCGACTCGTGGCCACCGATGTAGCAGACCATGCTGTCGCAGACGCGAATGATGTGACGGCCAACCGGCTGACGGAAAATCTGGCTGTAGAACGTCGCCACACCTTCAACGTCGCTGGCCGGGATGCCGAGGATCTCGCCGATTGCGTACAAGGCGCCATCCGGCACCCAGCCGCGTTCTTTCTGAACGATCTTCAGGGCTTCGATCGACGCCGCGCGCGGGTCTTCGTAGTGATGCAGCTCGTGCTCGATGGCCGAGCGCTCGGTTTCACTCAGGGTGAAACGGTCTGTCTGGATAAGCGTGCTGTTCATGCTTAGCGGTCCACGTCGGCCATAACGAAGTCGATACTACCCAGGTACGCAATCAAGTCCGCGACCATGCTGCCTTTGATCACCGAAGGGATCTGTTGCAGATGCGGGAAGCTTGGAGTACGGATCCGGGTACGGTAGCTCATGGTGCCGCCGTCGCTCGTCAGGTAATAACTGTTGATGCCCTTGGTCGCTTCGATCATCTGGAAGGATTCGTTGGCCGGCATCACCGGGCCCCACGAAACTTGCAGGAAGTGCGTGATCAAGGTTTCGATGTGCTGCAGCGTGCGCTCTTTCGGCGGCGGCGTGGTCAGCGGGTGATCCGCCTTGTACGGGCCTTCCGGCATGTTGCGCATGCACTGGTCGATGATCTTGATGCTCTGGCGCATCTCTTCGACGCGAACCATGCAGCGGTCATAGGCATCGCCGTTGGCGGCCAGCGGTACTTCGAACTCGAAGTTCTCGTAGCCGGAGTATGGACGCGCTTTACGCAGGTCGAAGTCGCAACCGGTCGAACGCAGGCCGGCACCGGTGACGCCCCATTCCAGGGCCTCTTTGGTGTTGTAGGCAGCGACGCCGATGGTACGGCCCTTGAGGATGCTGTTTTGCAGGGCAGCCTTGGTGTACTCGTCGAGGCGTTTTGGCAGCCACTCAACGAAGTCTTTCACCAGTTTGTCCCAGCCGCGTGGCAGGTCGTGAGCGACGCCGCCGATGCGGTACCAGGCCGGGTGCAGACGGAAACCGGTAATGGCTTCGATCACCGTGTACGCCTTCTGGCGGTCGGTGAAGGTGAAGAACACCGGAGTCATCGCACCAACGTCCTGGATGTAAGTCCCCAAGAACAGCAAGTGGCTGGTGATGCGGAAGAACTCGGCCATCATGATGCGGATGACGTCGACCTTCTCGGGCACCTTGATGCCGGCCAGCTTCTCGACCGAGAGCACGTACGGCAGGTTGTTCATCACGCCGCCGAGGTAGTCGATACGGTCGGTGTACGGGATGAAGCTGTGCCACGACTGACGCTCGGCCATCTTCTCGGCACCACGGTGGTGGTAACCGATGTCCGGCACGCAGTCGACGATCTCTTCACCGTCCAGTTGCAGGATGATACGGAACGCACCGTGCGCAGAAGGGTGGTTCGGGCCCAGGTTGAGGAACATGTAGTCCTCGTTGGTCCCGGAACGCTTCATGCCCCAGTCTTCAGGGCGGAAGCGCGCGGCTTCTTCCTCAAGCTGTTGCTTGGCGAGGGTGAGGCTGTACGGATCGAATTCGGTAGCGCGCGCCGGGAAGTCCTTGCGCAGCGGGTGACCTTCCCAGGTCGGCGGCATCATGATGCGCGACAGGTGCGGGTGGCCTTTGAAGTCGATGCCGTACATGTCCCAGACTTCACGCTCGTACCAGTTGGCGTTCGGCCAGATACCGGTGACGGTCGGCAAGCTCAGGTCGCTCTCGGACAAGGCGACTTTGATCATCACGTCACTATTACGCTCAAGCGACATGAGGTGATAGAACACGGTGAACTCGGCGTCCGATGGCAGCCCTTGACGCTTGGTGCGCAGACGCTCGTCCACGCCGTGCAGGTCATAGAGCATGACGTACGGCTTGGGCAGGTTGCGCAGGAAGGTCAGGACTTCGACGAGTTTGGCGCGGGCCACCCACAGCACCGGCATGCCGGTGCGGGTTGCCTGGGCGGTGAACGCCTCAGGGCCAAAACGGTTGTTCAATTCAACGACCACATCCTGGTCGTCTGCCTTATAAGGCGGGATGTACAGAGCGCTGCCTGTAGTCATGGTTATTTTTTCGCTTTCGGTCAACGTAAAGAATGAAGCCAGCTTCTCGTTTCTTTGTAAGAACAGATCTGGATCAGACTTCGTCAGGGCTGCGCAGGTTGGTGACTGCGATTCGCTGTTCGCGGCGCTGTTCCTTTTGCGAAGGCATATCGGCGCGATAAACGCCTTGATCACCAACGACCCAGGAAAGCGGACGACGCTCCTGTCCAATCGATTCCTGCAACAGCATCAAGCCTTGCAGAAATGCTTCTGGACGGGGCGGGCAGCCAGGTACGTAGACGTCCACCGGCAGGAACTTGTCCACCCCTTGAACCACGGAGTAGATGTCGTACATGCCACCGGAGTTAGCGCACGAACCCATGGAAATAACCCACTTCGGCTCGAGCATTTGCTCGTAGAGACGCTGAATGATCGGCGCCATCTTGATGAAGCAGGTACCGGCGATAACCATGAAGTCGGCCTGACGCGGCGATGCCCGGATAACCTCGGCGCCAAAGCGCGCGATGTCGTGGGGCGCCGTGAAGGCAGTGGTCATTTCCACGTAGCAGCACGACAAGCCGAAGTTGTACGGCCACAGGGAGTTTTTACGTCCCCAGTTGACCGCACCGTTCAGCACGTCTTCCAGCTTGCCCATGAAAATGTTTTTGTGAACTTGATCTTCTAACGGATCGGAAACGGTTTCCCGTTCGCCAATCGGATACTGCTCGTTAGGAGCATCGGGGTCGATTCTGGTGAGATTGTATTGCATTGCCAAAGCCTCATTGTTTCAGCTTCGCCTGCCGCTTGCGACGAGCTTCCGGAGCCCAGTCAAGGGCGCCCACTCGGAACAGGTAGACAAGACCTGCCAACAGAATTGCTATGAAAACGAGAGCTTCGACGAATCCGGTCCAGCCGCTTTCGCGGACGGACACAGACCATGCAAAGAGAAAGAGGGCTTCGATATCGAAGATCACGAACAGCATCGCGACCAGATAGAATTTGGCTGAGAGCCGCAAGCGGGCGCCACCGGTAGGTAGCATGCCCGACTCGAACGGTTCGTTTTTGCTGCGGCCCCAGGCTTTTGACCCGAGGAGGCTGGAGACGCCGAGCATGAAGGCACACAGGCCGACTACACCCAGAAGGAAAATGGCAAAGCCCCAGTTGTGGGCCATGAGTCCTGTCGCTTCGGGCATGCTGGTAATCCTTAACAGAGAGCAAAGGTCTCTGAGCTTGATAAAGAAATAAGGCAGTGACGATATGTCGCAGCAATCAATCGCGCTGATTTTATGGCTAAACACCCTGCAAGTAAAATTCCTATAGCGAAATTATTTATTGGAATAAGGACATAGCGCACCTCGGCTGCCCCGTAGCCCATGCGTTGCGGGCATTAGCCGGGTTTTAGTGAATTATGTTTTGTTGAGAATGTAACGAGCATAGTTGCTGCTAAATGATAATCAATATTGTTTGGCGCGATTTTGTAACTGTTTAACGGGTGGGGTATTGGGAAGTTGTCTTACTTGCACGTTACAACAAGTAGCGACGGCGCCCGTTTTAGCCGATTTTTCTGACGTCCATACCGCTCTGGATCAATGTTTTGTCTCGCCGCCGACGCTTTTCCTGTGGGAGCGAGCCCGCTCGCGAAAGCGGTGGATCAGTTGGCGCATGTGCAAACTGACAAAAAGCCTTCGCGAGCAGGCTCGCTCCCACAGGGGATTTGTGGTGTTCACTAAATCGTGGGCAAAAAAAACGCCCCGAACCAGTCGGGGCGTCAGTCTTGCGGCTCTGCGGTTAGCTTTCTATTCGATCCGCAAAGGCCGTTTGCTCAGCGAAGCAGAATCAGTGGAACTGTTCTTCTTCAGTCGAACCGGTCAGCGCGGTTACCGAGGACGAGCCACCCTGAATCACGGTGGTCATGTCGTCGAAGTAGCCGGTGCCCACTTCCTGCTGGTGAGCCACGAAGGTGTAACCCTTGGCGGCGTCAGCGAATTCCTGCTCTTGCAGCTTCACGTAGGCAGTCATGTCGTTGCGGGCGTAGTCGTGCGCCAGGTTGAACATGCTGTGCCACATGTTGTGAATGCCGGCCAGGGTGATGAACTGGTGCTTGTAACCCATGGCGGACAGTTCGCGCTGGAACTTGGCGATGGTCGCGTCGTCCAGGTTTTTCTTCCAGTTGAAGGAAGGCGAGCAGTTGTACGACAGCAGTTGGTCCGGGTATTCCTTTTTGATCGCTTCAGCGAAGCGACGGGCTTCGTCCAGATCCGGCTTGGCGGTTTCGCACCAGATCAGGTCGGCGTAAGGAGCGTAAGCCAGGCCACGAGCGATCGCTTGATCCAGACCTGCACGAACCTTGTAGAAACCTTCCTGAGTGCGTTCGCCAGTCACGAACGGCTGGTCGTACGGATCGCAATCGGAGGTCAGCAGGTCAGCAGCGTTAGCGTCGGTACGGGCCAGGATGATGGTCGGGGTACCGGCAACGTCAGCCGCCAGACGTGCAGCGGTCAGCTTCTGTACGGCTTCCTGAGTTGGAACCAGTACTTTACCGCCCATGTGACCGCATTTTTTCACGGAAGCCAGTTGGTCTTCGAAGTGAACGCCGGCGGCGCCTGCTTCGATCATGCTCTTCATCAGCTCGTAAGCGTTCAGAACGCCACCGAAACCGGCTTCAGCGTCAGCCACGATCGGCGCGAAGTAGTCGATGTAGCCTTGGTCGCCCGGGTTCTTACCGGCTTTCCACTGGATTTGGTCAGCACGACGGAACGAGTTGTTGATGCGCTTGACCACGGTTGGAACCGAATCCACCGGGTACAGCGACTGGTCCGGGTACATGGATTCTGCGGAGTTGTTGTCCGCAGCAACCTGCCAGCCCGACAGGTAGATCGCCTGGATACCGGCTTTAACCTGTTGAACAGCCTGGCCGCCGGTCAGGGCGCCCATGCAGTTGACGAAATCTTTCTCAGGACGGAAGGCTGGCTTGGCACCCTGGGTGACCAGGTTCCACAGCTTCTCGGCGCCCATTTTTGCAAAGGTGTGCTCAGGTTGAACCGAGCCACGCAGACGGACGACGTCAGCAGCGGAGTAAGTGCGTGTCACGCCTTTCCAGCGCGGGTTTTCAGCCCAGTCTTTTTCGAGGGCTGCAATTTGCTGTTCGCGTGTCAGTGCCATGGAGATAAACCTCGTCGCGTCTTTTATGAAAAGTTGTTCTGCGGTGGAAAATTCCTGCGCTCGCTGACCAGAAGCTTAGGTGGTCAAGTCGGATTTGGCGGGGTAGGCGACGGGATGAACGATGGGCTCGAGGGGAAGTGAGCAGGTAGTGGCGGACTGTGGGCGCATGCGGGCGTCGTGGGCCTTTATACGGACTACAGTGTGATGCCGGGTTACCTAATTACGCTTCCGTCCCTCGGGACAACTTCGTTCCAGTCGGCAACCTCGTCAAACACACCTTGTGGGCGGTACAGACACGAAGCGGTTCGCGGGGTAGGTGCGAACATCGCTTCGAAGGCCCTTGCCAGGGCCTCTGATTAGCGGGAGCGAGGCCATCATGCCTTCGCTTTTTTGGCTCGTCAAACGTTTTGTAGTGCTTTTTTTCAAGCACTACATCTTTCGTCTAATACGACTAATCAGTCAGTTTTCGGTGCTTTAGTCCAAGGCGTCGACTTTCACTCGCAAGGTCATGTCATCCCGGCCTTGAGTCGAGTAGCTGCGGGCCAGGCCCTGTTTGTCGGCCTGAGTCTGGCTGTTTACGCCGGCGAGGGTGATCCATTCGCCGAGGCGTCCGCTGACGGTTGTGTCGGTGCTTTGCACGTTCACTACATCGGGACGTTCCTGGCTCATGCGGTCACGGTTGGTACTGATTGCCAGGTGAACGATGTCGCCGGTGACGCTGGCCGTGACATAGAAGCCCTGGGTCACGTTGCGGTATTGAGTCTGGCTGCTGTAATCGCCGTAGGAATTGCTCTGGCTGCTGGTGATTGGCACGCTTTGGCCGACCTGAATCAGCGCCGGCGCGCCTTCACTGGCCTGCACTTGCTGAATACCACCGTTGCGGCTGGTGGTGCTGCGGCTAATGATGCGAGTCTGGGAGCCGTTGACCGAATAGCCTTCATCGCCGCGACCGTTGTTTTCATTGGTGTCGACGGTGATCAGCAGGCGCTTGGGTGCGGTGTCGAGCCGAGTAATCAGCGCCTTGAGCTCCTGAATCTTGTCCGGCTCGGCCTGGATGATCAGTTGGTTGCCGTAGGCGCTGACCTGACCGTCCTTGCCGATGAAGTCCTGCGCCATCGGCAGCATGTCGGTGCTGGTGCGGTAATTGAGGGGGACGATTTCTGTGGCTGCCATCACCGAAAAACTGCACGCGAGCAGCAGGGTGGTGAGCAGGGTGCGTAGGGACATGTCCGTTATCTCCGCTTTCGAAAGGCTTGATATTGCCAGTTTGTCGGCCTGGGGTGGGGCAAGTTGAATCGTAGACAGCAAAACGCCCCGGCATCCGAAAATGGCGGGGCGTTTTGTGATGTGCTTACGGGCCTTTGTGGCGAGGGGATTTATCCCCGTTGGGCTGCAAAGCAGCCCAAACCCAGAGAACTCGGTATGTCAGTTGAACCGGGTGCGCTGGGTTGGCGACTGCTTCGCAGCCGGTCGGGGATAAATCCCCTCACCACAGGGGTCATCAGAGATCAGAATTTCTCACAGGATCTCTGCCAATCAGGCCGAATGGCGAACCATGTCGACGTGCGGAATCCCGGCTTCGAGGAATTCTTCGCTGACCAGGCTAAAGCCCAAGCGCTCATAAAACGCCGTGGCCTGCACCTGCGCGCTGAGCATTTGCTCTTTCAAGCCGCGCGCTTCAGCTTCGGCAATCACCGCTTGCATCAGCGCATCACCGACCTTCATCCCGCGCCAGTCTTTCAGCACCGAAACCCGGCCAATGTGGCCATCCGGCAGCAAGCGCGCAGTGCCGATCGGAAAGTCGCCTTCAAACGCCAGAAAATGCACGGCGGTCGCGTCATCCGCGTCCCATTCCAACTCAGGTGGCACCGATTGCTCGGCAATGAACACCGTTTCACGAATGCGCCGGATCTCGGCGATGTCCTTCTGCCAGTCTGCGACACGTACGCGAATCTTATTCATCGGCGAACCCCAGGCTCCCTTGCTTGACCAGCTCGCACAGCAGGCCGCGACCGTCTTCATCATTCAGCCACTCACCAAGGTTGTCGGCGTGCAGGGCGTCAGCGGCGCAGATCAGCTTCAGCAGTTCGCGCAGTTTGCCCGGCAGATAACGGCTCTGACCGCTGGCGAACAGCAGCAGATCGTCATCGACTTCCGACCAGGCCAAGCGTGCGCTCGGGTTGCGGATCAGCACGGCGCCATCTTGCAGAGCGCTGAGGAAATCTTCTTCTTCGACGTCTTCCGGGCCAACCACCAGCTCTGGGTAACGCGGCTCGGTCATGTATTGGCCGAACCAGGTCAGCAACAGGCGCTCGTCGCTCATGTGTTCGGCGAGCAGGCTTTTCAGGCGATCCAGTGCGTCGTGCTGAATCTGGTGCGGATCGACGGCTGGCTTGGCGTCGGCGTCGGTGTAGCGCTCTTCGTCAGTCAGGAACTGGCTGAGGAAGTCGGTGAAGTGGGTCAGCACTTCGGAAGCGCTTGGCGCACGGAAACCGACCGAGTAGGTCATGCAGTTGTCCACGGCTACACCGCAGTGAGCCAGACGCGGCGGCAGGTAGAGCATGTCGCCCGGTTCCAGCACCCACTCTTCGGTTTCGTGGAATTCGGCGAGGATGCGCAGGTCGGCGTGTTGCAGCAGCGGGCTCTCGGAATCGCACATCTGGCCGATTTTCCAGTTGCGCTTGCCGTGGCCTTGCAGCAGGAACACGTCGTAGTTGTCGAAGTGCGGACCAACGCTGCCACCCGGGGCGGCGAAGCTGATCATCACGTCGTCGACGCGCCAGCTCGGCAGGAAGCGGAAGTTTTCCAGCAGTTCGCTGACTTCCGGGACGAACTGGTCAACGGCTTGAACCAGCAGGGTCCACTCTTTTTCCGGCAGCTTGCTGAATTCGTCTTCAGCGAACGGGCCGCGACGCAGTTCCCATGGGCGCTCGCCGTGCTCGATCACCAGGCGCGATTCGACTTCTTCTTCCAGGGCCAGGCCGGCCAGTTCGTCGGCGTCGATCGGGCTTTCGAAGTCAGGAATTGCCTGACGGATCAGCAGTGGCTTTTTCTGCCAGTAGTCGCGCAGGAATTCGCGCGCCGTGATGCCGCCCAGAAGTTGAAGAGGAATATCGGGATTCATATGTAACCTATTGAAAAAAAGCACTTTTCAGACGGGAATAAAAACGCCCGGCGCGGCCGGGCGTCTCAAACGGGTCAAACGGTCGATCAGATGCGTTTGGCTTGCGCTACAGCGTTGCCGATGTAGTTGGCCGGGGTCAGTTGCTTGAGCTCGGCTTTCGCTTCGGCTGGCATGTCCAGGCCGTCGATGAAAGTCTGCAACGCTTCAGGGCTGATGCCCTTGCCGCGGGTCAGTTCTTTCAGTTTTTCGTACGGGTTTTCGATGTTGTAGCGGCGCATCACGGTCTGGATCGGCTCGGCCAATACTTCCCAGCAAGCGTCGAGGTCGGCAGCAATCTTCTGAGCGTTCAGCTCGAGCTTGCTGATGCCTTTGAGGCTGGCTTCGTAAGCGATCACGCTGTGGGCGAAGCCGACACCGAGGTTGCGCAGTACGGTGGAGTCGGTCAGGTCGCGCTGCCAGCGGGAGATCGGCAGTTTGCTCGCCAGGTGCTGGAACAGTGCGTTGGCGATGCCCAGGTTGCCTTCGGAGTTTTCGAAGTCGATCGGGTTGACCTTGTGCGGCATGGTCGACGAACCGATTTCGCCAGCGATGGTGCGCTGCTTGAAGTAACCCAGGGAGATGTAGCCCCAGATGTCACGGTCGAAGTCGATCAGAATGGTGTTGAAGCGCGCGATCGCGTCGAACAGTTCGGCGATGTAGTCGTGCGGCTCGATCTGCGTGGTGTACGGGTTGAAGCCCAGACCCAGCTCGTCTTCGATGAAGGCGCGGGCGTTGGCTTCCCAGTCGATCTGCGGGTAGGCCGACAGGTGCGCGTTGTAGTTGCCGACAGCGCCGTTGATCTTGCCCAGCAGCGGCACGGCAGCGACTTGAGCGATTTGACGCTCGAGACGATAAACCACGTTCGCCAGCTCTTTACCCAGAGTGGTCGGCGACGCTGGTTGACCGTGGGTGCGCGAGAGCATCGGCACGTCAGCGAAACGGATGGCCAGTTCGCGGATGGCTTCGGCGGTCTGGCGCATCAGCGGCAGCATCACGTCATCACGGCCTTCGCGCAGCATCAGGGCGTGGGACAGGTTGTTGATGTCTTCGCTGGTGCAGGCAAAGTGGATGAACTCGCTGACCTTGGCCAGCTCCGGCAGCTTGGCCGCCTGCTCTTTGAGCAGGTATTCGATCGCTTTGACGTCGTGGTTGGTGGTGCGCTCGATCTCTTTGACGCGCTCGGCGTGCTCCAGCGAGAAGTTTTCAGCCAGTTCATTGAGAACGGCGTTGGCCTCGGCGGAGAAGGCTGGCACTTCAGGGATGCCAGCGTGGGCGGCCAGGCGCTGGAGCCAGCGCACTTCAACCAGAACGCGGGCACGGATCAGGCCGTACTCGCTGAAAATCGGGCGCAGGGCCTGGGTTTTGCCGGCGTAGCGGCCGTCAACAGGGGAAACCGCAGTGAGCGAAGAAAGCTGCATGGGGTGTTCTCGGACAGTCGGGCAACGAAATGGGGCGCGTATCATACATGAAAAAATCCGCCGGTCCGTTGCCAACTGACCGGCGTATTACGCGTTACAGACTACAAAGCTTTTATTGCGCAGCGATTTACTCGCTGCGCATCAACGGATACAGCTCTTTGAGCAGCTTGCGCCGGCTGATTACCAACTGCCAGCGATGACCGCCGAGCTGTCGCCACAAGCGTGCCGAACGGATGCCGGCGAGGAGCAGGGCGCGGATCTTCGAGGCATTGCTCGGCTGCTGCAGGTTGCGCATGTCGCCGTGCACCTGAATGCGTTGGCGCAGGGTGCTCAAGGTGTCCTGATACAGCGCACCGCAGGCGGCGACCACGTTCTCGTGGGCCGGGCCGAAATGCTCGACTTGCGACTGAATCTGCGGCAGGCGCTTACCGATGGTGTCGAGCATGTCGTCACGTTTGGCCAGTTGGCGTTCGAGACCGAGCATCGACAGTGCATAACGCAAAGGTTCGCGCTGCAAAGTGCTCGGGTCGCGTTCAAGCGCGCCGATCAATGCGCGGTAGCCTTCGCGCAAATTGAGATCGTCGCCGCCGTACACGTCCAGCGTGTCCTTCGGGTCGCGCACCAGCAGACTGCCGAGCATGCAGCTCAGGCCGGCTTCGCTGGTCTGCCCGGTCTTGGCGATCCGGTCAACCAGCACGGCGGCCAGAAACACGCCGCCCAGCGCCGTCAGTTGCTCCTGAGTCGGGCTCATGCCTGGCCGCTCCACGGCTCGGCGACTTCGATTACGCCGCCGCCGAGGCAGATTTCACCGTCATAGAACACCACCGATTGGCCCGGCGTCACCGCGCGTTGCGGTTCGTCGAACACGGCGCGGTAGCCGCTGGCGGTTTTTTCCAGGGTGCAGGCTTGATCGCTCTGGCGATAGCGAACCTTGGCCGTCAGGCGCAACGGCTGGCTCAAGTCGATCGGGTTGACCCAGTAGATTTCCGAAGCGAGCAGGGCGCTGGAGAACAGCCATGGATGGTTGTTGCCCTGGCCGACGATCAGCTCGTTGGTGTCCAGGTCCTTGCGCAGCACGTACCACGGCTCATCGCCGGCGTCTTTCAAGCCGCCAATGCCGAGGCCCTGACGCTGACCGATGGTGTGGTACATCAAGCCGTGGTGGCGGCCGATGACTTCGCCTTCGGTGGTTTTGATTTCGCCCGGTTGCGCCGGCAGGTATTGCTTGAGGAAATCGCTGAAGCGTCGTTCGCCGATAAAGCAGATCCCGGTGGAATCCTTCTTCTTGGCGGTCGCCAGTTCGTATTTCTCGGCAATTGCGCGCACTTCCGGCTTTTCCAGTTCGCCGACCGGGAACAGGGTCTTGGCGATCTGTTCGCCGCCGACGGCGTGCAGGAAGTAGCTTTGATCCTTGTTCGGATCGAGGCCTTTGAGCAATTCGGTGCGACCATCGATGTCGCGGCGGCGCACGTAGTGACCGGTGGCGATCAGGTCGGCGCCGAGCATCATGGCGTAATCGAGGAACGCCTTGAACTTGATTTCGCGGTTGCACAGGATGTCCGGGTTCGGCGTGCGCCCGGCCTTGTATTCGGCCAGGAAGTGTTCGAACACGTTGTCCCAGTATTCGGCCGCGAAGTTGGCGGTGTGCAGTTTGATACCAATCTTGTCGCACACAGCCTGCGCATCCGCCAGGTCGTCCATGGCGGTGCAGTATTCCGTTCCGTCGTCTTCTTCCCAGTTCTTCATGAACAGGCCTTCCACCTCATAACCCTGCTCGATCAGCAGGAGAGCGGAAACGGAAGAGTCCACGCCGCCGGACATGCCGACAATGACGCGCTTCTTGGATGTGTCAGAAGGGGCTGGATCACGCATAGGGATTCAATGAGTGTCTTGAAAAAGGACGCGATTCTATCAGGCTCACGGCCTCAAGGCTAAAGAGAAGGGCGGATCAGTTCGAGGCCGAAGTGATTGCCCGCCAGATAATCGTCGATGCAACGGATGATCAGTTCACTGCGCCAGTTGTCGCGTTGAGCCATTAATTCTTCGCGGGTCAGCCACTTGGCGCCGACGATGCCGTCGTCGAGTTGGTAGTCGGGGTGATGTTTCAAGGCTTTGGCGCTGAAGCAGACGCGCTGGTAGGTCACGCCGTTGCTTGGGGCGGTGTACAGGTAAATGCCGATGACGCCGGTGGGTTCGACGTCCCAGCCGGTTTCTTCAAGGGTTTCACGCACGGCGGCTTCGATCAGGGTTTCGTCCGGGTCGAGATGGCCCGCGGGCTGGTTGAGTACGTTGCGTCCGGCTTTGTGTTCTTCAACCATCAGGAAGCGGCCGTTGTCCTCGACGATCGTGGCGACGGTGATGTGGGGGAGCCATTCCATAAATCTTCCTCAAATCCGGGATTGAAATGCGATCCGTGTAGGAGTGAGCCTGCTCGCGATAGCGCACTGTCAGTCACCATAATTGTTGAATGGTATACCGCTATCGCGAGCAGGCTCACTCCTACAATGAGTTTTGTGTGAGCTCTGGAAACACAAACCCCGGCACAGGGCCGGGGTTTGTTTACAGCACTACAACCTTAAACCAGCGCAGCAATCGCCGCGTTGAGGGTTGCGCTTGGGCGCATGGCCTTGCTGATCAGCTCGGCATTGGCGTGGTAGTAACCGCCGATGTCGACTGGCTTGCCCTGAACGGCGTTGAGTTCGGCAACGATGGCTGCTTCGCTCTCGGTCAGAGTCTTGGCCAGAGTCGCGAACTGCGCTTGCAGTGCAGCGTCTTCAGTCTGGGCGGCCAGAGCCTGAGCCCAGTACATCGCCAGGTAGAAGTGGCTGCCGCGGTTGTCGATGTTGCCGACTTTGCGCGATGGCGATTTGTTGTTGTCGAGGAACTGGCCGGTGGCCTGATCCAGGGTCTTGGACAGCACCAGCGCTTTCGGGTTGTTGTAGTTCACACCCAGATGCTCAAGAGACGCTGCCAGTGCGAGGAATTCGCCCAGCGAGTCCCAGCGCAGGAAGTTCTCTTCAACCAGTTGCTGCACGTGCTTCGGAGCCGAACCGCCGGCGCCGGTTTCGAACAGACCACCGCCGTTCATCAGCGGTACGATCGACAGCATCTTGGCGCTGGTGCCCAGTTCCATGATCGGGAACAGGTCAGTCAGGTAGTCGCGCAGTACGTTGCCGGTCACCGAAATGGTGTCCTTGCCTTCGCGGGTGCGCTGCAGGGTGAACTTCATTGCGTCGACCGGCGCCATGATCTGGATGTCCAGACCGGCCGTGTCGTGATCCTTCAGGTAAGCCTGAACCTTCTCGATCACTACGCCGTCGTGAGCGCGCATTGGGTCGAGCCAGAAGATCGCCGGGGTGCTGCTGGCGCGAGCACGATTGACGGCCAGTTTGACCCAGTCCTGGATCGGCGCGTCTTTGGTCTGGCACATGCGGAAGATATCGCCAGCTTCAACAGCCTGCTCCATCAGCAGGGTGCCTTTGCTGTCGGTTACGCGAACCACACCGTCAGCCTTGATCTGGAAGGTCTTGTCGTGCGAGCCGTACTCTTCGGCTTTCTTCGCCATCAGGCCAACGTTTGGCACGCTGCCCATGGTGGTCGGATCGAAAGCGCCATTTGCTTTGCAATCTTCGATCACAGCCTGGTAGATGGTCGCGTAGCAACGATCCGGGATCACAGCCTTGGTGTCGTGCAACTGACCGTCGGTGCCCCACATCTTGCCGGAGTCACGGATCATCGCTGGCATCGAAGCGTCGACGATAACGTCGCTCGGCACGTGCAGGTTGGTGATGCCTTTGTCGGAGTTGACCATCGCCAGCGATGGGCGAGCGGCATAGACCGCAGCCATGTCAGCTTCGATCTGTGCTTGCTGCTCGGCCGGCAGGGCCTTGATGCGTGCGTACAGATCACCGATGCCGTTGTTCAGGTTGAAGCCGATCTGGGCCAGCACGTCAGCGTGCTTGGTCAGCGCGTCTTTATAGAACTCGGCAACGATCTGGCCGAACATGATTGGGTCGGAGACCTTCATCATGGTCGCTTTCAGGTGAACCGACAGCAGCACGCCCTGGGCCTTGGCGCTTTCGATTTCAGCAGCGATGAACGCACGCAGAGCGTTTTTGCTCATCACGGCGCAGTCGAGGATCTCGCCGGCCTGAACGGTGGTTTTTTCTTTCAGGACGGTAGCGGTACCGTCTTTGGCGATCAGTTCGATCTTCACAGCGTCAGCGGCGTCGATCAGGGCAGCTTTTTCGCTGCCGTAGAAATCGCCGGTGCTCATGTGAGCAACGTGGGACTTGGAGTCTTTGGCCCAGGCGCCCATTTTGTGCGGGTGCTTACGAGCGTAGTTTTTGACCGACAGCGGAGCGCGACGGTCAGAGTTGCCTTCGCGCAGAACCGGGTTCACGGCGCTGCCTTTGACCTTGTCGTAACGCGCCTTGGCGTCTTTGTCGGCGTCGCTGGTCACGGTTTCCGGGTAGTCCGGCAGGTTGTAACCCTGAGCTTGCAGTTCTTTGATCGCGGCTTGCAGCTGCGGCACCGAAGCGCTGATGTTCGGCAGCTTGATGATGTTGGCTTCAGGCGTAACGGCCAGGTCGCCCAGTTCGGCGAGGTGGTCGGCTACGGCTTTGTCGCCCAGTTGCTCGGGGAAGCTGGCCAGAATACGCGCTGCAAGAGAGATATCGCGGGTTTCCACGGCGATATCGGCCGAGGCGGTGTAAGCCTCGATGATCGGCAGCAGGGAATAGGTGGCGAGGGCTGGAGCTTCGTCGGTGAAGGTATAGATGATCTTCGAGCGGGTGGGCATATTCGGATTAACTCTCTCTTCTTTGCTAAAGCGTGCGCAGAAACTCGAGGGGCGCCGGGTAAGCGCGTTCGTTCAAAGTCATCCATGAACCGAATGTCGAGATTCTTCGCGGTGATGTTGGGTGCATCAGTAGAGCGTCAAGCAGTCAGGCTGCGGTAACAACCCGACCAATCAGGCGGAAAGTCTCGTTCTAGAGAGGCCAGCCGTCGTGACCCTGTGGTCAGCGGACGGCATTATACATAGGTAGCTGGCAATCTGCCGATGGTTCATATGCAACCAATCTCGTCCATTGGTCTAAAGGTCGCAGGGCGGGGTGGCGCGTAGAGTCGCCGCGAATGCTTGAAATTGGCGCTTTTCCCTTTGCTTTCAGGCTTGTACGAAACGAGTTGTGCGAATGCCGGGAACAGAGGGTTTGCGTGTTGATTTAACTGGGTTACGCTCGAACCAAGCCAGATGTTCAATCCAAACAATGGAGTTCAGCATGGGTTACAAGAAGATTCAGGTTCCAGCCGTCGGCGACAAAATCACCGTCAATGCAGACCATTCTCTCAATGTTCCTGATAACCCGATCATCCCCTTCATCGAAGGTGACGGCATTGGTGTCGACATCAGCCCGGTGATGATCAAGGTTGTCGATGCTGCAGTTCAAAAGGCATACGGCGGTAAGCGCAAGATTTCCTGGATGGAAGTCTACGCCGGGGAAAAAGCCACTCAGGTTTACGACCAGGACACCTGGCTGCCTCAGGAAACCCTCGATGCAGTCAAGGATTACGTGGTCTCCATCAAAGGCCCGCTGACCACCCCGGTCGGTGGCGGCATTCGCTCACTGAACGTCGCCCTGCGTCAGCAACTCGACCTGTACGTCTGCCTGCGCCCGGTGCGCTGGTTCGAAGGCGTGCCTAGCCCGGTGAAAAAGCCTGGCGATGTCGACATGACCATTTTCCGCGAGAACTCCGAAGACATCTACGCAGGCATTGAGTGGAAGGCCGGCTCGCCGGAAGCCACCAAAGTCATCAAATTCCTCAAAGAAGAAATGGGCGTCACCAAAATCCGTTTCGACGAAAACTGCGGCATCGGCGTCAAGCCGGTATCGCTGGAAGGCACCAAGCGTCTGGCGCGCAAGGCTCTGCAATATGTGGTCGACAATGACCGCGATTCGCTGACCATCGTGCACAAAGGCAACATCATGAAGTTCACCGAAGGTGCCTTCAAGGAATGGGCCTACGAAGTGGCTGCCGAAGAGTTCGGCGCGACCCTGCTCGACGGCGGTCCGTGGATGCAGTTCAAAAACCCGAAAACCGGCAAGAACGTTGTGGTCAAAGATGCCATCGCCGACGCCATGCTCCAGCAGATCCTGCTGCGCCCGGCCGAATACGATGTGATTGCGACCCTCAACCTCAACGGCGACTATCTGTCTGACGCGCTGGCGGCAGAAGTAGGCGGTATCGGTATCGCCCCGGGCGCCAACCTGTCCGATACCGTGGCAATGTTCGAAGCGACCCACGGTACCGCGCCGAAGTACGCCGGCAAGGATCAGGTCAACCCGGGCTCGCTGATTCTCTCGGCAGAGATGATGCTGCGCCACATGGGCTGGATCGAAGCGGCGGATCTGATCATCAAGGGCACCAACGGCGCTATTTCGGCCAAGACCGTGACCTATGACTTCGAGCGTCTGATGGACGGGGCCAAACTGGTGTCGTCGTCGGGCTTCGGCGATGCGCTGATCTCGCACATGTAAGCATCGCAGGCATGCGAAAAACCGCCCGTCTCGAGTGATCGAGGCGGGCGGTTTTTTTCTGGCAGGCGATGAACTGGTTTTAGCTGGTGACCGATTGCGCCAGGGCGGCGGTCGAGGCTGCATCTGTTGCGGTCGCGACGTTCTGAATGTTTGTCGCGTGCAAGCCTTTGGGGCCCTGGACGATTTCGAAGTTCACGTCTTGTCCAGCCTTGAGGGTTTTGTACCCGTCCATTTCAATGGCCGAATAGTGCGCAAAGAAATCAATGTCTTTGCCGTCCTCATCACGTCCTTCGCGGGCGTCGGTATTGATAAAGCCGAATCCCTTGGCATTGTTGAACCATTTCACCTTGCCGACAGCCATGCTCAAATCCCTCTGCAACAGACTCCATCGCTGGAGTATCATCCAATTCATCCGCAATCTAATTCGTTAAAAGAATTGACTCCGCGGATCTTTTTTACCCACTGTGGGCTCTATTGGTTGTAACACCGTTTTCCCGATAGTCAAGCTGACCGGGCAGTCGGAGTTGAAAACGTGGACAGCCGCCCCCACCACTGTATTTGCACAACTGACGAACCTTTCTTTCCCATGCATGCAATCAGCCAGATTCGACTAACATTCAATCAGGATCGCCCGCTTCTCCAAAAGGATCTTCCACAGGAGCACGACGACGATTCGGCAGGCGTTGCTGTTCAGGAAGCAAAGCCTGCGTTACAGGCGCCGCCGATGTACAAGGTGGTTTTGTTTAACGATGACTACACACCGATGGATTTCGTCGTCGAAGTGCTCGAGGTGTTTTTTAACCTGAATCGCGAGCTGGCGACCAAGGTCATGCTGGCCGTCCACACAGAAGGACGGGCAGTATGTGGAGTGTTTACCCGCGACATCGCCGAGACAAAGGCAATGCAGGTCAACCAGTACGCCAGGGAAAGCCAGCATCCGCTACTCTGTGAAATCGAGAAGGACGGTTAATCGCCGACCACTTGGGTATGAGGTGAAGCTATGTTAAACCGCGAGCTCGAAGTCACCCTCAATCTTGCCTTCAAGGAGGCTCGTTCGAAGCGTCATGAATTCATGACCGTCGAACACCTTTTGCTGGCCCTATTGGACAATGAGGCTGCCGCCACCGTTTTGCGTGCCTGCGGCGCAAACCTCGACAAACTCAAGCATGACCTGCAGGAGTTCATCGACTCCACCACGCCATTGATCCCCGTTCATGACGAAGATCGCGAAACCCAGCCAACTCTGGGCTTCCAGCGTGTACTGCAACGTGCTGTGTTCCACGTACAGAGCTCGGGCAAACGCGAAGTAACCGGCGCCAATGTGCTGGTTGCAATCTTCAGTGAGCAAGAGAGTCAGGCGGTGTTTCTGCTGAAACAGCAGAGCGTCGCGCGCATCGATGTCGTCAATTACATCGCTCACGGCATTTCCAAAGTGCCGGGGCATGGCGATCACTCTGAAGGTGAACAAGATATGCAGGACGACGAGGGCGGTGAGTCTTCTTCTTCAGGCAATCCTCTGGATGCTTATGCCAGCAACCTCAACGAACTCGCGCGCCAGGGTCGTATCGATCCGCTGGTCGGTCGCGAAATGGAAGTCGAGCGTGTCGCGCAGATTCTGGCGCGTCGTCGCAAGAACAATCCGCTGCTGGTAGGCGAGGCTGGCGTGGGTAAAACCGCGATTGCCGAAGGTCTGGCCAAGCGCATTGTCGACAACCAGGTACCTGACCTGCTGGCCGGCAGCGTTGTTTATTCCCTTGATCTGGGTGCTCTGCTCGCGGGTACCAAGTATCGCGGTGATTTCGAGAAGCGCTTCAAGGCGCTGCTCAATGAACTGAAAAAACGTCCGCAAGCGATCCTGTTCATCGACGAAATTCACACCATTATTGGTGCGGGTGCTGCGTCCGGTGGTGTCATGGATGCTTCGAACCTGCTCAAGCCGCTGCTGTCGTCTGGCGACATTCGCTGCATCGGCTCGACCACGTTCCAGGAGTTTCGCGGCATCTTCGAGAAGGATCGTGCGCTCGCACGGCGCTTCCAGAAGGTCGATGTCGTCGAGCCGTCGGTGGAAGACACCATCGGTATCCTGCGCGGTCTGAAAGGGCGTTTCGAACAGCATCACAACATCGAATACAGCGATGAGGCGTTGCGTGCGGCTGCTGAACTGGCCTCGCGTTACATCAATGACCGGCATATGCCGGACAAGGCCATCGACGTGATCGACGAGGCGGGTGCCTACCAGCGTCTGCAGCCGGTCGAGAAGCGTGCCAAACGCATCGAAGTGCCGCACGTCGAAGACATCGTGGCGAAGATTGCGCGGATTCCGCCGAAGCACGTGACCAGCTCCGACAAGGAGTTGCTGCGTAACCTTGAGCGTGACCTCAAGCTGACGGTGTTTGGTCAGGACGCGGCGATCGATTCGCTGTCGACCGCGATCAAGCTGTCCCGTGCGGGCCTCAAGTCGCCTGACAAGCCTGTGGGTTCGTTCCTGTTCGCAGGGCCGACCGGTGTGGGTAAAACCGAGGCGGCGCGGCAATTGGCCAAGGCGTTGGGCATCGAACTGGTGCGTTTCGACATGTCCGAGTACATGGAGCGTCACACCGTATCGCGTCTGATCGGTGCGCCTCCTGGCTATGTCGGCTTCGATCAGGGTGGTTTGTTGACCGAAGCGATCACCAAGCAGCCGCACTGCGTATTGCTCCTCGATGAAATCGAGAAGGCGCACCCGGAAGTCTTCAACCTGCTGTTGCAGGTGATGGACCACGGTACGCTGACCGATAACAACGGGCGCAAGGCGGACTTCCGCAATGTGATCGTGATCATGACGACCAACGCCGGTGCCGAAACGGCAGCCCGTGCTTCGATCGGTTTCACCCATCAGGATCACTCGTCTGATGCGATGGAAGTGATCAAGAAGAGCTTCACGCCGGAATTCCGTAACCGTCTGGACACCATTATCCAGTTTGGTCGCCTCAGTCATGAGGTCATCAAAAGTGTGGTGGACAAGTTCCTTACCGAGCTTCAGGCGCAATTGGAAGACAAGCGTGTGTTGCTGGAAGTGACCGATGCTGCGCGCAGTTGGCTGGCGGCGGGTGGTTATGATTCGGCGATGGGCGCACGTCCGATGGCGCGTCTGATTCAGGACAAGATCAAGCGTCCGTTGGCGGAGGAGATTCTGTTTGGCGAGTTGGCCGAGCATGGCGGCGTGGTTCACATCGACATCAAGGATGGCGAGATGACCTTCGACTTCGAGACTACCGCGGAAATGGCCTGACGGCTGTAGATCAAGAGGGCGCCTTCGGGCGCCTTTTTGTTGTCTGGTGTTTTTGGGTTTTGGGTGTATATCCGTTGCTGCGGTGGTGGCTTATTACGGTTTCGCCCTTACGGCGACTCACTTTTTTTCAAACGCCAAAAAAAGTAAGCAAAAAACGCTTGCTCCTACGTTCGGCCCGCTCGCTGGGGCTCGGGGTTCCTTCGCTCCGGGATCGATCCGGGCGCAGCGCCTACGGTTTGCTGCGCTGCACCTCCTCTCGCTGTGTTTGGCTGCGCCAAACGGTCGCTGCGCTCCCACGCCCGGATCAATCCCTCCACTCAGCCTTCCGACGGGCTCCGAGATCAAGAGCGGTACTCGAGCTAACGCTCATTGTGTTGAGTGGGGCGGCATGCGCCGCGTTTTGGGGTGTACTCGTTTTTTGTGGCAGTGATGGCGGCCTGACAGCCGACCAATCTCTAGCAGACTGCATACGATCCCATTGTAGGAGTGAGCCTGCTCGCGATGACGGCCTGACATCCGACCTGTTTCTGCCGGTTGTACTCGACCCCTGTGGGAGCTGGCTTGCCAGCGATGGCGGCCTTACAGCCAATCAAGCTCTGGCAGGTATACCCATTCCCTGTATGAGCTGCTGAAGGCTGCGATCTTTTGATCTGCTCTGGCTCTGGCTCTGGCTTTGCTTTTGATCTATTGCCCCTTCGGCAGGCCGAGCGAAGGTGTTCATCCGGGGGTTAGGCGCGCAGCGCCGTTTGGCGAAGCCAAACACATCGAGAGGAGGTGCAGCGCAGCAAACCGTAGGCGATGCCCCCGGATGGGCACCGTAGCGAGGGAACACTGAGCCTCAGCGAAGTGCCGTACGCCGGGGCCAAGCCTTTTGGGTTACCTTTTCGGCGTTTGGAAAAGGTGACTCGCTGTAAGAGCGAAACCGCCAGCGGCAGCTCCCGAAAAAACGGATATGCCCCCAACCCACCAACCCCAAAGACAAAAAAATCAAAAGATCGCAGCCTTCGGCAGCTCCTACAGGGGAAAAGTCAGGCTGCGATCTTTTGATCTTGCTTTGGCTTTTGATTTTTTGCCCCTTCGGCAGGCCGAGCGGAGGTGTTCATCCGGGGGGTAGGCGCGCAGCGCCGTTTGGCGAAGCCAAACACATCGAGAGGAGGTGCAGCGCAGCAAACCGTAGGCGATGCCCCCGGATGGGCACCGTAGCGAGGGAACACTGAGCCTCAGCGAAGTGCCGTACGCCGGGGCCAAGCCTTTTGGGTTACCTTTTCGGCGTTTGGAAAAGGTGACTCGCTGTAAGAGCGAAACCGCCAGCGGCAGCACCCGAAAAAACGGATATGCCCCCAACCCACCAAACCCAAACCCCAAAACGCACATACAAAAACGCCCGGCATAAACCGGGCGTCTTGTATTGACTTGATTAACGAGCGCGGTAAGTAATGCGCCCTTTGCTCAAGTCATAGGGCGTCAGCTCGACGCGCACTTTGTCACCGGTAAGAATACGAATGTAGTTCTTGCGCATCTTGCCGGAAATATGCGCGGTTACGACGTGCCCATTTTCCAACTCCACACGAAACATGGTGTTGGGCAGGGTGTCGACGACAGTGCCTTCCATTTCGAAGCTGTCTTCTTTCGACATGCAGTAAAGCCCTCGGTATCCAATGAATGGCCCGGTGCAACTGCGCCAGGCAAAAGCGGCGTGCATTGTGCCCGAAAAATGGGGTTTACGCCAAGGGGTTTACGGCTTGTGTTCAGTTGAGGATGACCCAGCGCTGATTAATCAGCAATTCGATAGGGCGATATTGGGTTTTGTAGTTCATCTTTTTGCAGTTCTTGATCCAGTACCCCAAGTAAACCGCCTCAAGCCCCAGGCGCTGGCTTTCGCCTATCTGCCAAAGGATCGCGTAACGCCCTAGGCTACGGCGCTCTTCATCAGGTTCGTAGAACGTGTACACCGCTGACAAACCGTTAGGGAGCAAATCGGTCACCGCCACCGCCAGCAACCGTCCGTCGAGTCGAAACTCGTAAAACCGCGAGAAGGGCAGGTCGCGCACCAGAAAAGTCGAGAATTGATCACGGCTCGGCGGGTACATATCGCCATCGGCGTGGCGCTGTTCTATGTAGCGCTGGTACAAATCGAAATATTCTTCGCTGAATTTGGGTTTGGCCGGGCGCACCTGTAAATCGGCATTGCGCTTGAAAATACGCTTCTGCTGACGATTGGGGGTGAACTGCGCCACCGGAATGCGCGCAGGCACGCACGCATTGCAGTTCTGGCAATGAGGTCGATACAGATGATCGCCGCTGCGACGAAAGCCCATTTCCGACAGGTCTGCGTAGACATGCACATCCATGGGCTGACTCGGATCGAGAAACAGGGTCGTGGCCTGCTCCTCCGGCAGATAGCTGCAAGAGTGAGGCTGAGTGGCATAGAACTTCAAACGCGCCAACTCGGTCATGATCAACCCTCGGGATAAGCTGGTGAATTAAGTGTAAGCCACGCGCGCAAAAGTCGCTCAGCAAACCCAAGTGGCGTGATTGGGTTGATCGAGGTGCCGGGCCAGATAGTCCGCGAATGCGTGGCGGGGTATCGCCCGCGCACCGAGACTGTGCAGATGATCGGTCGGCATCTGGCAGTCGATCAACACAAAACCCGAGTCTTTCAAGTGGCGCACCAGGGTGGCGAAGCCATATTTGGAAGCGTTATCGGCGCGACTGAACATGGACTCACCAAAAAACAGCTGGCCCATCGCCAAGCCATAAAGTCCGCCGACCAGTTCGCCTTGATCCCAGACTTCCACAGAATGGGCGAACCCGCGTCGATGCAATTCAATGTAGGCATTCTGCATGGCTTCGGTGATCCAGGTGCCGTCGGCGTAGTCCCGTGGCGCGGCGCAGGCGCGGATCACCGCGTCAAAGTCCTGATCGAAGGTGACCTGGTAACGTTCTTGGCGCAGCAATTTGCCGAGGCTGCGCGAGACATGCAGTTCGTCGGGAAACAGCACGGTGCGCGGATCCGGCGACCACCAGAGAATCGGCTGGCCTTCAGAGAACCATGGGAAACAACCATGGCGATAAGCCTGGATCAATCGATCGGCGGACAGATCGCCGCCCGCAGCGAGCAATCCGTTAGGCTCGCGCATGGCCTTTTCCAGTGGCGGAAACGTCAGGGAATTACGTTGTAACCAAGTCAGCATGGCATCCAGGCTTGCAGAAGGGGAGGGCGGTACGGGCCGTTTGGCCCGCGCTAAAGTGTGCCGTTAAATGACCGGAATGTCGTCCAGATACTTCTCGGCATCGAGCGCGGCCATGCAACCGGCGCCGGCCGAGGTCACGGCCTGACGGTAGACATGGTCGGCGACGTCGCCGGCGGCAAACACCCCGGGGATCTCTGTAGCGGTGGCGTCACCGTCGCTGCCGCCCTTGATCCGTAGATAACCGTCGTGCATTGGCAACTGGCCCAGAAACAGGTCGGTGTTGGGTTTGTGACCGATAGCGATGAACACGCCTGCCAAGGCCATTTCGCGGGTTGCGCCGGTATGGCTGTCGCGCAGGCGGGCGCCGGTGACGCCGCTGGCATCGCCGAGCACTTCGTCGAGATTCTGGTTCCAGTGCAGGCGGACATTGCCGTTGGCGGCTTTCTCGAAGAGTTTGTCCTGGAGGATTTTCTCCGAGCGCAGTTTGTCGCGCCGATGGATCAGGTGCACTTCCTTGGCGATGTTCGACAGGTACAGTGCCTCCTCGACAGCGGTATTTCCGCCACCGATCACGGCGACAACCTGATTGCGATAAAAAAAGCCGTCACAGGTCGCGCAAGCGGAAACACCCTTGCCGGCGAAGGCCTCTTCCGAGGGCAGGCCCAGATACTGCGCCGAGGCGCCAGTGGCGATGATCAGCGCGTCACAGGTGTAAGTGCCGCTGTCGCCGATGAGTTCAAACGGGCGTTGCTGCAACTTGGCGGTGTGGATGTGGTCGTAAACGATCTCTGTGGCAAAGCGTTCAGCGTGTTTCTGCATGCGCTCCATCAGCACCGGGCCGGTCAAGCCTTCGACGTCGCCGGGCCAGTTATCGACTTCGACGGTCGTGGTGAGCTGGCCACCGGCCTGTAGCCCGGTGATGACCACGGGTTTGAGGTTGGCGCGGGCGGCATAGACGGCGGCGCTGTAGCCTGCAGGGCCAGAGCCGAGAATGATCAGGCGTGAATGCTTCGCTACGTTCATCAAATACACCTCATAAGCCTTTGTCACAAAAGGTAATGCATGCTCAAATTGAGTCGCAGGTTCTGCGAGTCTGACTATGCTCAACACTGGGGTTTGAAGCATGGCATCGGACGCACAAACCCGTACAATGCCGGGCTGTTACAGAATATTCGCCGCGCGCCGTGTTTATAAAAGCTGCAGCGCAGTGTTAAAAGTAGTCTCAGTTGTGCCCGTCAACTTTTTACCTGCCTGGATTGGGCAGTTTTTTATCGTCATTCAATAGATGGACGCGCCTCGGGCGCAGGAAAAGTAGCGTTTTGAAGAAATCCACCGCAGCACCCAAAACAGTCGTTCCGCTCTGGCGCCAACAGTTGCACTACCGGCTCAAGGAAGGTGCATTGATCGCCATTGGCGCCTTGTGCCTGTTCCTGATGATGGCCTTGCTGACCTATGGCAAGGACGATCCGGGCTGGAGCCACAACAGCAAGATCGACGACGTGCAGAACTTCGGCGGCCCGGCGGGCTCCTACAGCGCCGATATTCTGTTCATGGTGTTGGGTTATTTCGCTTACATCTTCCCGTTGCTGCTGGCGATCAAGGCCTATCAGATCTTCCGTCAGCGCCATGAACCGTGGCAGTGGAGCGGCTGGCTGTTCTCCTGGCGCCTGATCGGTCTGGTGTTTCTGGTGCTGTCCGGCGCTGCGCTGGCGCACATCCATTTCCATGCCGCGACCGGTCTGCCGGCAGGTGCTGGTGGCGCTTTGGGCGAGAGCCTTGGCGATCTGGCGAAGAATGCGCTGAACATTCAGGGCAGCACATTGCTGTTCATTGCGCTGTTCCTGTTCGGCCTGACGGTGTTTACCGACCTGTCGTGGTTCAAGGTGATGGACATTACCGGCAAGATCACCCTCGACCTGTTCGAGCTGTTTCAGGGCGCGCTCAATCGCTGGTGGTCGGCGCGTACCGAACGCAAACAACTGGTTGCGCAACTGCGTGAAGTCGATGATCGCGTGCATGACGTGGTCGCGCCGACGGTCACCGACAAGCGTGAGCAGGCCAAGGTCAAGGAACGATTGATCGAGCGTGAACAAGCGCTGAGCAAGCACATGTCTGACCGCGAGAAACAGGTGCCGCCAGTCATTGCGCCAGCCCCGGCGAAGGCCCCCGAGCCAAGCAAGCGCGTGCAAAAAGAGAAGCAGGCGCCGTTGTTCGTCGACAGCGCCGTCGAAGGCACTTTGCCGCCGATCTCGATTCTCGACCCTGCGGAAAAGAAACAACTCAATTACTCGCCGGAGTCCCTGGCAGCGGTCGGCCACTTGCTGGAGATCAAACTCAAGGAGTTCGGCGTCGAGGTCACGGTGGATTCGATCCATCCGGGCCCGGTGATTACCCGGTACGAAATCCAGCCGGCGGCCGGCGTCAAAGTCAGCCGTATCGCTAACCTGGCGAAAGACCTTGCTCGTTCCCTGGCCGTGACCAGTGTGCGTGTGGTTGAGGTGATTCCGGGCAAGACCACGGTCGGTATCGAGATCCCGAACGAAGACCGGCAGATCGTGCGCTTCTCCGAAGTGCTGTCGACGCCCGAGTACGACAACTTCAAATCGCCGGTTACCTTGGCCTTGGGGCACGATATCGGGGGTAAACCGGTCATCACCGACCTGGCGAAAATGCCGCACTTGCTGGTGGCCGGTACCACCGGTTCCGGTAAATCGGTGGGCGTGAACGCGATGATCCTGTCGATCCTGTTCAAGTCTGGGCCGGAAGACGCCAAGCTGATCATGATCGACCCGAAAATGTTGGAATTGTCGATCTACGAAGGCATTCCGCACTTGCTCTGCCCGGTCGTGACCGATATGAAGGACGCCGCCAATGCCCTGCGCTGGAGCGTTGCCGAGATGGAGCGCCGCTATAAGCTGATGGCAAAAATGGGCGTGCGTAACCTGTCCGGCTTCAACGCCAAGGTCAAGGAAGCCCAGGACGCCGGCGAACCGCTGACTGATCCGTTGTACAAGCGCGAAAGCATCCACGACGAAGCGCCGCTGCTGACCAAGCTGCCGACCATTGTAGTGGTCGTCGACGAATTCGCCGACATGATGATGATCGTCGGCAAGAAGGTCGAAGAACTGATCGCCCGTATCGCCCAGAAGGCGCGTGCCGCCGGTATTCACTTGATCCTTGCGACCCAGCGGCCGTCGGTTGACGTGATCACCGGTCTGATCAAGGCCAACATTCCGACGCGCATGGCGTTCCAGGTGTCGAGCAAGATCGACTCCCGTACGATCATCGATCAGGGCGGTGCCGAACAACTGCTCGGCCACGGTGACATGCTCTACATGCCGCCAGGCACCAGCCTGCCGATCCGCGTTCACGGTGCGTTCGTGTCCGATGAAGAAGTTCACCGTGTGGTCGAGGCGTGGAAACTGCGCGGCGCACCGGAATACAACGACGACATCCTCAACGGTGTCGAAGAGGCGGGCAGCGGTTTTGAAGGCAGCAGCGGTGGCGGCGATGGCGATGATCCTGAAACCGACGCGCTGTACGACGAAGCCGTGCAGTTCGTGCTGGAAAGCCGTCGAGCCTCGATTTCCGCTGTGCAGCGCAAGCTGAAGATCGGTTACAACCGCGCGGCACGGATGATCGAAGCCATGGAAATGGCTGGGGTCGTCACATCAATGAACACCAACGGTTCGCGTGAAGTCCTGGCTCCTGGCCCGGTACGCGACTGATTGCAAAAGCAAGAGGCGGGACAATGATGTGCCGCCGCTCTCCCAACGAGTATTCAAGAGGACTCCCATGCGTCTTATCCGCATGCTGCTGCCAGTATTGGCTTTGACCACACTCACGGCCCACGCCGATGACAAGGACGTGGCTCGTCTGACCCAACTGCTGGAAACATCCAAGACCCTGAGCGCGAACTTTTCGCAGCTGACCCTCGATGGCAGCGGCACTCAGTTGCAGGAAACTACCGGCGACATGACCCTGCAGCGTCCGGGCCTGTTCTACTGGCACACCAATGCGCCGGCCGAGCAGACCATGGTTTCCGACGGCAAGAAGGTCACCCTGTGGGATCCGGATCTGGAACAGGCGACCATCAAGAAGCTCGATGAGCGTCTGACCCAGACCCCGGCGCTGCTGCTGTCCGGTGACGTGTCGAAGATCAGCCAGAGCTTCGACATCAGCGCGAAAGAGGCGGGCGGCGTGATCGACTTCACCCTCAAGCCGAAAACCAAGGACACCCTGTTCGACAACCTGCGCCTGTCGTTCCGCAACGGTCTGCTCAATGACATGCAGCTGATCGACAGTGTCGGCCAGCGCACCAACATCCTGTTCACCGGGGTCAAGGCCAACGAACCAGTGCCAGCCTCGAAATTCAAGTTCGACATCCCCAAGGGTGCGGACGTGATCCAGGAATAAACCCCGGCCCAGTGGCGTTGCCTAGGGGCTTTTTGTGGCGAGGGGATTTAGCGAGACGTCGCACCGCCTCGATGGGCTGCGAAGCAGCCCCAAAACCTGCAACCCGGTTGAGTCAGACGTACCGCGTAGAATGGTTTTACGACTGCTGCGCAGCCGGTCGGGGATAAATCCCCTCACCACAGGGTTCACCAATAGGTTTTCACAGGGTTTTCCACAGAATTCGAAAATCAGAGGTTTCAACGTTACGTGATGGATCTGTTTCGCAGTGCACCGATTGCCCAGCCACTGGCCGCGCGTTTGCGCGCGACCAATCTGGATGAGTACGTCGGTCAGGAGCACTTACTCGCTCGCGGCAAGCCTTTGCGTGAGGCGCTGGAGCAGGGCGCCCTGCATTCGATGATCTTCTGGGGCCCGCCGGGCGTGGGTAAAACCACGTTGGCACGGTTGCTCGCGGAAGTCTCGGACGCGCACTTCGAAACAGTCTCGGCAGTGCTCGCCGGGGTCAAGGAGATCCGTCAGGCCGTTGAAATCGCCAAGCAGCAGGCCGGCCAGTACGGCAAGCGCACGATTCTGTTCGTCGATGAAGTACACCGTTTCAACAAATCCCAGCAGGACGCGTTCCTGCCGTACGTTGAAGACGGCACGCTGATCTTCATCGGCGCTACCACCGAAAACCCTTCGTTTGAACTCAACAACGCCTTGTTGTCGCGTGCCCGCGTCTACGTGCTGAAAAGCCTCGACGAGGCGGCGCTGCGCAAACTGGTGCACCGCGCCCTTACCGAAGAGCGCGGCCTGGGCAAACGCAACCTGACGCTCAACGACGAAGGTTTCCAGATGCTGCTGTCGGCCGCCGATGGCGATGGCCGACGTCTGCTCAATCTGCTGGAAAACGCCTCTGATCTGGCCGAAGACAACAGCGAGATCGGTACCGAGCTCCTGCAAAGTCTGCTCGGCGATACGCGTCGGCGTTTCGACAAGGGCGGCGAAGCGTTCTACGACCAGATCTCGGCGCTGCACAAGTCGGTACGCGGCTCCAACCCCGACGGCGCTTTGTACTGGTTTGCGCGGATGATCGACGGCGGTTGCGATCCGCTGTACCTGGCGCGGCGCGTGGTGCGCATGGCCAGCGAAGACATCGGCAATGCCGATCCCCGCGCGCTGAGCCTTTGCCTCGCCGCATGGGAAGTGCAAGAGCGTCTCGGCAGCCCGGAAGGCGAGTTGGCCGTAGCTCAAGCCATCACCTATCTGGCCTGCGCGCCAAAAAGCAACGCGGTGTACATGGGGTTCAAAACCGCCCTGCGCGCTGCCGCCGAACACGGTTCGCTGGAAGTGCCGCTGCACTTGCGCAATGCGCCGACCAAACTGATGAAGCAATTGGGCTACGGCGACGAATACCGCTACGCCCACGATGAACCGGACGCTTACGCCGCTGGTGAAGACTATTTTCCGGAAGAACTCGAGCCGATCCCGTTCTACCAACCAGTGCCGCGCGGCCTCGAATTGAAGATCGGCGAGAAGCTCAACCACCTCGCGCAACTTGACCGTTTAAGCCCTCGGCAGCGGAGAAAATAGTGCTTCCATTGATCATTGCGGTCTCCGCCGGCGGGGTTGCCGGCACGTTGTTGCGCTTCGCCACTGGCAATTGGATCAACGCCAATTGGCCGCGGCACTTCTATACCGCGACGCTGGCCGTTAATATCGTGGGCTGTCTGCTGATTGGCGTGTTGTACGGCCTGTTTTTGATACGCCCGGAAGTGCCGATCGAGGTGCGCGCCGGGTTGATGGTCGGCTTCCTCGGGGGGCTGACGACTTTTTCATCCTTTTCACTGGATACGGTGCGCCTGCTGGAAAGCGGGCAGGTGCCGCTAGCCCTGGGCTATGCGGCACTCAGCGTATTCGGCGGGCTGCTCGCGACGTGGGCTGGCCTGTCTTTGACCAAACTTTGATAACGAGAAACCGACATGCTCGATTCCAAACTGTTACGTAGCAACCTCCAGGACGTAGCGGACCGCCTGGCTTCCCGTGGCTTTGCCCTGGATACCGCGCGCATCGAAGCGCTGGAAGAACAGCGCAAGACCGTCCAGACCCGCACCGAAGCACTGCAGGCTGAGCGTAACGCGCGTTCCAAATCCATCGGTCAGGCCAAGCAGCGCGGCGAAGACATCGCGCCGTTGATGGCGGACGTCGAGCGTATGGCGGGCGAATTGAGTGCCGGTAAAGTCGAGCTGGACGCGATCCAGACCGAACTGGATTCGATCCTGCTGGGCATCCCGAACCTGCCGCACGAATCCGTTCCGGTCGGCAAAGACGAAGACGACAACGTCGAGGTGCGTCGCTGGGGCACCCCGACTGCGTTCGATTTCGAAGTGAAAGACCACGTTGCCCTGGGCGAGAAGTTCGGCTGGCTGGACTTTGAAACCGCCGCCAAGCTGTCCGGCGCACGTTTCGCGCTGTTGCGTGGCCCGATCGCGCGTCTGCACCGCGCACTGGCGCAGTTCATGATCAACCTGCACGTCAACGAGCACGGCTACGAAGAGGCTTACACGCCTTATCTGGTTCAGGCTCCAGCCCTGCAAGGCACCGGTCAACTGCCGAAGTTCGAAGAAGACCTGTTCAAGATCGCCCGCGAAGGCGAAGCCGATCTGTACCTGATCCCGACCGCCGAAGTGTCGCTGACCAACATCGTTGCTGGCGAAATCGTTGACTCGAAACTGTTGCCGATCAAGTTCGTCGCCCATACCCCGTGCTTCCGCAGCGAAGCCGGCGCGTCGGGTCGCGACACTCGCGGCATGATTCGTCAGCACCAGTTCGACAAAGTTGAAATGGTCCAGATCGTAGAGCCATCGACCTCGATGGAAGCGCTGGAAGGCCTGACCGCCAACGCCGAAAAAGTCCTGCAACTGCTGGGTCTGCCTTATCGCACCCTGGCGCTGTGCACCGGCGATATGGGCTTCAGCGCGGTCAAGACGTACGACCTCGAAGTGTGGATCCCGAGCCAGGACAAGTACCGCGAAATCTCCTCGTGCTCGAACTGCGGCGACTTCCAGGCCCGTCGCATGCAAGCACGTTTCCGTAACCCGGAAACCGGCAAGCCTGAACTGGTACACACCCTGAACGGTTCCGGTCTGGCGGTGGGGCGTACCCTCGTTGCGGTGCTGGAAAACTACCAGCAGGCTGACGGCTCGATCCGTGTGCCGGACGTACTGAAGCCGTACATGGGTGGCCTTGAGGTCATCGGCTAAATGAAATATCTGCCGCTGTTTCACAACCTGCGCGGCAGTCGTGTGTTGGTCGTCGGTGGGGGGGAAATTGCCTTGCGCAAATCCCGCCTGCTGGCCGATGCCGGTGCGCTGCTGCGGGTGGTCGCACCTGAAATCGAAGCGCAACTGCGTGAACTGGTCGTCGCCTCTGGCGGCGAATGCCTGTTGCGCGGTTACGTCGAAGCGGATCTGGACGGTTGCGGGCTGATCATCGCTGCCACTGACGACGAAGCGCTGAACGCACAAGTTTCTTCCGATGCTCATCGCCGCTGTGTACCGGTCAACGTGGTCGACGCGCCTGCCTTGTGCAGCGTGATCTTCCCGGCGATTGTGGATCGCTCGCCGCTTATCGTGGCTATTTCCAGCGGCGGCGATGCGCCAGTGCTGGCGCGGTTGATTCGCGCCAAGATTGAAACCTGGATTCCGTCAACTTACGGCCAATTGGCCGGACTCGCTGCACGTTTTCGTAACCAGGTGAAAAGCCTGTTTCCGGATGTGCAGCAACGTCGTGGGTTTTGGGAAGACGTGTTTCAAGGCCCGATTGCCGATCGGCAACTGGCCGGGCAGGGCGCCGAAGCCGAACGTCTGCTGCAAGCCAAGATCGATGGCGAGGCGGCAGTCACCACCGGTGAGGTGTATTTGGTTGGCGCGGGTCCGGGTGACCCGGATCTGCTGACCTTCAAGGCCTTGCGATTGATGCAGCAGGCCGATGTGGTGCTGTACGACCGTTTGGTCGCCCCAGCGATTATCGAGCTGTGCCGTCGTGATGCCGAGCGGGTTTACGTCGGCAAGCGTCGCGCCGAACATGCTGTGCCGCAGGACCAGATCAACCAGCAACTGGTGGATCTGGCCAAGGCCGGCAAGCGCGTGGTGCGCTTGAAGGGCGGTGATCCGTTCATCTTCGGCCGCGGCGGCGAAGAGATCGAGGAATTGGCAGCTCACGGCATTCCCTTCCAGGTGGTACCGGGCATTACAGCGGCCAGTGGTTGCGCGGCGTATGCCGGGATTCCGCTGACCCATCGTGATTACGCGCAGTCAGTTCGCTTCGTTACCGGGCACTTGAAGGACGGTTCCACCGATCTGCCGTGGGCCGACCTTGTCGCGCCGGCGCAGACGCTGGTGTTCTATATGGGCCTGGTCGGGTTGCCGGTGATTTGTGAGGAGTTGATCAAGCACGGGCGTTCGGCAGATACCCCGGCAGCGCTGATTCAGCAGGGCACCACGGTCAATCAGCGGGTCTTCACCGGCACGCTGGCCGATTTGCCGCGACTGGTGGCGGAGCATGAAGTGCATGCGCCAACGCTGGTGATCGTCGGTGAAGTGGTGCAACTGCGTGAAAAGCTGGCTTGGTTCGAAGGCGCTCAGGCGCAGGTCTGAATACCGAGTCGCCCCATTCGCGAGCAGGCTCGCTCCCACAGGGGATTTGTGCACGACACAGATCCAATGTGGGAGCGAGCCTGCTCGCGAAGAGGCCTGCAAAAACACAGCATCAATCAACCTTGGCGCCAAACCCCTTTGCCAGCCAACCGCGCCCGATCATGGGCCACGGTGAAATCCTGCTCCGGCCCCTTCGGCACGATCCCCGTCGGGTTAATGGTCTTGTGACTGCCGTAGTAATGATTTTTGATGTGCTGGAAATCCACCGTCTCGCCAATCCCCGGCCACTGATACAACTCACGCAACCAGTTCGACAGATTCGGGTAATCGGCAATCCGCCGCAGGTTGCACTTGAAGTGCCCGTGATACACCGCATCAAAACGGATGATCGTGGTGAAGAGGCGAATGTCCGCTTCAGTCAGGTATTCCCCGGTCAGATAGCGGTTGGCGCCTAATACGCGCTCAAGATGATCGAGTTCGGCAAACACCTCATCAAACGCTTCTTCATAAGTCTGTTGCGACGTGGCAAACCCGGCGCGATACACGCCGTTGTTCACCGCTGGATAAATCCGCTCATTCAACGCATCGATTTCCCCGCGCAACGGCGTCGGGTAGAAGTCCAGCTCGTTGCCAGTCAAACCATCAAACGCGCTGTTGAACATGCGGATGATCTCCGCTGACTCGTTGCTGACAATGCGTTTGAGCTTCTTGTCCCACAGCACTGGAACCGTCACGCGACCGGTGTAATCGGCAGTGTCGGCGGTGTAACGCTGGTGCATGAAGTCAAAGCCATCGAGCTTGTCGCCGGTCGAGCCGTGAGCCTTGTCGAAGGTCCAGCCGTTTTCCAGCATCAGCCAGCTGACCACCGAAACGTCGATCAGGCTTTCCAGCTCTTTGAGCTTGCGCAGAATCAGGGTGCGGTGCGCCCAAGGGCAGGCAAGCGACACGTAGAGATGATAGCGCCCGGCTTCGGCGGCAAAACCGCCTTCGCCACTTGGGCCAGGTTGGCCGTCAGCGGTAACCCAGTTGCGCCGTTTTGCCTGTTCGCGCTGAAACGCGCCGTCCTTGCTGCTTTCGTACCACTTGTCCTGCCAGTGGCCATCAACGAGTAAACCCATGATCAAGACTCCACAATCCAATAAACGTTGGAGCCGAGTCTATGCCCATGAGTTCGAACGAAAAGCGCAAAGATCGGGCGCCTATGATCGATTAAATCGATTTATCCCGTGCGGCCCAGTATTGTTCGGCGGTTTCGAAAGCCTGTTCACGGGATTGACCGAGGCCGCGCAAGGCCAGGGCCATGGTCGAAATCAGGGCCATTTGCGGATAACTGTCGACCACGTCGCCACGCCACACGGCTTTCAAATGCTCAACGTCCAGCGATGCCGGTTTGACGTGGCGTTGCGCCGACAATTGCGGCCATTCCTCGTCCCAGCTTTCGCCGCCGGTGGTGCCGTAGAGGTGACTGTCGGCATCCGGGTTGATCTCGATTTCGCCGCCGTCGCCCTTGACCACAATCGCCGTGTCGCCGAGCAGGCCACTGGCATCACGGTGCACGGCCTGATAGCCGGGGTGGAAGATGCTTTGCAGGCCACAACGTGCGCCCAGCGGGTTGAGAATCCGCGCCAGCGAATGAATCGGCGAACGCAGACCCAAGGTGTTGCGCAGGTCGATCATGTTCTGCAGCTGTGGCGCCCAGTCCAGCAACGGCATGAACGCCAGACCACCGTTATCCAGTGCTGAGCCGACCTGCTGCCAGTTACGGCACAAAGGGATATTCAATTCGCCGAGCAATTGCTCGCTGTACAGGCGCCCGGCGGTGTGCGCGCCGCCGCCGTGCATAAAGATGCGCACGCCGTTCTGTGCCAGGCATTTAGCCGCCAGCAAATACCAAGGCAGATGGCGTTTTTTGCCCGCATAGGTCGGCCAGTCCAGATCGACATTCAGGGCTGGCGCCTGCAAGCGTTCGCGCAGGGCCTCGGTAAAACCGGCCATTTCCTCGGCGCTTTCTTCCTTGTGCCGCAGCAGCATCAGGAATGCACCTAACTGGGTGTCTTCGACCTTGTCGTCGAGCACCATGCCCATGGCTTCCCGGGCCTCTTCACGGGTCAGGTCGCGGGCGCCACGTT
Source organism: Pseudomonas sp. TH08 (assembly GCF_016651275.1). Taxonomy (NCBI): domain Bacteria; kingdom Pseudomonadati; phylum Pseudomonadota; class Gammaproteobacteria; order Pseudomonadales; family Pseudomonadaceae; genus Pseudomonas; species Pseudomonas sp. TH08. The sequence continues at coordinate 472,678 of NZ_JAEKEE010000003.1, read as the reverse complement.
TACCCTTGCCGAGGATGCGCACGAATTGGGCGAACGGATGCTCGGCGGGCGTTTCGAGGGTCAGTGCTGGAAAGTCGGTCATAAGCAATTCGTCGGTTTGGGCAGGCCCGCCAGTTTCGCGGCGAGTTTGGCGGGGGTGCCTTTGAACAGTCGGTTCAGGTGCAGGCTGTTGCCTTTGTCCGGGCCGAGTTTGAGTGCGGTGTACTTGATCAATGGCCGCGTGGCCGGGGACAGCTGGAATTCGGCATAAAAGCTGCGCAGCAGTTCGAGGACTTCCCAGTGTTCGGCGGTCAACTCGATTTCTTCGGCAGCAGCGAGGGCGCTGGCGACATCGTGCGACCAATCGCTCAGGTCGACGAGGAAGCCGTCCTTGTCCAGTTCGATGGCGCGGGCGCCGACGGTCATGGAGTTCATAGCCAACTGTTGACCTTGTCATGGTGGATCGACAGTTCGACGAAGGCCGGGTAATCGATGGCTTCGGCCCAGTCCGGGACCTGCACGGCGCGCGCCTGAGCGTCTTCGGTCAGCACGAGCAATTTGATCTGGCGGCTTTGCAGCGCCAAGAACGGCGCGGTGCCGGGTTGCAGCGCGTAGGCCGCGTCACCGCACAGCAACACAGCATCAGCGCTGCCGAGCAAGCGCAGGCAACTGTTGAGGCGATCGTCGCCGAATGGGGAATGAGACAACACATGCAAAGTCGACATCAGAGGGTGATCACCTGGTCGTAACGGTCAATAAGCGCGGTGATTTGCTCGGCTGCGAGCGGCTGCGCCGCGTCCAGGGACAGATCGGCGAGACTGCGAGTGCTGGCGCTGTCGGCGCAGTAAAACAACTCTTCGACGCCAAACATCGGCAGCGCTTGCAGATTGGCGCTGAGGTCTTTTTGTTGCAACGCCTTGGCGTTTTGCCCGGCTGCGAGTTGCAGCACGCCGTCGTCCAGAAACAGCAGGCCGATCGGCAGATCGAACGCGCCGCCAGCGAGCACGATGTCCAGGGCTTCGCGGGCACCGGGGCCGGACCACGGCGATTGACGGCTGATGATCAACAGGGACTTGGCCATCTCACGCGCCTCCAAAGCAGAGCAGACGGTCGGCGTCTTGCACCGCGTCATGCAACTGACCTAGGCCGGATAGTTCCCACGGAGCGCTCACCGAAATAGCCTCTCGTTGATAGCGCTTGGCTTCTTCAGCATTGAGCGCGCCACGGCGAAGCGCAGCGGCGATGCACACCACGCCATCCAGTTTCTGCTCGGCGATAAAACTGCGCCATTGCTTGGGCAAGTCCAGTTCATCCTGCGGAGTGACTACCGCGTCGGAGGCGTTGTAGACGCCATCCTGATAGAAAAACAGCCGGACAATTTCATGCCCGCCGGCCAGTGCCGCCTGCGCAAACAGCAGGGCACGGCGCGAGGAGGGCGCATGGGCAGCGGAAAACAGCGCGATGGCAAACTTCATGACGGACTCGATCTGCAAAACTGCGGCCATGATAAAGCTTTATCGGTGTAGCGGCGAAACCCAAGTTGCCTGAGTGAATGAGCTTGTAGGAGCTGTCGAGTGAAACGAGGCTGCGATCTTTTGATTTTGCTTTTTAAAAACAAGATCAAAAGATCGCAGCGTGCCGCAGCTCCTACAGTATTAAGTGCGTTTTCAGCGGGGCATGTAGCCGAGCTGCCAGCGACGGGGGATGGTCAGGGACAACAATCCCAGGATCGCCGCCAGCAAGCCGCTGACGAACAAGGCCTTGAGCCCCAGATGATGTTCCAGCACTGCACCCAGAATCGCCCCGACAAACATGCCGCTCCACGGCACCAGTTGCACCCGCCAGCCGCTGCGGCGCTCGCCGAGCATCCAGCGCCCCAGTCCTCGGCCGAATCGCGACAGTGCCCCGGTCACGTAGGTCAACCCGACCGGCAGACCGTTCACTTCTTCGACGGCTGCGTTAAGCATGCCCATCGCGACAATCGCCGCCAGCAGCGCTGGCAACTGCGCGTCGGCAGGCCAGGCTGCCGCTGCGCAGAGCAGGGTGGCGATGCACAGCAGCAACGGCAACGTGCGCCGGCCGCCCAGCCGTGCGATCAACACGCCCAAGGCATTGCCGACTATAAACGTGGCCACGAGGATGACCAGGCGCAACGCCAGCCCCCAGTCGCCATCACTGATCGCCACCGCCAATCGAGTGGTGTTACCGCTCATGAACGAGACGAAATCGCCGCTGGCCATGAAACCGATGGCGTCGGTCATGCCAGCCAGTACCGACAGGCTCGCGACCAGCGCCAGTCCCACGCGACCGCGCCATTTCTGCGTGTGCAGATGACCGGGACTGGCATGCCGGGTTGAGGTCGAGGGCAGCATCGATACAAGAGTCCTTGAGTGGCGGTTACGGTTCTATGCCATACAGTTCGCAGTATTCCAGCCAGTCCATCCCGGCCATTTCCGCCACTTCACGGTGCACTTCCAGACGCTGCGCCTGATACTCCTCAGGCGAATCAGCGGTCAGTTGCAGCGTCAGTTCCCAGGCGAACAATCCAAGATGTTCTGCTTCCGCCTCAAAGGCTTCGTGCAGACGCTCTTCGCGATACTGTGCCTGGGTTTCGCCTTTGGCCTGGGCCAGCAATGGATTGAGATGGTCGAGGGTTTCGCGCAAGTCAGGTCGCGCGTCGAGAAACATTTTCAGGGCGTGTTCATGTCGCTGATCGGTAGGCGCCATGGGTTTTCCTTGTGAGGCTGATGACCTTAGGTTGCCGCAGCGGTGCGTGCGTGTCGCGCTATAAATGCAGTAAAGCAGAACGATTCCGGCTGCTGCGGTGATACAGTCCGCTTTTTTCTGAATGAGCGAATGCAATGCGAATGCTGATGGTAGCGCTGGCGGCGACGCTGCTGGCCGGTTGCGCGGGATCGGTGATGGACGATGCTCGCACTAAAACACCTTCCAGGGTTTTGACTTCGGACAAAGCCGAGAAAGTCGTTGCCCAGTGCGTGCAATTTGGCTGGCAGGACGAGGCGGTGTTCGGTGTGGATGCAGGGGCTTACCTGGAGCCACGCAAGCCGGGTGGCACCACGGTGTATACGCGTTCCGCTGAATCGTTTGTCGATGTCATCACCGAGCCCTCGGGCACGACGCTGAATTACTACGCGCAGAAGGATGATTTTGTTGCCAAGCGGCGTTTGGCGGCGTTGGCGACTTGTCTGTAGCGGCAGTCAGTTGCGTGCTGTGGTGACGGTACTCGCCTCTTCGATTTGCTCGCGAAGAGGCCGGTTGATTCAACCGATCAAGCGCTTCTGAAAAAAATGCCGTTTGTGCCCCGGCGGGTAATCGACGATCTCGCCGAACTGGCTATAGCCGAGTTTTTTGTAGAACTCCGGCGCCTGGAAGTCGAAAGTGTCCAGCCAGGCCCCGATGCAGCCTTTCTCCCGCGCCAGGTCTTCGGCCATGCGCATCAACTTCGATCCAATCCCCTGGCCCCGGCCTTCCTCCGGCACTGACAGTAAATCGATAAACAGCCATTGGCAGACCAGCCGGCCATACAGCCCGCCGAGGATCTGATCGTGATCGTCGCGCACCAGCAGGGTCAGCGGTTCCGATTTTGCAATCCCGGCCTGGGCGACGTTATAGGCATGCAGTGGCGCCAGAATGGCCTGGCGTTCTTCTTCCGTTGAATGTTGCGACAGCTCGATCCGCAAATTCATTTGCGCTTCCTTGATAGCAATGAAACCGCAGCCTATCCCGTCCGCAGGCCTCGATTCAACACGCTTGGAACCGTCGCGCGAGCGCTGCGGTCTAGCCTTTACAGCGTCATTCCAGAACGCGGTTGATGAGGACATCCCATGAACATTTTCGAAGCCCTTCGCGAAAGCCATGACCGCCAGCGCACCTACGCCAAAAGCCTGATCAAAACCAGCGGTGACACCCCGGAACGGGTGGAGGCTTACAAATTGTTGAAAGCCGAACTGCAAGCCCACGAAACCGCCGAAGAACGCCACTTCTACATTCCGTTGATGGAGTTCGACAACGGTGTCGATCTCAGTCGCCATGCCATTTCCGAACACCACGAAATGGACGAGATGATGGAAGAGCTCGACGAGACCGAGATGTCCAGCCCTGCCTGGCTGGCCACGGCGAAAAAGTTGTCGGAAAAGGTTCACCATCACCTTGAGGAAGAGGAACAGAAATTCTTCCAGATGGCCGGTAAATTGCTCGACGAAAAGCAGAAAGTGCAACTCGCCGGGCAATACGAAAAAGAGTTCCAGGCGCAACTGCCGTAAATCGCTGAATGCAGGTTTTCGTAGCCTCGGCGCGTACGCCTTTGCCTACACGCCGAGTGCGACGGCTCGCAATACACTGTTCATCCATCCAGTCTTTTCGTGATTTTGCGGGGTGTGCCTTGTCTGAGTGCGACAAAAGCGCCGATGGACAAAAAAACCACCTCCGTTAGCTTGAAGGCCTCTCCTCGGAAGGGAGAGTTCTTAAATCAACGGAGTGAAAAACATGAATCAACCACAAGCACAAACCCAACTGCGACACGGTCGCGTTACCTCCCCGGCGAGCCGCGGTGCGGTCGCTATCGAGCAAGGATTGCTCGGCGCCTGGCAGGTTAACGAAATGGAGGGAGGCAAGAACTTCCCGGCATTGGTGGCCGGTCCGTTTCCTGCGCCATACCAGACCGACTCGGCCAGTGTCGCGCCGCCGGCTGATGGCTACATTCTCAGCGGTGGCAAGACCGATGCCCGCGATTGTGTGAACTTCACCAGCGAGGAAATGAGCAAAAAACTCGGCCGGCCTTTCACTTGGCCGCTGTTGAATGTCACCCCGGGGCAGGTCCTCGAAGTCAAATGGGAATACACCGCGCCGCACACCACTCGCGGCTATCGTTGGCTGATCACCAAGGATGGCTGGGACCCGAAACAACGCATCAGCCGCGCGCAACTCGAAGCGCAGCCGTTCTTCGAGGACTTCTACACCCAAGTGCCGTATTACAGCTATCCGAATGAGCTGAAAGCCAAGGTCAATCACTCGGTGAAACTGCCTGACGGCAAAAAAGGTCATCACGTCATCGTGCTGATGTGGATTGTCGCCAACACCGGCAACGCTTTCTATCAGGCCTTCGACGTCGACTTCAAATAAGGCGGCGAAGCTGAACTCACACGTTCTGAAGGATTAGAACATGTCAAAAATCGACTTCTCTTTGATGCAAAACCCGGCGAGCGATGCAGCTTCGCTGATGCCGAGCATTGCCGGCAAAAAGATCCTCATGGGCTTCTGGCATAACTGGCCGGCGGGGCCGAGTGATGGTTACCGTCAAGGGCGCTTCGCCAGCCTCTCGCTGGAAGATGTGCCCAAGGAATACAACGTGGTCGCGGTGGCGTTCATGAAGGGCAGCGGTATTCCGACCTTCAAGCCGTTCAACGTTTCCGACGCCGAGTTTCGCCGTCAGGTCGGCGTGCTCAACAGTCAGGGGCGGGCGGTGCTGATTTCCCTGGGTGGCGCTGACGCACATATCGAACTGCGCGCCGGTCAGGAGCAACCGCTGGCCAATGAAATCATCCGTCTGGTGGAAACCTACGGCTTCGATGGGCTGGACATCGATCTTGAACAGAGCGCGATTGATTTCGCTGCCAACAAGACTGTGCTGCCGGCCGCACTGAAACTGGTCAAGGATCACTACGCAGGCCAGGGCAAGCATTTCATCATCAGCATGGCCCCGGAGTTTCCGTACCTGACCAGCACCGGTAAATACGTCGATTACCTGCAAGCGCTGGAGGGTTACTACGACTTCATTGCCCCGCAGTTTTATAACCAGGGCGGCGATGGTGTCTGGGTACCGGAAGCCAACAACGGCGCAGGTGCGTGGATCGCGCAGAACAACGATGCGCTGAAGGAGGATTTCCTCTACTACCTGACCGAAAGTCTGGTGACCGGGACGCGGGGGTTCACAAGGATCCCATCGGACAAGTTTGTCATCGGTCTGCCAGCCAACGTCGACGCGGCTGCTACCGGTTATGTCATCGACAAGACCGTGGTGGGTAACGTGCTCAAGCGTCTGGCGATCAAGGGACTACCGATCAAGGGTCTGATGACCTGGTCGGTGAATTGGGACAACGGCACTAACAAGGATCATGTGCCGTACAGCTGGGAGTTCAGCCGGCGCTATGGCCCGCTGATTCACGGAACCCTCGCCGGTTAGCTGTAAATAAAGAAGCCCGGTAGCGCTGCCGGGCTTTTTTTGTGGGCGCGATTGTTCGACCATGGCTGCCTATTGATGAGAAAAAGGACTGAACGTCATGCCCAATACCGCCGAGCGGGTCAACATCGTCGACACTCAGGTGTTGTCCCACGACTGGTATCTGTTGAAGAAAATCACCTTCGACTATCACCGCAATAACGGCGAGTGGCAGCGCCAGACTCGCGAGGTCTACGACCGCGGTAATGGCGCGGCGATACTGTTGTTCAACCGTGAGAAGCGCAGCGTGGTGCTGACCCGGCAGTTCCGCTTGCCGGTGTTCGTCAACGGTCATGACGGATTGCTGATCGAAGTGGCGGCGGGCTTGCTTGAAGGTGAAGCGCCGGAGCAACGCATTCGTGCGGAAGCCGAGGAAGAAACCGGCTACCGCGTCAGCGATGTAAAGAAGGTGTTCGAGGCGTACATGAGTCCGGGCTCGGTGACCGAAAAATTGCATTTCTTCATTGCTGAATACGACACGTCATCGAAGGTCAGTGACGGTGGTGGTCTGGAAGAAGAGACCGAAGAACTGGAAGTGCTTGAATGGTCTTTCGATGATGCGCTGGCAGCGTTCCATCGCGGCGAGATCTGCGATGCCAAGACCATCATGCTGTTGCAGTATGCGGCGATGAATAACCTGTTTACCTGATCAATCAAAAGATCGCAGCCTTCGGCAGTTCCTACAGGAAAACGCATTCCAGGGCAGGAACTGCCGAAGGCTGCGATCCCTTGATCTGTTTTAACTGACTAAAACAAATCCCCGGTTTTACCGACCTGTGCCCAGTCACCACCCTCCAGCCTCAACAACCGTTCCTTCGCCGCAAGCCCCCCGGCAAATCCGGTCAGTTTTCCCGAAGCACCAATAACCCGGTGGCACGGTGCAATGATGGAAATCGGATTTCGCCCATTTGCCGCACCGACCGCCCGCACCGCGGAAGGGTTGCCAATCTGCTCGGCAATCTGGCTATACGTGCGCGTTTCGCCAAACGGGATGGTCAGCAGCGCTGCCCAGACCTGTTTTTGAAAATCGGTACCAACAAAATCCAGCTCCAGATCGAAGTGATCCCGCGTACCGGCGAAATACTCCTCAAGCTGCCGAGCGGTTTTGAGCAGAATCGGATTGTCCCGCGCTTCGCTCATCGAGCCGAGACGCACCCTATTCGGTTTGTCGTTTTCCCAGAGGATGGCTGCCAGTCTTGAACCGTTCGCGACCAGCTTCAGTTTGCCGACCGGCGAGGGCAGGGTGATGAACGTGTAAGGCATGACAGCAGGCTCCGGATCAGCACGGCAACAGCGCTCAGCATACTGCCTGATCGGGGAGGCGCAAACCGCAAAGCCGACCATACTGCTTGTTGCTCTTGAAGCGTTCCCCTCTGTTTTGCACAGACCCTAAAACAAAAAAAGAGATCGACTCATGAAGTACGAACCTTTGGCCAAATCGCTGATAGCGACCTCATTGGCACTCAGCTGTCTCATGGCTCACGCTGCTTCGGTAGCGCCGGTTGCTGCAGAAAACGGCATGGTGGTCACCGCGCAACATCTGGCAACTCATGTCGGCGTCGATGTATTGAAAAACGGCGGCAATGCTGTGGATGCGGCGGTCGCCGTGGGTTATGCGCTGGCGGTGGTTTATCCCGCGGCCGGTAACCTCGGCGGTGGCGGTTTCATGACCATTCAACTGGCGGACGGGCGCAAGACCTTCCTCGATTTCCGCGAAAAAGCCCCGTTGGCGGCGACGGCCAACATGTACCTCGACAAAGAAGGCAATGTCATTCCCGACCTCAGCACACGCGGGCACCTGGCCGTCGGCGTGCCAGGCACTGTCTCTGGTATGGAGCTGGCGCTGAGCAAGTACGGCACCAAACCGCGCAAGGACATGATCGCCCCGGCGATCAAACTGGCTGAGGACGGCTTCGAACTGGAGCAAGGTGACGTCGAGTTGCTTGAGTACGCCACCGATGTGTTCAAGAAGGACATGCGCGATTCCGGCTCGATCTTCCTGCACAACGGCGAGCCGATGCAGGTTGGGCAGAAACTGGTGCAGAAGGATCTCGGCAAGACCCTGCGCAGCATTTCCGAAAAAGGTGCTGACGGTTTCTATAAAGGCTGGGTGGCCGACGCCATCGTCACCTCCAGTCAGGCCAACAAGGGCATCATTACCCAGGCCGACCTCGACAAGTACAAGACTCGCGAACTGGCTCCGGTGGAGTGCGACTACCGCGGTTATCACGTGGTCTCGGCACCACCACCAAGCTCTGGCGGGGTGGTCATCTGCCAGATCATGAACATTCTCGAAGGCTATCCGATGAAGGATTTGGGCTTCCATTCAGCCCAGGGCATGCACTACCAGATCGAAGCGATGCGCCACGCCTACGTGGATCGCAACAGCTACCTTGGCGATCCGGATTTCGTCAAAAATCCGCTTGAGCACCTGCTCGACAAGAACTACGCGACCAAATTACGCAACGCGATCCAGCCGCAGAAGGCTGGCGTGTCGGCGGAACTGAAACCCGGCGTCGCACCCCATGAAGGCAGCAACACCACGCACTATTCGATCGTCGACAAGTGGGGCAATGCGGTCTCGGTCACCTACACCCTCAACGACTGGTTCGGCGCGGGCGTGATGGCGAGCAAGACCGGGGTGATCCTCAATGACGAAATGGATGACTTCACCTCCAAGGTCGGCGTGCCAAACATGTACGGTCTGGTGCAGGGGGAAGCCAACGCCATCGCCCCAGGCAAGGCGCCGTTGTCGTCGATGAGCCCGACCATTGTCACCAAGGACGGCAAAGTGGTCATGGTGGTGGGTACGCCGGGCGGTAGCCGGATCATCACCGCGACCTTGCTGACCATGCTCAACGTCATCGACTACGGCATGGGCTTGCAGGAAGCAGTCGACGCGCCGCGATTCCACCAGCAATGGATGCCGGAGGAAACCAACCTCGAAGACTTCGCCGCGAGTCCCGATACCCGGAAGATTCTGGAGAGTTGGGGCCACAAGTTTGCCGGGCCGCAAGATGCCAACCACATCGCTGCGATTCTGGTCGGTGCACCGTCGCTGGGCGGTAAGCCGGTAGGGAAAAACCGCTTCTACGGCGCCAACGACCCACGGCGCAATACCGGGTTGTCACTGGGCTATTGAGAGGCGTAAAAGGGGACGGACGCCAGTCCGTCCCTGTTTCAAGGAATGATCAAAGAAGGCTCATCATGACCACCGCATTACTGATCATCGACGTTCAGCGCGCCCTGTGCTCGGGCGAATACCAGTGCCACGACATCCACCGCGTGATCGCCACCATCAACAACCTCAGCACCCGCGCCCGCAAGGCCGGGGTGCCGGTGGTGCTGATTCAGCATGAGGAAAAGGACAGCCCGTTGGCCCATGGTGCCGAAGGCTGGCAACTGGCCGAAGGGCTTGAGACCTCCCCGCAAGATCTGCGCGTGCGCAAAACCACCCCGGATTCGTTCTACCAGACCGACCTGGGCAAATTGCTGCCGGCCGAAGATTTCGAGCGATTGGTGATCTGCGGCCTGCAAACCGACTATTGCGTCAACGCCACCGTGCGCCAGGCCCATCAACTGGGCTACGACGTGGTACTCGCCGCAGACGCTCATTCCACCCTCGACAACGGCAACATGAGCGCCGAAGACATCATCGCCGAACACAACAAGGATCTGGCGCACCTGACCGGCTCGGTGGCGCGGATCGATGTCAAACCTGCCTTGGACATTGCGTTCTAACTCCGATGTCCTGTGGGCTCCCACAGGGATATGCGGAGGCTGGCTGGAACCTTGGTGTCCAGCGAGGATTTCTGTCAGCGGCACTGGCATAATGCGCGCCGTTTGAAGAATGGAATCTATCGATGTTCGCCTTGACCCTCCGTCATGCCCTGGCGCTGACGGCCCTCGCGTTTACCTCCGTCGTCCACGCCAGCAGTTTCGATTGCGCCAGCGCTGGCAGCAAAACTGAAAAAGCCATTTGTGCCGATGCGGATCTTTCGCGGCTCGACGAGCAGCTCGCAGAGCGTTGGCGCGCGACGCTGGCCAGCGTCCCCGATCCCAAGGCGCTCAAGACCGATCAACGCCAATGGCTGAAAAATCGCAACGGCTGTGTCGATCTGACGGCCTGCTTGCGCCGTCAATATTTGATGCGTCTGGCCGAACTTGAGCACGCCACTCAACCCTTCAACTGGGACGCGACCTGGCAACTGATTCCGCCCGGCACCTCAACGTCGGCGACCGCGACTACCCAGCGCCGCGACGCCACTCACATCATCGTCAGCATAGAGGCGGCTGAGGGCGGCAACTCCGGCGATCTTGAGGGCGTCGCCACGCTCAAGGACGGCAAAGCGATCTACTCAGAGGACGAATGCACCCTGTTGCTCACGCCGATCAATGGTGTATTGGATATCTCGCAAACGGACGCTGGCGGTTATTGCAGCGCCGGCATGGGCGTGTATTACACCGGCCGCTTTATCGCCTCGGAGCAGCGGCTGAGCCTGGATTACGACATGCTCAGCCTGGGCCTGGTGCGAACGCCCGCCGACAACCAGGCCTTGCACGCGCTGCTTGAAAACGACTACCAAAGGGCGGTGGAAATGTCGGGTTCGTTGATGACCGCTGAACCGTCATCCGACGTCCCGGACAGTCAGGTCACCGAGATGTGGATGCGCGGTCTGGGCGGAACCGGCGTGGTCATGCGTGCCGGCGGCGCGCGCTTCTGGGTACTGCTGGTGACATACGATGGCGGCAAATCACGCCTGCGCTATTACACCAATGAACCGAAGTGGAAAAACCGCCTGCCTCAAGCCTTGCAAGTCTGGAGCGAACGCATGAAGAGCTACCAGGATCTCCCCGTTGACTTCATGCCTTGACCGCGCACTCAAGTCGCAAACAAAACCCCACGAATCTCCCCAACCCGGGGCGCTACCACCACGCCCTCCAGCACCATGCGCGTAATCGTCTCCGCAGCCGTCTGATAGTCCTCATCCTGCGGCTCGGCACGCCCGGTGATGCAGCCCATTTGCCAGCCAATATTGGTGTACGTACGCGTCGCCGACCAAATGAACAGCATCAAGTGTTCGGGATCTACCGGCGCCAGCAAACCGCGCTCGATCCAACTGCGCAAACAGTCGACATTGCGCCGCGCTTCCGCGTGCAACAGGTCGCGACACTCGTCCGGCAACTGTCGACCGCCGAGCAACAACTCGCCGCTGAACACCTTGGCAATCGCCGGATGCTCACGGGCGATGCGGATGCGCGCCGCGACGTAGGCGCGCAGACCAATCAACGGGTCGTCACTCTCGCGCAGCACCGCCGAAGCCTCCAGCAGCGGCTCGACAAAACCCAGCAGCACTTTGCCGTACAGGTTTTCCTTGGTCTGGAAGTAGTAATACAGATTCGCCTTGGGCACCCCGGCGCGGGCCGCGATGTCGCGGGTCTGGGTGGCGTCGAAGCCGTTGGCCGCGAATTCTTCGCTGGCGGCGGCGAGGATCAACTGCTCGTTGCGGACTCGTATAGCGCTCATGGAAACACGGAATGGATGGACGGCATGGAAAGGTTCTGGCGATTTCGGTTTCGCAATATACAAAACTATATAGCGGTGAGGCCAGCGTACTCGACGGACAGCGCTATGATGTTTCGATCATTTATAAGAAACGGAGCGGGAATATGAACATTCAGGCACTGCGAGCGGATGCGACACACCTGGACGCAGTCGCCCAACTGTTCGATGCCTATCGAGGTTTTTACCTGCAACCCTCAAACATCGAACAATCGCGCACTTTCATCGCCGAGCGCATGGCGGGCAACGAGTCGGCGATTTTTCTCGCGCTGGACGAGCAGGGAGAGGCGCTGGGTTTTGTGCAGTTGTACCCGACGTTTTCCTCCATCGACGCCCACCGCACCTGGCTGCTCAGCGACCTGTTCACCGCGCCGACTGCCCGTGGTCGCGGCGTTGGTCGGGTGTTGATGAATACCGCTCGCGAATTTGCCCTGGAGACCGGCGCCAAAGGCCTGATGCTGGAAACCGCCACCGACAACGTCACCGCACAGGGTCTATACGAGTCGCTGGGGTATGTGCGCGACACGGGTTATTACACCTACCTGCTCGATTTGCGTCAGGGCTGAGCAAATATTTTTGCCGATTTCACCCATTCGGTCTTTCCCAAGACGTTCGCTCTCTCTAGAATCCGCCCGGCTTCTGAGGTAGAGGCTCATTGCCATCATTTGGCTGTGTTCATATAGGGACGGACATCATGCAGTTCGGGAAAATCCTGGCGTTGGGCCTGGTACTGACGCTGGGCGGTTGCGCCAGTTTCACCAAAGACGAAGTCGCGCCGGTGACTCTGCCGTCGATGGCCAACTACGCCAACAAGCCAAATGTTTACGTCGATTTCGACTTCTACGTCGGTGAGCCTAAAAGTGCTTCTGCGGTAGAAGTGCCGCAAGGGCGCGACCAACTCAAGCCACAACTGCAGAAAATTCTCACTGACTCCGGTCTGTTCGGCCGTGTCACGCTCGACGAATTCCAGAAGCAGCCTGGCGATTACAACCTGCGCTTGAAGGTGTACAACCATCCGCCGAACGCCGGCTCGATGGCGCTGGCGTTTATCAGTGGTTTCAGCATGATGGTGATTCCGGCTTACGGCACCGATCAGTACACCATGAGCCTAGAAGCCGTGGACGGACAAGGCCAGGCCCTGACGACCGCGAGCAATCACGATGCGATTGGCACCTGGTTCGGTATCTGGTTCATCCCGCTGATGGCCAACACGCCTAAAGAGGCTATGAGTGATACGTTCACCCGTCAGGTCAACGCGCTGCTCAAGCAAGTGGTCGAGAGCAACAGCCTGAAATACTCGGCACTCGAAACCCGCACCCCACGGGCGTGAAGCAAAAAAAGAGCCGCGATTGCGGCTCTTTTTTTGTCGGTTACTTCAACGCCTGAATGAACTGCGGATCGCTGTACAGTTCTTTGAGCAGATCACGCAACATCGGGTTGTAAGCGTTGACCGCATTCGGGATCGCGATAAACCCGAAGAAGCTGCTGCTCCATTGACTGCTGACATCCTTGGTTGCGTCGTACACGACATCATTGCCGTTGAGCAACGTGAAACGTGCGGCAAGTTCACCGTTGCCAGTGCCCATGCCTGCGGTCATTTCGTTCTTCACCACCAGCACTTTCAACTGACGCTGAGCTTGCGGGTCAAGCAGACCGGCCTTGCGCAGTTCTTCACTGATCGCATCCTGAATGTGTGCCGGAATGCTGCCGGATGGCGAGCGAATCGGATTGGCGCGCACTGTCAGCGAACCTTCACCGGATTGAGCGGTGACCTGCGGATTGCTGATCGCATGCAGCGGCGGGGTTTGCTTGAGCTTCTGGACGTTCTCGTAATTCGGCTCGTAGCGCAGCATGGTCATGCCACACCCTTGCAGCAACAGCGCCAACATCGGGATCAACAACAGCGACTTCTTCACGGCAGTTCCTTGCGTGGATAGGTAGGGAGGCGAATTATGGGCAGAGTGCCATCATCGAGCAACCTTGTTTATCTGAGCCATCAGCAAGTTCTCGATTTGCGCCAATTCCCAGGTACTGAGCAAATTCACCGGATCAGTGCCATAACGCTGCCATGTATCCAGCGCGCCTTCCTGCCCGTCGCAGTGGCGGGCGTATTCACAGTGATGCAAACGCCCATCGGTAAAATCCAGCAGCAGGCGCCAACCCTCGATATCGACCGTGACCAGTCCGGCCTCGGTCGGCGCTTCGCACACTTTGCAGGCAAGTACGCCCAACGCAGCGTCGCGCAAGCGCTGGCAAACTTCGCGGGCAGTCAGAAATTCAGACATGTTGAACTCGGCGAATACAGAAACGCGCCAGCATAAAGCCCGCGTCGCCAGGTGTCAGCGACACTGGCCCGATCCGGGACAATTCCGTAACATCCGCAACCCTCTTTTCTTCCGAACACCGGCGGCCATGCTCGTTGGCCGCTCAATCAGGTAAGCCATGAAACCGATCCGTCTGCGCGCCGATGTCCTGGCCGGACTCACCACCTCGTTTGCCTTGTTGCCCGAATGCATTGCGTTTGCGCTGGTGGCGCACCTCAATCCGTTGATGGGGCTTTACGGCGCCTTCATCATTTGTACGTTGACGGCTTTGTTCGGCGGGCGGCCGGGAATGGTCTCCGGCGCAGCGGGCTCGATGGCGGTCGTCATTGTTGCGCTGGTGGTGCAACACGGCGTGCAATATCTGCTGGCGACGGTGCTGCTTGGCGGCCTGATCATGCTGGCGTTCGGGCTGTTGCGCCTGGGCAAACTGGTGCGCATGGTGCCGCACCCGGTGATGCTCGGTTTCGTCAACGGCCTGGCGATCATTATTGCGCTGGCACAACTGGAGCATTTCAAAAGCGGCGAAGCATGGCTCAGCGGCACGCCGTTGTACCTGATGGCCGGGCTGGTGGCGCTGACCATGGCCATCGTCTACATGCTGCCGCGCCTGACCAAAGCGGTACCGCCCGCGCTGGTCGCCATTCTCGGCGTTGGCCTGCTGGTCTACCTGTTTGCCCTGCCGACCCGCACCCTCGGCGACATGGCGCACATTGCCGGTGGCCTGCCGACCTTCGCCTTGCCGGACATCCCGTGGAATTTTGAAACCCTGCGAATCATCGCCCCCTACGCGATTCTGATGGCGCTGGTCGGCCTGCTGGAAACCCTGCTGACCCTTAACCTTACCGATGAAATCACCGAAAGCCGTGGCTTCCCGGATCGCGAGTGTGTGGCACTGGGCGCGGCGAACATGGTTTCGGGCGTGTTCGGCGGCATGGGCGGTTGCGCGATGATCGGCCAGACCGTGATCAACCTCAGCTCCGGCGGGCGCGGGCGCTTGTCCGGTGTGGTGGCGGGGGTGTTGATCCTGTTGTTCATTCTGTTTCTGTCGCCGCTGATCGAGCGCATTCCGCTGGCGGCGCTGGTCGGCGTGATGTTCGTGGTGTCGCAGCAAACCTTCGCCTGGGCTTCGTTGCGGGTGGTGAACAAAGTGCCGCTCAACGATGTGCTGGTGATCATCGCGGTGACCACCATCACCGTATTCACCGATCTGGCCACGGCGGTGCTGTGCGGCATCATCATTGCTGCGCTGAATTTTGCCTGGCAACAAGCCCGCGAGTTGTATGCCGATGAGCATCTGGAAGCTGACGGCAGCAAGCTCTATCGCCTGCACGGCACGCTGTTTTTCGCCTCGACGACGCCGTTCCTCAACCAGTTCGACCCGGCCAATGACCCGCAAAAGGTAACGCTCGATTGCCGGCACTTGAGCTTTGTCGATTACTCGGCGATTGCCGCGCTGAAAACCCTGCGCGAGCGTTACGCGAAGGCTGGCAAGCATTTGCAGGTGTTTCATCTGTCGGAACGGTGCAAGAAACTGCTCAAGCGTGCAGGCGTCGCGCACGACTGAACACCTCGTCCCCGGTAGGAGCTGCCGAAGGCTGCGATCTGTTGATCTTGAAATCCTCAAGATCAACAGATCGCAGCCTCGTTTCACTCGACAGCTCCTACAAAGGAAGGGGGCAGTTTCAGATCGCCGGGAAGTCGATTTCGGTCAGCGCCGTGTTGTTCAGGTAATTGGTCAGGGTCTGCACCGCCACCAGCGCAATCACTTCAATGATTTTGCTGTCGTCGATCCCGGCGGTGCGGGCGGCGGCGATGTGCTCGTCGCTCAAGTGGCCGCGGGTTTGCGTCAGTTGATAGGCGAGGGCGGCGTAGGCGTTGAGTTCGCCTTGGCGCGCCGCGACGATGTCCTGCGCTGACAGCCCGGATTTACCTGCAAACAAGGTGTGCGCCGCCAGGCAATAATCGCAACCGTTGACCTGCGACGTGGCGAGGTACACCGCTTCTTTTTCCTTGGCGCTCAGCGACGACTTGCCGAGGAGCGCCGAGGCTTGCACGTAGGTATCCAGGGCCAACGGGGCCTTGGCCAAAGTGGCGAACAGGTTCGGCAGAAAACCGATTTTCTTCTTCACGCCTTCCAGTACCGTGCGGGTGGCGTCGGTGGCGGTGTCGAGGCTGATAGCGTTGATGCGGCTCATGATGACTCTCCGAAAGTCCGGTGCGAAGTGCGCCGGCGATGGAGCTCATGTTATTGAGCGTGGCTGGTGCTTTGGCGTCATATCGTCGAGGATATGCGACAGATCGTCCAGAACTGCCCCGGGAGTCACCATGGATCGCCTGTCTACACTGCTCAGTCATTTCGGCGTCAATGCCGGCACCTTCCACAGCGGCGAGTTCTGCGGTATCAGCGTGCATGAGGGCGAGCCGAGTGGGCATGTGCACCTGTTGCAGGCGGGTGAGTTGCTGCTCAAACCCGGAATTGAACGCGAGATTCGTCTTGCCGAACCCTCGCTGATTTTCTTCCCCCGACCGTTTGCCCACCGAATGTCGGCCGACGAGGCCATGGAGACGAAACTGGTGTGCGCGTCGCTGACATTCGACGGCGGCTCAGGCAATGCCTTGGCGGCGGCGTTGCCGGATTATCTGGTGCTCAAACTGACCGACATTCCAGAGTTGAGCGGCACGCTGGAATGGCTGTTCAAGGAAGCGTTCGAGGGTCATTGCGGGCGTATGGCGGTGATGGATCGCTTGTTCGAATTGCTGGTGATTCTGTTGTTGCGGCACCTCATCAGCAGCCGTGATCAGCAACCGGGAATGATGGCCGGGCTGGCTGATCCGCGCCTGTCCCGGGCCTTGAACCTGATCCACGAGCAACCGGCGAAACCCTGGAGCGTGGCGGATCTGGCCAGCGCCGCCAACCTCTCGCGCGCCGGGTTTGCCGAGCAGTTTCGCCGCGTCGTCGGCCAGACGCCGGCCGATTACCTGCTGAGCTGGCGGGTCAGTCTGGCGCAGAAACGCCTGCGTGAAGGCAAGCCGATTGCGTTGATTGCCGATGAAGTCGGTTATGAAAGTCCCTCGGCGCTGGCCCGGGCCTTTCGGCGCAAAACCGGGCTCAGTCCTCGGGAGTGGAAGGCAGGACTCTAACGCTTATCGGGCAAATTTCTTCGCCCCGGCCACACACAAAATTACGCCAAGTGTCACCGCCAGCATGCCGAGGCTGACGTGCTCGTGCAGCAGCGTCGCCGCCAGCGCCAGGCCGAAAAACGGTTGCAGCAGTTGCAATTGCCCGACCGCAGCGATCCCGCCCTGCGCCAGTCCGCGATACCAGAAGACAAAGCCAATGAGCATGCTGAACAGCGAGACATAGGCCAGACACAACCACGCCGACAGGCTGATGTGGCTGAACGAGGCGGGCGCCAGCCACAGACTCAACAGGGCCATCAGCGGCAGCGACAACACCAGCGCCCAACAGATCACCTGCCAGCCACCGAGGGTTCGCGACAGTTTGGCGCCTTCGGCGTAACCGAGGCCGCAGGCGACAATGGCCGCGAGCATCAGCAGATCGCCGGTCGGCGAAGCGCTCAGGCCTTGCGACAGCGCAAAGCCCACGACCAGAGCACTGCCCAGAATCGAGAAAATCCAGAACACCGGGCGCGGCCGCTCACCACCGCGCAGCACGCCGAAAATCGCCGTCGCCAGCGGTAGCAATCCGACAAACACAATCGAATGCGCCGACGTCACGTGCTGCAATGCCAGGGCGGTCAACAACGGAAAACCGAGCACCACGCCCATCGCCACAATGAACAGCGACAGCCATTGATGTCGCGCCGGGCGGCGCTCGCGAAACAACCCCAACAAGGCTAACGCCACCACCCCGGCAATAGCTGCACGCACCACCGTCAGAAACACCGGATCGAATTCCAGCACCGCCACTCGCGTGGCTGGCAATGAGCCGCTGAAGATCAATACGCCGATAAAACCGTTGATCCAGCCGCTGGTTTTTTCCAGGGCCGGTTGGGCCAGGTTTGAGGTTCGTTCCATACGAGTTCGCGCTCAGAGGTGGGTTGCGTTGCGGCCATCCTAGGGACGAGAATCAGGACAATCAAAGAATTGTCATGGATACATCGCCCTATGCCGCGCGCTCGCTACAAGACGCTTGTCGACACCTACGCGGCGGACATTCGCGCCGGTCGATTGCCACCGGGTATGCGGCTGCCCACCCACCGGCAACTGGCGTCAGCGCATGGGCTGGCGCTGGTCACCGCCTCGCGGGTTTACGCCGAATTGGAGGCGATGGGGCTGGTCAGCGGCGAAACCGGGCGCGGCACCTTTGTGCGCGAAACCTCGTTGTCGCCGGGGCAGGGCATTGATCAGAAAGACGTCGCGGTCGGCATGATCGACCTCAATTTCAATTATCCGTCGTTGCCCGGTCAGGCCGAGTTGCTGCGCACGGCGCTAAGGCAATTGGCGCTGTCCGGCGACCTCGAAGCGTTGCTGCGCTATCAACCGCATGCAGGCCGCGCGCACGAACGCGCCTCGGTCGCGCGGCACCTGCTGAGCCGTGGGGTGAATGTCGATGCCGAGCAAGTGCTGATCGTCAATGGCGCCCAGCAAGGGTTGGCGGTGGCGCTGATGGCAATACTCAGGCCCGGTGATGTGATTGCGGCGGACGCGCTGACCTATTCCGGGTTCAAGGTGCTGGCGGAGGCGCTGCATCTGGAGATCGTGCCGATTCCGGTCAGCGCTCAGGGGCCGGATCTGCTGGCGTTGGACAAACTGTGTCGGCATCGCTCGGTACGCGCCGTGTACAGCATGCCGACGCTGCACAATCCGCTGGGCTGGGTCATGCCGATCGAGCAGCGCGAGCAATTGGTGGCGATTGCCCGGCGGCATGAACTGACGATCATCGAAGACGCGGCCTACGCGTTTCTGGTAGAAAACCCGCCGCCTGCGCTGGTCGAACTGGCGCCGGAGCGTACTGTTTACGTCTCGGGACTTTCCAAGAATATTGCCACCGGCCTGCGCGTGGGCTTCATTGCCGCGCCGCTGCCAACGGTGCCGGCGCTGGAGCGGATCATTCGCGCCACTACCTGGAACACGCCCGGTGTGATGACCGCGATGGTGTGCGCGTGGCTCGATGACGGCACGGTCATCGAGCTTGAAGAGCAAAAGCGCAACGATGCCAAGGCGCGTCAGGCATTGGCGGTCGAGTTGCTCCAGGGGCTGACCTGCATCGGTCATCCGTCCTCGTACTTTGTGTGGCTGCCGCTGCCGGAAGACGTGCGCGCCGATCAGATTGTCGTCGAGTTGATGCACGAACAGATTTCGGTCACCACGGCTGAGCCGTTTTCGGTGTCGACGCACGTGCCCCACGCGATTCGTCTGGCGCTGGGCTCGGTGGATATGGCGCTGTTGCGCCAGGCATTGATCACCGTCAGGAAGATCATCGCTGCCTATCTGTAAAACCATCTCGGTAAAAACCCTGTGGCGAGGCAGCTCGCTCCCGCTGGACTGCGCAACTGGCCCAACATTCGGGATCGCCTCGCAATCCAGCGGGAGCGAGCTCCCTCGCCACAAAATGTTAGCCTTGCCTCAATTGCATTACACCGTCCTGGATCGTCCGATGAAAAACACCGCGTCACTGTCTTTTGCCCTGATCTTCACCGCAGCTTTTTTCAGCGCAGGCGTCCACGCAGCAGGCGACCCGGAGGCTGGCGCGAAAATCTTCCCGCGCTTGTGTGGCGGCTGCCATCAGGTCGGCGAATCAGCTCGCCCGGGGTTCGGTCCGCAACTCAACGGCATCTTCGGCCGACCCGCCGGGACCTCGGCCAACTACGTGTATTCCGATGCGATGAAAAACTCCGGCGTGACCTGGGATCGCGACACACTGACGGCGTATCTCAAAGATCCCAAAGGCGTCGTACCGGGCACGCGGATGATTTTCTGGGGGCTGAGTGACGAAGAAAAACTCGACAACCTGCTGGCGTATTTGCAGGGTTTTCAGGCTCAGTGAGGCGCGATTCACGCCGCCAGATGTTCTGGAGGCCGCCGAGATAGACGGTCGGGAGTCTGCTAGAGTCCATGTTTTTTGAATAAGACAGGCGCTACACGGTCATGCATGTTCGAAGCCTTCGATTTTCCTCCATACGCCAATTGAACGTCCGGCCCAAGCCGCCCAAAGGGAATTCCGGTACACAACAACACATTGATGTCATGGAACGCATCGACCTGACTGACATCAATCTCTTCATAGGCAGTAACGGTGCGGGTAAATCTACAGTCATCGACATGGTCAGGGCGCTGGCCTCTCCTCAACTATTGCCCAGCCTTTATACCGAGAATGCTTTTTCAGGCGTTTTTTCTGGATTCTCCGTTTCTTTTGACAAGATTGATTACTCATACAAGTTTGAGCCCGTCGGCCCTCACTATGACTCGGTGATGTGCCAAATGCTGAGTCGAACAAACCGTAAGAAAGACTCTGCGCAAATAAAAAAGAAAAAATTCCCCGTGTTCTCGCTGCCGGCCAGAGCATTCAAACGCCTCCGGCAAAGGGCGTCGTTGTCAGGTATCTGCACGGT
Source organism: Pseudomonas sp. TH08 (assembly GCF_016651275.1). Classification (NCBI taxonomy): domain Bacteria; kingdom Pseudomonadati; phylum Pseudomonadota; class Gammaproteobacteria; order Pseudomonadales; family Pseudomonadaceae; genus Pseudomonas; species Pseudomonas sp. TH08. Next base: position 451,999 of record NZ_JAEKEE010000003.1, on the reverse strand, counting down.
GGTGGCACGCTCCCTGTCGATGCCGATGCAATGCTGTTGTTGAATGATCTGGGGCCAATGTTGACCGGTGCGGTCGACTGGAATACCTACAAGGGCAGATTGCCCCCACCAAAGAACGGCGGCGCGCTGCAAAAGAAGGATGCGCAAACCCTTAACGTCTTTCTGGCTGACAGCGCTGCTGATGAGTTGCCGCTTTCGCCACACAGCTTATCCGTGGAGTCTTTTCCCTCGGGTTGGAAGGCTTACGCGGCGGTGCTGAAATGGCTCAAGGACGTTCCGCGAGGCGGGATCGCCTTGCTTGAAGAGCCCGAATCGCATCTGCATCCGCACTTTCAACGTTTACTGTTTACAGTGATGACGAAGCTGGTCAAGGCAAGAAAGCTGCAACTGTTGATGAGCACGCATTCTTCTGCGCTGATCAACGCGGCGGCGGAATTGAATGGCAAACCATCGGTAAAAATATTTCAGATGCATGATGGCCACATTCAATCGGCCAACATTGGCAAAGTGCTCGATCAACTGGGCTATCGCGCTTCGGATCTGCTTCAGGCCAACAGTGTGATCTGGGTGGAAGGTCCTTCCGATCGCATTTACCTCAACTGGTGGATTCGCCATAAGCGCAAGGATTTCATCGAGGGTGTTCATTACTCGATCATGTTTTATGGTGGGCGTTTGTTCAGTCATCTCTCCGCTGAGACGGAGCCACTGGCTGACCTGATCAAGTTGAAAAAACTCAACCGCCACTCCGCCATCATGTTTGACAGCGATAAAGAGGCTCCCCACGTCAAGCTCAACCCCACCAAGGAGCGACTAAAAAAGGAGTTTTCCGGAACGACGGAAGAACCGGGTTTTGCCTGGGTGACCGAAGGTCGTGAAATTGAAAACTATCTCGACGAAACGCAATTCAAAAAAGCCTGAAGGCTCAGCACAAACATCTGCACAGGTATTCCGCCACAGGCATTTGGGAGAACTGGCTCAAATATGAAATTGCGAAACCGGCGCCCAATGCAAAATCGACGGATCTCAAGCGCAGTGGAGATAAAGTGGCCGTGGCGAACCGATATATCAAAAAGTGGAAAGTGGATCTCAAAGTGCTGGATCTGGACAGGCAGTTAACGCTGCTGTGCGAATTTATCGACCGAGCGAACCGTTGAAGTAACGTTTCATGCCGATTGCCAAGAGGCGGTGCAGGTTATACCGCCTCGACTCGGGCATGGCTCGCGAACCATTGCAGGACTGTTGTGCAGGCAGGATGCCCCGCCGCCGAAGACAGCAGGCACATTGCGTAAACTCCGCCGGTCTTCAATGGTTCGCCGAACGGCACCACCAACACCCCTCGCTCGATCGACTCCGCCGCCAGTGTCATGTCCGTTACCGCCACGCCCAATCCTCGTGCCGCCGCATCCAGAGCCAGCTCATCAAGGTTGAACGGGATGTGCCGGTAATCTTCCAGCGGTTTTCCATCGTTTGCCGCCAGCCATTCTATCCACGCCTGGCGATCGGCCGAGCGGTGCAGCAAGGCAAAACGCTGCAACTCGTCGATCGAGCGCGGTGCGTGCGCGAGGGTGGGTGAACACACCGGCACCAGCGCTTCTTCAAATAGCGTCAGGCAGTCTGCATCGCTGCTCGGTTGCGGCAGATAAAGAATGTAGGCATCACTGTCACTCGCCGGCTCAACCACTTCAGTGGCGACGGTTTCAATGGCCAGCGCCACCTCAGGATGGCGCAGATAAAAATCGCTGAGTTTTGGCAGCAGCCAGCGCACCGCCAGCGACACGTGCATGCGGATGCGGAAGGGGCGCCTCTGTGGGGCGAGGCGTTCTTCAAGGTTTTGCAACTGTTCGAGGATGCTGCGCGCGCTGGCCAAAACCTGCTCTCCCTCCGGAGTCAGTCGCAAGCTGCGGCTGGTGCGGATGAACAGCGCCACATTGAAGTGGCTCTCCAGTTGCTGGATCTGTCGGCTTACCGCGCTTTGGGTCAGACACAGTTTTTGCGCAGCCGTGGTGAAGCTGCCGCAGCGGGCAACTTCGACCAGCGCTTGCAGAGCTTGCAGGGAAGGAAGGTGACGAATTTTATCCATGCGGTTTCAGAATGGCTCGATGATTTTATAGCGTTGGTCGGTCAGGCGAAGACCTAATAGATTCTAGCTCTGGCGACGATCTTCTCAAGTTGCGCATGCGATTCACGCATGCTCGACGGGCAGAAGCAAGCCGCAGAACGAGAGTCGATGAGGTGATGCATGGAAAATGTATGTGGCTGGATCGCGCAGGCCGGCAGTTCGCCGGAACGCGGTCGCCTGAGTGGTGCGCAAAAAGCCGACTGGCTGGTGATCGGTGGCGGGATTACCGGGCTCAGCGCTGCGCATACGCTCGCCGAAATGCACCCGCAGGCACGTATTGTCGTGGTCGATCGGCAGCGGGCGGCGCAAGGCGCTTCGGCGCGTAACTCGGGGTTCGTCGTGGCCCATGAACATCCGGCGTCGAGCGAGTTGCTCGGCGCTTCAGGTTTTGCCGGGTTTGAAACCGATACGATGATTTCCCGCGCTGCCAGTGAAGAAGTGCGTCAACGCATCGCTCGCCATGGTATCGACTGCGAGTTTCGCGACAGCGGTTATTACTTTGCCGTCAGCGACCGGGCGAAACTCGACCAGGTTGACGCCAAACTGGCGACGCTGCGCGCCCTCGGTGCCCGCGCCGAGTTTATGCAGGGCGCTGCACTGGCGCAGACGCTTGGCACTCGCCACTACGAAGCGGCGATCTATTGCGGCCACGGCAACGCGTTGCTGCAACCGGCCAAGTACGTGAAAGGGTTGCTCAACGCGCTGCCGGGCACTATCACCCTTTACGAAAACACTGACATCACCGGTATCGAGCGCCTGAGCCAGGGACGGCTGCGCGCCAATGCGGTGGATGGCAGCGTCGAAGCCAAACGGGTGCTGGTGTGCCTGAACGCCTTCATTCCGCGCGTCGGCATCACCGACAGCGCCACCTTCCCGATGGAGCTGAGCGCCAGCCTCACGCGACCGCTGACCGATCAGGAGTTTGCAGCCATCGGCGCGGTCGAGCCTTGGGGCGTGCTGTCGACTCGTCCGCTTGGCGCCACGGTACGGCTGACGCCCAATCGCCGGGTGATGATCCGCAACACTGCCGAATACCGCACGCGCGACCTTTCCAACAGCCAACTCGCCTTGCGTCGGCAACATCACGTGCGAGGCTTGCAGCGGCGCTTTCCGTTCCTCAGCGAGCAGGACATTCAGTACACCTGGACTGGCCACTTGAGTGCGACGCGCAGCGGCCAGGCTTTTTTTGATCGGGTTGAAGAGGGCGTCTTCGCCGTCGCCGGCTGCAATGGTTCCGGCGTTGCCCGGGGGACGTTGTGGGGGCGCTTGCTGGCGGAACTGGCGTCGGGCGTTGATTCGCCACTCTTGCAATCGGTCATGCAGCGCGCCGAACCCGGCTGGCTGCCGCCGCGTCCCTTCTTCGATATCGGTGCCATGCTGCGCATGCGCGTGGAGGCAGTCAGGGCCAGAACAGAAATCTGAAATTTCGCCTATCGCACAAGAACAAAAGCCACTCAACTCAGGTGACAGAACATGCGCATTCATCCACTTTCTCTGACCGTTGTGCTCGCAGCCGCTTCCACTGCGGCGCTCGCCGACGAAACCGTCAACATCTCCAACTGGAACAGCTACATCGCTCCGGACACCCTGGCCAACTTCACCCAGGCCACCGGCATCAAGACCACCTACGACATTCACGACAGCAACGAAGTGCTGGAGTCGAAGTTGATGACCGGCAACACCGGGTATGACGTGGTCAGCCCGTCGAACCATTTTCTGTCGCGGCTGATCAAGGCCGGGGCGATCCAGAAACTCGACAAGTCGCAATTGCCGAACTGGAAAAACCTCGACCCGGTGTTGATGCAGAAGCTTGAAGTCAACGACCCCGGCAACCAGTACGGCTTCCCGTACATGTGGGGCACTGCCGGCATCGGTTACAACGTCGAGAAGATCAAGGCGATCTTCGGCAACACCGATGTCACGCGCTCGTGGAAGATGTTGTTTGATGAAGAAAACATCAAGAAGTTGAGCCAGTGCGGTGTGGCGTTCATCGATAACCCGACGCAGGTGTTGCCGATCACCCTCAACTATCTGGGCCTGCCACCGCACAGCCACGAGCCGGCGGATTACAAAAAGGCCGAACAGGCGTTGTTGAAGATCCGCCCCTACATCCAGTATTTCCACGCCTCGAAATACATCAGCGACCTGGCCAACGGTAATGTCTGCGTGGTGATCGGTTTCAACGGCGACATCGTCCAGGCTGCCGCCAGCGCCAGGGAAGCGAAGAATGGCATCGACATCGCCTACTCGATCCCGGACGAGGGCACGACCCTGTGGTTCGACATGATGGTCATGCCCAAAAGCGCGCCTCACGAGAAAAACGCCTACGCCTATATGAATTACCTGCTCGACCCCAAGGTGATTGCCAACATCAGCAACAGCATTCATTACGCCAACCCCAACGCAGCGGCTGACGAGTTTCTCAACACCGACGTGAAAGAGGACTCGGCGATCTACCCACCGAAAAGCGTGATGGAAAAACTGTTCACCGTGGAAGAGTTGCCAGCAGCCATTGCGCGTCTGTCCACACGCTTGTGGACCAAGCTTAAAACCAACACCTGATCGACACCCCTGTAGGAGTTGCCGCAGGCTGCGATCTTTTGATGTCTAGTTACTGAAAATCAAAAGATCGCAGCCTGCGGCAGCTCCTAGATTGGTGTAATCCGGCATTCTGGGCTATTGCTGAAGGCTTGGCACATCGTCTGAATCAAGGAGTACAGGGTGAAATCTCTGATGTTTGCATTGCCTCTGTTGTTCGCTGCCGGGATGGCCCACGCCGCCATTCCGATGCTCAACGCCACCTGCCCGGGAAAGATCGAAGTACATGCCGATGAAGGCGGGCCGATCTACATCAATGGCAAGGAAGGCAAACTGAAGAAATTCAACGAAAACTACTTCGAAGCCAAAGGCGCAGGCGTGACCATTTCCCTGAGCATCAATCCCGATGGTTCGCCAGCGCTGTCGTATACCGGCAAGAACAAGGCCCACGGCATCTGTGAAGTGAAAAAGGCCTGATCAGGCCACCTGATTACGGCCTGCTGCTTTCGCCTGATACAACTGCTGGTCGGCCCGTTTGATCAGCGCTGTAGGGTTGTTGTCCGCCGGGTCTGCCAGACCGATGCCGAGGCTCACCGTCACCTGACCGACGGCTGGGAAGTGGGCATCGGCAATGGCTGCGCGGATCTTCTCCGCGACCACTTCCGGGGTGTCGGGTTGGGCGATTTCCGGCAGCAGTACGGCGAACTCTTCACCGCCGTAACGCGCCACGAAGTCGGTAGTGCGCAGGCTGCTCTGAATCAGTTGGGCCAACTGCTTGAGCACTTCGTCACCCACCGCGTGGCCGTGCGTGTCATTGATGCGTTTGAAGTGATCGGCGTCGATCAACAACAGTGCAAACGGGCGCCCCGTGCGCCGCGACAGCAAGCTGTATTCGGTGAGTTTTTCGTCGAAACGACGGCGATTGAACACGCCGGTCAGCGCATCGTGCGTGGCCAGGTTCAGCAGCTCTGCGTTGGCCTGCATGAGGTCGGCGGTGCGTTGCGCCACAGTGGCCTCCAGTGAGGCATTGGCTTCTTGCAGTTCGCGCTCTTTGGCGAGCAACGATTGCGTCATCGCATCAATCGATTGGCCGAGCTGAGCAATTTCGCGCACCGGATGTTGCAGCGGGAAGTGAGCGCCGGGCTGGTTGTTCTGGACTTGCTTGGCCGAATTCGCAAGCTGCTCGATCGGACGGCTCAGGTACAGCGCCAGGTAATACGCCACCAAGCCGAACACCATTGCCGCGAACACGCCCAGCATCAACAGCTTGTAAAGCAACAAGCGCGCCGGTTGCAGCGCCGTCTCCAGTGGCTGGCGGACGGCAATCGACCACGACAGCGCCGTGCTGGGTGGCGTCGGCACGGTGACCATGCTGGTCAGGTAACCGTTACCCACCGACCAGCCCGGCGCTTTTGCTTCGTCCATCGCCAGTTGCTGGCCCATCAGGGCCTCGGGGTACAACACTTTGCCGTCGTGATCGACGATCAGCGCTTCGACATCCGGCGCAGCATTTTTATGGGAAAACGTCGCCGATTCGACAATGCGCGTCACCCAGTTCCAGTGAGCATGGGCGCCGAGCACGCCAATCACCTGACCTTCGGCATTGTGGATCGGTGCGGCGAAATCGATGAAGCGCAGCGGTTCGCCGTTTGGTGTGCCCGGCAGCAATTTGGCCAGCAGCACGGCCTCATGCGGGTCGCCGGTGTACTGCCCACGCAGCCCGGCTTGAAACCACGGCCGCTGTTGCACCGATTGACCGACCAACAATCTGTTCACCGCCTGGTGCACGTTGCCTTGCGCATCGGTCACGCCCATCCACGCGTACTCGGCTCGGGCTTCAGTGCGCAGTTGCATCGACTTCAGAATTGCCGGGTTGTCCAGATCGCCGCGCTCCAGATGCGGTGCGCGGCTGAGCAGATACACCTCCAATTGGCGCTCGCGCAACTGCTCACCCAGCAAGGTTGCCGCCGAGCGCGCAGTGTTCAAAAGGGCATTGCCGCTGGCCTGCTTCATCTGTTCGGTGGCGATATGGCCGACATAGAAACCCACGCTGAGCAGCGTCAGCAATGACAAACCGGTAAACCACAGAGTGAGATGGCTACGCAGACTGGCTTTGAGCATGGGCGGGCAAATTCTGTTTTGGAGTTGTGGCCGCATGGTATGCGTAATCGGCGGTGTGCTGCCAGTCGGCCGATTCGGTCAGTCGCTGTCGGACGTTTCAGTGGTACTCGGTCTTGGTGTCAACTTCTCTGACGGTTGTGCTGGAATACCGCAGGCACAAAAACAGCACATGAAAAAGCCCGGCTGATCAGGCCGGGTTTCCCAGACCCGCAGTATGGCTCCTGTAGGCGCTGCCGCAGGCTGCGATCTTTTGACCTTCACCCCACACTCAAAGCCCCGACCGAACACACAACTCCCCGGTAGCTCGAGTCAACGCCAACTCATGCAGCGCATCAAGGGCTAAGCCACTGCGCGCTTTGGCTAGCCACACCGAGCAATCGGGAGCATGCCGGTACGGTGCGAACTCAGCGTATTGCTGCAACAGACGGCTTTGCAATTCGTCCAGTCGCGGCCGGATCTGCTTGCCCAGATCCGGCCGTGGCGTGTCCGGCGCTGCACCGGCCGCTTGCCACTGCGCAAGCAAACCGTATTGCACCAACTTGTTAGCCTCCATCTGCGCGGCGATCAATTGCGCCACATCCTCCGCGTCGAGCTTGCGCTCGACAGCCAACGTGCGGGCATTGGCAATGACTTGCGCTTCCCGAGGGCTGTCCTGAATCGGCTTGCCGCTGTCCCATTTGGTCAGGGCGACGAGATCGCCGATGTTCAGGCGTTCGTTCAGGGTTTCCAGCAGGGGCTTCAAGGCCTCGGGCGGCGCAGCGGGTGTGCCAGCGTTCGCGAGGGTGGCAGCCAGAGTGAGGAGGGTGCAGGTCAGCAGGTTTGGAAGGTGGGGCATGAACCGAGCCTCGATGGAAGATTTCTGGAAGGCGGGGTGTTTATCACAACCCGGAAAGGCAACCGAGAATAAACAACCTTAAATGTTAATTGCACCTCGCCCCCAACTCACCGAAGCTATCCTTCATCAAGCCCCCGCCGTCGAGATGGACCTCAAGTCAATGCAAACCCCCGCCGCCATCAAACCCCTCTGGCAAACCTACCTGCTGTTCCTGGCGCCCATGGTGCTGTCCAACTTTTTGCAGTCAATGTCAGGCACGGTCAACAGCATTTACATCGGTCAGATGCTCGGCACTCAGGCGTTGGCGGCGGTGTCTGGGATGTTTCCCATCGTGTTTTTCTTTATCGCGCTGGTGATCGGCCTCGGTGCGGGTGCCGGGGTGTTGATCGGTCAGGCCTGGGGGGCGCGTGAGCCGCATATGGTCAAAGCCATTGCCGGGGCGACGTTGTTGTTGGGGGTATTGATCGGTTTGGTGGCGGCGGTGTTTGGCAGTGTGTTTGCGCGGCAGGCATTGACCGGGTTGGGCACACCGGCGGATGTGCTCGACGATGCGGTGGCGTATGCGCATGTGATGATGTGGATCTTGCCGGCGATGTTGGTGTTTGTGCTGTTCACCCAGTTGTTGCGCGGGGTCAGCGATACGTTGTCACCGTTGCTGGCATTGGTGGTGTCGACGTGTGTGGGGTTGGCGCTGACGCCAGCGTTGATTCGCGGCTGGTTCGGTTTGCCGCAGATGGGCATTCAGAGCGCGGCGTATGCCGGACTGGCGGGCACCCTGTCGGCGATGGCGTGGCTGGCGTGGCGTTTGATTCGCAAGGGCCATCCGTTGGCGCCGGATCGCGAGTTCTTCGCGGCCCTGAAACTGGACGGGGCGATTCTAGGCAAAGTGCTGCGCATCGGTCTGCCGACCGGGGTGCAGATGATTGTGCTGTCGTTGTCGGAGCTGGTGATTCTGGCATTGGTCAATCAGCACGGTTCACAAGCGACAGCGGCTTACGGTGCCGTGACGCAAATCGTCAATTATGTGCAGTTTCCGGCGCTGTCGATTGCGATCACTGCGTCGATCCTTGGTGCGCAGGCCATCGGGGCTGGGCGGCTGGAGCGCATGGGGCCGATTCTGCGCACCGGGCTGTGGATCAATGTCTGTCTGACCGGCGGTTTGATCGTGCTCGGTTACCTGTTGTCGCACTGGTTGCTGGGGTTGTTCCTGACCGAGGATGCGACCCGGGCGATGGCGGAACATCTGCTGCACATCATGTTGTGGAGTCTGTTGGTGTTCGGTTTTCAAGCGATCATCGGCGGGATCATGCGCGCCAGTGGCACGGTGCTGGTGCCGGTGGTGATCGCCATTATCTGCGTGGTGGGTGTGCAGTTGCCGGCGGCGTATTGGCTGGACAGTCAGTACGGCTTGCAGGGTGTGTGGATGGCGTTTCCCGTTGCGTATCTGGCGATGCTGGTGCTGCAGACGCTGTATTACAAACTGGTCTGGCAACACCAGAAAATCGAACGCCTCGTCTGATTCGCGTGGGGTGGCGTAACCGGTGGATGTTTGCTTAAGTCAATCGAGACCCTCGACGGCTAGCCTCGCCCGGAGAATCCCATGTCGATCCGATTGCTGCTGGCTACCGCGTGTTCGCTGTGCGTCATTCCTGGCGCGCACGCTGTCGAGTACAGCCGAGTCAACACCACCGCCAGTCAGATCAGCTTCACCTACAACCAGATGGGCTCGCGGATGTACGGCACCTTCGGCAAGTTCGAGGCGACGCTGGACTTCGATACCGACAACCTCGCCAGCGCCCACACGACTTTGCACATCGACCTCAACAGCATCGATGCCGGCAGCGAAGACGCCAACACCGAACTGGTCAAACCGGCCTGGTTCGATACCGAAAAATTCCCCGTGGCGGTGTTCGAATCGAGTCGGTTCACTCAGGTCGCCGAGCATCGCTATCTGATCGCTGGCCAACTGACCCTCAAAGGCATCACCCGCGAGGTGCAAGTGCCAGTGGAACTGAAACCCGACAGTGACATCGGCATTTTCGACGGTGAACTGGTGCTCAAACGCGATGAGTTCGGCCTCGGCGCGGGGGAGTGGGCGGACAGCGTGGTTTCCAAAGACATCGCCATCAAATTCAAAGTGGTGGCGCCACAGCAGTGACGCCCCACGCTCGGATCAATAGGCGCGCCAGTGCCCCGGCACCCAGCGCCATTGATTACCGCCCCAGCGGTAGTGACCGGCGACCCAGTGATAACCCGGCGCCGGCATCACCGGCACGACTTCAACCGGCGGCGGCGGGCGATGCGGGCGAGCCGGTGCGACGACGCAACCGCTCAGGGTGATGGCCACCAGTGTGGCCGCGAGCAGTGATTTAACCGTTTTCGACATGGTGATGTTCCCGGAAAGTGACGTTTGCAGGCAGGCGTGTGATCAACGCACCCAATGCCCCTCAACCCAGAACCAGTTCGGCCCGCGCGCCTGCCAATGCCCCGGCTTCCAGTGCGCGTTGTATCGCACCGGCTGCCAGTGGCCGGGCATCCACACATAACCTCGGCCTTGCCAGCGCCAATGGCCCTGATCCCAGACATAACCGGGGCGCGGGCCGGGCATCACTTCCATGCGCATCGGCGGAGGTGCTTGCTGGACAATCACCACCTGCTGCGCAAACACCGGCGTGCTGGCCAGCGCCGCCAGGGTCAAAGGCACCAGCAGCAATGTTTTTCGCCATTTGGACAGGGAACGCAAAACGCTCATGACAACTCCTCAAGGCCTGCGTTGAAAAGTTAACGCAGCTGAAGAATTGGACGCTTCAAAAGGCAAACATCCCATTGGCCGCAGATGAAATTTTTGTCAGGAATTCGGCTTGGGTTTTCGCGGGCGACAAACAGTCGTCGGCTGTTCATTCAGCACAAATACAGGCTGATCCGGCCTACAAGGTATGATGTTGCGGTTTTCTGTCGGAGTTCGTTTGTCATGCCACGCATCACCCACTACAAAACCCCATGCCCCGAAGGCGTCAACAGCCAGATTCTGCAAATGGTGGTCGACTACCTGACCGACATCAGCGCGATCGGCCTCGGCCCGAGCAACCTGCTGTACAACGTCTATCAGTACGCGGTCGGCTACGAGGTGCATCTGTATCTGGAAGCGTTGAATGGCGATAAGGGCACCGAGGTGGAATTGCTGGTCGCGAGCGATGACGAGGATCCGGAGCAAGTGATCGGTTTCCTCTTGTACCTGCCGGTGCAGGGCGATTGGGAGGCGTGCAGCGTGGCTTACATGGCCGTGCGTGAAGGGCATCGACGTCAGGGTGTGGCGCGGGCGTTGATTGGCGAAATGGTCGGGCGTTATCCGCACGCCGAACTGGCCTGCACCGTCGGCAAAGTCCCTTATTTCGAAGCGCTGGGCTTTGAGGTGATCGCTGCGCGCGAGACGCAAGTACTCATGAGTACCCGGCATTACCGCAGCAATGGCCTGCGCGGCTTTATCGACACCACGCCGATTTACCGATCGCTGGAAGTGCAGCAGATTCACACGTATCTGTTACAGAAGAACGGCAAACGGGCGATGCTCGACGCCGAGAAGCAGCGCGACCGCCATCTCGATCAGACCACCCGTCACACCGAGGAATTTGTCCGTCAACGGCTCACCGTTCACTGATCAAGGCCAAACCCTTGTCGCCGAATTCAGCTGATTTGCGCAGACAAAAAAGAGCCTCAAAGCTCTTTGATGGGGAGGAAGTAGAGCCCGTGAGGCTCAAGAGGGGCATGAATCAAGGCGCGGGCTTGATTGGGGTTCAGAGCACCCGCGCCTACGCGGGGCTTGATGAGCAAAGCCGCCGCGCCACTCCATCCTAGGAGTGTGCCGGGGTGGCCTCAAGTACCGCCAGTCGCGCGGGCGGCGGCTCTTTCGACCATCGCCATGATGGTTTCATACAGCTCGTCACTGGCCTGTCCGGCGCTGATTTCGTCGTTGGCTGCGGCGTGGGACAAGGCTTCCGCAGCGCCGAGCATCGCGCGCAAAGCCGCTTGAGTGATCTGCCCGCCGTTGGCATAGGGCACCAGATCGTTGCGGCATTTTTCGAGGAAGATCGCCTCGTACTCACGCTTGATCTTCTCCAGTTCCGGAGTACTCGCCAGCGCGGCGATGACGCCGGGAATCTCGTTGCCTTGCAGCAACACACAATCGACGTACGCCTTGGCGATCACTGACGCGGTGCTGATCAACGTCGGCTCGCAATTGGCGATGGCGGCGTCCATGACCAGTGTCTGACGCGCATCGAAATCCCGGTACAGCGCCGCCAGCAATCCGGCGCGAGTGACAAAGTGGTCGTAAACCACCGGTTTGGTCACGCCAGCCTTTTCTGCCAGATAGCCGAGGGTCAGGGCGTCAGTGCCTTCGGCGCGAATGATCTGCCAGGCGATGTCGAGCAACTGGCGCAATCGATCTTCACGCGACAGGCGTTTGCGCGGTTGGGCGGGGGAATTCTGTTCGGACATTTCAGTGGTTGACATCGTTATATACCAAACGTAACTTACTGTTAGTAACTTACCAAGAGTATATAAGCCTTGTCAGGCAATCACCAACAGGAGATTCCACATGCACACGTTGATTGTTGTCGCGCATCACGATCCTCGCTCATTGACCCATGGCGTGGCAGCGCAGATCGCCGAAGGTCTGACGCAAGCCGATCCGGACAATACCTTTGAGATCGCCGACCTTTACGCCGAAGGGTTCGAACCGCGTTTCGGCGCCGCCGATTTTGCCGTGCATCACCGCGAGGCACAGCCGCCCGCCGATGTGCTGGCGGAGCAGGCGCGAATCGACCGCGCCGACACGCTGGTGCTGGTGTATCCGGTGTACTGGTGGTCGATGCCGGCCCTGCTCAAAGGCTGGATCGATCGGGTCTTCAGCAATGGCTGGGCGTTCGATTTCAGCGGCGACCTCAAGCATGTGAAGCTGCTGCAGCGTATGCGCGTGCACTTGGTCCAGCTCGCCGGGGCGGATGCGCGCACCTACGAGCGCCATGGCTATGGCGCGGCGATGAAGGCGCAGATCGAACACGGGATTTTCGATTACAGCGGGGCGACGGTGCTGAGTTCGACGTTGCTGCCGGAGTCGGAGTTGCGTGATCCCGCACAGCAACTGAGTGTCGCCCGCGAACTCGGCACCCAAATGGCCAGATAACCCGTGTAGGAGCTGCCGAAGGCTGCTCCTACAGGTGGAGCGTCTATTAGCGGGCGCCGGGCCACCCGGCCTTTTCGAGGGCGGCGAGCAGGGTTTTTTCGTCCAGTCCCGGTACAGCATGGCCATTGCCTTGAGTGCTTTCGCTGGCGAGCAGGGCGTTGATGATCGCCTCTTCAACCGCTTCGGTGGCGGCGAGGAACAGTTCGCTGATATGGTCGTTGTTGACCATGCGCAAGCCATCGCAGGTCGACGCCCCTTTGCCTTCATACGCCGCGGGCGGAACGTGATCGTTGCCGGTGGCGAACGCGATGAAAATGTCGCCGCTGTGATCCTCGTTACCACCGCCGGTACGCGCGAGGCCGAGGCTGGCGCGCTGCGCCAGACGCGTGCATTGATGGGGCAGCAGCGGTGCATCGGTGGCCAGACAGACCACGATGGAACCCATGCCGGGATGCGGCAACGATGCGCGCAAGAAGGGCGAATCCACCTGTTCCATGTAGCGGCCGACCGGGTAACCGTCGACCCGCAATTCACTGCGAATGCCGTGGTTGGCTTGCACAATCGCACCCACCGTCCAACCGCCCTGAACATCGCTCAAACGGCGTGATGCCGTGCCAATGCCACCCTTGAATTCATGGCAGATCATGCCGCTGCCTCCGCCCACGGCGCCTTCCTGTACCGGACCGGAGGCCGCGTTTTGCATGGCTTCGGCGACGTGCTCGGGCTTGACGTGAAAGCCGTTGATGTCATTGATCAGCCCGTCGTAAGTCTCCAGCACCACCGGCATGTTCCAGTAGAGGCGACCATCATCCGGTTGCTGTTCGCGATCCAGCACAATCAGCGCGTCACGCACCACGCCGAGGCTATGGGTGTTGGTAAACGCGATGGGGCTGGTCAGCAATCCGGCTTCGCGAATCCACTCAAGCCCCGTGGCATCACCGTTGCCATTGAGCACATGCACCCCGGCGAAGCACGGTTGCTGGCTGGTCGAGCCCTGCCGCGGCTCGATCAGGGTGACGCCGGTGCAGATGTCGCGACCCGCGCTGCTGCGGCCGCGCACATTGCTGTGGCCGACGCGGATGCCGGGTACATCGGTGATGGCGTTGAGCGGACCGGTTGGCAGTTGGCCGATGCGGATGTTCAGATCTCGGGCGCGGGGTTTCATGGATGGTTGTCTCTCTCTTAAGGCAGAAGAAGTTCTCGGGCAACGGACAGTTTCTGTGGCGAGGGAGCAAGCTCCCTCGCCACAAAAGCTTCTTTGAGTTCTATGGGATTACTGGCCGTTTTTGACTTTGCTCCACACCCGCGTACGCACGCGCTCGGTGGCTTTGGGCAACGGTTCAAGGGTGTACAACGTGGCCATCGCTGCGGCGGAGGGATAAACCGCCGGGTTGTCCCGGGTAGCCTCAGCCACCAGCGGCGTGGCCGCGCGATTGCCGTTCGGATACGACAGATGATCACTGACCGGCGCGATCACCTCGGGGCGCAACAGGTAATCGATGAACGCCAGCCCTTGAGTCCGATTCGGCGCATCCTTGAGCAGCACCAGCGTGTCGAACCACACCGGCGCACCTTCCTTCGGCAGGCTGTAGGCGATCTTCACGCCGTTGTTGGCCTGCTCGGCATTGGTCTTGGCTTCAAGCATCGCCCCTGACCAGCCGACCGCCACGCAAATGTTGCCGTTGGACAGGTCACTGATGAATTTCGAGGAATTGAAATAGGCAATGTGCGGGCGCAGTTTCAGCAGCAGCGCTTCGGCTTTTTTATAGTCTTCGGGATCGGTGCTGTTCGGTGGCAGCCCCAGATAATGCAAGGCAACCGGAAGCATCTCCGAGGGCGAATCCAGCATCGCCACGCCGCACTGGCCGAGCTTGGCGAGGTTCTTTTCGTCGAACACCAGATCCCAGGAATCCACCGGTGCCTTGTCGCCCAATGCTGCGCGCACCTTGTCGACGTTGTAGCCGATGCCGTTGGTGCCCCACAGGTAGGGCACGGCGTATTGATTGCCGGGATCGTTGTTGGCCAGTTTGCTCAGCAGATCGTTGTCGAGGTTCTTCCAGCCCGGCAGTTGATCGCGCGGCAGCGGGGCGAGGGCGCCCGCCTTGATCAGCGTTGGCAGGCTGTAGTTGCTCGCCACCACCACGTCGTAACCACTGCGGCTGGTCATCAGTTTGCCTTCAAGCACCTCGGCACTGTCGAAGGTGTCGTAGACCGGTTGAATACCACTGTCGCGCTGAAAGTCGTGCAGCGTGTTCGGGCCGATGTAGTCGTACCAGTTGTAGACGTGCACGCTCGGCGCATCGGCGGCGCCGGCGGCAGATACCACGCCCAGACAGGCGAGCAGGCCCAAGTTGATATAGCCACGATGACCACGCATGATGCGGCACTCCTGGCCTGTGCAGGCCGGTGATGAACAGGAGTGGTCAGCCTACCGGGCCGACCACGCCTGACCCATTCCCTTCATGGGTTATACAAAAGGGGTAGTGCGTGGACGCGTTGTTGCAGGAATTGCCGGTGCATCAAAGCCTGGCGCGGGTATTTGCCAGTGTCGGGCAGGATGCGTTCTGGCGTGCATTGGTCGACACCCTGCGGTTGCTGGTGCCGTTGGATAACGCACTGGTGGCGGTGATGAAAGCGGGGCAGGCGCCGCAGTTGTTGATCGATGTCGACAGCAAGGGCCGCGCCGACGAGCAGGAAGAACTGGCGGGTTACACCGACGGCATGTACCTGCTCGATCCGTTCTATCAAACCGCGACCATCGGCCTTGCCGATGGCTTGCACAGCCTGGCCTCGGTGGCGCCGGATCAGTTCCTGCACAGCGAGTACTACCAGAGTTACTTTCGCTCGGTGGTGGGCGAGGACGAGTTGCAGTTCATCATCAATGTCGATGGCGGCGTGCTGGGTTTGTCACTGGGACGCTCGACGGCGTTCGAAATGGCCGAGCAGGGCAGGCTGCTGTGCGTGCGCGACTGGGTGCTGGCGGCGATGCGCCGGCACGTGCAGCTTATGCCGCCGCAGGGGACGATTGCCGAGGTGGGCATCGGGGATCTGGCGACCTTGCTGGATCGTTTCGATGCGCGGTTGACCGCGCGCGAAGTCGACACCGCACGGTTGATTCTGCAGGGCTTCTCCAGCAAAGCGATTGCCCAGCAAATGGGTATTTCGCCGGAGACGGTCAAAGTCCATCGGCGCAATCTTTATCACAAGCTCAATGTCAGCGGACACGGCGAATTGTTCGCCCTGGTGCTGAGACCAGCACAAATCCTGTAGGGGATTTTGGTAGGTCAGTGGGTGCGTTGGAAGACCAGGGCTTTCAGGCCGCTTTGCGGGTCGATGTCGGGGAATTCCGGCGGGTTTTCCAGGCGCTGTTCGAAGCGCAGACCGGGCGCTTGCTCGGTCACCCCGTCAATCAAGAAGTCCGGGCCGAACGCCGGATCATTCATGCACGCCAGCACCGTGCCGTTCGCCGTCAGCAGCTCCGGCAGACGGCGCAGTACCCGCTGATAATCCTTGGTCAGCAGAAAACTGCCTTTCTGAAACGACGGCGGATCGATGATGACCAAGTCATAAGGGCCGCTGTTGATCACCTTGCCCCAGGATTTGAACAAGTCGTGGCCAAGAAAACTGACTTTGCTTAGATCATGGCCGTTCAAACGATGATTATCGCGCCCGCGACTCAAGGCTGCGCGCGACATGTCCAGATTGACCACATGGCTGGCGCCGCCCTCGATGGCCGCCACGGAAAAACCGCAGGTGTAGGCGAACAGGTTGAGGATTCGCTTGCCGCTGGCCTGTTCGCGCACCCAGTCGCGCCCATAACGCATATCGAGAAACAGCCCGGCATTCTGCTTGCGGCCCAGATCGACGCGGTACTGCAAGCCGCCCTCGATGATGGTCATTTCATCGATTTCATCGCCCAGCAGCCACTCGGCAGTGCTTTGCGGCAGGTAACGGTGCTGGATCAACAGGGTCTTTGCGCCGCACTGCTGCCATTGCTCAGAAACGGTGATGTCGAGCAGCAAGCGCTTGAGGTTTTCCAACTGCTCAGGTTCCGGCTCCTTGAACAGCGACACCAGCACCACACCCTGCAACCAGTCCACGGTCAGTTGTTCCAGCCCCGGCCAGCAACGTCCGCGCCCGTGAAACAAACGGCGGGTTTCGCTCGGCGCCGCCGCGAGTGCAGGCAGCAGATGGGCGTGGAGGGTGGCGAGGGCTTCAGGGTTCATCGGTCAGGGCCGGCAAGCAAAAGGGCCAGCATTTTAACCACAATTGCACCGTCGCGAACGCTTGTCGCGGGCCGGCCAGTTTCACCTTTCAGAAAAGAGCTGTATCAAAAATGAATTTCTGCAGAACGCGCCGCTCATACCAGATAAGCAGCGGATTCAAACCGCTAAATCGTTAATGCAGTTCCGGGAGTGCCAGTTCATGTGCCCAACACCAACGGCGAGCACGCACCTTCCTGGCGGGTTGATTCTGGTAGTTGAGGATGATCCGTTGATTCTGGAGTTTCTCTGCGAAATTCTTCAGGAGGAAGGTTTCAAGGTCGAGCCGCAGACCAGCGCCGACGCCGCATCGCAATACCTTGAGGAACACGCGCCGGAAGTGGCGTTGTTACTCACCGATATCACCATGCCCGGCACCCTCAACGGCGCCGACCTGGCGAATCTGGTCGGCGATCGCTGGCCGGACAAACCGGTGATGGTCATGTCTGGCTACGAAACCCCCGAGACCTCCGGGGTCAAGCATTCGGTGGCGTTCATCAAGAAGCCCTGGGCGATCGGTCAGTTGCTCGATTGCGTCGACAGCGCCTTCAAATCCAAGGCGCCGCGCCTGCACTGACAAGTGCTACATTGCCGGGCAAAATTGCCCGGCCCCTTGCCAGAGGAAGCGAACCTTTGCCTGCTCACACTTGTGTTTTTGAACGCGCGTTCGGCGCGTTCCTGTTTGACATGGACGGCACCGTCCTCAACTCCATCGCCGCCGCGGAGCGGATCTGGTCCGCCTGGGCCGTGCGTCATGGCGTGGACGTCGACACGTTTTTGCCGACCATTCACGGTGCCCGGGCTATCGACACGGTCAATCGCCTGAACCTGCCGGGGGTGGACGCCGAGGCGCAAGCGGCGTTTATCACCGAAGCGGAAATTGAAGACGTCGAAGGCATTGTCGAGATTCCCGGTGCGGCGGCGTTTCTCAATGGCTTGCCTGCCGATCGTTGGGCCATGGTGACTTCAGCGCCGCGCGATCTGGCGCTGCGGCGGATGGCTGCCGCAGGGATTCCCGAACCGGCGGTGATGATTACCGCTGAAGACGTCAAGGCCGGCAAACCCGACCCGGCCGGCTACATACTGGCCGCCAGACGCCTGGGTCTTGAACCGCGCGATTGCCTGATTTTTGAAGACGCTACCGTCGGCATTCAGGCTGCCGAAGCGGCTGGCGCTGCGCTGATGATCATCACCACGACGCATCAACATCCGCTGCAAACGAGCCACGCGACGTTGGCCAGTTACGCCGACATCAGCGTCAAAATCGACAACGACGGCAAGCTCCACCTCGATCGCAGCTGACACAACACAATCCCTTGTAGGAGTGAGCCTGCTCGCGATAGCGGTGTGTCAGACACACATTTTTGACTGACACACCGCTATCGCGAGCAGGCTCACTCCTACAGTGACGGTGTTCGCAAATCAGTAAACACCGGGGAGCAAGCGCCAGCTGCGTGCGCAGTAAGCGTCATATTCGCCGCCAAACTGCGCGCGTAGCAGGGCTTCTTCGGAATGAATGCGGGCGATCAGCGGAATCAATGTCAGCGCCGCGAGCAACAACCCGACACTGGAACGAAACGCCAGCGCCCAACCCACGGCATTCACCACCAGGCCCAGATAACTCGGATTGCGCAAGTACTGATAGATGCCATCTGTCACCAGCCGATGGCCCGGCTGAATTGCGACCAAACCACTAAAACGTCGCCCCAGCACGAACACCGGCCACAGCCGCAGCGCACCGCCGACAATGAACAGCAACGCTCCCAACCAACGCACGCCTTCGCCACCGAATGTCCAAAAACTCACGCGGTCGCAATAGGCCGGCAGAAAACCGCTGACCAGCCCAATCACGCCAAACGCCGGAAGCACCCAGCGATTGGCCCGGTCCTCGCGTTCGCCGGCACTCAGGTTGACCTCGGTGAACAGCGATGCGATCACCATTGCCACCGTCGCCAGCGCCACTACCACCAGCGAACCGTGGGAGAAAAATATCCCCACACCACCGATCCCCCACATCGCCAGACCCAGGTAGGCGAGGCTGGCGAGTACCGCGGCAACGGTCATTTGCGCTGACATTCTCATGGTCAGCTCATCGCACAGGCTGTTCCTTGCAGTGTAGTGCGTGACCGACGATCAGGCGCCGGCCCTTGTGGGTGGGGCTTGCTCCCGAATGCGCGGGATCAGTCGACAGTGATGCTGGAGGTGGCAATGCCTTCGCGAGCAAGCCCGCTGCCACGGGGGAAGGGGTCGGTGAGGACTTTGCGGAAGGTTTCTACCAACGGCCGCAAGTTGATCCGGTGCCACGCCGCCCACAACGGTGTGGTGAGCGTCAGCCAAGGCACTTCGCGCAATACCACACCCGGCGGCGCGTTATGGCTCAAGCCTTTCTGAATCATCGCAATCCCAAGCCCCGACGCCACCAGCCCCAGCGCCGTAAACGGCTCGGTTGCCTGCATGCGCACATCCGGGGTGAAACCGGCGCGGATGCACGCGCTGACAAACTCATCACTCGCATCCTGACGTGGTTGCACGCCGATCCATTCCTGCCCGGCCAGATCCTGCGGGCTCAACGTTGCCTGGTGCGCCAGCGGATGGTGCTCCGGCAGGGCCAGCAGCATCGGGTCATCGAGCACCTGAAAACCCAGCAAGTCCGGGTCGTCATCGGTCGGCGGCTCGCTCACCAGGGCGATATCGAGACTACGCTGACGCAGGCCCTCCAGTTGCTCGGCCGAACTCAGGTTGTACAGCGCGACATGCACATTCGGTCGATCGATGCGCAGTACCCGCAAGGCATTGGGCAGCACGCCGGCGTGCATGGCGTTTTCGATATAGCCGATGCACAAACCGCCTTCCTCACCCCGGCCCAAGCGTTTGCCGAGGGATTCGAGGCGATTGGCGTGGGTCAGCAGGGCACGGGTTTCGGCGAGAAATGTCTGACCATCACGGGTCAGCCGAATGCGCTGTTGGCTGCGCTCGAACAGCGTCAGGCCCAAGCGCTCCTCTAGCTGGGCGATCTGCCGGCTGAGTGGGCTTTGGGAAATATGCAGCCGTTCGGCGGCGCGGCCGACGTGCTCTTCCTCGGCGACTACAACGAAGTAGCGCAATTGGCGAATGTCGATCATGTCAGACCTGTAGGGACTCAAGTGCTGCACATTATGTCTTGGACGGTCTCGGTGTCGCAATCTAGGATCTGCTCAACGGTCACGCAGACCCTGAACCTATGAGGAACATCCAATGAGCTTGAAAGACAAACTGCCCGGCCAACTCGGTTTCGGTACTGCCCCACTGGGCAACATGTTCCGCGCCATTCCCGAGGAAGAAGCGCAAGCCACCGTGCATGCCGCGTGGGCTGCCGGCGTGCGTTACTTCGACACCGCGCCGTTTTATGGCTCGGGCTTGTCGGAAATCCGCCTCGGCGAAGCTTTGAAGCAATACAACCGCGATGACTATGTACTCAGTAGCAAAGTCGGCCGAGTGATTCTCGATGAAGTCGAAGACGCCGCTGCCCGCGATCTCGGCGAAAAAAGTGGCGTGTTCGAGCACGGTCGCCCGAACAAGATCGTTAACGACTACAGCGCCGACGCGACCCTGCGCTCCATCGAAGACAGCCTCAAGCGCCTGCAGACCGATCGCCTCGACATCGTTTGGGTGCACGACATCGCCCAGGACTTTTACGGCGATCAATGGCTGGAGTACTTCAATCAGGCGCGCACCGGTGCGTTCAAGGTGCTGACGCGTTTGCGCGAAGAAGGCGTGATCAAGGGCTGGGGCCTGGGTGTGAACAAAGTCGAGCCGTGTGAACTGACGCTGGATCTGACGGAAGCGCAGCCTGACGGTTTCCTCTTGGCCGGGCGCTACACGCTGCTCGATCACGAACGGCCGTTGCAGCGCCTGATGGATGCGGCATTGGCGCAGAACGTTGAAATTGTTGTCGGTGGACCCTACAGCTCGGGGATTCTTGCCGGTGGCGCGCACTTTGAATACCAGCAGGCCAGCCCTGAAGTCGTTGCCAGGGTTGAACAGATCAAACGCATCGCTGCTGCTTTTGGCGTTGATGTGAAAGCCGCTGCGCTGCAATTTTCGCTGGCCCATCCGGCGGTCGCGGCAGTGATTCCTGGCGCGAGCAAGCCGGGGCGGATTGCTGAGGATGTGGCGGCTTTGTCGGCAGTGATTCCAGCCGGGTTCTGGCAGGCATTGCGTGAAGCGAAACTGGTTTCCGAACGCGCACCATTACCCATCGATGAGGTGAAAGCATGAAGATTGATTTGGGTGGCAAGCTGGCGATAGTCAGTGGCAGCACGGCGGGTATTGGTTTGGGCATCAGCCAGTCGCTGGCCGAGGCCGGGGCCACGGTGGTGGTCATCGGCCGCGACACCGGTAAGGTCGAACAAGCACTGGCGAGCATTCGGCAGAAGGTGCCGGGAGCGCAGTTGCGTGGTTTGACTGCGGATCTGGGCACCGCCGAAGGTGCGGCCAAGTTGTTCGCCGCCGAGCCGCGTGCCGACATTCTGGTGAACAACCTGGGCATCTTCAATGACGTCGATTTCTTTGAGGCGCCGGACAGTGAGTGGACGCGCTTCTATGAGGTCAATGTGATTTCCGGCGTGCGCCTTGCGCGGCACTATGTGCCGGCGATGGTCGAGCAGGGCTGGGGACGGGTGATCTTCCTGTCTTCGGAATCCGGGGTGGCCACACCGGCAGACATGATCAATTATGGCGTAACCAAAAGCGCCAATCTGGCGGTGTCTCACGGTCTGGCCAAGCGTCTGGCTGGCACCGGTGTGACAGTCAATGCGATCCTGCCGGGGCCGACGTTTACCGATGGCCTGGAAGAGATGCTCAAGGATGCCGCCGCCGAATCGGGCCGCACGCTGCGCGATGAGGCCGACGCCTTTGTGCGCAAGGCCCGTCCTACTTCCATCATCCAGCGCGTGGCCGACGTTGAAGAGGTTGCGCACCTGGTGACTTACATTGCGTCACCGCTGTCTTCGGCGACCACTGGCGCGGCGTTGCGCGTCGATGGTGGTGTGGTCGACAGCCTGACGATCTGAATTCGAATTCTTCAAGAGAGACGTATATTTATGCCAACAGCATCTGCAACCATCGACATCCCGGCTTCGGCCGATCAGGTCTGGCAATTGATCGGCGGTTTCAACACGCTGCCGGACTGGCTGCCGTTCATTCCCAAGAGTGAGTTGAGCGAAGGCGGGCGCGTGCGCACCCTGCAAACCGCCGATGGCGGCGTGGTGATCGAGCGCCTGCAAGCGTTCGACAACACGGCGAAGACCTACAGCTATTCGATCGAACAGGCGCCGTTCCCGGCCACCGATTATCTGGCGACGATCAAGGTTGAAGCCCAAGGGCAGGGCGCACGGGTGACGTGGTCAGGCCGTTTCAACGCCAAAGGCGTCAGCGATGAAGAAGTCGTGGCGCTGTTCAACGGCATCTACCAGGGCGGCCTCGAAGCGCTGCGCGCCAACTACCCGGCCTGAAGAACACCACGATCAAATGTAGGAGTGAGCCTGCTCGCGATGGCGTCTTTTCAGTCGATATTGTCGTTGACTGATACACCGCTATCGCGAGCAGGCTCACTCCTACAGGGGTTGTATTCCAAGTTAGGGATCAGGTGTTAGAGATCAAACGCTGCTGACAATCGAGCACCAGTTTCGCCCCACCCAAATCGCTGCTGCCGACTTCGAGGCTGAAGCCATGCAAGCTGACAATCGCGGCCACAATCGACAGGCCCAAACCAAAACCACCCTGCGGTTGCCCACCTTCGGCGCGATAGAAACGCTGGAACACCGCCTCACGCTCAGCCTCCGGGATGCCCGGCCCTGAATCGTGCACTTCAATCCGCGTCTGGCCACCGGCATTCACGCCACGCAACATCACCGTACCGCCCGGAGGGGTGAATTTGATCGAGTTGCTCAACAGGTTCGCCAGTGCCTCAAACAGCAATGCCCGATCACCGTTCAACGGCGGCAACGTCTCCGGCATGTTCAGCTCGAAACGCAGCTCACCTTCCTCAGCCAGCGGCAAATAAAACTCGTGCAATTCTTCCAGCAACGACACCGGATTCAGCTCGACAAACCCTGAGCGACGCTGCCGATCTTCCAATTCGGATATCCGCAACAGCCCGCGAAACCGCGCCATCAGCGTGTCCGCTTCGGCCAGCACCAGATCCAGTTGCGCCGCCTCCTGGGAGCCTTCACCGGCCTGTTGCTGCATGCGATACAACTGCGCGCGCAAGCGGGTCAGCGGTGTGCGCAAATCATGGGCGATGTTGTCGCACACGCCTTTGACTTCATTCATCAAACGCTCGATGCGCTCAAGCATGGCGTTGACGATGGCCGCGAGCATGTCCAGCTCGTCACGGCGATTGGACAGCGGTAAACGGTGAGTCAGGTCGCCGGCCACAATCGACTGCGCACTGGCCTGAATCGCCCGGATCCGCCGCAACGGTCGCCGGCGCAACAAATGCCAACCGGCAATCCCCGGCAGAATCGTCAGCGACACGCCCCAGAACAACGCGTGCAAAATGATCCGCGTTACCGCGAACAACGAACCGTTGTCGCGCAGCAATACCAGCCAACGACCGTCGCGGGTTTGCGTGGCGACGGCATCGCAGCTGTCATTGGGCAGGGTCGGATCATCGGAGTCGGCGCAGTCGGCGAGCATGTGGATCTTGCCGTCCAGCGGCAGGCCTTCGGGGATCTGCTGTAGCGCGCCGCCGAGGTAAGTGCCTTGCGCATCGAACAGGCCATAAGCGTCGATGCCACGAATGTCGAAGGTCATGCTCGCGGCGAGCGCCTCTTCCAGTTGCTCACCGCGAAAGTGTGAAAACAGATGCTGACGTTGCATCAGCGAATGCTTGGCAAGATTGTCGAGGTAGCCGGAAACCTCGTAATACATGACCCCCATGAGGATCGCGCTCCAGGCCACGAACAACGAACTGTACAGCGCCAGCAAACGGCTGCTGGAAGAGCGCCAACCGTCAGACGGGTTCGGCAATGACATAACCTGAGCCCCGTACCGTGCGGATCAGCGGCACGTTGCCCACCGCGTCGATTTTCTTGCGCAGACGGCCGATGTGCACGTCGATGAGGTTGGTGCCCGGGTCGAAGTGATAACCCCAGACTTCTTCGAAAATCATCATCCGCGAGAGAATCTGGCCGCTGTTGCGCATCAGAAATTCGAGCAATTTGTATTCGGTCGGCAACAGCGTCAGCACCTGCTCGGCGCGGCGCGCTTCGTGGCTGATCAAATCCAGTTGCAGATCGGCCACCTGCAAGGTTGTCGCTTGCGTCGCGACGCTGTTCTGCCGGCGCAGCAACACTTCAACCCGCGCCGCCATTTCATCGGTAGCGAACGGCTTGGTCAGGTAATCATCACCACCGGCGCGCAAGCCGCGCACACGCTCATCGACATCGGAAAGGGCGCTGATCATCAGAATCGGCGTGGCCACGCCCATGGTGCGCAGCGTGGTGACGATGGCCAGGCCATCGAGTTCCGGCAGCATGCGGTCGAGGGTAATCAAGTCGTAATTGCCGCTCACGGCGCGGTCGAGGCCTTCACGGCCATTGTCGACCCAGTCGACGTCCAGACCGTGGCTGCTGAGTTCGGCGACGATTTCCCGAGCGGTTACGGCGTCGTCTTCGATGGTCAATATACGAGTCATAGGGCAGGCCTTGATCGGTTCAAACGGAATGGCAGCATTTTGCCAAGAAATTTCCGTGACGCTTTAAATTAACTTTCATGTTGTAGCTGTCAAAAACGCAAATCGGCGGATTTATTTTCCAGTGCAGAAAACCCGCTGAAATCGACCCTTTGTTGCAATTTGCATGGTCTTAGGAAGTTCATCTTTTCTAAGTTATTGATAAACATAGGTTTATTAAATTCTGGCAACTGGCACGGTCGCTGCAATTCCTCTGATGTCGAGTTGTAACACCATTTTTCATGCCTGGAGCAGAACAACAATGAATAGATCCTCTGATGGGTTGTATCCTGCCTTCGAAGAGTCGAGCAGCGTGTCAGGTGTGTCCTGGGGCGCAATTTTCGCAGGTGCCGCGGCTGCCGCTGCCCTGTCGATGATTTTGGTGCTGCTCGGTTTCGGTTTGGGTTTCTCTGCCGTTTCACCGTGGGCCGGGGAGGGCATCAGTGCCAAGGGCCTGGGTATATCAACGATAGTCTGGCTGGCGGCGACGCAAATCATCGCTTCCGGCATGGGTGGCTACATCGCCGGTCGCCTGCGGGTGAAGTGGGCGAACATGCACGGTGATGAAGTGTATTTCCGTGATACCGCACACGGCTTCCTCGCCTGGTGCGTAGCCACGTTGGTGACCGCGATCCTCGTGGTCGGTTCGGTCAGCAGCGTGATCAGTGGTGGTGTGCAAGCCGGTGCCAGTGTGGCT
Organism: Pseudomonas sp. TH08; assembly: GCF_016651275.1. NCBI lineage: Bacteria > Pseudomonadati > Pseudomonadota > Gammaproteobacteria > Pseudomonadales > Pseudomonadaceae > Pseudomonas > Pseudomonas sp. TH08. The sequence goes on along the minus strand of NZ_JAEKEE010000003.1, from coordinate 426,528 downwards.
GGCGGTGCTGCCAGCGCCATGACCCAAGCGGCCGGTACTGCAGCAGCGAACACTGACAGCAACCAATACGGTTATTTCGTCGATAGCCTGTTCCGCGATGACCGTCCTGCTGCCGTCAGCGATGACGCTGCCCATGGCGCGGTCACCCGCATCTTCGCCCAGAGTCTGGCTAACGGTCAGCTCAGTGCCGAAGACCGTACCTATCTCGCCCAACTGGTCGCCCAGCGTACCAACCTGACTCAAGCCGACGCTGAACGTCGTGTCGACGAGATCTACGCCCGCACTCAGAAAGCCATCGCCGACGCCAAGTTGAAAGCTCAACAAGCCGCCGACACCGCCGCCAAAGTCGCTGCCTTGACCTCGCTGTGGATGTTCGTTGCGCTGCTGGCCGGCGCGTTCTTTGCCAGCTTCGCCGCGACCTTCGGTGGTCGTCGTCGGGACGCGGTCGAGTACGTTGAAGTCGACACTTACACCACGACCACTCCGGTCCGTTAAATAAGGAGATTCACCATGCGCTCACTCCTATTGTTTTTCCTCGGCGTACCGATCCCGATCATCATCCTGATCGCCCTGTTCGTGCACTGATTGCTCTATTGAGGCGTTTGCCTCGGCCGCTTTCACCTTCGGGTGAAAGCGGCTTTTTGCTTTCTGCGGGGACAGCGGCGAGAATTGCCGTCGGAAGTGGATTGGCCGCTTTACCTCTCTTTAAGGATGAACGCGTTGGACAAGAAGGAAATCAAACGACAATTGGTGGAAATGCTCGAGGCCGGGCGTTCGAAAACCGAGACGTTCAAAGCGCTGTCGGGCGGCAAGGTCAAGGATCGCGTGTTGGCGGCGTGGATAGCAGGTCGCCCCGATCCGGCGCTCAGACAAAAGCATTCACTCAAGGTCACGCTGTTGATCGTGCTGATCTGTATTCAGGCATTTATCGGCGCAGTGTCCGGGTTCTTTCTGTTTTTCGAGGTCAGCGCCGGCCTGGCACTGACCATGATGCTGATCGCTGGCGGTGTACCGCTGTTGTTTGCCTGGTATTTCTACAAGAACGTCGCGGCGGCTTATACCGTCTTCATTCTCCTGAACATCAGTCAGGTTTCGCGCATGTTCAAGGGCTATGAAGAGGATCCGCTGTCCACCGTGATCGCCGTTGGCATCACCTTCGCTGTGGTGTTTTACGCTGCCTGGGTCAAATCGTTGTTGTTCCCCGATCTGGGATTCATCGGTGCGAAGAAGCTCAAAGGGCAGTTCGTCTTCTCCAACTGATCGTTGAACAATCCGACTGTTTTCACTGGCCTGGATCAATGTTTCGATTGGCGATATCGCCTAACGTAAATGAACCAGGCCTTTGCTGAGGTATGAGCTACAGTGCTTCCCGCGCACCTTGTTTGCGCTGACGGAGTACCCCGCGAGCCCGCCCGATCGAAGAATTATCCGGGCCGCAAGGTGTAGTGCAGCAAGGAGCTGACGCAACACTCCCCTGAACCTTTTCACGGATGAACACCGCAATGCACTGCCTAGAAAGATCCTTCGATATCCAGCCTTTGGCGCAGGCGGATATGACTGTCCACATCAACGGCCAGGCGGTCACTGCCGCCATCGGCGAAACCGTCCTCAGCGTTATTCAATCCCTCGGCGTACGCCAGATCGCGCGCAACGATCATGACCAGATCAGCGGCGCCTATTGCGGCATGGGCGTGTGCCAGTGCTGCCTGGTCAAAATCAATGGTCGGCACAAACGTCGTGCCTGCCAGACGGTGGTGCGCGATGGCATGCAGATTGAAACCCGGGTCAACCGCATCACCGCGCAGGAGGTCGTATGAACCTGCAACCGGTAATCGTCGGCGGTGGCCCGGCGGGGATGGCCGCGGCTATCGAACTGGCGCGCCATGGCGTGCGTTGCACCTTGCTTGAAGAAGCTTCGCGTCTTGGCGGTGTGGTCTATCGCGGGCCGCTGCGTGATGGCGTGCAACTGGATTATCTGGGCCCGCGTTATTCCGAAGCATTGAGCAAACTGCACGGTGATTTTCAGGAGCAATCCGGGCTGATCGATGTCCGCCTCAACCACCGTGTGATCGGCGCTGAAGGCACCCGTGCGTTGGTGGTGCTCGATGGTGATGAGCAATTGCACGAGATTGACTATCCGCAATTGCTGTTAGCCGCCGGTTGCCATGAGCGCAGCGTGCCGTTTCCCGGCTGGACGCTGCCGGGGGTGATCATGCTTGGCGGCCTGCAACTGCAAATCAAGAGTGGCGTGGTCAAGCCGCAAGGGCCGGTAATCATTGCCGGCACCGGGCCGCTGCTGCCGCTGGTGGCGACGCAGTTGCACGCCTCTGGCGTCAGCGTGGCCGGCGTCTATGAGGCCTGTGCGTTCGGCAAGATCGCCCGCGAGAGCCTGGCGCTGCTGAACAAGCCGCAGCTGTTTCTCGATGGCTTGAGCATGCTCGCCTACCTGAAATTGCACGGCATCCCGATGAACTACGGTTGGGGCGTGGTCGAAGCGCACGGCGAGGGCGAGTTGAAAAGCGTCAGCGTCGCGCCGTACTCGGCGACGTGGGAGCCGGACCTGTCTCGCGTCGAGCGCTTCGAAGCGAAGACCCTGGCGGTCGGTTATGGCTTTATTCCGCGCACTCAACTCAGTCAGCAGATGGGCCTGGATCACGGTTTCAGTGACGACGGTTACCTGCGCGCCAACTCGAACATCTGGCAGCAAAGCAACGAACCTCACGTGCATCTGGCCGGTGACATGGGCGGGATTCGCGGCGGTGAAGCGGCGATGCTCGCGGGCAAGATTGCTGCGACGTCGATCCTGCTGCAACGCGGTGTGCTTGAAGAAGAATTGGCTCGCGTGCGCCGCGACCGTTACCTGAGCAAACTCAAAGCCATCGTGCGCTTCCGCGCCGCCGTCGATCGCTACACCGAACGCGGCGTTGGCCAGACAGCATTGCCCGCCGCCGACACGGTGATCTGCCGTTGCGAACACGCGACCCGCGCCGACATCGATCGGGCGCTGGAGCAGGGTGTGCAAGACATCGCCAGCCTGAAAATGCGTACCCGCGTGAGCATGGGCGATTGCCAGGGACGGATGTGCGTCGGCTACTGCAGCGACCGTTTACGCCAGGCCACGGGGCGCAAGGATGTTGGCTGGCTGCGTCCGCGCTTCCCGATTGATCCGATTCCTTTTTCCGCGTTCCACAATGCCGGCACGGAGGCCGCTGCCCATGAGTAAGTTCTACGATGTGATCATCGCGGGTGGCGGCGTGATCGGTGCTTCTTGTGCCTATCAACTGTCCAAGCGCAAGGGCCTCAAGGTCGCGGTCATCGATGCGAAACGTCCGGGCAACGCAACCCGTGCGTCGGCCGGTGGCTTGTGGGCGATCGGCGAGTCGGTCGGCCTCGGTTGCGGGGTGATTTTCTTCCGCATGATGTCGGCCAACCGCAAGCGCGAAACCCAGGGCGCGGCGGTGGCGGTGGACGCGAGCACGCCGCACATTCTGCCGGAGTCGTTCTTCGATTTCGCCCTGCAATCCAACGCCTTGTATCCCGCGCTGCACCGCGAGCTGAAAGACAATCACGGCATGGATTTCAAGTTCGAAAAGACCGGGCTGAAATTCGTCATCTACGATGATGAAGACCGCCTCTACGCCGAGCACATCGTCGGGTGCATTCCGCATCTGGCCGATCAGGTGCGCTGGCTCGATCAAGCTGAGCTGCGCGTGGCCGAACCGAGCGTCAGCCATGAAGCGCGCGGTGCACTGGAATTCCTCTGCGACCATCAGGTCAGCCCGTTCCGTCTCGCCGATGCCTACATGGAGGGCGCGCGACAGAACGGTGTCGATATCTACGTCAACACCAACGTCACCGGCGTGTTGCATCACGGTACGCGCGTGACTGGCGTGCAGACCGCCGAGGAGGGCGTGTTCCACTGCAAAACGCTGATCAACGCGGGCGGCGCCTGGGCGGCGGATCTGAGCGAATGGGCGACCGGCATTCGTATCCCGGTGAAACCGGTGAAAGGCCAGATTCTGCTGACCGAGCGCATGCCGAAAATCCTCAATGGCTGCCTGACCACCAGTGATTGCTACGTCGCGCAAAAGGACAACGGTGAGATCCTGATCGGCAGTACCACCGAGGACAAAGGCTTCGACGTCACCACCACTTACCCGGAAATCGCCGGGCTGGTGCAGGGCGCCGTGCGTTGTCTGCCGGAGCTCAAGGACGTCAATCTGAAGCGAACCTGGGCGGGGCTGCGTCCGGGCTCACCGGATGAATTGCCAATTCTCGGGCCGATGCGTGGCGTGGAGGGTTATCTGAATGCCTGCGGGCACTTCCGCACCGGCATCCTGACCTCGGCGATCACCGGCGTACTGCTGGACAAACTGGTCAACGACGAGCCGCTGCCGCTGGACATCACCCCGTTCCTGGCGGACCGCTTCGAAGTGGCCCCGGTCAAACCAGAGCGCACGCTAGAGCCTGCTTGACTCAGATCCCCTGTGGGAGCGAGCCTGCTCGCGATGGCAATTTGTCAGTCCTGAATGTGTTGACTGACACACCGCTTTCGCGAGCAGGCTCGCTCCCACATGGAGTTTTGTGTGTGGCTCAGGTTCTGCGGGATTCTTCTTCGAGCTGATCGGACTCGAACAACCGCGCCAGCTCCGCCCGGGCTTCCTGGGCGGTTTGCAGGACTTTTGCCGCGTCGTCGTAGATCGCGTGTTGCGCCTCCAGCACCTGTTCGTCATGGTGTTTGAAGCGCTTGATGCGGGCATCGGCCTGAGCTTGGGTCAGCCCCAAGCCCACCAATGTGCGCCGGCTCATTTCCAGGCTTGAGTAATACGTCTCGCGAATCGCTTCCGCGCCGACATCCACCAAGCGGTGAACGTGCTGACGGTTACGCGCCCGGGCGATGATTTTCATGTGTGGGTAGAGCTTGCGCACCACCTCGGCGGTCTTGATGTTGGTCTCCGGATCGTCCGTGGCAATCACGAAGTATTCCGCTTCGCCGACCTTGGCCGCATGGAGGATTTCCGGGCGCATCGGGTCACCGTAGAACACCGGCACGCCGCCAAAGCTGCGCGACAGTTCGATGGTTTCGACCGAGGTGTCCAGTGCGACGAATTTGATGTTCTGCGCGCGCAGAATCCGCGCCACGATCTGCCCCATCCGGCCCATGCCAGCGATCACCACGCGCGGCGTGTCGGTATCGATCTCGCGGAATTTTTCCGGCACTTCCACCGGCTGTACCTTCGGGCTCACCAAGCGCGCGCAGAGCAACAGCAGCAACGGCGTCAGCGCCATCGACAGGGTGATGGTCAGCACTAGCAAGTCGTACAGGCGCGGCTCGAACAGACCCTGATCGCGGCCTATCTTGAACACCACAAAAGCGAATTCACCACCCGCGGCGAGGACGATGCCGAGGCGAATGGCGCTGATCTTGTTCAACCCGCCGGCCAGACGCCCGACCACAAACAGCAGCGGCAGCTTCAGACCAATCAGCAGCAGCGTCAGCCCGAGCACCGTGATCGGCGCGTTAAGCAGCAGACTGAGGTTGGCGCCCATGCCGACGCTGATGAAAAACAGCCCGAGCAACAGGCCCTTGAACGGTTCGATCTGCGCTTCCAGCTCATGCCGATACTCCGAATCCGCCAGCAGCAGCCCGGCGAGAAACGCCCCCAGAGCCATCGACACACCGACCAGATCCATCAGCCACGCTGTGCCGATCACTACCAGCAACGCGGTGGCCGTAGAGACTTCCGGCAGGCCGGTTTTCGCCACCACGCGGAATACCGGACGCAACAGATAGCGCCCGCCAACCACCACCACAGCGATACCGCCGAGCACTTGCAACGCGTGATTCAGACTCTCGGCACTGCTGGTGTTTTGTGCGCCGCCAGCGAGCATCGGCACCAGTGCAATCAACGGGATCGCGGCGATGTCCTGAAACAGCAGGATCGCGAACGCCAGACGCCCGTGGGGGCTGGTCAACTCTTTGCGCTCGGCCAGACTTTGCAGGCCGAACGCCGTGGAGGAGAGTGCCAGACCGAGGCCCAGCACAATCGCACTGTTCAGTGGTTGGCCAAACACCGACAGAGCCAGCACACCAATCACCGAAGCCGTCAGCAACACCTGCGCCAGGCCGACGCCGAACACCGATTTGCGCATCACCCATAACCGTCGCGGCGACAGCTCAAGGCCAATGATGAACAGCAGCAGCACCACGCCCAATTCGGAAATATGCGCCACGCTTTGCGGGTTGCCGATCAGGCCCAGCACGGAAGGGCCGATGATCACCCCGGCAAACAGATAACCGAGCACCGCGCCCAATTGCAGACGTTTGGCCAAAGGCACGGTGAGCACCGCCGCGAACAGAAACACGACAGCGGCTTGCAACAGATTGCCTTCATGGGGCATGGGTTTACTCCTGACAGCGTACGGCGGGGGCGACAAGGATAAAGGCTGCATCGTTTCCAGATCCACCGAAGATCCCGCCGCAGAACCGGTTTCACTGATCATGCGGCGTACGTCAGGTGGTATCGTGCGGGCCCCGACGCCAGGCGCAGCCGAAGCGTCAGTATCATCTCGATACCCCGTGACGTTACAAGGAGCTTCTCCAGAATGGATTTTAGAACCCTGCTGTGTGCCGGGCTTGTATGTATGACCGCAATTGATGCTCACGCCGAATCCTCGAATTTGCCCGGGCATTACTACCTGTCCGGCGTCATGGAAATGGGCGCCGAATTGCTGCTGCAGGCAGACGGGACGTTCAAGGCCGGGATGGAATACGGTTCCGCCAGCGGCATGGCCAACGGCAAGTGGTACGTCGAGGACGACGTCGTCACGCTGGAAAGCCAGGCCAGTGCGCAACCCGCCGAGGCGCTGGCCTTCGAAGAGCCCGGGGAAATCAGCCTGGCGCAACTGGAAGAAAACACCAGGCACTATCCGGATGAGCGCGCTGGCCTATGGCGCAACCACTATCTGTTAGAGATGCGCTATGCGCGTTTGCGTGAGGCGCCAAAGATCCAACCGGGTTTTGTCTACGTGCAGTTCGACCATGGCGACAGCGGTCCTTTGCCGTTGGAATCCGGCATCCCGGCCAGACTCTGGCTGCCTTACGATTCACAGAAAACCATCCGCAAGATCGGCTTCAGCACCGCCAAAAACACTGCGCCCGAGCAGTGGCTGCAGGTCTCGCCCGACACGCGTCTGTTCAGCTTCAACTGGAAAAAGCCCAAGCTTCAGCCCATCGTCATCGACAAGCCGCAGGAAGATAAACTGGCCGATGCACAACGGTTTTTACCCGAGGATGAGCAAGGCCGAATTCAGAATCACTACTTGATCGAGCTGTTCCATTACGACCCGGTACCCGCGCCGCCGATCAAACCGGTCGACGTGTATTGGCAGTTTGCCGATGGGTCAACTCAGCAGCAGGTCTGGACCGACTCAACTCAGGCCCGGTTGAAGCTGCCCTATACCGGCGCCAGTCCTTTGCAGAAACTGGGCTTGCGCACGCATGGGGCGACCGAGGACGTGCAGTGGTTTGACGTTGGCGCTGACACGCGTTTACTCAAGGTGCAGTGGCAGCCTGATCGTGGTCCCGGAGAGTTGGCGGCGATGTTTGAGGATCTGCAATTGCAGGTCGAGCCCAACTGTCTGGCGGTGAGTGGATGGAGTGACAAGGCCTGTTTCCGTCGGCGCTGATGGTGTGACGCGGCATTACCCGAACCCGCCCTTGTGGCGGGTTTTTACTGGTCGGCGGCTGTAAAATATCGCATCAATTGGTTACATTGATAGCGACAGCGAATCAATCATTTCGAGACCGACCATGGCCATCAACTTCGACCTCAACGACCTGCAAGCCTTTCGCGCTGTGGTCGAGCAGGGCAGTTTCCGCAAGGCCGCCGACACCGTGCGCCTGTCACAACCGGCGCTGAGCCGGCGCATCGAGAAGCTCGAAGACGCCCTCGGCGTAAAACTGTTCGAGCGCACCACGCGCAAGGTCAGCCTGACCCAGGCGGGGCGCGGCTTCATGCCCAGTGTCGAGCGTTTGCTCGATGATCTCGACGTGGCCTTGCTCGGCATCAGCGAAGTCGCTTCGACCCGTCTGGGCCATGTCACCGTCGCCTGCGTGCCCTCGGCGGCGTACTACTTCATGCCGCGCGTGGTTGCCCGCTATCACCAGCAATTCCCGCGCATCAAGGTCAAAGTTCTCGACTCCAGCGCCCATGACGTGCTCAGCGCGGTGGTCAACGGCGAGGCGGATTTCGGTTTGAGTTTCCTCGGTACGCAGGATGCCAAAGTCGACTTCGAACCGCTTGTGCAGGAGTGCTACGTCGTCGCGTGCCGCCGCGATCACCCATTGGCCGGGCGCAGCAGCGTGACGTGGGACGAGTTTTATCAGCAGGATTACATCTCGCTGGACAAGACGTCGGGCAATCGCTTTTTGCTCGATCAAGCCCTGAGCACGGTGGTGCCGCAGCGCCAGAGCATCTGCGAAACCAAGCATGTGACGACCATGATTGGTCTGGTCGAGGCGGGTTTGGGCGTGGCGGCGGTACCGTTGATGGCGATGCCCGGGCCGGATCATCCGATCCTGACGCGGGTGCCGCTGACCGACCCGCAAGTGATGCGCAGTGTCGGCATTATCAAGCGCCGGGATCGCACGTTGACCCCGGCGGCATTGGAGCTGGAGCGGCTGGTGGTGGCGATGAAAGTCCAGCCGCCGACGATCAACGCTTGACCGAGTCCAACCCGGTGGCCTGGACATCCGCCTGGGCGGCTGGCGCGGCGAGGTAGGTGAGCAACGCTTTGGCTTCCTGTGGATGCTGCGCGCCCACCGGGACGCCGGCAGCAAAACGCGTGACCGACTGCACCGATTCCGGAATCTTCGCGACGAAACTCACGCCCGGCACTGGCAGCAATTCGCTGACCTGCTGAAAGCCCAGTTGATAATCGCCAGTGGCAACCACCGAGCCCACCGGGATTTTTGCGATCATTTTGGCTTTCGGTTTCAGTTGCTCTTCGATGCCCAGCTTCTTGAATAACTGCTGCTCGATGTACACGCCGCTGGCGCTGTCGGAATAGGCCACCGACTGTGCATCAAGCAGGGTTTTCTTCAGGCCGTCGACGCTGCTGATATCCGGTTTTGACGCGCCTTCGCGCACCACCATGCCGATCCGCGAATCCGCCAGTTCCACGCGGGACGCCGGGTCGACCTTGCCTTGCTTGATCAAGTCATCGAGGGCGTAGCCGACCATGATCACCACGTCGGCGTGCTCACCGCGCGCGAGGCGATTGGGGATCGCCTCGGGTGCCTTGCCCATCGACGGGCCAAGTTGGGTGTCGAGGGTGTTGCCGGTGGCGGTGGCGAACTTCGGGCCGAGGATTTTATAGGCGGCGGTGAAGCCGCCGGAGGTCATCACGTTCAGTTGTTCTGCGTGCGCCAGGGTGCTGAAAGCGAAGAGCGCGATGGCGGTGAGGTTGAAGAGTTTTTTCATGGTCATTGTTCCTTATGCGGCGACCGGTTGCAGGCGGCCGCCCGCGCGGCGATAGAGGTACAGCGTCGCGCACAGTGCACACAACGCACCGATGCTCATCCAGTAACCCGGCGCCGCTTTGTCGCCGGTGTATTGAATCAGGAAGGTCGACATCGCCGGAGTGAAGCCGCCGAAAATGGCTGTCGCCAGGCTGTAAGCGAGGGAGAAACCGGCGACGCGCACTTCCACTGGCATGATTTCGGTCAGCGCCGGAATCATCGCGCCGTTGTACATGCCGTAGATGAACGACAACCACAGCAGCGACATCAGCATGTGGCTGAAGCTCGGCGCCTGCACCAGGTACGACAGCGCCGGATAAGTGGTGGCCAGTGCTAACAGCGACATCGCAATCAGCACCGGACGACGGCCGATGCGATCCGACAACATGCCGCCAATCGGCAGCCAGAAGAAGTTCGATACCCCCACCAGCAACGTCACCAGCAACGCGTCCGAGGTGCTCAGGTGCAACACGGTTTTGCCGAAGGTCGGCGCATACACGGTGATCAGGTAAAACGCGGTGGTGGTCAGGGCGACCATCAACATCCCGCCGAGTACCACAACCCAGTTCTGGCCAAGGGTGCGGAACACTTCGCCCATGCTCGGACGGTGTTTGCGCGCGGCGAACTCTTCGGTTTCTGCCAGATTGCGGCGCAGCAGAAAGATGAACGGCACGATCATGCAGCCAACGAAAAACGGAATCCGCCAGCCCCAATCAGCAATCACGTCCGGCGCCATCCAAGCGTTCAGCGCGAAGCCCAATGCGGCGGCGACAATGATCGCCACTTGCTGACTGGCCGACTGCCAAGCGGTGAAGAAACCTTTGCGGCCCGGGGTGGCGATCTCGGACAAGTACACCGAAACCCCGCCCAATTCGGCACCGGCGGAGAAGCCTTGCAACAGGCGTCCGATCAGTACCAATGCCGGTGCCAACAGACCGATGCTTTCGTATCCGGGCACCAGCACGATCAATATCGTGCCGCTGGCCATGATCGACAGAGTGACGATCAAACCTTTACGGCGGCCGACGTCATCGATGTACGCGCCGAGCACGATGGCCCCCAGAGGACGCATCAGAAAGCCCGCGCCGAACACCGCGAAGGTCATCATCAGGGAGGCGAATTCACTGCTCGCCGGGAAGAACACCGACGCGATCTGCGTGGCGTAGAAACCGAACAGAAAGAAGTCGAACTGTTCGAGGAAGTTGCCCGAGGTCACCCGGAAAATGGCGCCGGCCCGCGAGCCGCCGTTTGGGATTGAGGCTGTCATAGCAAAGTACTCCACCGCTTTTATGACGTGCGCCACGGAGAGTCAGCGCACGGATGTTATTGGGGCGGATGGTGGCGCAGGTGTAACAATATGTTAATTGCATTGTTGGCATGGATTGATGCGCAAAGCGGATCAATGCGCCCGACGCTTGCTTTTTGTAGGCGCTGAGCTTGCTCGCGAAAGCGTTGTCTCAGACGATCAATATGTTGGATGTGTCGACGCCTTCGCGAGCAAGCTCGGCTCCTACAGGTTTTGTGGTGTGGGTGAAATTTGCGCTCACATGAAAATCTTGTGGGCGCTGGCTTGCCAGCGATGGCGGCCCGGCAGACGACTACAATCCCCCAGCCAACCGGCACAAAAAAACAAGGAATGATTCCCGAGCCGCGCAGTCGGAGTTCAGGTATCACACATCAATGGAGGTTCACCGATGAACAGCAAAACCCTAATCGCCAGCCTGGCCCTCGTTGCCGGCATTGCCGGGATCAGCCCACTTGTTCAAGCGGCGCAAACCTCAAGCAACCTACCGTACAATCCCCGGTCAGCGACCGCGAATTGAAGGTCAACGACCGCGCCCCGGATATTTATCAACGCAGCGAAAAAGCCCTCGACTGGAAAGCCAAAGGCCTGAAAAAACCGGTCGATCAGGCGCAGTGGGTGCAGATCAATGACCAATACGTCATGGTGATGATCACCAACGGGACGATTATGGAAATCAAACCGGTAGAGCGTTAGACAATGTAGCGCTCTAACCATTTTCGTTGAATCGAAGGAATGGTTAGGGCGTAAGACATAACACTTGGCTCCTCCCATAGAGGTTTTGGTAAAAGTTGCTAGCTGAGAAGATATTGGTTTCTGATCACTATTCAGTGATGGCTCTTTGACACTTGCTGATGATTTTAATTAGAATCCGCTTTGTGAAAAAGCATGCAGGGATTCGGCAAGAATATGCCGGGATAACTAAAATATTATCAGCTTAGCGAATCGTCGAATGGAACCGTCAAAACAGCCATTAAGTAAACTTCTTACGATCGAGGGTACGCAGGAAAGCTATCGGGTTCCGAAGTATCAGCGACCTTATTCATGGTCCGCCCGCGACTGGCAACAGTTGGTGGATGATGTGAATGATGATGCAAATGACAAGGAAGGCCACTATATGGGGTCAGTTATTTGCGTAGATGCCAGTTCTGGTGCGCCGGGCGAACCTCGGGTTTATGAACTGATCGATGGTCAACAGCGAATTACCACTATTTCCTGCTTGTTGATTGCTATTTGGTCAAAGCTCAATGAAGTGCTTTCGGCTGAGGTTGATTTGAAAGAGCAGTCCAGTCTGGATGAGGACGATATTGCTGATTTAAAAGCATTGATGGATGATGTTCGTCGTAAGGTGGTACGAGAGCGCAGATATCAAAAAGATGAAAAGATGCCGGTTCATTCAAGCAGGAATACTTTGCTGGGTGATTTTTATATTGGTCGAAAAAATCGCACCGATTATTATTGCCGGATACTGCCGTCGAGTCAGGATTTAAATCGTGTTGATTATATTAATGCTCTGAGTCATTACAGGTTGTTAGCGCTTGTTGAACACGAGGCGCCGAGGAACTGGGGTAATCGTCGTATAGCTAAATGCATTCGTTATTTTTCTGAAGAGTTACCCAGCGATGTGACGGCGCTTAAACTGTTGGCCCAACGAGTAAATGCACTGATTTTTATTCACATCAAGGTCGACAGTCATTCTGATGCCTTCAGACTTTTTGAGGCGATTAACAATCGAGGTGTACCATTATCCGCTCTGGATATTATCAAGAACGCAATGTTGGCCACGCTGGAAAGAAATAGCACTGGTGCTATTGACGAGGCTTTCGAAACTTGGTCCGCCATGACCGAAAGTCTGGGACCAGATGCAGGTCTTCATGAAAGCTATCTGCGGCACTTTTATAATGCATTTCAAGTGGAGGCGGGGCGGAGCGTCCCTAATTTTAAACGAGCAACCAAGACCTCGTTGATTTCCATTTTTGAGTATTTGATAAAAAAGGATGCAGGCGATTTGTTGGATGCTCTAGCCCGGCGTGCCAGTTTTTATACTGCTATTACGCAGCCGGAACGTGCAGATATTGCCCCATTGCGTCGCTCGAAACTGTTGAATTTATCGCGCCTGGATGCCAAGCCAAGTCATCAGTTTTTGCTTTATATGTTGGATAGAGAAGAGAATGGGTGTTGTGCGTCTGCTGACGTAAATAAGTCAATCGATTTTCTTTCACGATACTTTGTGCGCCGAAATCTGACCGGCACCCCTGCCACTAACCGTTTAGATGGTTTGTTTATCGATCTTGTGAGTGTTTGTGAAAAGACCATTAAGAAGAGTGGGGGCTTTTCTTATGAGTTGGTTCGCGGCACTTTGCTCAAGGCGAAGGGTAGCGATGCGCCTGCGGACGATGGGGATTTTGAAGAAGCCTTGAGTACTCATATCTATTATTATAATCCGGTCGTTGCTCGTTACTTGTTGTGCAATTATGTGATGGGGCGCGAAACAAAAGAGCGCCAGATTGATTTGTGGCGCAGAGACGACAAAGGGCGATATGTCTGGACAATTGAACATGTTCTTCCTCAAGGTACATTGAAGTCGGGCTGGATTGAGATGTTGGCAGGTGGCGACGTTGAGAAAGCGCTTGAAATTCAGGAACAATTTGCCGATCAAATAGGTAATTTGACACTGTCTGCTTATAATTCAAATTTGTCCAATGCTGAATTGGTTGAGAAGCAGAAGAAGACTGTGGTCACGCTTGCGGGTGATAAGGCTGCTATAGGATATAAAAACGGCTTATTGCTGAATGACTTGAAGTTCAAGGTCGGAAGAAAGATTTCATGTCTCTCAGGTACCGCCAGTTGGAATGATGAGCACATCGATGCCAGGACTGATGTTCTTGTCGAAGCGATGATGTCGGATTATAAACTCTGAGACTTTATCGGCGTTTATTTGAAACGTTAGATTGTCAGGCGAATTTTAACTTGGCGCTATTTAGGTAGCGCCTCGAATTATTCACCTACTCGACCCGAATGTGACTCAGAACCTGCCCACCGCCCAACCGATACTGATTGTTGCCACTGCGTTTCGCCTCATACATCGCCAGATCGGCAATGTGCAGCAGGCGGTCCATGGTCGGTGCGTGGTCGGGAAACACCGCGACGCCAAGGCTGCTGCCGATATGGCGCTGGTCGTTGCCGATGCTGATCGGCGGCGACAGCTCGATGAAAATCTTCTGACAGATGCTGCGGGCTTCGTCCTGCAAGTCGATGCCCGGTGCCAAGCCTTGCAGGATGACCACGAATTCGTCACCGCCAATCCGTGCGACGGTGTCGGTGGCGCGCAGGATGCGTTTGAGGCGTGTAGCGGTGGTGATCAGCACGCGGTCGCCGGCGGCATGGCCGTAGTGGTCGTTGATGTTTTTGAAGCCGTTCAGGTCGACGAACACCAGCGCCACTCGCGTGTTGGTCTGCCGGGCCTGATCCAGTGCTTCGGACAAGCGTTCTTCCAGTACCAGACGATTGGGCAATCCGGTCAATGGATCGAAGTGGGCGAGGTGCTGGAGGTAACTGGCCGAGGCTTTTTCTTCGGTGATGTCGCGCACCACGCCCATCATTTTGATGACCGTGTCGTGGTCATTGCGCACCACATTGCCGGTCTCGCGCAGCCAGCGAATCGTACCGTCGGGCCAGACCACGCGGTATTCCTCGTCGTGGTTTTCGCCGGTTTTCAGGCAGCGCAGTTCACCGTCGCGCACCCGCACGCGGTCATCCGGGTGTACGCAGGAGCAGAACAGAGCGTAGGACGGCGTGATCTCACCGATCTTGAACCCAAACATGCCGTAGATCGCGTCCGACCAATACAGCCGATCGGTGTCGACTTCCCAATCCCAGGTGCCGATGCGCGCGAAGTATTGGCTGCGCTTGAAGCGCTCGGCGTCGCCGTCCTGATGAATGTTGCGGCCTTCAGCGGCGCGGCTCAGCAGTTCACGGTATTCGGCGAGTTGCCGGCGCAAATTGCGCTCGCGCCAGCTCAGCACGACAATCACGGCCAGCAAGACAATCCCAAGGGCTAGACCGATCCAGAGCTGAGTCATTAGCGTGCTGCCAGCATGGCGGATCTATCCGATGAGTAATGGCGGTTGGCTATGTTAATGCTTCGTCACTCGGTTCGGATACAGGGCGATCTTCGTGTACTGGTTGCCAATAACCGCCATTTCTGGGAAAACGGCGGCCTGCTGAACAATAGAGTGAATGACATGAATGATGAACTGCAGGTAATCGATCTTCAGGTGGGCGAGGGCAAAGCCGCGGTCAAAGGCGCACTGATCACCACGCAATATACCGGCTGGCTGGAAGACGGCAGCGAGTTCGATTCGTCCTACAGCCGTGGCAAACCTTTTCAGTGCGTGATCGGCACGGGCCGCGTGATCAAGGGCTGGGATCAGGGGCTGATGGGCATGCAGGTGGGCGGCAAACGTAAGTTGCTGGTGCCGGCGCACTTGGGGTATGGCGAGCGGACGATGGGCAAGATTCCGCCGAATTCGAATCTGCTGTTCGAGATTGAGTTGCTGGAGGTTTTGACGCGGGAGGATTGAGGTGGGTGGGAAACTGCTTTGGCTGTGAGAGGGGCAATGCCCCTCATCGTTTGATTGAACTACGTGTTGGCGGCGGGTGAGCTTTCTTTCAGGCCCACTGCAACGGTGGCCCGGACGGAAAGCAGATGTCTACTTCCAACTTTGCTGCTGCCGAAATATTGACCAAGGCATCGAGCGAGAACTTGTCGATTTTCCCGTTGAGTACATCATTGAGGCGTGGCTGAGTAATGCCCAGACGCTTGGCTGCCTCCTTTTGTGGAAGCTCCCAAGCGCGAATGGTCTCGCAAAGCGTACGCATCAGTTTGGCCCGCAGACGCATATTGGCTGCGTCCTGCGGCGTGTCTTCCAGTGCATCCCAGACGCTTGTAAAACGCAGGGATGGGTCTTGATGATCCTTCATGGCCTAACCTATTTCCTGGTATCTGGCGCGAGCCAGTTCGATATCTCGCGTTTCAGTTTTTCGTGTGGTCTTGTGCATGGCGTGCAGCACATAAATGGCTTCAGGCCGATTGACCACATAAAACACCCAAAACGCTCCTGAATCCTCAGTGATCCTGATTTCGTTGACGCCACGGCCTCTGGTTTTCATGGGATGCCAATCAAAAGGTTCTTCACCCTGTTGCAAAAGATCCAACTGAAAACCCGCAGCCCTTCGGGCATCAAGCGGGAGCTCTTTCAGGTCTTTAAGCGCATTCCCGACAAACACCACATCCTTGTGTCTTGGCATTGACTTCTCCTTTGTTGATAGGAAAAGCGTAATCGCCCGGATGAAATCGTGGAGCGGTGTTGTGTTGCAAGGAATGGCGGAAAGGACTTTGAAAACAGGTTATATCAGAACAGATATAAAGCAAGCAGGGATTCAACATTCAGATATTCGTCGGCAGAAAGAAAGCTTCGCGAGCAGGCTCACTCCTACAGTGATTGCGGTGGTTCTGCAGGTCCAGTGTGGGAGCGGGCCTGCTCGCGAAGGACTATCACGCGGTCAATCAGGCTGCGTGCGCCATCTCGGCCAAGGTGTCGGCCACCGTCCTTTGCAGTGAGGGGAATCGGCGGCTCACTCGGCGCAGCGCCGGCAGGACGGCGTCGATTTCCAGTTCATCGAGTTGGGCGAGGACGGTGACGGCGGAGGCGACGATGGTTTCTCGTTCGCTTTCGAAGAGCACCAGGCAGGTGTTCTGCGCCCAGCGTCTGTCGCGTTCGTTGAAGCCCATGGCTACCAACGCCGCGACGACTTGTGCATCTGTTTTTTGGGTCATGGTCATTGCCTAAGGTCGGGGTCGAGTTTGTCGAGCGCGCGGTTGACGGCGAGTTCGCCGAGCATCACCACTTGCTGAATGCCAAGCAGGGTGTTGCGGTAGGGCGTTTCGAGCAGGCCGGCGAAGTCGCTGAGCATGATGCTGGCCGAGGCCATGGATTCGCAGGCGTGAGCGAGGAGGGATTCGGTGTCCATGTTCGGGGCGACCAGGAACATGGTGCTGGGTGTTCGCTGCGGTGGGGCGTGGGGTTTGAGGTAGTGATCGAGGGCGCGTTCGGCGGCGTCGTTCAGTTTTGTCGGGTCTAGCGTGGAGTAAGGGGATGTTGGATCGGATTCGGGTATGGCATCCGCTTCTGGCGGATTTGGCGTTACTTTGAACATGACTTGGATAACCTCAATGAGGCTGACACGGTCTTGCGACTAAACAATAGGTGGCAGCTGTACGCAGGTTAGTCGACCAGTATCCAAGCATTACCGGCGCACCCGAAGGCGCCCTGCGCACAGCTACCATTTAGCGCAGGCGTATAAATACCTGACTGAATGACAGCTTGCGAACTTGGAAAAACACCGAGCGACTAAACCCGATCACTGAACATTCAGTGATGCGAACCAAGTTACCGGCGACCCCCAAGCCGCACAAGCCGGCGGATTCTGGCGTAGTTGTAGGCAAAGGCGCAAGGCGCTGTAGCCCGGTGGATGATGTCGAAATGATGCGTTGTTTTTCCGGGCCTTTTCGCGAGCAGACTCGCTCCCCCAGGGCAATGCATTCCAAAATGTAGGAGCGAGCCTGCTCGCGATGGAGCCTTCAAAATTCACTCAAGAATTAGCCTTCACCTCACGCCCAAAACGCTCGCGATAAACCGACGGCGGCACCCCGACCACTGTGCGAAACGCTACCCGAAAGCTCTCCACCGAGCGGTACCCACAGCGTTGAGCTATCTGCTCGGTCGTGTGCGCCGTGCTCTCCAGCAACTCCCGCGCCCGTGCCAGTCGCTCATGTTGCAGCCACGTCTTGGGTGATTGGCCATTGGCCTCGGTAAAGCGCCGCAAAAAGGTGCGCTCGCTCATCGCCGCTTCACTGGCCAGATCACGCACTTCCAATGGTTCATGCAGGCGCTCGCGGGCCCATTGCATGACCCGTGACAGATCGTTGCGCGGTGTCGGGCTGACCGGCGTCGGAATGAACTGCGCCTGACCACCGGTGCGTTGTGGCGACATCACCAGACGCCGTGCCACGGCGTTGGCCACTTGCGTACCGAAGTCCCGCGCCACCAGATGCAGGCACGCATCAATCCCGGCGGCGCTGCCCGCTGAGGTAATCAACTGACCCGCGTCGACGTAAAGCACATCGGGGTCGACTTCGATGGCCGGAAAACGCTGCGCCAGTTCTGTGGTGTAGCGCCAGTGCGTCGTGGCGCGATGCCCGTCGAGCAAACCACTGGCGGCCAGCACAAAGACTCCTGAGCAGATCGACAACAGCCGCGCGCCTCGGGCGTGGGCCTGCCGTAACGCTTCGATCAGTGCAGCAGGTGCTGCAGCATTTCGATCGCGCCAGCCGGGAATGATGATGGTGCGGGCCTCGGCCAACAGGTCCAGCTCGCCATCGGCCAACACCTGAATCCCGCCCAGGGCGCGCATCGGGCCTGGGTCGACTGCGGCAATGGCGTGCTCGTACCACGGGAAATCGAACTCGGGCCGCGCCAGGCCGAAGATCTCCACGGCAATGCCGAACTCGAATGTGCAGAGGCCGTCGTAGGCCAGAATCGCGACCAGACCTGGTGATGTCGGCATTTGGCGGAAAATTCCCGGTGAGTGTCTTGTGCGCCACTGTAGCGATTCACCGTGGCTGGATAAAGTCTGTTCATACCCAACCGACGTAGGAGCAACACCCATGACCAGCCTGGTTCGCGAAATTCCTGCCGCGCCTTCGGCCATCGCCTTGATGCATTTCAGCAATCGTCTGACCTTCGAAACCGATTGTTCCGACGTCTTCAGTAGCCAAGAAACCGGTGAGGTCGATTTTGTCCTGGTCGACGTGCGCGGGCCGCTGGCTTTCGAACGCGGCCACGTGCCGGGCGCGATTAATATCCCGACGCGGTCTCTGACGGCAGAGCAACTGACCAGCTACCCGAAAACCACGCTGTTCGTGGTCTATTGCGCCGGGCCGCACTGCAACGGCGCGAACAAGGCTGCGGTGAAACTGGCGGCGCAGGGTTACCCGGTCAAAGAGATGATCGGCGGCGTGACCGGTTGGCTGGATGAGGGCTTTCAACTGAGCGTGGCGACAGCGGCCAAAACCCCCATTGCCTGCGAATGCTAATGCCTGTGTAGGAGCTGCCGAAGGCTGCGATCTTTTGATTTTTTTAGAATCAGGATCAAAAGATCGCAGCCTTCGGCAGCGTCCTACAGGGGATTCCTGTGCTGTTTGAGGGCTTGTCCTACAGCCTTTGCACCACGACGGCGCAGCCTTTGACCTCGGTCAATCGGCTCGCCGATTTTCTGTAAGTATTTGTCGCATCAACACAATTTACCCTGTGCGCGCCGCCATAGACTGCCGGCCACTTCGGTATTTGCCGCTAAATGGCCATGACCGAACGCTGAATCGAAAGCTGCCAATAAAAGCCTCCGCACACAGGAGTAATAAATGAAGAAGCTAGTGATGTTTGGTGCCCTGGCACTGTCGATGTTGTCCCTGACCGCTGTGGCCGAAGACGCCAAGCCGATTCGCATCGGTATCGAAGCCGGTTACCCACCATTCTCGATGAAAACCCCTGACGGCAAACTCGCCGGTTTCGATGTGGATATCGGCGATGCGCTGTGTGAGCAGATGAAAGTCAAATGTACCTGGGTCGAGCAGGAATTCGATGGCCTGATCCCGGCGCTGAAAGTGAAGAAGATCGACGCGATCCTGTCGTCGATGACCATCACCGACGACCGCAAGAAGAACGTCGATTTCACCATCAAGTACTACCACACCCCCGCGCGTTTCGTGATGAAGGCCGGTTCCGGTGTCAAAGACCCGCTGACCGAGCTCAAGGGCAAGAAAGTCGGCGTGTTGCGCGCCAGTACCCATGACCGCTACGCGACCGAAGTGCTGGTGCCAGCCGGGATCGAACTGGTGCGTTACGGCTCGCAGCAGGAAGCCAACCTCGACATGGTCTCCGGGCGCATCGACGCGATGCTGGCCGACTCAGTCAACCTCAGCGACGGTTTCCTGAAAACCGACGCTGGTAAAGGCTTCGAATTCGTTGGCCCGACCTACGAAGACGCCAAGTACTTCGGCGGTGGCGCCGGCATTGCTGTGCGCAAGGGCGATACCGCACTGGCCGAGCAATTCAACAAAGCCATCACCGAAATTCGCGCCAACGGCAAGTACAAGCAAGTGCAGGACAAGTACTTCGACTTTGACGTGTACGGCCATTAATACGCCGTAAAAAAAAGTGGCCCCGTTGACGCGGTGGCCACTTTTTTTGCGTTTTAATTGTGACGAGATCTTTGTAGGAGTGAGCCTGCTCGCGATAGTGGTGTATCAGATGCCATCGGTACTGAATGTAAAACCGCTATCGCGAGCAGGCTCACTCCTACAGGGGATCTGTGTGATCCAGCTATTGAGGAGTTTTCCCATGCAACGCATTGTTCATGTCCTGCCCTGGAGTCATCTGGGCAGTGAGCGCTCGCTGAGCGTGTTCCGTTATGGCGCAGGGCCGCGCAAGGTTTACATCCAGGCCAGCCTGCACGCCGATGAATTGCCGGGCATGCGCACCGCGTGGGAACTCAAGCAGCGCCTCAACGAACTTGAGCAGCAAGGGCGTTTGCACGGCGTGATCGAGCTGGTGCCGGTGGCCAACCCGATCGGTCTCGATCAGCATCTGCAGGGCGCGCACATGGGGCGCTTCGAGCTGGGCAGCGGCAAGAATTTCAATCGCGCTTTCGTCGAACTGAGCGCCCCGGTGGCGGCGTCGGTCGGCGAGCGCCTGGGTGCGGATGCCGAAGCCAACGTCGCGCTGATCCGCCAAACGATGCTCCAGGTTTTCGAAGACTTGCCAGCCCCGGCCTCGCAACTGGAGGCGCTGCATCGTCTGCTGCTGCGTCATGCCTGCGACGCCGACATCACGCTCGATCTGCACTGCGATTTTGACGCCGCGATTCACTTGTATGCGCTGCCGCAACACTGGCCGCAATGGCAATCGCTGGCGGCACGTTTGCAGGCGGGCGTCGCGTTGCTCTGCGAAGACTCCGGTGGCAGCTCGTTCGATGAATCCTGTTCGACACCGTGGCTGCGCCTGGCGCAGGCCTTCCCGTCGGCGGCGATTCCGCCGGCCAACCTGGCGACCACGCTGGAACTGGGCAGCATGGGGGACACGCGCGTCGATCAGGCACAGGCCAATTGCGAAGCTATTCTGGGCTTTCTCGCCGAGCAGGGTTTCATCAGCGGCGAATGGCCGGCCGCGCCAGGCGAGTGCTGTGAAGGCATGCCGTTCGAAGGCACCGAATACCTGTTTGCTCCGCACCACGGCGTGGTGAGCTTCCTGCGCAATGCCGGTGAGTGGGTGGAGAAGGGCGATGCGCTGTTCGAGGTAGTCGACCCGCTGCAGGATCGCGTCAGCACCGTGCGCGCTGGCACCAGCGGTGTGCTGTTTGCAATTGATCGCGGGCGCTACACCGAGCCGGGGATCTGGCAGGCAAAAGTGGCGGGGCGGGTCCCGTTTCGCACCGGGAAACTGACTAACGACTGACAGTCTTCGTTGCATCTAAAGGCCTCATCGCGAGCAGGCTCACTCCTACAGGGGAACGCTTTCCAAATGTAGGAGCAGAGCTTGCTCGCGAAGAGGCCATCAGCAACACCGCCACATTTGGATCCTTGCCTGAGAATGCTAGGCTCACCCCCGAACCCGACACTCTGTTAAGGAAGGCTTATGTTCAAGGCGTTTGCTCTGTTGACCTTGCTGGCATCCACCGCCGTGCAGGCTCAAACTTCGCTGCAAAGCGATCTGCCGCTGAAGTACATCGAGCAGGTTCACGCGGACGCGAATCCGCGGCCGTTGGTGATTTTCCTGCACGGCTACGGCAGCAACGAAGCCGATCTGATTGGCATGAAATTCCAGCTGCCGGCGCAGTACAACTACCTGTCGGTGCAGGCCCCGTTATCGTTGGGCGAAGGGCGCTACCAATGGTTCCGCAAGAAAGGCGAAGGTGCCTACAACGGCGAGACCGATGATCTGAAGGTCAGCGGCCAGAAGCTGCGTGACTTTGTCGCGCAAGCGGCGAAGAAATATCACGCCAGTCCGGACAAGGTGTACCTGATCGGTTTCAGCCAAGGCGCGATGATGACGTACGAAGTGGGGCTGCGACCGCCCGCAGCGGTAGGTGGTATTGCGGCGTTGAGCGGACGTTTGCTGCCGGTGCTCAAAACCGAGTTGAAGGCGGAGCAGCAACCGCTGCCACTGAGCATCTTCATCGGCCACGGTACGGCCGATGATCGTGTGCCGTATCACGACGGCACCGAGGCCAATGCGTTACTGCAAAAGCTCGATTACAAGCCGCAATTCCACGCTTATCCCGGCGTCGGCCACAGCATCAGTGCGGCCGAACTGCGCGATTTGAATGGCTGGTTGCAGCAGCTCAATCCTTGAGGATGGTTTTTACCAGCGCCTCGTGGCCGGCCTTGTCGCTGACCCGGGAAATCACCTGAACCAGCGCCATGTGCGTGCCGGAACCGGCCATCAACGTGGTGTTGAGGGTCTGACCACCGCCCTGGGTGGCCGTGCTATCGACCTGGCGCAGGCCGAGACCGGTGCTTTTCTGGGTCAGGCTTTTCTCGGTGAGCTTGTTGAAGTCCGGCAGGGCTTTGCGCTGGGCGTCGATGAAGTCGGACACGGTGCCGTCGAGGAACGCACTGTCGTTGTCCTTGACGTTGTTGCCTTCGGGAATCAGGTTTTCGGCGGCGATGACCACGGTTTTAGTGGTCTGATTGGTGTACATCGTGCCCTTGGCGCCAGTCGGGCCGGCCGGCAGCGGGTCGGCGACAAAACCCTTGGGCAGGACGAAGGTAAATTTGCCTTCGAGCATCGAGACTTTCTCGGTGGTGGCTTTTTCTTTGGCCTTGGCCGCCTGAGCGTTGATGGCGCCGAGACCGGCGACGGCCGCCAGCAGCAGGACGACGGCTTTCTTGCTCAACAATGACATTCGAATCTCCGAGGAATGGACGCGTTTAGGCGGCCGATCATCCCATGCGGCGCGTTGCCACTCCAGCCCGGCTCGTCCAGAAGTGAACGCTTCCCTGTGGCTAGCCACAGGAATAGCCTCAGCCTTCAGACGTTCGCGTTGATCGCATTGGCGCCGGTTTGGCGAGCAACTTGCGGGTCACGCCAAGCATGGCCACCGACACGGCAACACCAAGGGCAAATCCAGTCAGACCCAGGCTCGGCAAGGTCAGCGCCGAGACCAGACAAAACGCCGAAAACGAATACATCCCGGTCGCCGTCGCGCGTAACAGTACGGCGGTAAATTCAGGCCCGCGCGTCTGCTGGGAAAACACCGCCATGACACTGCCCAGCACCGGGAACACCGCCAGCAGTCCGCTCCAGCGTTCGCCGACGGTACTGGCCAGCATCGTCACCACCAGCGTCAGCGCCGCGCCGGCGATCATCCGCCAGATCAGTTTGTCCGACTTCGGCGCCGTACCGTTCAGCACCGGTTGCACGTCAGGAAATAAATACGGCGAGGCGAGCAAAGCAATCGCCGCCGCGACTACGGAGAACGGCAGCGACGGCGCAATCACCGACAACACCGACGCAAGCGCAGCCCACACCGCCAGTGAGATCGCCAGCGCCCACGGCCAGTTGGCGCGCTGCGCGACCTGCGCGTAGGTGATACAGAACGCAATCATCGCGAACATCGCCGACAACGCAGCCACCGCCGATTGCGCGGCAAACAGCGGCCCTTGTTCGATGGCGAGGAAAAACAGGATCGGCCCGACCACCACCGGTAACCCCGACAACCAACCGGCCACGCTCGGCCCCCAGCGTTTGCCCGCGAGGGAGATCAGCAGCAGAAAACCGGGAATCAGCAGCAGTTTGAGGATCAGCACGCAGGTGTCTCCGTCGGGTCAGAGGCGCTCACGTTAGCACCGCCGATAAGCGATTGCTGCATATGTGTGCAATTTTTGTATACAAATTGGTCGCTGCGATCCGCGCTATGCTCTGATTATCCAGACTTGCTCGGAGTTGACGCGGCGATGAACAGAACTCCCAAAGTGTTGCGTGGATGTTGTGGCATCGGCTTGTGGGCCTTGTTGTTGACGCCGACCTGGGCCAATTGGCAGGACGCGGTGCCCGGTGCGCAGATTATTGGCACGGGCGATTTCAGTGTTTGGGGCTTCGATGTGTACAACGCGCGTTTATGGAGTGCCGCGCGGCCACTGGCGGACGGCCAGCCCTTTGCGCTGGAGTTGATCTACCGCCGCACGATCTCCCGCGATGATCTGGTCAAGGCCAGCGTCGATGAAATCAAACGTCTGGCCGGGACTAATGTCAGCCCGGCGCAACTGGCTGGTTGGCAGAACCAGATGCAACAATCGTTCGTCGATGTACAGGCCGGCACTCGGATCACCGGAGTGTATCTGCCAGGGCAGGGTGCGCGGTTTTTTGTCGGGCAGCAGTTGCAGCATGAAATTGATGATCCGCAGTTTGCTCGGGCGTTTTTCGATATCTGGCTGGATCCGCGCACGCGCAGTCCCGAACTGCGCGAGCAATTGTTGGGTGTGAGTCGATAGAAATCAGAAGTTCGTTTGATCTTCAAGGTTATGGCTTAAACGTCTAAGCTGCGTTTTTCC
The DNA here is from genome assembly GCF_016651275.1 of Pseudomonas sp. TH08. Classification (NCBI taxonomy): domain Bacteria; kingdom Pseudomonadati; phylum Pseudomonadota; class Gammaproteobacteria; order Pseudomonadales; family Pseudomonadaceae; genus Pseudomonas; species Pseudomonas sp. TH08. The sequence goes on along the minus strand of NZ_JAEKEE010000003.1, from coordinate 402,030 downwards.
GACTTGTTTCTGGATGTGTTCGTGAAATTCAGTGTGCCCAAAATCGCCACCGCGCCGTTTTGTCCGCCGGAAGTGGCCGGCAGTGTCGCGGTCGATCCCAACGCCTCTTTCTTCAAACGTGTGCTGCGTTTCGCCGGTCCCGGTTTGCTGGTGTCGATCGGCTACATGGATCCTGGCAACTGGGCGACGGCGATCGAGGCCGGTTCGCGGTTTGGTTACAGCTTGTTGTTCGTGGTGTTGCTGGCGAGTCTGGCGGGCATGGTTGTGCAGTGTCTGTGCTCGCGGTTGGGCATCGCCACCGGGCGCGATCTGGCGCAACTCTCCCGCGAGCGCTACAGCACGCCGACCGCGCGGCTGCAATGGGTGCTGGCGGAGATCTCGATCATCGCCACCGACCTCGCCGAAGTGCTCGGCTGCGCATTGGCGTTCCACCTGCTGCTCGGTTGTTCGCTGACCTTCGGCATTGCCCTGACGGCGTTCGACACACTGTTGGTGCTGGCCTTGCAGAACCGCGGTTTCCGTCGACTGGAAGCGATCATGTTGGTGCTCGTCGCGACCATCGGCGTGTGTTTCTTCGTTGAACTGGTACTGATCAAACCGTACTGGCCTGATGTTTTCCAAGGCTTCAAACCCTCGTTGTCGGCGATCAGCGATGCCGCGCCGTTGTACCTGGCCATTGGCATCCTCGGTGCGACGGTGATGCCGCATAACCGTTACCTGCACACTTCAATCGTGCAGACGCGGATGATCGGCAAGGATCTGGCGAGCAAACAGGACGCAGTGAAGCTGGCGCGCATCGACACCATTGGATCATTGGCGCTGGCGTTGCTGGTCAATGCGGCGATTCTGATTCTCGCGGCCGCCGCGTTCCATCAGTCGGGGCACACTGATGTGGTGGACATTCAGGACGCCTATCACTTGCTCGATCCGCTGGTCGGCGGCGCACTGGCAAGTGTTCTGTTCGGGGTGGCGTTGCTGGCCTCGGGACAGAGCTCGACTTTCACCGGCACTATCGCCGGTCAGGTGATCATGGAGGGCTATCTGAACCTGCGGATACCGTGCTGGCAACGGCGTTTGATTACCCGTGGGCTGGCGCTGATTCCGGCGTTTATCGGCGTGTGGCTGATGGGTGACAACGCAGTGGGCAAGTTGCTGGTGTTGAGTCAGGTGGTGCTGAGTCTGCAACTGCCGTTTGCGCTGTATCCGCTGATTCGCATGACCAATGACAAACAGCTGATGGGGCCGTTTGTGAATCGGCTGCCGACGCGGGTGTTGGCGTGGGGGTTGTTTGTGGTGATCAGCGGGGCGAATGCCTGGTTGATCCTGCAATTGGCAGCCTGAACACAATCCCCCGCAGCTCCTACAGGGAAGAGTCAGACGGCTAGGGTGCTGAACAGTGGAATTCGCCCATTCAGCGAAGGCCGGTAATGCCAGGCCAGTCGCTCCAGATTCACACCGTGATCGAGGATTTCCCTGACAGTCGCGCAGGCAATTTCCATCGCCAGCACCTGACCTGGACACTGATGTCGCCCGCTGCCAAAACTGAAACTGCGCCGATTCGGCCGATCCAGTAAAAAACTGTCTGGCTGTTCATCAAGCGCCGGATCGCGATTGGCCGAGGCCAGCAGTACCAGAATCACATCGCCGGCCTCGACCCGCACACCGTCGATCTCGCAAGCGGCAGCCACAAACCGCCGCGTGTTTTGCACCGACGGATCAAAGCGCTGCACTTCGGCCATCAGCGTATCCATCGACGCACCGAGCAACTCAGGATGACGCCGCAACGCCACCAACGCGTTGCCAATCAAACCAGCGGTAGCTTCGTGGGTCTGCGAACACAGGCCAATCAGGTTAGCGATCATCGTGTCTGCATCGCCTTCAAATCGCTGCTTGATCGCCGCCAGCAAAGCGCTATCCGTCTTCGCCAGCAACTCAATGAAATATCCACGCAACTGCTCAGCGGCGGCATGCGCGGCCAGCCGTTGCAGGTCATTGCTCAACGGCGACAGGCATGCGACGAAGTCAGCGGTCAATACACTGACGACCCGAGCCTGCGCCGGGTTGAAGCCAAGCAGCGCCGCGACCACGCACACCGGCCCGCGAAACATGGCTTTATATAAGCCATCGGCGTCTACCGTGATCAGACGCGCCGCCACCAATGTGTTCACTGCCGTCAGATCGATCAGCGCCAGCTCGGGCTCAATCGCCGAACGCGGGCAGCGCTGACGCTCGCCATCGTTCATCCTCATCAACTGCGCGAACACTGCTCCGGCCGTGCCCGAAGCAATCGCCTTGGGCACTGGCTCCAGCAGTGGACGCACCCGACAATCGGCGTGCGCCAACACCGCACACACCGCGCGCGCACTGCTGGCGACCCACAATTTCAAGCCATGATGAAAGGTCAACCCGCCCTGTGCACGCAATTCGGCGTAATAAGGATAAGGATCGGCATGTGTCGCAGCGATGATCGGGTCCATGGTTCACAGCCTTGTCGTGAGGAAAGTGATGCGAGTATCTTCAGTCCACAGCGGCGATGATTCGTCCGGGAGCGAAATATGCACGCAGAACATCAAGACATCGGCGTCTCGCAGGTGGCCGCTGCCATTGCGGAGCCGGCGCGCACTAAAATCCTCTGCTCGTTGATGGACGGCCACGCGCGCACCAGCACGGAGTTGGCGACCATCGCTGAAGTCAGCGCCTCCACCGCCAGCGCGCACTTGGCCAAACTCAAGGATCTGAGCCTGGTGCGCCTGCATGTGCAGGGCCGCCATCGTTATTACAGCCTCGCCGACAAGCGCGTGGCGCAGGCGCTGGAAGCGTTGATGGTGATTGGTCAAAACGCCGCACCGACCTTCAAGCCACACACGCCGGATCGCCTGCAATTTGCTCGCACCTGTTACGACCACATGGCCGGGACGCTGGCGGTGCTGCTGCATGACCGCTTTATCGAGGCGGGTTGGCTGGAGGCAACCGACGAGCAGGCGTATTGCGTGAGCGCCAGTGGCGAGGCGTTGTTTGCCGAGCTGGGTGTTGAGGTCGGCGATCTGTCGACGTTGCGGCGCAAATTTGCCTGTCCGTGCCTGGACTGGAGCATGCGCCGGCCGCATCTCGGTGGATCGCTGGGGGCGGCATTGTTGCAGGCAGCGTTGAAGCGCAAATGGGTGACGCAGGATCTGGACAGTCGGGCGTTGGCGCTGACGGCGCTGGGGCGCAAGGAAATCCGTGCGCGATTCGGCATCGAGTTGCCGGTCGAGGTTGGCATCAAAAGATCGCAGCCTGCGGCAGCCTCTACAGGGACTGTCTATAGCTGAATCGCGTAGGAGCTGCCGAAGGCTGCGATCTTTTGATCTGGTCTTGCACCTTGTGCTCGTTCAATAGACTCGATACTGTACGCATAACCAGTATCGAGTCGTAGCCATGCAAATCATCGACAAGCTCAGCATCCTCGCCGACGCCGCCAAGTACGACGCCTCCTGCGCGAGCAGCGGTGCGCCCAAGCGCAGCTCCGAGGGCAAGAGCGGTCTGGGCTCGACCGATGGCATGGGCATTTGCCACAGCTATACGCCCGACGGGCGTTGTGTCTCGCTATTGAAAATCCTGCTGACCAACTTCTGCCTCTACGATTGCCAATACTGCGTCAATCGCCGCTCCAGCGATGTGCCGCGGGCACGCTTCACGCCCGAAGAGGTCGTCACGCTGACCCTGGATTTCTACCGGCGCAACTGCGTCAGCGGGCTGTTCCTCAGTTCCGGCATCATCCGTTCGGCGGACTACACCATGGAACAACTGGTGCGGGTGGCCAGGTTACTGCGCGAAGAGCACGAGTTTCGCGGCTACATCCATCTCAAGACCATTCCCGAGGCCGACCCGGCGCTGATCGAAGAGGCCGGGCGTTACGCCGATCGCCTGAGCGTGAACATCGAACTGCCCACCGATGCTAGCCTGCAAACCCTGGCGCCGGAGAAGGACATCGGTTCGATCAAGCAAGCAATGAGCACCATCTACACCGGCGTACAAACAGTACTCAACGAACCCCGTTCGGCGAAGTTCGCGCCCGCCGGCCAGAGTACGCAAATGATCGTCGGCGCCGATGACACCGACGACAGCACGATTTTGCACAGTGCCCAGTCGCTGTACGGCAACTATCGCTTGCGGCGCGTTTACTATTCGGCGTTCAGCCCGATCCCCGACAGCCCGAAAAGCGTGCCTCTGGCCGCGCCGCCGCTGATGCGCGAGCACCGTTTGTACCAAGCCGATTTCCTCTTGCGCAGTTACGGTTACAGCGCCGACGAGTTGCTCAAGGGGCCGGGCAATCTGGCGTTGGATATCGACCCGAAGCTGGCGTGGGCGCTGCAGAATCGCGAAGTGTTTCCGCTGGATCTCAACCGCGCCGAAGCCTCGTTGATCGCGCGCATCCCCGGCATCGGGCTACGTACCACTGAACGTCTGGTCGAGCTGCGTCGGCAACGACGGATCCGCTACGAAGATGTCGCGCGCATGCGCTGCGTATTGGCCAAGGCCAAACCCTTCATCATCACCAGCGACTACCACCCGCAGCAGGCTGAGGTCACCAGCCATATGCTTTATCAGCAACTGCGCGACCGGCCGATGCCGCAACAGATGGGGTTGTGGGGATGATCAATCTCGATTGCGACGATTTGTTCGACACCTGGCGACAGCAGGCGCGTTGGCTGCTCAGCCATGAAGTCGACCCGAGTCTGGTGAGTTGGGCGTCGGAAGGCGTGGGAGATCTGTTTGCCAATAATGATGATCCGGTGCCTGAAGGGCAGGGGCCGTTTATGGCGAAGATCCCGCGCGTGCTGCTCGATACCCTGGAACAAGCCGCGCAATATCGGGGTGATCAACGCTGGAGTCTGTTGTACGAAGTGCTGTGGCGCGTCAGCCACGGTGATCGCACGGCAATGATGGCCGGTGACAAACTCGGTAGCGAGTTGCAGCGGCGAATCAAGCAAGTGCGCCGAGAAGCTCATCACCTGCATGCCTTTGTCCGATTCATCGAGCGTCCCAAATCCAGTGTCGGCCCGCAATATGTGGCGTGGCACGAACCGGCCCACGACATTCTGCACAGCGCCAGCGAGCATTTTGTCGGGCGCATGGGCCAGCACCGCTGGCTGATCGCCACGCCGCGTGACGGGGTTTATTACGATGGCGAGCAACTGATCCATCAGCGTCAATGTCCGCGGGAATGGCAACAACTGGCACAGAACGTCGACGATCCGCATGGCGAATTGTGGCTGACCTATTACAGCCACATCTTCAACCCGGCGCGTTTGAACGAGAAGGTCATGCAGGGGCATCTACCGGTGCGGTTCTGGAAAAATCTGCCGGAGGGTGAGTTGATTCCCGGATTGATCACCCAGGCACGAATGGGCAAACAGCAGGATGGCCAGGCGAGTGGGATTGCCAGTCGTTCGGGTAAACGTATTGCGTTGAAATAAAAGATCAAAGATTCAAATAAAAAGCCCCCCATCGATCACTCGATGGAGGGCTTTCGTGCATCAGCAGCCGTCAAATCAAACCTTGACGATCCAGCCCGCTGGCGCTTCGATGTCGCCGGTCTGTACGCCCGTCAGCTCTTTATAAAGCTTCTGAGTGACAGGGCCTACTTCGGTTTCGCTGTGGAACACATGCAGGTGATCGTTGTAGCTGATCCCGCCGATCGGGGTGATCACCGCAGCGGTACCGCAAGCGCCGGCTTCTTTGAAGTCCGACAGTTTGTCGATCAGCACGTCGCCTTCGACCACTTCCAGGCCCAGACGCGATTTCGCCAGTTCGATCAACGACAGGCGGGTGATGCCTGGCAGAACGGATGGTGAGTTCGGGGTGATGAACTTGTTGTCGTGGGTGATCCCGAAGAAGTTGGCCGAACCGACTTCTTCGATTTTGGTGTGGGTCATCGGATCCAGGTAGATCGCGTCGGCGAAGTTGGCTTTCTTGGCTTTCGAGCCCGGCATCAGGCTGGCTGCGTAGTTGCCACCGACCTTGGCTGCGCCGGTGCCTTGTGGGGCAGCGCGGTCGTAGCTGGAGATCTGGAAGTTGTGCGGGGTCAGGCCGCCCTTGAAGTAGGCGCCGACCGGGATGCAGAAGATCGAGAAGATGAACTCGGGTGCGGTGCGCACGCCGATGTTGTCACCTACGCCGATCACGAACGGACGCAGGTACAGCGCGCCGCCGGTGCCGTACGGCGGAATGAAGCGCTCGTTGGCACGAACCACTTCTTTACAGGCTTCGATGAACTGCTCGGTGTCGACCGTTGGCATCAGCAGACGCGCGCAGCTGCGTTGCATACGCAGGGCGTTCTGATCCGGACGGAACAGGTTGATCGAGCCGTCCTTGCAACGATAGGCCTTCATGCCTTCGAAGCACTGCTGGCCATAGTGAAGGGCAGTCGAGCCTTCGCTGATGTGCAGCACGTTGTCTTCGGTCAGGGTGCCTTTGTCCCACTCGCCATCGCGAAAGTACGACAGATAGCGTTTGTCGGTCTTGATGTAGTCAAAACCCAGCTTGTCCCAATTGATGCTTTCGTTACCCATGACACCCTCTATCACTGAACAACCGTCGAAACGGTTCAAGGCTTCTGACGTTTTTTGGATGGGCACAACAATACTTCATTCTTGAGCGGTTTCGCAGCCCGGGCGATGGGGGATAAGCAAAAATATTAGCTTGCTTACTAAATCCCCATCATTCCTGCATGCCCCGCCTCTTTCGTGGCGAGGGAGCTTGCTCCCGCTCCAGTGCGCAGCACTGGCAAAACCGGACACTGCGGTGCATCAGATGCACGGTGGTGGCGGGGCTTGGGGCCGCTTCGCAGCCCAGCGGGAGCAAGCTCCCTCGCCTCAGGGGTTCAGCGTTTACAGGTGCAACGCATGCCCCAAAGCACGCAACGCCGCTTCCTGCACTGCCTCACCCAGGGTCGGATGCGCGTGAATGGTGCCGCCGATATCTTCAAGCCGCGCGCCCATTTCCAGGCTTTGCGCGAACGCCGTGGACAACTCGGACACCCCGACACCCACAGCCTGCCAGCCGACAATCACATGATTATCCCGACGAGCGACTACGCGTACGAAGCCGCTTTTCGACTCCAGCGTCATCGCCCGGCCATTGGCGGCGAACGGGAAGCTCGACACGATGCAGTCCAGGCCCGCAGCCTTGGCCTCGTCCGGTGTTTTGCCAACCACCACCAGTTCCGGGTCGGTAAAGCACACCGCGGCGATGGCAGTCGGGTGGAATTCGCGGGTCTTGCCGCTGATCAATTCGGCAACCATTTCGCCCTGCGCCATGGCGCGGTGGGCCAACATCGGCTCGCCGCTCAAATCGCCAATGGCGTAGACGTTGCGCATGCTGGTCTGGCAGCGGCTGTCGATCTTGATCGCAGAACCGTTCATGTCCAGATTCAGCGCTTCAAGGTTCCAGCCTTGGGTATTCGGTTTGCGACCGACGGCCACCAGCACCTGATCGGTTTCCAGGTTCAGCGTTTCGCCTTCAGGGTCGCGCACCTGCAACGTGCCGTCGAAACCCAGCACGCTGTGTTTCAAATAGAGCTTCACGCCCAGTTGCTTCAGCGCATCATGCACCGGCTGCGTCAGTTCGGCGTCGTAGGCCGGCAGGATGCGATCCTGCGCCTCGACCACGCTGACCTCGGCGCCGAGCTTGCGATAAGCGATGCCCAACTCCAGACCAATGTAACCACCGCCAACCACGACCAAACGTTTCGGCACTGACTTTGGCGTCAGTGCTTCGGTGGAGGAGATGATCGGCCCGCCAATCGGCAGGATCGGCAGGTTGACGCTGGTCGAACCGGTGGCCAGCACCAGATGCTCGCACTGGATGCGGGTGTCGCCGACGTCTACGGTTTTGCCGTCGATGACTTTGGCCCAGCCATTGATGACCTGAACCTTGTTTTTCTTCAGCAGAGCCGCAACGCCAGTGGTCAGGCGATCAACGATGCCGTCCTTCCACTCGACGCTTTTAGTGATGTCGAGCGTCGGCGCCGAAACGCTGATGCCCAGCGCCGAATGCTGATGGTGATGCTGGGTCTGGTGAAACTGCTCAGCCACATGAATCAGTGCTTTCGAAGGGATGCAGCCGATGTTCAGGCAAGTGCCGCCCAGCGATTGGCCTTCGACCAGAATCGTCGAAATGCCCAGTTGCCCGGCGCGAATCGCTGTGACATAGCCGCCAGGGCCGCCGCCAATAATCAGCAGCGTGGTGTTCAAAGTCTGCATTGCATCACTCCACAAACAGCGTTGCGGGTTGTTCGATCAAGCCGCGAATGGCCTGGATGAAGAGCGCCGCGTCCATGCCGTCGACCACGCGGTGATCGAAGGAGCTGGAGAGGTTCATCATCTTGCGAATCACCACCTGGCCTTTCACAACCATCGGTCGTTCAACGATTTTGTTGACGCCGACGATTGCCACTTCCGGCAGATTCAACACTGGCGTGCTGACGATGCCGCCCAGCGCACCGAGGCTGGTCAGGGTGATGGTCGAGCCGGACAACTCATCACGGCTGGCCTTGCCATTACGTGCGGCGTTGGCCAAACGCGAGATCTCCGCCGCGCTGTCCCACAGGCTCCGAGCTTCGGCATGACGCACCACCGGCACCATCAGACCGACATCGCTTTGCGTGGCGACGCCGACATGCACCGCGCCGAGGCGGGTAATGACCTGGGCTTCGTCGTCGTAGCGGGCGTTCATCTGCGGGAAGTCGCGCAGGGCGACGACCAGGGCGCGGACGAGGAACGGCAGTAAGGTCAACTTGCCACGGCTGGCACCGTGTTTTTCATTCAGATGCGCGCGCAGTTCTTCAATCGCGGTGACGTCGATTTCTTCGACATAACTGAAGTGTGCGGCTCGCTGAGTGGCGTCCTGCATGCGCTGGGCGATCTTGCGGCGCATGCCAATGACTTGAATCTGATCTTCGTCGTTACGCTGGGCATAAGCGGCAGCAACCGGCGCCGAAGCGTTTGACTGACCTTGCACCAGATAGGCTTCAAGGTCTTCGTGCAGCACACGACCGGCCGGGCCGGAACCGCGCACCAGACGCAATTGAATGCCCAGATCCAGCGCATGCTTGCGCACGGCCGGGGAGGCGAGCGGGCGTTCATCCGCTTCACGAGCAACCATCGGGCCTTGGCAAACCGCAGCCGGACGCGGGGCGGCTGGAGCAGGTTGGCTTTCCACTACGGTTTCAACTTTCGGCGCCGCCGGTGCTTCTTTTACAGGAGCGGGAGCGGCGGACTCTCTAAGGTTGCCAGCCCCCTCGACTTCAATGCTGATCAGCACACTGCCAACCGCCATCACTTCACCCGGCTGACCACCTAACGCAATGACCTTGCCGTGTACCGGCGATGGAATATCGACCATCGCCTTGTCGGTCATCACGTCCGCCAGCACCTGATCTTCAACCACCAGATCGCCGACCTTGACGTGCCACTGCGACAATTCTACTTCTGCGATGCCTTCGCCGATGTCCGGCATCTTGATAACGTGCGTGCCCATTCAGACCTCCATAACCCGTTTCAACGCCGCGCCCACTCGGGACGGCCCTGGGAAATACGCCCACTCTTGCGCGTGCGGGTAGGGGGTGTCCCAACCGGTGACGCGTTCGATTGGCGCTTCCAGGTGATGGAAGCAATGCTCTTGCACCAGCGACACCAGTTCGGCACCGAAACCGCAGGTGCGGGTGGCCTCGTGAACCACCACGCAACGACCGGTTTTCTTCACCGATTTGACGATGGTTTCGAGGTCCAGCGGCCACAGGCTGCGCAGGTCGATGACTTCGGCGTCGACGCCGGACTCTTCAGCAGCGACTTGCGAGACGTACACGGTGGTGCCGTAGGTCAGCACGGTCACGTCTTTGCCCGGACGGGTAATCGCGGCAACGTCCAGCGGTACGGTGTAGTAACCGTCCGGGACTTGCGCGGCCGGGTGTTTCGACCACGGGGTTACCGGGCGGTCGTGGTGGCCGTCGAACGGGCCGTTGTACAGGCGCTTTGGCTCAAGGAATATCACCGGGTCATCGTTTTCGATGGAGGCGATCAGCAGGCCTTTGGCGTCATACGGGTTGGATGGCATCACGGTGCGCAAACCGCAGACCTGAGTGAACATCGCCTCGATGCTCTGGCTGTGCGTCTGGCCGCCGTAGATGCCGCCGCCGCAAGGCATGCGCAGGGTCATCGGCGCGGTGAACTCGCCGGCCGAGCGATAACGCAGGCGCGCGGCTTCGGAAATGATCTGGTCGGAAGCGGGGTAAACGTAGTCGGCGAACTGAATTTCGGCGACCGGACGCAAACCGTAGGCGCCCATGCCGACGGCAACGCCGACGATGCCGCTCTCGGAGATCGGCGCGTCGAACACTCGCGAGGCGCCGTACTTGGTCTGCAGGCCTTCGGTGCAACGGAACACGCCGCCGAAATAGCCGACGTCCTGACCGAACACCACCACATTGTCATCACGCTCAAGCATCACATCCATGGCCGAGCGCAGGGCCTGGATCATGGTCATGGTGGTCGTGGTCATGGCGGTTTCCAACTGAATATTGTTGTTGTGATCGTTCATGTCAGATCCCCAACTGCTGACGCTGGCGCTTCAAGTGCTCCGGCATCTCTTTGTAGACGTCTTCGAACATGGTCGCGGCGCTTGGAATCTGACCGCCGGCCAGGGTGCCGTACTGTTCGGCCTGTTTCTGCGCGGCAATCACTTCGGCTTCGAGCTCGGCGCTGACGGCGGTGTGCTCTTCTTCCGACCAGTGGCCGACTTTGATCAGGTGCTGTTTCAAACGGGCGATCGGGTCGCCGAGCGGGAAGTGGCTCCAGTCATCGGCCGGGCGGTATTTCGACGGATCGTCCGAGGTCGAGTGCGGGCCGGCGCGGTAGGTGACCCATTCGATCATGGTCGGGCCGAGGTTGCGACGGGCCCGCTCGGCAGCCCAGGCTGATGCCGCATAAACCGCGTAGAAGTCGTTGCCATCAACGCGCAGCGAAGCGATACCGCAACCGACGCCGCGTCCGGCGAAGGTGGTGGCTTCACCACCGGCAATCGCCTGGAAGGTCGAAATTGCCCATTGGTTGTTGACCACGTTAAGGATCACTGGCGCCCGATAGACGTGGGCGAAGGTGAGGGCGGTGTGGAAGTCCGACTCGGCGGTGGCGCCGTCACCGATCCACGCCGAGGCGATTTTGGTGTCACCCTTGATCGCCGAAGCCATGCCCCAACCGACCGCCTGAATGAACTGGGTGGCGAGGTTGCCGGAGATGGTGAAGAAACCAGCCTCTTTAACCGAATACATGATCGGCAACTGGCGGCCCTTGAGCGGATCGCGCTCGTTGGACAGCAGTTGGCAGATCAGGTCGACCAGTGGCACTTCGCGGGCCATCAGGATGCTTTGCTGACGGTAGGTCGGAAAGCACATGTCGTCGATGTTCAAGGCCAGAGCCTGGGCGCTGCCGATGGCTTCTTCACCAAGGCTCTGCATGTAGAACGACATTTTTTTCTGGCGCTGGGCGACCACCATGCGGTTGTCGTAAATGCGCGTCTTGAGCATGGCGCGCATGCCTTTACGCAGGATCTCGACCGGCACGTTCTCGGCCCATGGGCCGAGGGCATTGCCTTGATCGTCGAGCACACGAATCAGCCCACGCGCCAGGTCGGCGGTGTCAGCGGGTTCTACGTCGATTGGAGGTTTGCGCACCGTACCGGCATCGGTCAAATGCAGGTAGGAGAAGTCGGTTTTACAGCCTGGACGGCCCGAAGGTTCAGGGACGTGCAGACGCAGCGGTTCATACGCTTGGGTCATGGCTTCTACGCTCGATCTTGTGAATTTCTTGTAGTGAGCTGGCAGTCATTCCTCGGTAGAGGAAATCTTGTCCTACAACAATCATAGGCCCGGGCAAGAAGAATATTTCTCTCTGTTTCGTTGCGCTGGAGACGATTTGCAGATAGAAATTCTGCATAAACATAAAAAACAGGTGGTTTTGTCTCATGCGCAAACTGGACCGTACCGACATCGGCATTCTCAACAGCCTTCAGGAGAATGCGCGCATCACCAACGCCGACCTCGCACGCTCGGTAAATCTGTCGCCGACGCCGTGCTTCAACCGGGTCAAGGCGATGGAAGAGTTAGGGCTGATTCGCGAGCAAGTGACGCTGCTGGATGCCGATCTGCTGGGGCTGCACGTGAACGTGTTCATTCATGTCAGCCTGGAGAAGCAGGTGGAGGAGGCGTTGCAGCATTTCGAGGAGGCGATTTCCGATCGCCCCGAAGTGATGGAGTGCTACCTGATGGCCGGCGACCCGGACTATCTGATCCGGGTTTTGGTGCCGACCATTCAGTCGCTGGAGCGCTTCATGATGGACTTTCTGACCAAAGTGCCGGGGGTGGCGAACATTCGCTCGAGCTTTGCGCTGAAGCAGGTGCGCTACAAGACGGCGTTGCCGTTGCCGGCGAATGGCCTGACGCTGGGCACCTAGCGTTTTCTCCACCTCTGGATAAACACTTTATTGCGGCGAAAGAGCTGAAACTCCGGATGCTTCCTGGTGAGTCCACTTTTTTAGCATCCGGATTTGAGATTGGCATAAAGGGCATCAAAAATCGGTTGGGACTTCAGACCTTCCTTAACTGCCGGAATTTCAGGGGGCAAGAAAACCTGCGACCTTACCTTATTGAAGCACCAGCGCCGATAGGGAGTTTGAGTTCGCTATAATCGGCAGGCATTGGCGTTTTACTTTCAGGCATGCCTTTAATCTTATGTAACATATCTTTGGTTGGTAATATGAATTGCCCATCGTTTCGGGACAATATCAACTCATTGATATTACCCCCGCCTTTTAAATGCTGAATGACCTCGTCAATGCCAAATGCGCGCGACTCATTTAAGGGGTGATCCCCTTTGTTCACCCAAACATGCAGGTGCAAGGTAGCGGTTGAAGGTGCAACCGGAAAATGGAAAAATAAATTAACCTTGTCTTTTTCAGCAGATACCCCATAGATATCAACTAAATGCTGAAGGCTATCCTGTTTTAGTTTTTCCAGCATCCCAACATCAGCCTGCTCCAAATCCAATATAGAGGTTAATGACTTCACGCCAGATGTTAACTCGGCGCTATATTGATTTAATTCCTCCTTCTGGTTAGCCGGTGCATTTCCTGTTGAGGGGGCACCCTTCATTTCCTGAATCAAATCATGTGGCACTGCAGGATGAACGGCCCAGGCCGTCAGCTGGATGCCTTCTGGCCTAGAGGCCAGATCTGTGATTTGTCCAGTGGTGTAGGTTTGCGACATGTAGGGAATATTCGGGTAAATCAGAAACCCATTGCCCGCTCCCAGCGGGGTAGAGTAATGGAAGACGTCGGGATTTTTTTGTACACCTCACTGTATACCTTGTCGCCTGGCTCCCGGCTGTTACCGCGTAGCAGCTCAACCAGAAACTGGGTGGCATTTTCATTTTTGTACGTTTCCTTGAGCTGTGCCAGATTTGTTGTTGTCAGTGTTACCTGAGCCAGGTCGTTAGTTTGATATTTTTGCAAGCCTCTTGGGTTTAGCCATCTGAAACTGCCATAGTCGTCTTCGGATTGTTTGGATATATAGGCGCCATGGGTCAAGTCGGCGGTGCCGGAATTGTCGTGTTTGATCAACACATGATACTTGTCTTGATTTAGCTGGCTCAGGGTTTTCCGATTGTCATCAATACCATAAGCGTCCAGTGTTCTGCGGATCGTAGAGCTTTCGTGTGGCTTCAGACTGGCCTGAGAATTACGTACAGCCTGTACATCCAGGGTCTGATGGCGTGAGTGACTCGAGTCAGCAGGTAAGGTCGCAGTAGTAGGCTGCAACGCCTGAATTGAAATCATTAGTTATCTCCTGTAGTTGTCATGCTGCACGTTGCGGGTGCGTTGGCTGCGCTCAGTCACCAAGGCTTGCCCGATCGCACTGCAACGTAAAAAAGAATGGGTATAAAATCGATTACAAAGGCAGGTTTAAAATATTGTCGTGCACACCTTTAAATGGAATGCCGCTAATATTCTTGATGGAGTCCGAGGTTGGTAAAAAATAGGAACCTCCATTTCGCTCAAGGACAAGATCGCTGATCTCTTTTCCTGACTTAAGATGAGCAATAATCGCATCGAGATCGAAAGACCTTGGTTCATTCAGCGGGTGATCACCTTTGTTTACCCAGGTGTGTAAGTGAAGTGTGGCGGTTTTTTCTGCGACGGGAAAATGAAAAAACATTCTGGTATTGTCATGTTCATTTACAGCATAGACATCTCGAAGATGTTGCACAGTCTCTTGTCGCAATTTTTCGAGCTGCGGAAGATGCTCTTGTTTTAAATTCAGAATGCTGGTCAAGGATTCGATCTGTGTTTTTTTATCGATTACCTTTTGTGGTGTATTCTGGCTTGCTTCAAGCCTCTCGGGGCCTGTTTGATGATGTCGCGATTCCAGAAACGAGGACTGTATGCCCGGATGAATTGCGTAGGTACACAAGATGATGCCGTGTTTGCTATTTTTGAGTGTCTCGGGAGCATTCACATAAGCATCTAACACTTTTGCATCACAGTACGGTGTATTGGGGCTAATGAGATAGCCATGCTGCGTGCGATCAATCGGCGCGACAAACTGAGCGAGACTTTCATTTCGGCGATAAAGATCAATATCCAGGCAGGCCTCTGCATTGAGTACCTTGGTGAGAAAATCCGGCAAGGGAGTGTTCGAGTAGGTCTGACTGAGTTGTGTTAACTGATCTTTATTCGTAAAGCTGATGACAGCGACATCGGCGGTTTGATATTTCATCAGGCCCTTTGGATTTAACCAGTTAAAGTTGCCATAGTCATCCTCACCTTGTTTGGATACATAGGCGCCGTGGGTTAAATCGGGGGTGCCTGAGTGGTCTTTTTTAACCAACACATGATATTTCTCCTGATTTAGCTGGCTTAACGCTTTCCGGTTGTCGTCTATGCCATAGGCGTCCAGCGTTCTGTGCATCGGCGATTTTTGAGTGTTGTGCACCTCTTGCACATTCAGGGTCTGATTGCGCTGATGACTTTGCTCAGTCGGTGTAACAGAAGTAGAGCGATGCAATGCTTGGATTTGGGTCATTGCCTATATCCTTGAAAATAAAGAAATCGATTGGGCTTGTATTGTTAGGCCTGCCTGGCAGGTAACAGCGTTACCCAGAATATTTACTTACTAGCGCGCTTATATCATCCTGTGCGACAGACTTGGCGTGGATATCAAGCTCGTTAATATTGACGCCTTGTGCCACCAATCGAGCTAAAAGATGTTCGAGTTGAGGCCGCTGGGGCATATAGTGGCCGGAATCCAGATGAAATGATTTCGCTTTCCCCTGTTCAATGAGTATCATGCCCGCCGATAAAACCGGCTTGCCTTCTGTCGTCGAAGTATGTTGCCATTTGCCTTTTTCATACGGATGAACAAAGATATTTCCGTCGCGATGGATAACGATGGCAGCGTGGCCCTCCATCCCGGTCTTACCTGGTAGATGTGTCGTATCCAATAACTTACCCCCTTCTTTCCATTCACCTTGTGAAAGCGTTACCCGATAGTCAGTGGCTTGATCTGGGGATAGATAATTGATATAGCCGACATCCTGCGATAGAGGCTGCTTGGGTTTGTTCTTGAGCGTATTGATTTCAACATTGGGGTGTTGATCAATCCATTGGAATAGCCCGGTTTTGCTATTAGCGTCTTCCTGCCATGCACTTAATGCGCCGGACTGTCCGTCAAGGCCATTCAATGAAATCCTGTCGCGATGCTGCGGATCCTTAATTTCCAGCCAATATTTTTGGTTGGCACCTGCTTCCCCACAGCTTTTTCTTGGCATCATCTCCATGATGAATTGTGCGGTCTCTTTGAAGCGCATCATGCTTGGGGAGTTTTTTATCGTTTTGACCCGTAGTGACGGAGAATCATCCTGCTGTTCTACTGGGTGTCCGCTGACCTGCGCAATGTGATTGACTTTAATGTCCAGCATTAAACATTCTCCCTCATCGGTGGTTAGATATGATTTTCAGTGCGCCATGGAAATCATGAATGACTTGGCTGAATTTATTTTCAACTAATGCACGCAGATCAACCAATGCTTTTAATTCGAAACCATCGCTGCACTTGCCTAACGTCAAATGACCGGCTTCAACGTATTCCATTACGGTTGTGAGGACGGGCATGATACGTCTGGCATTGTCTATCAATAGCTCTTCGCTAATCGGGATAAATGACCAGATCAAGAGGCGATCGTCGATCAATGAGATATTGATGGATCGCTCTTCATTCATGTCGATAGTTATAGTCGAGTGTGAGTCAAAGTCGTGCAATAAGTGGTCTGGAACATTCAGGTCGGTCAGTGCATCGCGGACCAATGAACTAAGCTCATGATGAATATTTTGAGAGAATGATAATGGGCTGTGGCTCATAAGCTTAAAATGACTGTGCAAGGAGTCGGTTTGATGATCAGTTTTTTCGTTCATGGTATTTCCGTTAAGAAGAAGCAGTTGATCTATTTACATGTTACTCAGTACACATGAGAGATCTTTCGAAAAACGCTCATTTTTTTGTTGAAATCGGTACTAAGGCTGGCCTTCCGTAACGTGGGTGATCTATTCACGCTCGTGTGTTGTTCTCGAAATAATTCTTCTGTGGTCTTTGCACTTCCTCTGTCATTCAGCGCTCGGGGGAATGCACATGAAAGCCCAAGAGATTGTCGTCATCCCAGAAGAACAAGCCGAACTGCACCGCCGAGTACGCTCGGCCACCATCAGCCAGCGCGACGGCCGTCGCGCCCGAGTGATCCTGCTGGCAGCCCTAGGTTATTCACGGTTAGAAATCGCGCGGTTGACCGGTTTCTCACTCCCTGCGATCACCTGCTGGTGCCAGTGTTTTGAAACGCTGCGATTGGAAGGTTTGGTAGACAAGCCGGGGCGTGGGCGCAAAACGTCCTTGCCGGCTGACGCCGTATGTCGTGTCCTTGAGCAGGTTACTCAGTCGCGAATCGGCGAGCCTCGGTGAAGCACGCGAGTCGCAGGGATCTCGGCCACCAGCGTGCACAGACTCTGGGTCGACAATGACCTGAAGCCGCACCTGACCCGCACCTTCAAACTGTCCGAAGCAGGAGAGACTGGAAAGCCAATGATGTGGGCTCGCCGGCGGCGCAAAAACGTGACTAAAAATTAGTGGGACAGATAGACGTTTTGGCTAAGGCTTGGTCCAGAGCGGTACATTCAATGAGGGCGCGAAAAATAGACGGGGGAGATCAACTCACATCTTGTTGAGCGGAATCTTCAGGTAGGTGACGCCATTTCCTTCGGCAGCCGGAAAATTCCCCGCGCGCACATTCACCTGGATCGCCGGCAGCAACAATGTTGGCATGCCCAGCCCGGCATCACGCTTCGTGCGCATCTCGACAAACGCCGCCTCATCAACCCCGTCATGCACGTGAATATTGTTTTTGCGCTGCTCACCGACGGTGGTCTGGCATTGCGACTCGCGGTTCTCAGGCGGGTAATCGTGGCAAACGTAGAGCTTCACACTCGCCGGAAACGCCAGCAGTTTCTGGATTGAAGCGAACAACTGATTGGCGTTGCCGCCGGGAAAGTCACACCGCGCGGTGCCGACATCCGGCATGAACAGCGTATCGCCGACCAATATCTGTTCACCGTCAATCAAGTAGGCCATGTCCGCCGGCGTGTGCCCTGGCACATGCAGGGCGGTGGCCTTGAGGTTGCCAATGCGGAATGACTCGTTCGGTGCAAACAGATGATCGAACTGCGAGCCATCCACGCAGAACTCCGGCTCCAGATTGAACAGCGTCTTGAATACGTTTTGCACTTTGCTGATCGACTCGCCAATGGCGATTTTGCCGCCCAGCTTCCGGCGCAGATACGGCGCCGCAGACAGGTGGTCGGCGTGGGCGTGGGTTTCCAGCAGCCATTGCACGTGCAGGTTGTGCGCGTGGACGAAAGCAATGATTTTGTCGGCCTGGGCGGTGCAGGTGCGTCCGGCGGCGCCGTCGTAATCGAGCACCGGATCGACGATTGCGCACTGTCCGCCATCGGCTTCATAGACCACGTAGCTGTAGGTCGAGGAGGCGGGGTCGAGGAAAGCTTCAATCAGCGCGGGCATGGACACAAACCTGTACGAGTGGGCGAAAAAGCATTCGGGGTTGCAACACTTTATGTAAAAACATAATGTTCGCAGCTTAAGTGACCTTGAAGGCATCGTGCAAATGCAATCCAGTCTGACCGAATGTGAAGTCGCCCAGCTGCGCGCCTCGGCGTCCAAAGCCTGCGCGTTGCTCAAGGCGTTGGCCAATGAAGATCGTCTGTTGATTTTGTGTCAACTGACTCAGGGCGAACGCAATGTGGGCGAACTGGAGACCATGACCGGCGTGCGCCAACCAACGCTGTCCCAGCAATTGGGCATCTTGCGTGATGAGGGGCTGGTCGCGACCCGCCGTGAAGGCAAGTACATTTTTTACGGCCTGGCCAGTCACGAAGTGATTCAAGTGATGAAGACCCTGTCCGGGCTCTATTGCGGGGCGGTGCTGAAAAATTTGGGTCTTCAATAAATGCCAGCCAACCCAAACCCCCAGTAGGCCTTCGCCTGCTCGCGATAGCGCTGGGTCAGCCAACATCTTATTGACTGATTCACCGCTATCGCGAGCAGGCTCACTCCTACAATGGATTTGTGTGATGACTGGGGAATCCTTGCGTGCAGCAAAAGGAACAAGCAATGAACGATCAACACTGGGGCCCATCCATCAGTGCAGATATCGTGGTCATCGGCGGCGGCACGGCCGGTATCGGTTTTATCGCCAGCCTGCTCAAGCGTGATCCGCAGCTGAAAATCACCGTCATCGAACCCAGCGCCCAGCATTACTACCAACCGGCGTGGACGCTGGTCGGCGCTGGCGCCTACGACGTCAAAGACACTGTCCGGCCGATGGCCAACGTGCTGCCGCGCCAAGCCACTTGGATTCAAGCAGCCGTCACCGGCATTGACCCCGACAAAAAACAACTCACCCTCAACGATCAGCGCACCGTCAGTTATCAGAACCTGATCGTCTGCCCCGGCCTGCGCCTGGCCTGGGAAAAGATCGAAGGCTTGCAGGACAGCCTCGGCCAGCACGGCGTCACCTCTAATTACAGCTATCAGCACGCGCAATACACGTGGGATCAAGTGCAGAAGCTGCGCGGCGGCAAGGCGCTGTTCACCCAACCGGCGATGCCGATCAAATGCGCCGGCGCACCGCAAAAAGCGCTGTATCTGTCTTGCGATCACTGGCTCAAAAGCGGCGTGCTGAACAACATCAACGTCGAATTCAATCTGGCCGGCGCCGCACTGTTTGGTGTGCCGACGTTTGTGCCGCCATTGATGAAGTACATCGAAAAGTACAACGCGAAACTGGCCTTCAACTCGAACCTGGTCAAGGTCGACGGCCCGGCAAAAACCGCATGGTTCGAGATCAGGGACGCCGACGGCAACGTCACCCGCGAGGCGAAAACCTTCGATCTGTTGCACGTGGTACCGCCGCAGGTTTCGCCAGACTTCATCGCACACAGCCCTTTGGCCGATGCGGCCGGCTGGTGTGAAGTCAATCCGCACAGCCTGCAGCACCCGCGTTATCCCGAGGTATTCGCACTGGGTGATATCTGTGGCACCAGCAATGCGAAAACCGCGGCAGCGGTGCGTAAGCAAGTCGTCGTGGTCGCGGAAAACCTGCTCGCCCTGCGCAAGCAACAACCGCTGCCGCTGAAGTACGACGGTTACGGCTCCTGCCCGCTGACGGTGGAAAAGGGCAAGGTGATCCTCGCCGAGTTCGGTTACGCCGGCAAGTTGCTGCCGACCTTTGCTCTGGACCCGACCGTGGCGCGGCGTTCGGCGTGGTTTCTCAAGGCGACGCTGCTGCCGTGGTTCTACTGGAACGGCATGCTCAAGGGTCGCGAGTGGCTGACAAGTCTGTCCAAGGTCGACTGAGAAAACCCTATGTTGCTGGCAAGTCTGTTTGGCGTGGTGATGGGTTTGGTGCTCGGTCTGACCGGCGCCGGCGGCGGTATTCTCGCGGTGCCGGCGCTGGTGCTCGGGCTCGGCTGGACGATGACGCAAGCGGCGCCGGTCGCGTTGTTTGCGGTCGGCAGCGCGGCGGCGGTCGGGGCGATTGATGGCTTGCGTCATGGTCTGGTGCGCTACCGCGCGGCGTTGCTGATCGCGGCGCTTGGTGCAGTGTTTTCACCGCTGGGAATCTACTGCGCGCACCAGTTGCCGGAAAAGATCCTGATGATTCTGTTCAGCCTGCTGATGGTCATGGTGGCCTGGCGCATGTTGCGGCGCGAGCGCCAGCAGGAAGGGCCAAGCGATCACGGTCACGCCAGTTGGGGCCAAAAAAACTGCATGCTCAACGAGGAAACCGGGCGCTTCGACTGGACCGCGAAATGCACGGCGACCCTGGCGGCATTGGGCGCGATTACCGGGGTGGTTTCCGGACTGCTTGGCGTCGGCGGAGGCTTTTTGATCGTGCCGGCGTTCAAGCAACTGACCGATGTGCAGATGCGCGGCATCGTTGCCACGTCGTTGATGGTGATCAGCCTGATTTCCGTGATTGGCGTTATCGGCTCGTTCCACGCAGGCGTACGCATCGACAGTCAGGGGGTGGCGTTTATCGTTGCCAGCGTTGTCGGCATGATCATCGGGCGCAAGCTGTGCGCGCGAGTGCCGGCGCGGGCCTTGCAGGTGGGGTTTGCCAGTGTCTGTCTGGTGGTGGCGGCTTACATGGTGCTGCGTGCCTGAGCCTTACCGGTGGCGAGGGAGCAAGCTCCCTCGCCACAATTATTCTGCGTTCGATTACTGGTTGTAGGCGGCTTCACTGTTATCGATCAGCGGATTTTTCTCGGTCAGCACGATCTGCGCAATCCGATCCTTGCGCTTGAAGCTCACCTTCGGGTGCGACTGGGCGTAACGGATGAACCGCTCCATCGCCTCGACCATCGCCGGCGTACCGCCGATGCGGTCGTGCAGACTGACCGACATCATCCGTCGCTTGCTCGCACCTTCGGCATAGAGCCGATCGAACTCCAGCACCAGTTGCTGATAAAACTGGTCGGCGGAAAAATGCCGGCCCTCGACCAAGACGATATCGTTGTTGCGCAGGGTGTACGGCACCACGGCGAATTTACGCCCGCGCACCATCGTCACGAAGGGCTCGTCGCGGCTGACGTCATCGATGTGATAGGTGAAGTTGAGATCATGCAACACCTTCAGCGTATTGGGGCTGCGCCTTAGCCAATTGGCGTTGTAGCCGACCGAGCGCTGGCCGGTGAGTTTTTCCACCGCCGCCACACCGTCGCCGATGAATTGTTTTTCCTGCGCGTAACTCATGTTGTAGGAGTCGGCCCAGCGCATACCATGCGCTGCGAGCTCATGGCCACGTTCGGCAATCGCCTTTGCCAGCTCCGGGTGCTTTATCGCAGCCTCGCCGACCACGTGGGAGGTGACTTTGATCCCGGTGCGATCCCACAAATCGAGCATGCGCCACAAACCTTCCTTGTGACCGTAATCGAACCAGGTCTGCGCCGGCAGATCCGGGTAGCCTTTGGGTAAAGGGCTGCCGGAGAATGGACTTTCTGCGCCGTCGGGTTGGCCACCGGTCTCGAATTGCATCGATACCGAGATCACCAGTTGCGAGCCATCCGGCCATGGCCGCTCCTGGGCAAAAGCGAGGGCGGGCAACAGTAGCGCGGCGGCCAGGAGGTTTTTCAGCAGACGCGGGGAGCGTTGGCGGTGGGGTGTGGTCATAACGGGCACCTTGGGGTTGAGAAGTGCCGCAAGGGTGGCATTTGTTGCGCCCGGGAATAATCCGCTGTGGGCGAGATGACTTTTAAACAATTTTTACCAATCGGGCTTCACACAATTCCGGTGTAGGAGTGAGCCTGCTCGCGATAGCGATTTAACAATCCACAATAATAGTGACTGATATACCGCTATCGCGAGCAGGCTCACTCCTACAAGGGATATGGGTTTGCAGGACGATTTGCGGCAAACTTCAATCACCTTTCGCACAAGGCTATTCAATGGATCACTACGCCCCGCGCAACTGGCAGCCGCACGAGAAGCCCAGCCTGCCCGGTTCCCCCTCGACGCCGCTGCACTCCAATCCGAAGCGCCTGGCCTATGCGCTGGTCGGGCTGTTGGTGGCGTTGACCGGTGGTTTGGGCAACTCGCTGGTGGTGGCCAACCTGACTTATCTGCAAGGCGCACTCGGCGCGACCACCGCAGAAATGGCCTGGCTGCCGGCGGCGTACGTGATGACCAACGTCTCGATGAACCTGTTGCTGGTGAAGTTTCGCCAGCAGTTCGGTCTGCGCGCATTCACCGAGGTATTTCTGGTGCTGTATGCGCTGGTGACCTTCGGCCATTTGTTCGTCAACGACTTGAACTCGGCCGTGGCAGTGCGTGCGGCCCACGGCATGGTCGGCGCGGCGCTCAGTTCGCTGGGTCTGTATTACATGGTGCAGGCGTTCCCGGCGAAATGGCGGATGAAGGCGCTGGTGCTCGGTCTTGGTACTTCACAACTGGCGCTGCCACTGGCGCGATTGTTTTCCGAAGATCTGCTGCAGATTGCTGAATGGCGCGGTTTGTACCTGTTCGAATTGGGCATGGCGCTGTTGTCGCTGGGCTGTGTCTTGATGCTCAAGTTGCCACCGGGCGATCGCTTCAAAACCTTCGAAAAACTCGACTTCCTGACCTTCGCGATTCTTGCCACGGGCGTGGCGCTGCTGTGCGCAGTGCTGTCGCTGGGACGGATCGACTGGTGGCTTGAGGCCAACTGGATTGGCGTGGCGTTGGCCGCCTCGATTGCGCTGATCCTCACCGGCCTGGCCATTGAGCACAATCGCAGCAACCCGATGTTGATGACGCGTTGGCTGGGCAGTGGAGTGATGATCCGTCTGGCGCTGGCGGTGGTGCTGATTCGCATGGTCACTTCCGAGCAATCCACCGGCGCCGTGGGTTTCATGCAGACCCTCAACATGAGCAGCGAGCAGTTGCACAGTCTTTACGTGGTGATGCTGATCGGCAGCGTTGCCGGCCTGGCAACCAGTGCGCTGACCATCAACCCGAAACACCTGCTCATGCCACTGATCATCTCGCTCGCGCTGATGGCGACCGGTTCGGTCATGGACAGTTTTTCCAATAATCTGACGCGCCCGGAAAACCTCTATCTCAGCCAGTTTCTGCTGGCGTTCGGCAGCACGTTTTTCCTCGGCCCGACCATGGTTCTGGGCACCCGTAATGTGCTGACCAATCCACGTAACCTGGTGAGTTTTTCCGTGCTGTTTGGTATCTGCAATAACCTCGGCGGGTTGATCGGCGCGGCGTTGCTCGGTACGTTCCAGATCGTCCGGGAGAAATTTCATTCCAGCCACATCGTTGAGCAATTGGTGTTGTCTGACCCGTTGGTGGCCGCGCGCGTGCAGAGCGGTGGCTCGGCCTACGGCTCGCTGCTGGCCGACCCGAGCCTGCGCAATCTGGCCGGCATTCGCAGCCTGGCCAGCGCGGCCACTCGCGAAGCGAACGTGCTGGCCTATAACGATGTGTTCATGCTCATCGCGGTGATTGCGGTGCTGACCATGATCTGGATTTCCATTCGCGCACTGTGGCTGATGAGTACCACCAAAGCCGTTGCCGCAGCGCCTTCCGTACCTTCTAGCGGTGCCACTTCTTCATGACCGAACCGACCACCACGACCACCAATGCCATCGCCGCCACCCCTGAGGGCGTGGCGCCGCCATCATCGCCGAACACTGAACCGCGCTCGCTGCGGGTGCGGATTATCTCCTCAATGGGCTTTGCCGCGATTGCCATTGTCGGCGTGTTGATCGTCCTGTATGCGTGGCAATTGCCACCGTTCAGCAGTGCGGTCGAGACCACCGAGAATGCCTTGATACGCGGGCAAGTGACGATCATCGGCCCGCAGCTCGCCGGCTACGTGTATGAAGTGCCGGTGCAGGATTTCCAGTACGTGAAGGCTGGGGATTTGCTGGTGCGGCTGGACGACCGTATTTATCAGCAGCGTCTCGATCAGTCGCTGGCGCAATTGGCGGTACAGAAAGCAGCACTGGCCAATGTCGTGCAGCAGCGCAACAGCGCCGAGGCGACGATCAAACTGCGTCAGGCCGCAGTGGCCGACAGCGAGGCGCAACTGCGCAAGAGTGAGGCGGATTTACGCCGCAACAAGGAACTGGTGAGCGACGGCTCCGTTTCCAAGCGCGAAATGGACGTAACCCTGGCCGCCAATGCCCAAGGCATTGCTGCCGTGGCGCAGGCCAAGGCCAATCTGGAAATCGCCCGGCAGGATCTGCAAACCGTGATCGTCAATCGTGGCTCGCTGGAGGCGGCGGTAGCCAGCGCCGAAGCAGCGGTGCAATTGGCACGGATCGATTTGTCGAACACGCGGATCGTTGCGCCGCGTGACGGTCAGCTCGGGCAGATCGGCGTGCGCCTCGGCGCTTACGTCAACTCCGGGGCGCAGTTGATGGCGTTGGTGCCGGACCAGAAGTGGGTGATCGCCAACATGAAGGAAACGCAGATGGACAACATACGGGTCGGGCAACCGGTGCGCTTCACCGTCGATGCGTTGAACCACCGCAAATTCACCGGGCATGTGCAGCATATTTCGCCGGCGACGGGGTCTGAGTTCGCCTTGTTGCAGGCGGATAACGCGACCGGCAACTTCGTCAAAATCGCCCAGCGCGTGCCGGTGCGGATCACCATTGATGAGGGGCAGCAGGAGGAGGAACGTTTGCGGCCGGGGATGTCGGTGGTGGTCAGCATCGACACCGCCGCGGGCGACACCCAACCGCATTAAGATCAACACAAATCCAATGTAGGAGTGAGCCTGCTCGCGATAGCGGTATGTCAGGCGAAATATTCGTTACTGATTCACCGCTATCGCGAGCAGGCTCACTCCTACAGGGGGCTCTGTGACCTTTAGGTTGTGATCATCGGGGGCAGGGTGCCGAGCAGCGAGACGGCGGCTACGGCGCCGATACCCAGCAGCCATTCGAGCATCACACTGCGCCGCAGGCTGCCCATTCGCTGTTCGCAATCATCCATGCGCAAGCGATTGAATAACGCCAACCCGAGCATCCCCAGCACAATCATTGCCTTGATCAACAGAATCAAGGCAAACCCGCTGAACAACGGCGTCGGCCACCACTGCCCGGTCAGCACGCGCACGTTGATCAAACCCGTGATCAGCAGCCCGGCCACCAACGCATACCCGACACCGCTGAAACGGCGCAAAATCGCCGGCATCGGCTCACTCGGCTGACGCAAAATCATCACCAGCAACAACAGTCCACCCAGCCATGCGGCGACGCAGGTCAGATGAATGATCTGGTTGAGAATCAGCAACTGCCCACTCAAACCATCGAGCATCGCGCCATGCCCGACCGGTGCCAGCGTCGCCAGCAGCAAACCACTCAAGCCCAACCGCAGCGGCATGCTGGAGCGCCACGGGGTAAACAGCAGCGCCAACAACGCGGCATTGATCAGCAGATGCCAGCGCCACACTTGACCGAAAAACGTATTGCCCAGCACCAGCGCAAGCGTGTCCGGATCAAACGCCGCCACTGCCGACCCGGCCATGCTCGCGGTAATCAACAGTGCCCAGGCAATCCCGCTGACCAGCGCGATCGCGGTTAGCCAACGCGCCAGTCGCGCCAGGTGCCGGTCTACTGGCGGCGCGTCAGCCTTGAGCAATAACGGCCTGAACAGCCAGGCCCCGAACAGCATCAACACCACGCTGAAATGCAGGAACCGGCACAGCACCAGCGCTTCACTCATGAATTACTGGCCAACCTTGAACTGATAAGCACCTTCGCTTTTGTGCGTATCAACCGATACCGCGTGCCATTCGACTTTGTACTCGCCAGCAGTCAGCGGTGCAGCCGGGGTGACGATGAGGATTTTCTTGTCGCCTTCGGTGGTCAGCGCTTTGACCGCGACCGGCGCGCCATCCTTGGTCAGGGCGACTTTGGTGAAGCTGGCCTCAACGCCTTCGGAGAACGTCAGGCGCAAATCGGCGGGGGCAGCGACGGTGCTGTCGGCGGCCGGGGTCTGGCTTTTAAGATGGGCGTGGGCGAATACCGACGAAGCGGCGAACAGCGAGGCGAGCAGGGCAGTAGTGGTCAGGACGTTCTTGAACAGCATCGCGGATACCTCTGAGGCAGGATCGAAGAAGCTGCCAGTTTAGCCATCCGGCCACGCCAGTACGAAGTTTTGTTTGCAGCGGTCGCCCCGGTGGCAGAGCGGATGCTAGTCTTCAACAACGTTGTTGTCAGGGAGCCCACATGGGCAATCACAAGATCGAAATCCGCCGCAGTAATGTCGACAAAATCCTTCTGGCAGCGGAAAAAGTCTTCGCCGAAAAAGGCTTCGCGGGCACGGCCATGGCCGACATCGCCGCCGAAGTGCAACTGCCGCGTTCCAACCTGCATTACTACTTCTCGACCAAAAGCGAGTTGTACAGCGCCGTGCTGTTCGACCTGCTGGAGGTGTGGAAGCAGGACGCGCTGTGCTTTGAGATGTTCGATGACCCGCGCGTGGTGCTCAGCAGCTACATCCGCGCCAAGATGAACCACTCTCGCAGTCGGCCGTACGGCTCGAAAGTCTGGGCCAACGAAATCATCCATGGCGCACCGACGTTGGGCGAGGCGCTGGATGTCAGTCTGTATGACTGGGCGAAAATGAAGGAAGCGAAGATTCGTCAGTGGGTCGAAGACAAACGGATTTTGCCGGTGGAGCCGTCGAGTCTGCTGTACATGATCTGGGCGTCGACCCAGCATTACGCTGACTTTGATCACCAGGTGAATATCTTGAATGATCACCAGCCGCTGTCGGACATGCAGTTCGAGCGTGCGGTGCAGACGGTGACGAGCGTGATCCTGCGCGGGATCGGATTGGAACCCTGAGTCTTTGGTGACCGGGCTGGCCTCTTCGCGAGCAGGCTCGCTCCCACAGGGACATGCATTGCAAATGTGGGAGCGAGCCTGCTCGCGAAAGCGTGGGTTCAGCCGCCGCCGACCTCAAAGACTGACATGGTAGGGATTTCTCGGATCATGATTCCAGTCCAGAAACGGCTTGCCCGTTTCCGTCGGTACCATCTCGATGCAATCCGCCACCGGACAGGTGATCTGGCACAAATTACAGCCCACACACTCGTCATCGATCACTTCATATTTATGCGTGCCGTCCGCCTGTTTCAGGCTGCTGATTGCCTGGTGTGACGTGTCTTCGCAAGCAATGTGGCAGCGCCCGCAACCAATGCAAGCCTCCTGATCGATTTTCGCGATTACCTGATAGTTGATATCCAGGTACTTCCAGTCGGTAGTGTTGCCCACGGCTCGCCCGGAAAACTCGGCGATATTGGCGTAGCCCTGACTGTCCATCCACCGCGATAAGCCGTCCTTCATCTCCTCGACAATGCGGAAACCGTGGAGCATTGCCGCCGTACACACCTGCACCGCGCCGCTGCCCAGCGCCATGAACTCCGCCGCATCGCGCCAACTGCCGATGCCGCCAATCCCACAAATCGGTAAGCCTTGAGTCTGCGGATCACGAGCGATTTCGGCGACCATGTTCAGCGCAATCGGCTTCACCGCCGAGCCGCAATAGCCGCCGTGAGTGCTTTTGCTGCCGACCGTCGGCAAGGCGACCATGTGTTCGAGGTCGACGCTGGTGATCGAGTTGATCGTGTTGATCAACGACACCGCATCGGCGCCGCCGCGATGTGCGGCGCGGGCGGCGACGCGGATGTCAGTGATGTTCGGCGTCAGCTTGACGATCACCGGCAGCGAGCAATAAGTCTTGCACCAGCGCGTCACCTGTTCGACATACTCCGGCACCTGACCGACCGCCGCACCCATGCCGCGCTCCGGCATGCCGTGCGGGCAGCCGAAATTCAGCTCGATGCCGTCGGCGCCAGTGGCTTCGACCAGCGGCAGAATGTGTTTCCACGATTCCTCGACGCACGGCACCATCAGTGAGACGATCAGCGCGCGATCCGGCCAATCCTTCTTCACCTGAGTGATTTCACGCAGGTTGATTTCCAGCGAGCGGTCGGTGATCAGCTCGATGTTGTTGATGCCCAGCACTTCACGGTTGTTGCCGTAATGCGCCGAGTAGCGCGACGAGACGTTGACCGCTGCCGGGTCCTCGCCGAGGGTTTTCCAGACCACGCCGCCCCAGCCTGCTTCGAAGGCACGGACGACGTTGTAGGCCTTGTCGGTGGGTGGCGCGGAGGCCAGCCAGAAAGGGTTTGGCGCTTTGATGCCGGCGAAGACTATCGAGAGATCGGCCATTTACGCAGCCTCCACGTTGAGCATCAGTTGCGTGTTGATCGCCTCGGCGGCGAGTTTGCCGTGCTGCACGGCTTGCACGGTCAAGTCCTGATCGAGGCTGGTGCAGTCACCGCCGGCATAAACGCCGGGAATGCTGGTGCGCAGGTTTTCATCGACCTGAATGCGTTCGCCCTGACGCTTGAGTTCGCGGGCCAGCGGGTCGGCGAGGGCGTTGCCGTCGAAGGCCTGACCGATGGCTTTGAAGATTGCATCAGCGGCCAGCTCGAAGGTTTCGCCAGTGGCTTGCAAGCGACCGTCGACCAGATCGGTGCTGGCGAAACGCATGCCTCGCACATGCCCTTGCTCGTCGAGCAGCACTTCTTCCGGTTGCGCCCAGGTCAGCAGGCGTACCTGATTGGCTTTGGCGATGTCCTGTTCGTGCCCGGTCGCGCCCATGTCGGCCGCGCCACGGCGATAGACCAGATTGACGTCGCGGGCTCCGAGGCGGGCCATTTGCACGGCCATGTCGATGGCGGTATTGCCAGCGCCGAGGACGATGCAGCGCTCGGCCAGCGGCAGTTGCGTGAGGTCATCGGCCTGACGCAGTTCGCGAATGTAGTCAGTGGCGGCGAGCAGACCGGGGGCGTCTTCGTGGGTCAGCCCCAGTTGTTTACTGGCATTCAGGCCAAGGCCAAGGAACACGGCGTCGAACTGCTGATGCAGTTCGCTGAGGGTCAGATTGTCACCCAGTTTCTGCCCGTGACGGATCTCGATGCCGCCGATTTGCAGAAGGAAATCCAACTCCTTTTGCGCGTAATCGTCGACCAGTTTGTACTTGGCGATCCCGTATTCATTGAGGCCTCCCGCTTTCTCCCGCGCTTCGAAAATCACCACGTCATGGCCGTGCATGGCACTGCGATGGGCGCAGGACAAGCCTGCCGGCCCGGCGCCGACCACGGCGATGCGTTTACCGGTGGCGGCGGCGCGCTGGAACGGGTGTTCGGTGAAGTGTGCGTTGTCCACGGCGTAGCGTTGCAACAGGCCGATCAACACCGGCGCGCATTCATGGGCGTTGTTGCGCACGCAGGCTTGCTGGCAAAGGATTTCGGTCGGACACACCCGCGCGCAACTGCCGCCGAGGATGTTCGCCGAGAGGATTTTCTGCGCCGCGCCGGGCACGTTGTCCTGATGAATATTGCGGATAAATGAAGGAATATCGATCTCGCTCGGACAGGCATTCACGCACGGCGCGTCGTAGCAATACAGGCAGCGCGAGGCTTCCAGATGCGCCTGGCGGGCGTTGAGCGGCGGCGCCAGATCGGTGAAGTGGCCGGCGAGGGCGGCCGCGCTTTCGTGCGGATGGGGGAGATGGTTCAGGGTCTCGATCACGGTTTTTTGCCTCACGGTTATTTGAGGTTCTCTGCCTCTGATGGGCAGTGGTTTTTGTGGTGTCTGGACGTGCCCCTTCGCGAGCAGGCTCGCTCCCACATTTGGAATGCATTCCCCTGTGGGAGCGAGCCTGCTCGCGAAGGCCGAAGGCCTCGTTTTCAGCGTTTCACGGCAACTGGCTTATGCAACTCAGCCCGCTTGCTCAGCAAATCAAATACCGCCGGGTACGCCGGCCGTTCGATATAGCGCCCGGCGCCACGCTCGGCGCGCAGGTCGCCATCGGCCCAGACCACACGGCCCTGG
The DNA here is from genome assembly GCF_016651275.1 of Pseudomonas sp. TH08. NCBI lineage: Bacteria > Pseudomonadati > Pseudomonadota > Gammaproteobacteria > Pseudomonadales > Pseudomonadaceae > Pseudomonas > Pseudomonas sp. TH08. Next base: position 371,967 of record NZ_JAEKEE010000003.1, on the reverse strand, counting down.
CTGACGGTATGGCTCGGCACGCCGCGCACGGTCTTGCCTTCGAAGATGTTGAAGTCGACCTGTTGATGGTGGGTCTTGGCGGAAATGGTGCGGGTTCCTTGCGGATCCCACAGCACCAGGTCGGCATCGGCGCCGACCCGGATAGCGCCTTTGCGCGGGTAGAGATTGAAGATTTTCGCGGTATTGGTGGACGTGAGGGCGACGAAATCCTGCATCGACAAACGACCGCTGTTCACCCCTTCATCCCAAAGCACGGCCATGCGGTCTTCGATACCGGCAGTGCCATTGGGAATCTTGCTGAAGTCATCGCGTCCGGCGGCTTTCTGCTCGGCGCAGAAGCAGCAATGGTCGGTGGCGGTGGTGTGCAAATTGCCGTTCTGCAGGCCGTGCCAAAGTGCCTCTTGATGGCCACGTGGTCGGAACGGTGGGCTCATCACGTAACCGGCGGCGGTCTGCCAGTCCGGGTGTTGGTAGACGCTGTCGTCGAGCAGCAAATGCCCGGCCAGCACTTCGCCGTAAACCGGTTGGCCCTTGCTGCGCGCGTAGGTGATTTCGTCGAGGGCTTCCTTGGTCGAAACGTGCACCAGATACAACGGCGTGCCAATGGTTTCGGCGATACGAATCGCCCGGCTCGCCGCTTCACCTTCAACCTGCGAAGGGCGCGACAGCGGATGCGCTTCCGGCCCAGTGATGCCTTGAGCCATCAATTTGCGTTGCAGGTGAAAGACCAGTTCGCCGTTTTCCGCGTGTACGGTCGGCACCGCGCCGAGTTCCAGGCAGCGTTCGAAGCTCGCGACCAAAGTATCGTCGGCGGCCATGATCGCGTTCTTGTACGCCATGAAATGCTTGAAGCTGTTGATCCCGTGATGACTGACCAACTCGGCCATTTCTTCACGCACCTGTTCGCTCCACCAGGTGATCGCAACGTGGAAACCATAGTCGGACGCGGATTTTTCTGCCCAGCCGCGCCACTGATGAAACGCTTCCATCAGTGACTGCTGCGGATTGGGAATCACGAAGTCGATGATCGACGTAGTGCCACCGGCCAGACCCGCAGCGGTGCCGCTGTAAAAGTCTTCGCTGGCCACGGTGCCCATGAACGGGAGCTGCATATGGGTGTGCGGATCGATGCCGCCGGGCATCAGGTATTGGCCGCTGCCGTCGAGCACTTCGGCACCTGCGGGAATGTCGAGGTTTTCACCCACGGCTTTGATCACGCCGTCGGCGCAATAGACGTCGGCGCGGTAACTTTCATCATGGGTAACAACGGTGGCGCCACGGATCAACAGAGACATTCCGAGTTCCTCGCAGGCATGACCGACTTGTGTCGGTTCTAAATGTTTTATTGATGTACAGCGGTGCAGGGTGTATTCCTGTCAGTGCTGTCAGGAATAGAAGCTAGTCTCAGTTCTGGAATAGATCAAGATTATTTTTTATAAGCTTATAGTTGTTTTAACTCATTGAAAAACAACGATAAAAAATGAAAGTCACCAAAATGGTGAGGCTGCTCACCATTTTGACGCACTTGACAGGATGGAAATATGAGCAAGATTTCCTATGTGAAATCAGCCGCTTGAAGTTGAGCTGCGGTTGTTCGCACAGCATGAAAATAAATGCAGTGCACCAGTTTGAGTCCTGTCTGTTCGGACAACTTGCCGGACGTTTAGCCTGAGCGTTCAGACAAGTATTCGCGGACTCACTCGGTGAATAATTAAAACTGATAGATATCAGAAAGTTGCAAAGCGTTTGAAACACCGCCCGATGCGCAAGCGGGGCACCCGGCACGTTTATTGATGCCGCCGCTGACACCGTGGCCGGTGCATGAAAGTTGTCAGTTCCTCCGGCCATCGTCCGGTTCGCACCTGTGTGTGCAGCCGCCCGATGAGCAAAAATAATCAAAAAAAACCGTGGAGCAGCCATGCAACAGAACAGATCGCAAGTAACCGAGCGCGACGGCTTGTTCGAGCTCGAAGCCGGCAGCGACGTCCTCGACAGCCCCCGATACAACCACGACATGGCACCGACCAAGGTGCGCGAACGAACCTGGAACAAATGGCACATCACTGCGCTGTGGGTCGGCATGTCGATCTGCGTGCCGACCTACACCCTCGGCGGCGTGCTGACGGCGTACTTCGGCTTGAGTGTCGGTGAAGCGCTGCTGGCCATTCTGTTTGCCAACGTCATCGTGCTGATTCCCCTTACCCTGAATGCTTTTCCCGGTACCAAGTACGGCATCCCGTTTCCGGTACTGCTGCGTTCCTCGTTCGGCATCCTCGGTTCCAATGTGCCGTGTCTGATTCGCGCATTGGTGGCGTGTGGCTGGTTCGGGATTCAGACGATGTTTGGCGGCCTGGCGATTCACCTGTTTCTCGGCTCGGTGTTCGAGGGCTGGAAATCCCTCGGCGGCACGGGGGAGGTGATCGGCTTCATGATCTTCTGGGCGTTGAACCTGTGGGTGGTGATTCGCGGCGCCGAGTCGATCAAGTGGCTGGAAACCTTGTCGGCGCCACTGCTGGTGGCGGTCGGCATCGGCTTGCTGGTGTGGGCGATGCCCAATGTGTCGATGACTGAACTGCTGGCGATCCCACCGAAACGTCCTGAAGGCGCCAGTGTGGTGAGTTACTTCGCTGCCGGGCTGACGGCGATGGTGGGGTTCTGGGCAACGTTGTCGCTGAATATTCCGGACTTCAGCCGCTACGCCAAAAGTCAGAAGGATCAGATCCTCGGGCAGATTTTCGGCCTGCCACTGACGATGTTTCTGTTCGCCTCCCTCGGCGTGATCATGACCGCGGCGTCGGTAAAACTGGTCGGTGTAACGGTATCTGATCCGGTTAGCCTGATCGGTCATATCCAGAGCCCGGTGTGGGTTGCGGTGGCCATGGCGCTGATTATCATCGCCACACTATCGACCAACACCGCCGCCAATATCGTCTCGCCCACCAACGACTTCCAGAACATCGCTCCCAAGGTGATCAACCGCACCAAAGCGGTGTTGCTGACCGGGTTTGTCGGGTTGGCGTTGATGGCCCATGAGTTACTGAAGAAGCTGGGTTTGATCGTGTCCGACGTTAGCCTGGAAACCGTGTATTCGAACTGGTTGCTGGGTTATTCGAGCCTGCTCGGGCCGATTGCCGGGATCATGGTGGTGGACTATTTCCTGATCAAGAAACAGCAACTGGACCTCGCCGGGTTGTACCGCGATGACGTTTATCCGGCGTGGAATCGGGCCGGTTTTCTCGCCTTTGGGGTGCCGGTGGTGCTGACGTTGCTGTCGCTGGGTAGCGATGCGTTCAGCTGGTTTTACAGCTATGGCTGGTTCACCGGCTCGGCGCTGGGCGGATTGATTTATTACGGGTTGTGCGTGATGCGCGCGCAGCCTTCTGCCGTGAAAACAGCGGTGTAGCGGCCGGCCTCTTCGCGAGCGGGCTCGCTCCTACATTTGAAATGCATTTCCCCTGTGGGAGCGAGCCTGCTCGCGAAAGCGATCTACCAGACACCAGAGAAATATCCATAAGAAACGCAGCCTGAGGAGATCCCCATGAACGCAGCCGTAGACGTTCTGCAATCGACCCATCAGCACATCAACCGCGACCGCTTGTGGGCGTCGCTCATGGAACTGGCCAAGCTCGGTGCCACGGTCAAGGGTGGCGTCTGTCGCCTGGCCCTGACCGACCTCGACCGCCAGGCCCGCGACCTGTTCGTGCAATGGTGCAAGGACGCCGGATGCAGCGTCACGGTCGATGAGGTCGGCAACATCTTCGCCCGCCGTCCCGGTCGCAATCCCAACCTGCCGCCGGTGATGACCGGCAGCCACATCGACACGCAACCCACCGGCGGCAAGTTCGACGGCTGCTTCGGCGTACTCGCTGGCGTCGAAGTGCTGCGTACGCTCAACGACCTCAACGTGGAAACCGAAGCACCGCTGGAAGTGGTGGTCTGGACCAATGAAGAAGGCTCGCGTTTCGCCCCGTGCATGATGGGCTCGGGCGTGTTTGCCGAGAAATTCACCCTCGAAGAAACCCTCGCCAAAGTCGATGCCGATGGCGTCACCGTGGGCGAAGCGCTCAATGCCATCGGTTACGCCGGGCAACGCAAAGTCAGCGGGCACAAGGTCGGCGCCTATTTCGAAGCGCACATCGAACAAGGCCCGATTCTCGAAGACGAACAGAAAACCATCGGCGTAGTGCTCGGCGCGCTGGGACAGAAGTGGTTCGACCTCAAGCTGCGTGGCGTCGAAGCGCACGCTGGCCCAACCCCGATGCACCTGCGCAAAGATGCGCTGGTCGGGGCATCGGTGATCGTCGGTGCAGTTAACCGTGCCGCCCTCGGCCATCAACCGCACGCGTGCGGCACCGTCGGTTGCCTGCAAGCCTATCCCGGCTCGCGCAACGTCATCCCCGGCGAAGTGCGCATGACCCTCGACTTCCGCCATCTGGAACCGGCGCGTCTGGATTCGATGATCGCCGAGGTCAAGCAAGTCATTGAAGCTACCTGCGAAGAACATGGTCTGACCTATGAACTGACGCCGACCGCCGACTTCCCGCCGCTGTACTTTGAAAAAGGCTGCGTCGAAGCCGTGCGCGGCGCCGCCAAAGGCCTGGGTCTGTCGCACATGGACATCGTCAGCGGTGCCGGGCATGACGCGATTTTCCTCGCCGAACTCGGTCCTGCGGGGATGATCTTCGTGCCGTGTGAAGGCGGGATCAGCCACAACGAAATCGAAAACGCAGCGCCGGACGATCTGGCGGCGGGCTGTGCAGTGTTGTTGCGGGCAATGCTGGCGGCTTCGGCGATGGTCGCGGCCGGTAAAGCCGCCGCATAAACATCAATAGATCGCAGACCTGTGTAGGCGCTGCCACAGGCTGCGATCTTTGCCTGTCACCCAAATGTCATGGAAATGTGTGATGTTGCCAGCCCATGAAAATCATCACTTCTGGCGCGTCCTATCTGGACATCGACGCCTACGCCTGCTGCATTGCCTACGCAGAATTGCTCAATCTGCAAGGCATTCCCGCCCGCGCCGTGAGTAGCGCAAAACCCAACGCCAGTGTTTCCAGCACCGTGCGCGGTTGGGGCAATTTCTTGCACGACGCGGCACCGATGCCCGGCGACGAATTTGTCTTGGTCGACGTTTCCGACTATCACCACTTTGATCCAATGGTCGTGCTCGATCAGGTCGTGGAAGTCATCGACCATCATCCGGGTAACGAAGATTATTGGGCAAAGAAACTTGGTTTAGCCGCCGACATCCGCCCGATCGGCGCAGCGGCGACTCAGGTATTTCAGCGCTGGCTGGCGGCCGACTTGCTGCATCGAATCAGTCAGCCAAGCGCCGCGCTCCTGGCCACCGCGATTCTCGACAACACCCTGAATTTCACCAGCCAGATGACCACGCCAGCGGACATCGACGCCTACGCCGACCTCGCGCCACGGGCGAAACTGACGAAAGACTGGCCCGAGCAGTATTTCCTCGAATGCCAGGCCAGTATCGAATCAGACCTTGTCGGTGCATTGGCAGTTGATTTGAAACGGATGAAACCCGAAAGCAATCTGCCGCAGATCTTTGCGCAAATGACCGTGTGGGATGCCGATGCGTTGTTGCAAAAACACCGGACGACGATGAGCCACTGGATGGCGAAGCAGGGCGAAGACTGGCTGCTGAACCTCATCAGCATTCGCGACCGGAAAAGCTGTTTGCTGGCGCCTGCCGACGTCAGCCAACAAAAGCTCAATCAGTTATTGCCACTCGACTGGCAGGCGGGAATGGCTGTGCTGAAACCCTCAATACTGCGCAAGGAGTTGCTGAAACTGGGACTTGGCGCGGCCGGTCAGGGCGCGCCGAACAGCATCGTCCAGTAAACCCCTTCATCACTGCGCGCCTCACTGGCAAACCCGGCCCCGACCTGGGTGAACATCGGGTTCATCAGATTGGCGCAATGCCCGGGACTGGCCAGCCAGCCGGCCATCGCCTTGCCTGGTGAACTCTGTCCGGCGGCGATATTTTCGCCGATCTGCCGGCCGCGAAAACCCGCTGCTCTGGCGCGATCTGCCGGCAAGTCACCGTCCGGATCACGGTGGGCGAAGTAATTGCCGTACGCCATGGCTTTACTGTGGCCCTGAGCCGCTGCGCCCAGTGCAGCATTCCAGCTCAGCGGTCGTGTTGCGGCGAAACGCTGGCGCCCGCACATTCTTGGTCGCGCGCGCGCGGCGTTGACTTCGGCGAGCAACGCTTTGCCGACGCTGCGGTTATCCGCCACACGACTGTCGAGCACCGGTTGCGCCAGTACCACTTGCCATTCGCTGCGAGTGCGACTGATGCCGATGTCGGCGTAGGTCGCATCGAGCAGCGCGCCGCAATAGTCGCTTTGCAGCAGGTCGAAAGCCTCTTCGGCATCCTGCGCCCCGACAATGCGGATGCTGCGCACCGCCACCGCCGAGTAACCGGACGACTTCAGTGCTTCGCGCAAGCCACCGCCATAGCGATAGCCGACCGGCAAGGCGAGGTTCGACTTCAGCGCCAACGGCGCCAGGCGTTGCACGGGGCGCCGATCGCAGCGTTGCGGGTGGGCGCGATAGTCATTGATGGCAGCCACCAGTTGGCGCTCCGCGCCGGCATGCGCGGTTTCAGCTAACAGGGGCGAAAGGATCAGCAGGCACAGCGAAACCAGGCGAGACGAGCGAACGGCGTGGCGCATGAGACGGGCAGCTCTGAAGGAGGACAGCGCAAAAGTTGAGTGAACCGCAGAAAGCGGCGCGGGTAGGACTGGGGATTCGGGACTTGGTTCAAGGGGCGGAGCGACGATTCAGGGACATGGGCGGTGGTTTGTCTGGCGCTATCGCTGGCAAGCCAGCTCCCACAGGGTATGGAGTCGTCCACAAAAAACTGTGTTCACCGCAAACACTGTGGGAGCTGGCTTGCCAGCGATGGCGCCCGCCCAGCCAACACAAAAAGTACAGGCAAACCCTCATCAGCGATTCAACACTTCCCCCATCCATTCCAGATACTGCACACGGTCCGAAATCGAGTTATGCCCTGAATTCGGCACAATCTTCAGCGTCGCCACGCCTTTGGGGAAGTTCTCCAGCAAGCGTTGCGTACTGTCCCGCGCAATCACCTCGTCGTCACTCGCGGCCAGCAGCAACGTTGGCACGCGAAGATGCGCGGCGTATTTGCCCGACTCGTAGCGATCCTTGAGCAACCATTTCACCGGCACCCACGGATACTGTTTCACGGCGATTTCTTCGAGGCTGTTGTACGGCGTCACCAGAATCAGTTTTTCCACCGGCCGCTGACTGGCCAGGCGCACCGCGACGCCCGAGCCGAGGCTGCGCCCGATGACGGCAACCTGCGGATGGCTGGCGTACACCTGATCAAACAGCGCCAGCGCATCCTCGGCAATCGACTCCTCGGAAGGCGAACCGCCGCTGCCACCGAAGCCACGGTAATGCAGGAAATACAACGCGTAATCGGGAAACGCTGCGGCGAACTCCGGCGGGTTGCGCGAGACGTCTTCGGCATTGCCGCCGAAATAGATCAGCGCCCGCGCCCCGACGCGTTCGCGCGTGGACACCCAGATCTCTGCGTCGGGCATCGATAGCTTCAGCCGAGACTGTGCAGAATCGACGGCGGCAGGCTGCGGAAAATAGATCAATGAGCGCTGAAAAAAGAACAGCGCCGCACACAGCGCCAGGTACACGGCGACGATCAATACGACGAGTGACATCAGGGTTCGGGACATTCGGCTACTTTTAACGGGTATGAAGGTGTGCTGTCGCAGTGTAGTCCAGCGGTCAGGCCAGACTGCCTGCGCACACAACATGCAACAGATCCACGCAACGGGGTCACCAGCATGCACCACACTGAAGGGTACTCGCGCCGCCGACTGCTCACGCTGGCTGCCGGCGTTTCGGTAGTTTTCACGTTTGACCGGGCGCTGGCCACTGCCACGTTGCCGAGCGCCTCAGGAGGCCAGACCATGCAGACCCGCGCCATCCCTTCCAGCTCCGAGTTGCTGCCCCTGATAGGGCTGGGCACCTACCGCGGCTTCGATGTCGCGCCCGGTGACACAGCCTATAAACAACTGCCAGCGGTGCTCGACGAGTTGTTCAGGAAGGGTGGCACCCTGATCGACAGTTCGCCGATGTATGGCCGCGCCGAAGAGACCACCGGTGAGTTGCTGTCGATCCACGAACCGCGCTCGCCGGCCTTCCTGGCCACCAAGGTATGGACGCGCGGGCGCGAGGAGGGCATTGCGCAGATGGAAAAATCCTTCAGCCTGCTGCGCACCGATCGCATCGACTTGATGCAGATCCACAACCTGCTCGACTGGCAAACTCATCTGCCCACTCTGCGCGATTGGAAAGAGCAGGGGCGCATCCGCTACATCGGCATCACCCATTACACGCCCTCGGCTTACGATGAAGTGGAAGCGGTGTTGCAGGCTGAAAAAATCGACTTTCTGCAAATCAACTACGCCCTCGATGACCGTGGTGTGGAGAAACGCATCCTGCCGTTGTGCCGTGAGCGCGGCGTAGCGGTGATCTGCAACCGGCCGTTCGGCGGCGGTGGCTTGCTCGCGCGCCTCAAGGGCAAGCCGCTGCCAGCGTGGGTGTCGGATGTACAAGTCAACAGTTGGCCGCAATTGGCGCTGAAGTTTTTGCTCTCGCACCCGGCAGTGACGTGTGTCATTCCGGGAACGAGCAATCCGCGCTACATGGCTGACAATGCCGGCGCCGGGTTCGGGCCTATGCTGACGGATGCGCAGCGCCAGCAATTGATTGCGTTGGTGGGTTAGGTTGATGTTTGCGCGGGAAACAGATGCTCTTTGAGAAAGTCAATAAACACTCTCAGTTTCAACTGTGGATGCTTGCCCGAGGGCCACATGATTCGGTAGACGCCGGTTTCCGAACAGTCGGGCAGGATGCGTTGCAACTGCCCGCATGCCAAGGCGTCACTGACGCAAAAGTCCGGCAGGTAGGCAATACCAATACCTCGCAGTGCAAAACAGATCCGTGCTTCGAGGTTGTTGCAGACCATTGAGGTCGGTAGTTGCAGATCGACTTCCTGGCCAGCTTCGCGCAAGGGCCAGACCTGTAGCTTGCCGGTGTTGGGAAAGCGAAACTGAATGCACGAATGGCTGAGCAGATCCGTAGCCTGTTGTGGCTCGCCATGCGTCTGAAAGTAGCTCGGAGCGCCCACCAGAATCATCCGATAACTGCCGATCAGGCGTGAGGTCAGACTGGAGTCCGGCACCTCTCCGGCGCGCAACACCGCGTCGTAGCCTTCCTCAATCACATCCACCCTTCGGTCATCGAAAGTCAGATCAAGATCTACTGCCGGATAGGTTTTCTTGAATTGTGCCAGCACTGGTAAAAACGGCTCGCCCACCAGTGGCAAACTGATTTTGAGGCGGCCACGGGGTGTGGCGTGGGTCTGAGAAAACTCCTCTTCAGCGGCTGCGATTTCACCGAGGATGCGCAAACTGCGTTCAAGCAGTCGCGTGCCGTCCTCGGTCAGCATGACACTGCGCGTGCTGCGATTGAACAACCGCACGCCGAAACGCTCCTCCAGACGCGTGATGCTTTTACCGATGGCTGACGCGGAGACCCCGAACAGACGTCCCGTCGCGACGAAACTGCGGGTTTCGGCTACCGACACAAAAACGCTCAACGTGTTCAAGCTGTCCATGACGATTCTCAATGCCTGCGCAGGTGCTCACTTTACCTTAGCCATTACGGAAAAAATTGTCCGTAAGTACCGGAACGCAGACCTGCTTAATCTCGGTAAGTGGCAGCTTTTACTATCAGCGCCACAGTCCACTACCGAGATTATTGTCATGTCTGACTCAATGCAGCGTTGGGAAATTTCCGCGTTTGGCCTCGATAACCTCAGCCTGGTTCAGGCAGCGCGTCCAACCCCGAAAGCCGGGGAGATTCTGGTGAAAATCGAAGCCGTCTCGCTTAATTATCGCGATACCCAAGTGGTAGAAAACGGCATGACGGCAGCGCTGAAGTTCCCCTTCACGCCCGCCTCGGACATGGCCGGCACCGTGGTTGCGGTGGGTGAGGGCGTGACTCGTTTTGCTGTCGGTGAGCGAGTGATCTCCACTTACATTACCAACTGGATCGACGGTAATCCCAAGACGTGGGCGGAAATGCCAACCCAGGGCGGGCCGATTCCGGGCATGTTGGCTGAATACGTGGTGACCCCGGCTGAATGGTGCGTTCGCGCACCCAAACACCTTGGCGCCGTCGAAGCGAGTACGTTGCCGATAGCCGCACTGACGGCATGGATGGCATTGATCGAACTCGGCCATTTGCACACCGGGCAAACGGTGGTGGTGCAGGGCACGGGCGGCGTTTCGCTTTTCGCCGTACAACTGGCGGCTGCCAGCGGTGCCAAAGTGATCGTCACCAGCAGCAGTGACGAGAAAATCGCCCAGGCCATCGCGCTCGGTGCTACCCACGGCATCAATCGCACGACTACACCCCAATGGCACAGCGCAGTGCTGGAACTGACCGAGGGACGCGGCGCCGATCACATTCTGGAAATGGCCGGCGGCGACAATCTCGGGCGCTCCCTGCAAGCGGTCGTACCTGGCGGTCGGGTGTCGATTATCGGCCTGCTCGACTCTGACGAATTGCGCACGCCGATCATGCCGCTGCTCGGCAGCCGTGCCTCGATTGTCGCGGTGGCCGTCGGCCCACGTCGCGCATTCGAGGACATGGTGCGGATGATCGACCACCACGGGATCAAACCGGTAATCGATGCGACCTATGCCTTCGATCAGGTGCGCGAAGCGTTCGCTCATCTCAATCGCGGCGCGTTTGGCAAGGTTGTGGTTGATTTCAGCAAGCCCTGACGCCCATCCATGAAAGCCTTGTTGGCGCTGGCCTGCCGGCTCCAACAAGGGGCCGTGTGTTGTTCACTTTCAGTGTGTGAGTTTTTATGAGCCGTTCTCCGCATCCCATGTCTGTCATGCCTTTTATCATTCTCGGCCTTTTCGGGCTGTACACCCTGGAACTTGGCGTGGTCGGCATCCTGCCGCTGATCGTCGAGCGTTTCGCCGTCAGCGTCGCCCAAGCCGGGTTGTTGATGAGCCTGTTCGCCTTCATCGTCGCTGTTTGCGGGCCATTTCTGGTGTTGGTCTTTTCTCGTTTCGAGCGCAAGAAGGTGCTGGTCGGAGCGCTGTTGTGTTTCTCGTTGTGCAGTGTTTTCTCCGCTTACGCGCCGACCTATTCGACGTTGATGGCGCTGCGTGTACTGCCGGCGATGTTGCATCCGGTGTTCTTCTCGGCAGCGTTTGCGGCAGCGATTTCGTTGTACCCCAAGGAGCGCGCAACCCACGCAACTACCACGGCGTTCATCGGCACAACGCTGGGACTTGTGTTTGGCGTGCCGCTCACCGCATGGCTGGCGGGGCGTTTTTCCTATGAAGCGTCGATCCTGTTTTGCGCGGTGGCGACATTGCTGGCCGGGCTTGGTTTGCTGCTGAAATTGCCACACCAGAAAGCGGCGCCGGAGAGTTTCTCCAGCCAGTTATCAATCTTGAAAAAGCCGCCGGTCTGGCTGGCGATCATTGCGACAGTGCTGGTGTTCACCGCCAAGTTCTCGGTGTACAGCTATGCCGCTGAATACCTGAAGAACCAGACAGGTCTGGACGGTGAAACCATCAGTTTCCTCCTGGTGATTTTCGGTGTCGGCGGGGTACTCGGCAATTTGTTGGCCGGACGTGCCCTGGCGAATCATCTGGTGGCGACGGCGCTGTCATTTCCAATTCTGCTGAGCATCGCTTACCTGATTCTGGCCAGCTTCGGCAGCGCTTCGGTAGGTTCGATGTTGTTGATCGTGTTGCTGTGGGGCGCCATTCATACCAGCGGCATGATCATCACGCAGATGTGGCTGACCGGCACCGCACCTGAAGCGCATTCGTTCGCCACCAGTTTGTACGTGTCGGCGGCCAACGCCGGGATTGCCCTGGGCTCGTGGATCGGCGGGGTGTTCATCGACACCTGGGGGCTGCCGGGCACGATCTGGTGTGGCCTGCTGTTCGCGTTTTTATCGCTGCTGACCCTAGGCGCCAAAGCGTTGCTCTATGGCGGCGCTGAAGCGTTTGCGCCGATGCGTGGTGCCAGCGCTGCTTAATGCGCGTTACGCAGGGCGCCGATGAATGCCTGCAATGCCGACGACATCTGCCGGTTGCTGGGGTAGTACAGGTAAAACGCGGGGAAGGGCGTTGACCACTCTTCCAGCAATGCCACCAGTGCGCCGCTGTCCAGTTCGTCTTTGATCCATTCACGGATCCACACCGTGATGCCTAAACCATCCAGCGCCGATTGCATGGCAACGGCGCAGTCACTCACCACCAGCGAACCTTTCACGCTCAGTTCGAACGGCAGACCGTCGCGGAAAAACCGCCATTTGTACAAACCGGTTTCGCCAGAGCGGCGCCAGTTCACGCAACGGTGTTGTAACAGATCGGCAGGTTCCTGCGGGCGTTGTTTGCCTTGCAGGTAGTGTGGCGAGGCGATGGCGATTTGCGTCAACGGCTCGCTGAGCTTGAGCGCAAACATGTCCTGTTCGATGAATTCTCCCAGGCGGATCGCCGCATCAAAACCCTGGGCGACGATGTCGGCGGTGCTGTCATCGGTGGTCAGCTCGAGTTTGATGTCCGGATAGGCTGCTTGAAACGCCGGCAGTATCGGCTGAATGAAATGCAGCATCGCCACCTGCGGCGCACAGATGCGCAGGGTGCCTACTGGCGTGTCGCGGTAATCATTGAGCTGTTCCAGTGCCGACTCCAGATCGGCAAAAACCTCTCCCAGCCGCTCGAACAGTTTGCCGCCAGCCTCGGTGGTGGAAACGCTGCGCGTAGTGCGGTTGAGCAGACGCACGCCAAGACGTTCCTCCAGACCTTTGATGGTCTGGCTCAGCGCTGAAGGCGAAACCCCCAGCGATTGCGCAGCGCGAGAAAAATTACGCTCGCGTGCGACGGCGAAAAACGCCCGCAGATGGCCAAACTCTTGATCACGCATTATGTATTCTCAGCTTCATAATGTTTGTAGGTGTTTCAGTATTCTAAATAAAGGCTTCCAGTCAGACAATGCGGCTACAGGCCAGTGTGCCAACCCCTGTCGAGGAGCCTTTCATGTCATTCAATACCTATTTCGATGTTCTGACTTCCGCGCTCGCGCCATTGCCCGACGCGCAGCGATTGCTGTTGATCAAGGGCGGCACCGTGATCACCAAGGACGAGCGATTGGGCAATTTCATCGAAGGCGACGTGCTGATTCGCGGTACGGAAATTCTCCAGGTCGGTACAGGGCTTGAAGCGCCGGATGCCGAAGTGATCGACGCCAAAGGCATGATTGTGATCCCGGGCATGGTCGATACCCATCGCCACGCGTGGGAAGGGCAGTTGCGCCGGATCAATCCCAATTCGCAGTCCCTGGAAGATTACTGCAACGCCACGCATTTCTCGTTCGCCAAATATTACCGCCCGCAGGATATGTACGTCGGCAATCTGTTGACTGCATTGGGCGCGATCAACGCCGGCATCACCACGTTCATCGATAACTCCCATAACGCTCGCAGCGGCGCGCATTCTGATGCGGCCATCGATGCCTTGCACGATGCCGGTATCCGCGCCGTGCATGCGCCGGGCGCGCCTTTGTCGGGTGAGTGGGAGTCTGTGCAATGGCCGGGTGATCTGCGCCGCATCAAGGACAAATATGCCGGTTCGCCCGATTCACTGGTGACGCTGGCGATGATGGCGCAGATCGACCGCGAACAATGGGCGGTCGCCCGTGAGCTGGGTCTGCCCATCGTTACCGAGTTCTTCGGCGCCGCAATGGCGGCGGAGCTTGAAGCCTTGAACGAAGAGGGACTGCTGGGACCGGACAACATCTTCAATCACTGCACCTGCCTGCCGGATCAGGGCTGGTCAATCCTGCGCCGCGCCGGGGTAAAGGTGAATGTCTGCCCGCGCTCCGATGCCCACTACGGTCTGGAGGACGGCGTTTTCGCCTGGCAGAAAGCTGTAGATCACGGCATGAATCCGGGCCTCAGCGTCGACAACGAAAGCTCCTATGGCGGCGACATGTTCGGTGAAATGCGCGTGGCGTTTTACCTGCAACGTGCAGCGGCGCATACCGCACGTTTTCATGGCCAGCAAGCACCGGAACTGGTCAGTGCAGCACAACTGCTCAAAGCGGCGACCCTCGATGGCGCCGCGTGTGCAGGCCTCGAAACGCGCATCGGCAGCCTCACGCCGGGCAAACAGGCCGACATCGTGCTGATTCGCACCGACAACCTCAGCGTGTACCCGTCGAGCAATGCCTTGGGCACCGTGGTGCATGCGGCGGAACGAGGCGACATCGACACTGTGATCATCGCCGGGCGCATCCGCAAACAGGCTGGTGTGGTGTTGGGCGTGGATCGTGAGCAACTGCATCGAGCCACTGAGGAATCGCGCAGTCATCTGTTTGCCGCAGCTGGCTACAGCCCCGATCCCTTCGCGGAGCACTTCGCTCCATTGCACTCACACTGAGAGGTGGCCGGTCATGATCCTGATGTCTTTTTTCTGGCCTTGCTGGCCGGTGTGGCAATTGCCGTGCAAGCGGCGGTGAACAGTCAATTGGCCGGGGCCATGAGCGGCAACACACTGGCAGCAGCGTTCTACTCGTTTCTCAGCGGCATGTTCGTACTCGGTGTGCTGGCATGTCTGCGGGGTGGATTGGGCGATGCGTTGAGCGTCATTCCTGCGCAACCCGGCTGGCGGCTGGTGGGCGGCATCCTCGGCGCCGGCGCGATTTTTTGCACCGTATGGCTGGCGCCACGCATTGGACTGGCGAACTTGTTGGTGTTGGTGATCGCCGGGCAACTGTTGTCGTCGGTGGCGATTGATCACTTCGGCTGGCTCGGTGCAGCGGTGCGCCCGGCGGCGTCAATCAAGATTGCTGGCGCAGTGGTGGTGTTGCTGGGGGTGGCGCTGACGCTATTCGGTGAACGGCTGATCGCACTGCTCGCCAGACCTTTCTGACGCCCGGTTATCCCTTGCAGGAGTGAGTCTGCTCGCGATGGAGGTTGTGCACTCAACATTTTTCGTGACTGCAATTGCGCTATCGCAAGCAGGCTCACTTCTACAAGGGTTGCGGGGCGCCTGAACCTTCCATGAATACTTCACAGGTGTCGTCATGCCTGAATTCACTCAGTTCGGAATGCGCAATGGATTGCTGTTGCTCGCCATTTTCAGCGGTTGGGTTCACGCGGACCTCTTCGCCGATTCCCACGCTTCGTTCGAAACCCGCAACGTTTACTTCAATCGTGACTTTCGAAATGGACCGTCAACGCAACAGTCCAAACGCGAAGAGTGGGCGCAGGGATTGATGTTCAACTTCGAATCCGGTTATACCCCCGGCATGCTGGGCTTCGGTCTGGATTTACTGGGTATGGTCGGCGTGCGTCTCGACTCCAGTCCGGACCGCGCCGGCAGTGGTCTGTTGCCCGTACGCAGCGACGGGCGTGCGGCCCGTGAGTACGGCAAACTGGGCGTGACGGCCAAGGTCAGATTATCGAAAACCGAGCTGAAGGCCGGTGCGCTGATTCCGGTCCTGCCGACACTGCGACCGCAGGACGGGATGATTTTGCCGCAGACGTTTCGTGGTGCGCTGGTGGTGTCGCAAGACCTGCCCGGCATGGTGCTGACGGCCGGCCAACTGGATCGGGTCAAGGGCCGCAACGACACGAGTTACGAACCGATTGCGCTGAACAACAAAAACAATCGATTTGCCACCAATGCGCAGGGTGCGCATCTGAATATGCTCGGTGTCGAGCGTCAGCTCAGCGATACGCTAAAGGTCAGTTATCACTACGCGGCATTGAGCGATGTCTACGATCAGCACTATCTCGGACTGACCGATACGCGGCCGATGGCCGGGGGCACGGTGAGCAGCGATCTGCGCTTCTTCTCCAGTGAAAGTCAGGGCGCGGCCAAGGCCGGAAAAATCAGCAACCAGTCGCTCAACGGCTTGTTTGGTTACGCCGCTGACGGGCACAAAATCAGCGTCGGTTATCAGGCGATGATCGGCAACAACGCGTTTCCGTACATCGAAGGCAGTGACGCGTATCTGGTCAACTACGCACAGATCGGCGATTTCGCCGAAGCACAGGAGCGTTCAAGGCAGGTGCGTTATGACTACGATTTCGAACATTCAGGCATTCCCGGGCTGACGTTCATGAGCCGCTACATCGACGGCGATCACGCGCAAGTCGCCAGTAGCCGAGGCGCCGAGTGGGAGCGTGATACCGAGGTGAAATACGTCATTCAGAGCGGCACATTCAAGGACCTCGCCTTGCGCCTGCGCAACGCTTCGTATCGCTCGTCGTTCAGTCGTGATGCCGATGAAACGCGGATTTTGCTGACGTACACCAAAGCCCTCTGGTGACTTATCCGCGATGCCGCAACGCCTCCAGCAACAACGCGAATGCCGGTGCGGCCTGGCGCCGGCTCGGGTAGTAAAGGTGGTAACCGGCGAAGGTCGGGCACCAATCTTCCAGCACTTGCACCAGGCGGCCGTCGGCCAGATACGGCGCGACGATATTCTCCGGTATATAGCTCAGGCCGAATCCGTCCAGCGCGGCGTCGAGCAACGGGTAGACGCCGTTCAGGATGATTTGCCCGGACACCCGCACTTTCAGGCTTTCGCCATCTTTCTCGAACTCCCAGCTGTAGAGCCCGCCATTGGTGGGCAGACGCAGATTGTTGCAAGCGTGGTCGGTCAGCTCACGTGGGGTTTTCAGGGCGGGGCGGCGGGCGAAATAACCGGGTGAGCCAACCACCGCCATGCGCATGTCCGGCCCGATGCGAGTGGCAATCATGCCCTGCGCAACGTCTTCGCCCAAACGAATGCCGGCGTCGAAACCCTGACCAGCGATGTCGACAAAACCGTAGTCGCAGCTGACTTCGACGGCAATATCCGGGTACTTCGGCAAAAACGCCTTAAGTACCGGGCGCAACAACCAGTCCAGCGAATGGTCAGTAGCATTGATGCGGATTTTGCCCGCCGGTGTTTCGCGCAGAGTGCTCAGGGCCGCCAGTTCCAGTTCGATCTCTTCGAAACGCGGGCCGATGGTCTGCATCAGGTGTTCGCCGGCCTCGGTGGGCGAGACGCTGCGGGTGGTACGGGTCAGCAGGCGCAGCCCCAAGCGGGCTTCGAGGGCGCGAATGGTGTGACTGAGCGCCGATTGCGAAACGCCGAGCTTGGCGGCGGCTTTGGTAAAGCTGCGCTCGCGTGCCACGGCAAGAAAGGCGAGCAGGTCGGTGGCGTTTTCGCGAAGCATTGATGAGTGTCCTGCATAAGTTTTTTCGAATTCTAGTCGATTATTCGCAGAGTACCGACCGGTAAAGTGAACGCATGTCCCGTGTAGGCGGTGCCGCACGGGTTTGGCGAAACTCTGGAGGACTTGTCATGAATCCGCTAACCGCTTCCGCGCTGACGCTTTCCCTGCTGGCCGGCGAAGTTCAAGCCAATGAAAATCCGCGTGTGACCGTGATACCCAATGGTTCTCAACCTTCGGCCCGTGGCCCGGCGGATTGGTTCACTGGCACGGTGCGCGTCGACGCGCCATTCAAGGGTTCTGATGAGGCGCGAGTCAGCGGCGCCACCGTGACCTTCGAACCGGGTGCGCGGACGGCGTGGCATACGCATCCGCTGGGGCAGACGTTGATCGTGACTGCCGGGGCTGGTTTTGTGCAGGAGTGGGGTCAGCCGGTCAGGGAAATCCGTCCGGGTGATACCGTATGGATTGCGCCGGGTGCCAAACATTGGCATGGCGCACTGCCGACGACGGCGATGACGCATATTGCAATTGCTGAAGTGCTCGACGGTAACGTCGTGGAGTGGATGGAGCAGGTTAGCGAAACACAATACCCACTGTAGGAGCAGCGGCAGGCTCGGGCGGCGATCGGACGATCTTTTGATTTTGATGTTTAAAAAACAAGATCAAAAGATCGCAGCCTGCGGCAGCTCCTACAGGGGCGTTTCAGATCATCTCCGGCAATGAAGAGAGGATTTTGTCGAGGGTGATCGGGTAATCCCGCACCCGTGCTCCGGTGGCGTTGTAGATTGCATTGGCCACCGCCGCACTGACGCCGCAAATGCCCAGTTCGCCGACACCCTTGGCCTTCATCGGCGAGGAAATCGGGTCGGTCTCATCGAGGAAAATCACCTCTTGATGCGGGATGTCGGCATGCACCGGGACCTCGTACCCCGCCAGATCATGGTTGACGAAAAAGCCAAGCTGCTTGTCCACCGCCAACTCCTCCATCAACGCCGCGCCGACGCCCATGGTCATTGCGCCAATCACCTGACTGCGTGCTGCTTTGGGGTTGAGAATCCGGCCCGCCGCACACACCGCGAGCATGCGTCGCACGCGGACTTCACCGGTCGCCGCATCCACCGCCACTTCAACGAAATGCGCACCGAAAGTCGACTGCTGATACTGCTTGGCGAGGTCGGCGAATTCGATGCTGTCCTCGGCCTCGACGGCGCCATTTTTTGCCGCATCACGCAGCGGCAGAGTCTTGCCGCCGGCGCGCACCTGACCCTCGGCGAATTCGACTTCACCGCCGGTCATGCCCAGTTTCGTTGCCACGGCCTCACGCAGTTTCATGCACGCGGCGTACACCCCGGCGGTCGAGCAGTTGGCGCCGAATTGGCCACCGGAACCGGAGGACACCGGGAAGCTCGAATCGCCCAGATGTACCGTCACATCCTTCAGTTCAACGCCCATCATCTCGGCGGCTGTCTGCGCGATGATCGTATAACTGCCGGTGCCGATATCGGTCATGTCGGTTTCCACCGTAACCTTGCCGTCGCGCTCCAGTCGCACCCGCGCGCCGGACTTGATCAGCAGGTTGTTGCGAATGGCCGCTGCCACGCCCATGCCGATCAACCAACGCCCTTCGCGGCGCATACCCGGTTGTGCATTGCGCTGGCTCCAGCCGAACTTGTCGGCACCGGTTTGCAGGCATTCAATCAAGCGTCGTTGGGAAAACGGCCGCTCGGTTTTTACCGGGTCGACCTGGGTGTCGTTGAGGATACGGAACTGAATCGGATCGAGTTTCAACTGCTCGGCCATTTCATCCATGGCGATCTCCAGCACCATCAACCCCGGGGTCTCGCCGGGTGCGCGCATGGAATTGCCTTCCGGCAGGTCGAGCGGTGCGAGGCGCATGCTGACCTGCCGATTCGCGGCGGCGTACAGCAATTGGCTGGGCTGCGCGGCGACCTCGACTTTGCCATCGGCGAGATTGCCCGACCAGCCCTCATGCGCGATTGCCGTGAGTTTGCCGTCCGCCGTCGCGCCCATACGGATGCGCTGAATGGTGGCGGGGCGATGCGTGGTGTTGTTGGCCATTTGTGGACGGGCGAGGGCGACCTTTACCGGTCTGCCGGCCATGCGTGCGCCCAGGGCGGCGAGAATGGCATCCGCGCGCACAAACAGTTTGCCGCCGAACCCCCCGCCGATGTAGGGCGAAATCAGCCGGACATTTTCCTTGGGTAAACCGAGGGTGGTGGCGATGTCGTCGACGCTCCAGGCGATCATCTGATTCGACGTCCACAGCGTCAGTTGATCGCCTTTCCACGCCGCCAGCGTGGCGTGCGGCTCCATCATCGCGTGGGACTGATCCGGCGTCGTGTAGGTCTGATCAAACTGCACTGGCGCGGCGGCGAAAGCCTTGGAGAAGTCGCCGTGACTGACGTCGGGCAGTTCTTCTTTCGGCTCGACGCCCTGGTCGCGCACGCTGGCCAGATCGAATTGACCTTTGGCGGCAATGTAATCGACCTTGACCATTTGCGCAGCGGCGCGGGCCTGTTCGAATGTCTCGGCAACTACCAGCGCGACAGCCTGGTGGTAATGCTGGATGTCTGGCCCGGCCAACAAATGCGCAGCGTTGTATTTGCCTTTGCCGAGCTTGCCAGCATTGGCCGCCGTGACGATGGCCAGCACACCGGGCGCGGCTTTGGCCTGCTCAACGTCAAGGTTGTTGATGCGGCCTTTGGCAATCGCTGAGCCGACCATGAAACCGTAAGCCTGATTGGCCAAGGCTTCGTGCTGTTCGTAAGCGTAGGGCGCCTGCCCGCTGGTCTTCAGCGGGCCTTCGATGCGGTCGGTGGGTTTGCCGATGACCTTCAATTGGTCGATCGGGTTGGTAGTGGCGGGCGTATCGAATTTCATGCCTGCTCCCTCGCTTGCGCCAACACCGAACCGAGCGTGCGCTCGACCAGGGTCAGTTTGAATTGGTTGTCGTGGGTGGGCGTAGCGCCATCGAGCAGACGTTCGCTGACGGCTTTCGCGCCGTCGGGCAGCAGCGCTTCAGCGGCTTCGACCCGCCACGGTTTTGGTGCGATGCCGCCGACGGCGACGCGGCCGGTGCCGTCCTTTTGCACAATCAAACCGACCGAGACCAGCGCGAACGCATAAGACGAGCGATCGCGCACCTTGTGATAAATGTGCGTGCCACCGAGCGGTGCGGGCAAGGTCACGGCGGTGATGAATTCGCCGGGGGTGAGGCTGGTTTCGACATTCGGCGTGGTGCCCGGCAATTGATGAAAATCGACCATGGCGATGCGGCGAGTGCTGCCGTCAGGTTTCACCGTTTCTATCTGTGCATCGAGCGCACGCATGGCGATGGCCATGTCGCTGGGGTGAGTGGCGATGCACGCGTCACTGACGCCGATGATTCCCAGTTGCCGGCTGACCCCGCCAATCGCTGCGCAACCGCTGCCGGGTTTGCGTTTGTTGCAGGCCTGGTTGACGTCATAAAAGTACGGGCAGCGTGTGCGTTGCAGCAGGTTGCCGGCGGTGCTCGCCATATTGCGCAACTGGCCGGAAGCGCCGGCCAGCAAGGCGCGCGAAAGCAGGGCGTAGTCTTTTCGGACGCGGCTGTCGGCGGCCAGATCGGTATTGCGCACCAACGCGCCGATGCGCAAGCCACCCTCGGCTGTGGCTTCGATCTGATCCAGCCCCAAGTGGTTGACGTCAATCAGTTGCAGCGGAGTTTCGATGTCGAGCTTCATCAAATCGAGCAGGTTAGTGCCGCCGGCAATGAACTTCGCACCGTCTATTTGAGCGGCTAGCGCGGCGGCTGCGGCAGGCGAGTCGGCGCGGTGGTAATTGAACGGTCTCATGCCGGCACCTCCGCGACTTCGCTGATGGCTTCGATGATGTTCGAGTAGGCACCGCACCGGCAGATATTGCCGCTCATGCGTTCCTGAAACTCAGCGGCGATCAGTTGTGGCGGCTCAGTCAGACTGGCGCTGACATGACTGGGAATGCCGTCGCGGATTTCCTTGATGACAGCGACCGCCGAACAGATCTGCCCGGGCGTGCAATAACCGCACTGATAGCCATCGTGTTTGATGAACGCGGCTTGCATCGGGTGCAAGCTGTCGGGCATGCCGAGGCCTTCGATGGTGGTGATCGCGCTGCCTTCGTGCATCACCGCCAGGGTCAGGCAGGCGTTGATCCGCCGACCGTCGGCGATCACCGTGCAAGCGCCGCACTGGCCGTGGTCACAGCCTTTTTTAGTGCCCGTCAGGTGCAGGTTTTCGCGCAAAGCGTCGAGCAGAGTGGTGCGATTGTCGACCTCTAACGCCCGTGGTTTACCGTTGACGTTGATGGTTACTTTGCTCATGGCCGGTTGCTCCAGATTGGCCGCATAGGCCTTGAGGCTGATGAACGGTGGCATCGCGAACGCCGTCGCGGTGACGGCGCCGAGGATCAAAAATTTGCGTCGGGAAATCGTCATGGTTCGATTCCTGTTCTCTCTTCATCAGGGCAGCAGGGTTGTGAATGGGCCGCTGAGGCACGCCGGCATGCTTGCCAGTCTCGTTCTACGAGTGACTGCTGGAGAAAGGAAAAGGTTTTTGCGGATTTTCGCTATAAAGTTATGCGCACAGCTCATCAATCAACTTGTCCTCTGTAGGAGTTGCCGAAGGCTGCGATCCTCTGATTGTAAAAAACAAGATCAAAAAATCGCAGCCTTCGGCAGCGCCTACGCGGGTTGGGGTCAGTGTCCGCCAACCACCATATGGGTGAACGGCGCCACATACGCCTGCAAGGTCACCAACCCGCCGACCAGTATTGCCAGCACAATCGAGTGGAAGAACACATAGCGCAAAATTTCGCCTTCATGCCCATACCAGCGGGTTGCGGTGGAGGCGACCACAATCGATTGCGCATCGACCATTTTGCCCATCACCCCGCCTGAACTGTTCGCCGCCGCCATGAGGATCGGGCTGATCCCGAGCTGCTCCGATGTCACTCGTTGCAAGCCGCCGAACAGCACGTTCGAGGCGGTATCCGAACCCGTCAACGCCACGCCCAGCCAACCGAGCAAGGTGCCGAACATCGGATAGAAAATCCCCGTCGCCGCAAACGCCAGACCCATGGTCGCGTCCAGCCCCGAGTAGCGCGTGAGGAACCCCAGCGCCAACATCGCCGCAATGGTGATCAGCGAAAAGCGCACCACCCACAGGGTGCGCAGGTATTGCTTGATCAGTTGCGGGATCGAATAGCCCATCAGCAATCCGCCGACAATCGCCGCCAGCAGAATTCCGCTGCCGGTGGCGGTGAACCAGGTGAATTTGTACACCGCTTCCTCGGCTTTCGGCGCGGGCACCACAGGCGGGACTTTCTCGACTTGCAGGTGCAGTGTGGTGAAGGTCACGGCCGGGGCGAAAATACGGTTGGCCTCGTTGAGCGGTTTGCCTTGCGGATCGAGTTTGGCCGAATGCGTGACCGGATCGATGGCCGGGCGCACGTCGAAAATATTCTTGAAGCCTTGGGTGCCCCAGGCAAACACAAACACGGTGAGGATGATCCACGGCATCCACGCACGCATCACTGCCGGACGCGCCTGATCGCTGAACGCAGCGCTGGCGGTGACTTTTGCTTCCTCGACTTTAGAGTTGTCGACGCGCCCCGACAGCGCCGCCGAGGTGTGAATCGTCGCCGGTTTCCACACCTTCAAAAACAGCGTCAGGCACGCCATGGAAATCAGCGCGGCAATCACATCCACCAGCATCGGCCCGTGGTAATTCGACACGAGGAATTGCGGCACGGCGAAGCTGACCCCGGCCACCAGAATCGCCGGCCATATCTCCAGCATCTTGCGCCACCCGGCGAAGGCCCAGATCAACCAGAACGGCACCAGCACGGAGAAGAACGGCAGTTGCCGACCGACCATCATCGACAGCTCCATTTCATCCAGACCGGTGACTTTGGCCAGGGTGATGATTGGCGTGCCGAGCGCACCGAAGGCCACCGGTGAGGTGTTGGCGATCAAGGCCAGGCCAGACGCGGCCAGCGGTGAGAATCCCAGGCCGATCAAAATCGCCCCGGTCACCGCCACAGGCGTGCCGAAGCCTGCCGCACCTTCGAAGAACGCCCCGAAGCAGAAGGCGATCAACAGCAACTGCAAGCGTCGATCGTCGGTGATCCGCGCCAGTGAATCCTGCAGCACTTTGAACGAGCCGTTTTCGGTGGTCAGGCGATGCAGGAAGATGATGTTGAGCACGATCCAGCCGATCGGCAACAAGCCGTTGGCCGCGCCGAACAGCGCCGCCGAACCGGCCATGCTCGCCGGCATGCCGAAGGCGAAAATTGAGATCAGCAGCGCCGAACCGAGGGCGAGCAGGGCGGCCAGATGCGCCTTGACGTGGAAGAACGCCAACGCCGCGAGCATCACCACCACTGGTACGGCGGCCATGAGCGTGGAGATCACCGGGTTGCCGAACGGGTCGTAGATTTGTTGCCAGACCATGTGCCACCTCTGCTTTTTATTCTTGAGGGCGCAGGTCCGTTGCGTGGGTGTCGTCAAGAAGCAGTATAGGTGGCATTACGCCGCTGTTCGGTCAGGCCGATTAAGGCGATAAACGGTCATCGATGGCCACTGAATCAAAGCGCTTTTGCCCGGTCGTATGGGCGGCTGCGCGCACCGCGTCCTGAAGGCGAGGGCAGCGCAGACCGATTCCGTCGTCAAGACCTTGGTTTTAGGGAAGTGTTGAATGAAGCGCGCTACAACGATGCTGCTGACCGTAACCGCCGCCGTATTGCTCGGTGGCTGTGTGGCGGATTTTGATGATGACCACCGTCATGGCCGGCACTACGATCGCGACCACGGACGCAATTACGACCATGACCGCCGTTGGGATGACCGCGATGACGACCGCCGCGACGGCCGTCGTTACCGTGATCGCGATGATGATTGATTGAACCGAAGAGGGCGCCCCGCAATGGGACGCCCGTTGTTGTTAAAAATGAGCGCTCGCCCGGACGCTGGATCGCGCAGGCACTGAGGCCTCGATGTCCAGCAAATGGGTGGCGAGTATGTCGCTCAGAAAGCGGAACTGATCGTTGATGCCGACCACTTCATTGTTGAAATGATTGCTGGCGGCGGGCATCAGCAAATCTTCGAAATCTTCGTTGAACACCAGTGCCTGGGTTTTGTGCGACACCGCGTGCTGGTCGTAAAAATTGTTGCCGAACACCGGGAAACTCACGGAGAGTGCGATGGTGTGAATCATGCTGTGAACTCCTCGTTGCGTTTCGGATGGGGCAATCGTGCCTTTGGAGGGCGGCGTGCGGAAGGCAATCGTCGCGATGGTGTATATCGACAGCATTGATGGTTGGGATGATGGCCTCTTCGCGAGCAGGCTCGCTCCCACAGGGAAGCGCATTTCAAATGTGGGAGCGAGCCTGCTCGCGAAAGCGTCATTCGGGCCGCAACCGGACAAACGGCCCATCACCGGCGCCTATACTCAAATCTGCCTATCTCCTGACTTGAAGGAAACCGCCACCGTGACCCTGCGTGCGCTGGCCCTTGCCGCATTGTTTCTGCTGGCCGGCTGCGCCTCTTCGGTGCGGGCCCCTGCGCCAGCGTCGGCAGTGGTGGTGTCGCCCGCAACCTGGCAGCAGATCGACCGCGAAATCGTCAGCGCCTCGCAGCAGTCCACCGAGCAGGTCAAGCTGTTCGCCCGTGGCTCGATGGAACATTGGCGCATTCGTGTCTATGAGCAAACTGAAGAAAATTTCATCCCGTGGTTCAGCAGCTACTGGACCCAGGAATGGCTGTCGATGAAGGTCAGTTGGTACACCATGAGCGCCAGCGGCGAACAGGACGCATCGGCCAAACGTCTGGCGGCGTATCTGCTTGAGCAATATCAGGAAAGGGTGCTGGCGCCGGTGGCGGTGGAGATCGATCCCGACGCCATCCTTGGCCAGGCCACAGCGTTTTATGCGCAACTGATGGCGCAGCAGATGCCGATCATCGCCCAGCGTCACAGCGTGCCGATTGCGCAGCTCAATGCCCGGTTGCAGAAGGTCCCGGCCATTTCCCTCGGTCCACCACCCGCGCGCGATGCATCGTTGTTTCAGGTCATCAGCACCGAACCGCTGAACACGCTGCCGGCGTATGCCGCGCTGATCGACAAGATCCACACCGACGGCGGCGCCAAGGGCATCGCCTCGACGGACGCCGGCATGGCACCTGTAGCGAAAAGAGCCAGCCAGCGAATGGAGGCGGAAATGGCCCCGCGCGGTGCTGCCAGCGCCGTTGCCGCCGCCGCAGGCAAGCTGGTCGGCGGGCTGATCTCGGTGGGCGTGGTGGGCATCCGCGCGATCCTCCAGGCCAATGACCGCCCCGACAGCGAGGCGCTGATTCGCAGCAGCCTGGGCAATACCTTCGACAAAGCCTGGCTGAAACTGGTGCAGAGCCCGACCACCGGGGTCATGGCTGGCACGCTGCACATGGCCGGGAAAGTAGAAAGCAGCCTTGGCGGGGGCGCAGAACCGTCGGTCGGACGGGGCGTGGAGAATGTCGAATGGCGCCCGCCGGATTCGACTACTCAGCAGATCGAACCCACCGTACAAGGAGAATAATCATGGCTTACATCGATATTTTTGTTGCACCGGTTCCGACCGCCAATCGTGAGCAGTACAAAAAACACTGTGAGATCGCCGCGAAACTGTTCAAGGAATACGGTGCAACGGATGTCGTTCAGTGCTGGGGCGATGACGTGCCGGAGGGCAAAGTCACGTCATTCCCGATGGCGGTAAAACTCAAGGACGGCGAGACGGTTTCGTCCGGCTGGCTGATCTGGCCAGACAAAGCCACCCGCGACGCCGGCATGGCGAAAATGATGGAAGACCCGCGCATGCAACCGGACGTCAACCCGATGGGGTTTGATGGCCAGCGCATGATCTTTGGCGGGTTCAAGAACATCCTTGAATCCTGAACCACGCACACATCCCTGTAGGAGTGAGCCTGCTCGCGATGGCGTCTGCAGGTTCAAAACCTCATAGTCAGACCCACCGCCATCGCGAGCAGGCTCACTCCTACAGGGAATGTTGTCACTCGGAGGAGGGGGTAACCCGGCAGCTCTTGCGGTTGCGGATTTCTTTGTCCGTCGGGCGTTCGCGGACGAATTCGAAGCGCGGCTCACCCTCGCTGTAATGCACCAGCCAGCCCCACTCCAACTCGGCTTCATTCTGCCCGGGGTTCGGCGGTCTGGCCCACCACGGCTCTTTGCTGAGGATCTCGCGCATGGCAGCCTCCGGTTGATGGCAATCCTTGAACTATAGCTTCCTGCCACGAGTCGTCAGATCAGGCTGTGTAGAATCGGGGCCGACGACGATGAGCGAAGGAGCAGGGCCATGATCGATGAAGCGCGCAGGGATGAACCGTGCAAACGGCTGTTTTTTGCGTTGGATTGCCCTCCGGCGCAACGCAAGGCAATTGCTCAGTGGCGTGCTGATCTGGGCTTGCGAACCGGTAAACCAGTGCCGGCGGACAATTTTCATCTGACACTGCTGTTTCTCGGTGCGGTGCCGTTGGCGCAAATCAATGAGGTCTGCGAGGCCGCCGGCCAAGTGCGTACACCGGGTCAGGCCTTACGGATTTCGCTGGATCGTTTGCAGGTCTGGCATCGCTCCGGGGTGCTGTCGTTGGCACCGGAGCAGGCACCACAAGCGTTGCTGCGGCTGGTTTATGCGCTGGAGCAAGCGATGTTGCCGTTCGGCTTTGAAGAGTCGGCACGTGAGTTTCGCCCGCATCTGACATTGGCTCGGGACTACCGAGCCCCGGAGCCGGAATCCGCTACACCCGCAGAGTTTTTCCTGCGCGCTGAACGGTTTGCCCTGTTCGAATCGCACAAGGGCCGCTACCGGGTTTTGCAGGATTGGCCGCTGGCTTGAGCCCACAAAAAAAGGCGCCCGAGGGCGCCTGAAGTTCACCTGAGCCGAGGGAGCCAGGTGAGGCCGTTCAGTTGCAGGATGCAGCGGTGGTAAGGCGCTGCGCGAACGGGAAATCATAAATTTTTTCAGACACAACACCGACCTGTTGTAGGAGTGAGCCTGCTCGCGATGAGGCCAGCACATTCAACATCACGAGCGCCTGACACACCGCTATCGCGAGCAGGCTCACTCCTGCATTTGGATCGGCAGTGAATTCATTTACCGAGTTTCACCCGGGTCCAGCCGCGCGTCATGATCCGCTGAGTGGCAATCGGCTGATCCGGCACTGCATACAGCGTCGCCATCACCGCTTGCGACGGGTACGAGCCCGGGTCGTTGCGGATCGCTTCATCCACCAATGGCGTCGCCGCCGAGTTGGCGTTGCTGTAGCCGTTGCTGTTGGTGATCTCGGCGATGATGTCCGGGCGCATCAGGAAATCCATGAACAGGTAAGCGTTGTCGACGTTGGCGGCATCGCGCGGGATGGCGACCATGTCGTAAAAGCTGCCGGCGCCTTCCTTGGGAATGCTGTAGTCGATCTTCACGTCGTTACCCGATTCCACAGCGCGGGCCTTGGCCTGCAGCACGTCGCCGGAGTAGCCGACCGCCACACAGATATTGCCGTTGGCGAGATCCGAGATGTACTTCGAGGAATGGAAGTACGCCACGTTCGGGCGGATTTTCATGAACAGCGCTTCGGCTTCCTTGATGTGCGCCGGGTCCTTGTCGCTCACCGGATAGCCCAGATAGTGCAGGGCGGCCGGGATCATTTCGGTCGGCGAATCGAGGAAACTGATGCCGCACGCTTTCAGCTTCTCGGCGTTTTCCGGTTTGAACAGCAAGTCCCAGGAATTGGTCGGGGCATTGGCGCCGAGCACTTCCTTGACCTTGGCCGGGTTAAAACCGATGCCGATCGAGCCCCACATGTACGGGAACGCGTGAGCGTTATCCGGATCACTGGCGGCGGCGTTTTTCAGCAGCACCGGGTTGAGATTCTTCCAGTTCGGCAGCTTCGATTTGTCCAGCGTCTGATAGACGCCGGCCTTGATCTGCTTGGCCAGGAAACTGTTCGACGGCACGACCAGGTCGTAGCCGGATTTGCCCGCCAGCAAACGCGCCTCAAGGGTTTCGTTGCTGTCGAAGACATCGTAGGTCACGCGGATGCCGGTCTCGTCTTCGAACTTCTTGACGGTGTCCGGGGCGATGTAATCGGACCAGTTATAAACACGCAGCACTTTGTCGTTGGCTTGGGCGCCCATGACCATTGCGCCCATTAAGGACAGTGTCAGCAGAGTCCTGCCAAACATTTTCATCGGTACAACTCCATTCTTCTTATTCAAAAACACAACACAAAAATCTTGCTATACACAGCACCATTGTGGCGAGGGAGCTTGCTCCCGCTGGGCTGCGCAGCGGCCCCAAAGATCTTGTGAGCGCTGCGCACTCAAGCGGGAGCAAGCTCCCTCGCCACAAAAGCGGTAACTCTCTATGCGGTGGCGGCACGCTGAGGCTGCCACGACTCGTTTGCCGTCTGATCCATCGCTTCCTGAATCGCACGTTTGCGGTTGGCTTCTGCCCGGCGGCCGAAGTACCAGACCAGGAAGGTCACCAGCGACACCGCCAGCAGAATCAGGCTCGCGACCGCGTTGATCTCAGGCTTCACGCCCAGACGCACCGCCGAGAACACTTCCATCGGCAAAGTCGTAGACCCCGGACCAGACACGAAGCTCGCCAACACCAGGTCATCCAGCGACAAGGCGAACGACATCATCCCGCCCGCCGCCAGCGACGGCGCGATCATCGGAATGGTGATCAGGAAAAACACCTTGAACGGCTTCGCACCGAGATCCATTGCCGCTTCTTCAATCGACAGGTCCAGCTCACGCAGGCGGGCGGAGACTACCACCGCCACATAGGCGGCACAAAACGTGGTGTGGGCGATCCAGATGGTGACAATGCCACGTTCCTGCGGCCAGCCGATCAGTTGCGCCATCGCCACGAACAGCAGCAACAGCGACAGACCGGTAATCACTTCCGGCATCACCAACGGCGCCGTCACCAAGCCACCAAACAGCGTGCGACCCTTGAAGCGTGTAACGCGGGTCAGCACGAATGCCGCCAGCGTACCCAGTGCCACCGCCGCAATTGCCGTGTAGCAGGCGATTTCCAGCGAGCGCACCACCGAGCCCATCAGTTGCGTGTTGTCGAGCAAACCGACGTACCACTTCACCGACCAGCCGCCCCACACCGTCACCAGTTTCGAGGCGTTGAACGAGTAGATCACCAGAATCAGCATCGGCAGATAAATGAACATCAAACCGAAGATCAGCATGAACTTGGAAAAACCGAAGCGTTTCATCCCCGTGCCTCCATCTCTTTGGCCTGGCTGCGGTTGAACAGCAGAATCGGCACAATCAGGATCAACAGCATCACTACCGCCAGCGCGGACGCTACCGGCCAGTCGCGGTTATTGAAGAACTCTTGCCACAGCACGCGACCGATCATCAGCGTTTCCGGGCCACCCAGCAGTTCCGGAATCACGAACTCACCCACCACCGGGATGAACACCAGCATGCAGCCGGCGATAATGCCGTTCTTGGCCAGCGGCACGGTGATTTTCCAGAAGTTGTTGAAGTTGCTCGAACCCAGATCCGACGCGGCTTCCAGCAGGCTGCCGTCGTGCTTCACGAGGTTGGCATAGAGCGGCAACACCATGAACGGCAGGTAGGCATACACCACACCGATATACACGGCGGTGTTGGTGTTGAGGATCTCGATCGGGTGATCGGTCAGCCCCGTCCACATCAGAAACGCGTTGAGCAGACCGTTGTTGCTGAGGATGCCCATCCACGCGTAAACGCGGATCAGGATCGCGGTCCAGGTTGGCATCATGATCAACAGCAGCAGGACGTTTTGCGTTTCCTTGCCGGTCTTGGTGATCGCGTAGGCCATCGGAAAACCGATCACCAGGCACATCAGCGTGCTCAGTGCAGCGACCTTCAGCGAACCGAGGTAGGCCGACAGGTACAACTCGTCTTCGCCCAGCATGGTGTAGTTGCCGATGTTCAGCAGCAGCTGGAATTTCTGTTCGGCGTAGGTGTAAATCTCCGTGTACGGCGGGATCGACAGCGCGGCTTCCGAGAAACTGATCTTCATCACCAGGAAAAACGGCAGCATGAAGAACAGGAACAGCCAGATGAACGGAATGCCGATCACCAGTTTTCGCCCGCTGGGCACCAAGCGCAGGAATTGCTGATTGAAAGTTTTCATGAGCGCAGTACCACGCCGCTGTCGTCTTCCCACCAGACGTAGACCTTGTCGTCCCAGGTCGGCCGTGCGCCACGGCGTTCGGCGTTGGCCATGAACGACTGGACGATCTTGCCGCCCGGCAATTCGACGTAGAACACCGAGTGGCCACCGAGGTAGGCGATGTCATGCACCTTGCCTTCGGACCAGTTGTAGCGGTGCTCGGGTTTAACTGTGCTGACGAGCATTTTTTCCGGACGAATCGCGTAGGTGATCGACTTGTCCTGCACCGAAGTGCTGACGCCGTGGCCGACGTAAATCTTCTGTTGCAAGTCCGGGCTGTGAATAATCGCGTGACCTTCGAGGTCCTCCACCACGGTGCCATCGAAGGCGTTCACGTTGCCGATGAACTCGCAGACCATGCGGCTGACGGGCGCTTCATAGATGTCGATCGGGCTGCCGATTTGCGCGATCCAGCCCAGGTGCATGATCGCAATGCGCTCGGCCATGGTCATGGCCTCTTCCTGGTCGTGGGTCACCATCACGCAGGTCACGCCGACGCGCTCGATGATTTGCACCAACTCCAGTTGCATCTGCGAACGCAGCTTTTTATCCAGGGCACCCATTGGCTCGTCGAGCAGCAACAGCTTCGGACGTTTGGCCAGCGAGCGGGCGAGGGCGACGCGCTGACGCTGGCCGCCAGAGAGTTGATGCGGCTTGCGTTTGGCGTATTGGGTCATGTGCACCAGACGCAGCATCTCATCGACACGGGCGTCGATTTCGCTGGCCGGCAAACGATCCTGTTTCAAGCCGAAGGCGATGTTCTGCGCGACGGTCATGTGTGGGAACAGCGCGTAGGACTGGAACATCATGTTGATCGGCCGCTCGTACGGCGGCATGTCGGTGATGTCCACGCCGTCGAGCAGAATCCGCCCTTCAGTCGGCCGTTCGAAACCGGCGAGCATGCGTAGCAGGGTCGATTTCCCCGACCCGGAGCCGCCGAGCAGGGCGAAGATTTCACCCTGATGGATCTCCAGGGACACATCGTCCACTGCCGTGGTTTCGTCGAACTTCTTGGTGACACGATCGACTTTCACCAACACCTTTTTCGGTTGCTGATGACCTTCAAGTGCCTTCCTGTAAGTGCTGGAGGCGTTTGCCATGTGAAACTCCCAACAGGTTTCAGTCGCGCGGCCAATGTGGCCGGGCTTAAGTGGATTGCAAGCCTGTAAACGCAATGTCAGTCGTTACACATCCCTCTGTAGGAGTGAGCCTGCTCGCGATGAGGCCGTCTCAGTCGACATCTTTGTTGACTGGTCTATTGCTATCGCGAGCAGGCTCACTCCTACAGGGGAATTGCGCATGCCTGACTGACCTTGCACTGCCGAGGGCTTGTTCGGCGCCGCCGTCCTGGCTGCCTGGGTCGTACTTGTTGTTATTACGGGTGTTGTTTTTCACGGATGACGGATGCGCAAAGGCACACCCGGCATTCGTGGGGGCAGTAAATCGTTACGTATTTCTGGGTTGGGTCAGCGCTGGTTGCGGCGCGCCGCCCGTTGCCGGCAAGCCTCGCCGAACGCCTGGAAAATCTTCAGGTAATTCGGGTTGTCGAGAACTTGCCATTCCGGGTGCCATTGCACGCCGAGGGCGAAGGTCGGGCTGTGCTCGACCGAGACCGCCTCGATCAAACCGTCCGGCGCCAGCGCTTCGGCGCGCAGGCCGGGAGCGAGGCGATCGATGCCCTGACTGTGGATCGAGTTGACCTGGAACTCGCCCGGCAATTCCAGCGCTTCGAACACACCGCCACCCAGCACGGTCACCGCATGGGCCGGTGCGTATTGCACGGCCACGTCCGGGCTGTCGGCTTCACGGTGATCGAGCATGCCCGGCAGCTCATGCACCTTTTGGTGCAGGCTGCCGCCGAACGCCACGTTCATTTCCTGGAAGCCACGGCAAATGCCGAGCACTGGAACGCCCGCCGCGATGGCTGCACGTAATAAAGGAAGGGTGGTGGCATCCCGCGCCGGATCGTGATCCGTGCCGGGGGCGCTGGCCGGGCCTTGATAGTGGAAGGGTTCCACGTTCGATGGCGAGCCGGTCAGCAACAGACCGTCGAGTTGACCGAGCAGGTCTTCGATTTCAGTCAGGTTGCCAAGGGAAGGAATGACCACTGGCAGCCCATTAGCGCCAACGCTGACAGCACGTAAGTACTTGTCGCCGCTGATGTGATAGGGGTGCAGGCCAATCTGTTTGACGCACGCAGTAACGCCGATCAATGGCTTGAATGCCATTTTTATTCACCTCGAAGTTTGACACTTGAACGAGCTTTTCCGGAGCTTAGCCTCGTTGATTTTAATTAACAACTGCCATGTAAAAAATTCTAAACGCCGTTCATCATATCTTCATGATTCTCGGGGCTCTGGCGCCTGTATTGGCACGCAAGTGTTAAAAAAAGCCCTAAAAATAAACCCTGAGCGGCCATCTGTTCGCTATTGACTTCACTTTGCCGTTCGGGTTGACTGGCTGCGTGAAAGGGCAGTGAACATAATAATTAACAGCTAAATAGGTGCATCATGTCGGTCCCTCTGCGTACCGTTCAACTCAACGAAGCAAACGCATTCCTTAAGAAATATCCTGAGGTTTTGTACGTCGACCTTCTGATTGCGGATATGAACGGTGTGGTGCGCGGCAAGCGCATCGAACGCACCAGTCTTCATAAGGTTTACGAGAAAGGCATCAACCTGCCGGCCTCGCTTTTCGCTCTCGACATCAACGGCTCCACGGTGGAAAGCACCGGCCTGGGTCTGGACATTGGCGACGCTGACCGAATCTGCTACCCAATCCCCGGCACCCTGAGCATCGAGCCGTGGCAAAAGCGCCCAACTGCACAACTGTTAATGACCATGCACGAGATCGAAGGCCAGCCGTTCTTCGCTGACCCGCGTGAAGTGTTGGCTAACGTTGTGCGCAAATTCGACGACCTCGGCCTGACCATTTGCGCCGCGTTCGAACTCGAGTTCTACCTGATCGACCAGGACAACGTTAATGGTCGTCCGCAGTCGCCGCGTTCGCCGGTTTCCGGCAAGCGTCCGGTGTCGACTCAGGTTTATTTGATCGACGATCTCGACGAATACGTCGATTGCCTGCAAGACATCCTCGAAGGTGCGAAAGAGCAGGGCATCCCGGCTGACGCCATCGTCAAGGAAAGCGCCCCGGCGCAGTTCGAAGTCAACCTGCATCACGTTTCCGACCCGATCAAGGCGTGCGACTACGCCGTCCTGCTCAAGCGTCTGGTGAAGAACATCGCCTACGACCACGAAATGGACACCACCTTCATGGCCAAGCCGTATCCGGGCCAGGCGGGCAACGGTCTGCACGTGCACATTTCGATTCTGGACAAAGAAGGCAACAACATCTTCGCCAGCGAGGATCCCGAGCAGAACGCCGCACTGCGTCACGCGATCGGCGGTGTGCTGGAGACCCTGCCTGCGCAAATGGCGTTCCTGTGCCCGAACGTCAACTCGTACCGCCGCTTCGGCGCGCAGTTCTACGTACCCAACTCGCCGAGCTGGGGCATCGACAACCGCACCGTGGCTGTTCGTGTACCGACCGGTTCGGCGGATGCCGTACGCATCGAGCATCGTGTCGCTGGTGCCGACGCCAACCCGTACTTGCTGATGGCTTCAGTACTGGCCGGTATTCACCACGGTCTGACCAATCAGATCGAACCGGGCGCCCCGGTGGAAGGCAACAGCTACGAGCAGAACGAACAGAGCCTGCCGAACAACCTGCGCGATGCATTGCGCGAGTTGGATGACAGCGAAGTCATGGCCCGCTACATCGATCCGATGTACATCGACGTGTTCGTCGCGTGCAAGGAAAGTGAGCTGGCCGAGTTCGAAAACTCGATCTCTGATCTTGAGTACAACTGGTATCTGCATACCGTCTAAAGACCACCGCAAACCCTGTAGGAGTGAGCCTGCTCGCGATAGCGTCATCACATTCAAACGTGATGATGACTGATTCACCGCGATCGCGAGCAGGCTCACTCCTACAGGGGATCGGGTTATCAGATTTTGATTGACGGGTATTCGCTCGTCATCCATTCCCCCTTGTCGAGCCACAACAATGACAACGACCCGCAACGACTGGGAACAACGCTTCCAGTCCCTGTCCATCGAAGCCCGCGCGTTCATTAACGGTGAATATCGCCCGGCTATCAGTGGCGACACTTTCGAATGCCTGAGCCCCGTCGACGGCCGTTTCCTCGCCTCCGTGGCCAGTACCGATGAAGCCGACGCCAACCTCGCCGTTGAAGTCGCGCGCCAGTCTTTCGAGTCCGGCATCTGGGCGAAAAAAGCCCCGGCCGAGCGCAAACGCATCCTGATTCGCTTCGCCGATCTGATCCTGCAGAACCAGGAAGAACTGGCGCTGCTGGAAACCCTCGACATGGGTAAACCAATCAGCGATTCGATGAGCATCGACATCCCGGCGACCGCCAACGCGATCCGCTGGAGCGCCGAAGCCATCGACAAGATTTACGATGAAGTCGCCGCGACCCCGCACGACCAACTCGGCCTGATCACTCGCGAACCCTCCGGCGTCGTAGCGGCCATCGTGCCGTGGAACTTCCCGCTGATCATGGCCAGCTGGAAATTCGCCCCGGCGCTGGCAGCGGGCAACTCGTTCATTCTCAAACCTTCGGAAAAATCGCCGCTGACCGCGATCCGCATCGCCCAATTGGCGCTGGATGCCGGCATTCCGAAAGGCGTGTTCAACGTGCTGCCAGGCTTCGGCCACACCGTTGGCAAAGCGTTGGCGTTGCACATGGACGTCGACGTGCTGGCCTTCACCGGTTCCACGGCGATTGCCAAGCAACTGATGATTTATGCCGGCCAAAGCAACATGAAACGCGTCTGGCTCGAAGCAGGGGGCAAGAGCCCGAACGTGGTGTTTGCCGACGCACCGGATTTGCGTGCGGCAGCACAAGCAGCGGCCGGCGCCATTGCGTTCAACCAGGGCGAAGTGTGCACCGCCGGTTCGCGTCTGCTGGTCGAGCGTTCGATCCGCGAGCAATTTATTCCGCTGCTGGTGGAAGCGCTGCAAGCGTGGAAACCCGGCCACTCGCTGGATCCGGCCACCACGGTCGGCGCCGTCGTCGATCAGCGTCAACTCGACAACGTGCTGCGCTACATCAGCATCGGTCGCGAGCAGGGCGCCGAATTGATTGCCGGTGGCCAACGCACCCTTGAAGAAACCGGGGGCCTGTACGTGCAGCCGGCGCTGTTCGACGGTGTGACCAACGCCATGACCATCGCCCAGGAAGAAATCTTCGGCCCGGTACTGTCGCTGATCACCTTCGACACGGCTGAAGAAGCGCTGCAAATCGCCAACGACAGCATCTTCGGCCTCGCCGCTGGTGTCTGGACCAGCAACCTCAGCAAGGCGCACACCTTCGCCCGTGGTCTGCGCGCCGGCAGCGTGTGGGTCAACCAGTACGACGGCGGCGACATGACTGCGCCGTTCGGTGGCTTCAAACAGTCGGGCAACGGTCGCGACAAATCGCTGCACGCGTTCGACAAGTACACCGAGTTGAAAGCGACCTGGATCAAGCTCTGATTTTCTACAGCGGTGGTCGCTTTTGATGAGCGACCTTCGGAGAACAATAAAATGAAACAGCAACACGTAAACAGCTACTACGCCGCCACCCGCAACGAAGTCATCGACTTCCCGGTGCTCGAAGAATCGGTCGAGTGCGACGTCTGCATCATCGGCGCCGGTTACACCGGCCTGTCCTCGGCACTGTTCCTGACTGAAGCCGGCTATAAAGTGACGGTGCTGGAAGCAGCGAAAGTCGGCTACGGCGCCAGCGGTCGCAACGGCGGTCAACTGGTCAACTCGTACAGCCGCGACGTCGATGTGATCGAAGAACGCTACGGCGACAAGACCGCAGAAATCCTCGGCAGCATGATCTTCGAAGGCGCTGACATCATCCGTTCGCGCATCAAGGAATACGACATCAAGTGCGACTATCGCCCGGGCGGCATTTTCGCTGCGATGAACAAGAAACAACTCAACGGCCTGGCCGAGCAGAAGCGCAGCTGGGAACGTTATGGCAACCGCAATCTGAAGATGCTCGACGCAGCCGACATTCGTCGCGAAGTCGGCTCCGATGCTTACGTGGGCGGCCTGCTCGACCTGCAGGGCGGCCACGTTCATCCGCTGAATCTGGCACTGGGTGAAGCAGCAGCCATCGTGCGTCTGGGCGGCAAGATCTACGAGCAATCCGCTGCGGTGGAAATCAAATACGGCGAGCCAAACGTCGTGCGCACGGCCAAAGGCCTGGTCCGTGCCAAGTACCTGCTGATCGCTGGCAACGCCTATCTGCCGCAAGGTCTGGACAACCGCGTGACCGCGAAAAGCATGCCGTGCGGCTCGCAAATCGTCGTCACCGAACCGTTGACCGAAAAGCAGGCACGCAGCCTGATCACCAACAACTACTGCGTCGAAGACTGCAATTACCTGCTGGATTACTACCGCCTGACCGCCGACAACCGTTTGCTCTACGGCGGCGGTGTGGTCTACGGCGCGCGGGAACCGGATGACATCGAACAACTGATCCGCCCGAAGATCCTCAAGACCTTCCCGCAGCTAAAGGACGTCAAAATCGACTACCGCTGGACCGGCAACTTCCTGCTGACCATGTCGCGCATGCCGCAATTCGGCCGCATCGAGAAAAACGCCTACTACATGCAAGGCTACAGCGGCCACGGCGTGACCTGCTCGCACCTCGCTGGCAAGTTGATCTCGGAAATGATCCGCGGCGACGCCGAGCGCTTCGACGCTTTCGCCACGCTGCCGCACATGCCAATGCTCGGCGGCCGCACCTTCTCCGCGCCGCTAACAGCCTTGGGCGCCGTGTACTACTCGCTACGCGACCGCTTCGGCATCTAAGTTACCTCCCCGGCGGCGGCCCCCAAGACCCCGCCGGTTTTTATTCTGATACACCAAAGATCAAAATGTAGGAGTGAGCCTGCTCGCGATGAGGCCAGCCTAGCCACCACCCCTCCCACAGAAACACCACAAACCCTGTGGGAGTCTGGCTTGCCAGCGATAGCGGTTCATCATTCAAAAATCATGTTGAATGTGCCACCGAATCGCGAGCAGGCTCGCTCCCACAATGACTGTATGACCAAGACAAGAAGGACTTTTGCCGCACCGTCCATCGAACCTGCTGAGCAACACCAGCAAACGTGATTTAATAGCCGCCTTTCACGGTTCCGGGACACGGGAGCAACGTGATCCGCGCCCTCGGCGCGTCACCCGCCACCCACCCCCATCGCCCTTAAGTCGTTCTTACATAAGGCTGTCATGGATACGGGTTCTCGACTCAAACTAGTACGCGAAAGCTACAAACTCTCCCAGCGCGAGCTGGCCCGACGTAGCGGCGTGACCAATGCCACCATCTCCCTGATCGAACAGAATCGCGTCAGCCCTTCCGTCAGCTCATTGAAAAAGCTGCTCGAAGGCATCCCGATGTCCCTGGCCGACTTCTTCACCTTCGACCAGCCCCCGCGCGAACACCAATACGTATTCCGCGCCAACGAACAGCCAGATCTTGGCCGCCATGGCCTGCGCCTGCTGCTGATCGGCGCCTCGGTGCCAAGCCGCCAGATGCGCTTGCTGCGCGAGCAATACGCGCCGGGCGCGAGTTCCGGGGAAGAGCCGATTGTGCATGCCGAGGGCGAGGAGTGTGGGCTTGTCACTCGCGGAACGGTTGAGTTGACCGTGGATGGCTCGGTGAGCGTGTTGAATGCGGGGGATGGGTATTACTTCCCGACGACGTTGCCGCACAAGTTCCGGAATATCGGGGCGGATGAGGCGGAGATTATCAGTGCGAATACGCCGGCGAATTTTTGATAAATGCAAGACAAACGTTGCGATAGCTGATGCTTCACTCGAAAAAAAACCGCAGAAATGCGGTTTTTTTGTTTGTTGGATTCGTAGCCACATTTTTAGGCTATGCCTTGGGTGATGCTTTTGTGCCATCATTCGGGCGCTCTGTCGCAGTGCCATAAATGAGCATTAAATAGATAAATGGCGGTATTTCTGCGAGTTTATACACAGCAGCGAAAATAGATGTGTAGCGTAATTTATTGAGTGGCGTGCCCCATAAGCGCCGTTAATATTCGATTTTTTCTACTGATGAATGATTTCTTGAGGAGCATATGAAAGCAAAATTTATCAAAGATTTTGTGCCTTTGGACATGGCAGTTTATTCAGAATCGAAAGATGCTGTTGAGGACTGGTTGGTTAATGAAATCGATTTTTGGAAGGAAATATTATCTTGCTCCTATCCTGAACGTATTTTCACGGAGTCTGAAGTCCCAGAAGAGGTGAAGTATCTGCGTGTTTTGGGAGAAATAAAAGATGGTGTTAAAAAAGCAATGGCAGTCTCAAGAGGTTTGGAGACCAAATTAAAGAAGCGAATGTGAGTCGAAGGCTTCCGTGCTTTGATGAGGCCTTGTCAGAAGACTTCAAGACTACGGTAGTGAGCGAGGAGTCGTTCCGCGTGGCTCTTTTTGTTTATAGATCTTCTGTTAGTGCATCTTCTACAGCTTTGGAGGGTTTTTATAAACATTGGCAAACTACTATGGCTGATGAGATTAAGTCTTTCAAAGATTCTACGTTTGCAGAGTTGAACAATTATCAAAGTTCTGTAATTGGTCGATCGGATGATTATTTAAAGGCTATTCAGGCTGATGGTAGTGCGAAGATAGATCTGATCCGTGTGGAGGCTGAAAAAGCGAAGGCTTTTGCTATTGAAGAAATCAATAACTTTGCAAGCAAAGTCACTGATAGCGTGATTTCAAATGAGCCAGTAAAATTCTGGGACGACAAAAGAAAGCATCATAGATTTCGAGCTTCGATGTTTTCGGTTTTTGCGATTTTGTTGATAGCTGCGGTAGTTTATACCTTGAGTGTGTTACTTCACATGACGTACTCGTCGGAAAAAGTTCAAAAGGTTGAGTTTTTGGATTTGACGGTGCCTGATCATTATCTAGTTGCGCTTGCCCTCCTTTTAGGATCTGTCGGTGTGTGGGTGTTGCGAGTGGTTCTTAAACTTATGATGACGAATTTGAACTTGGAAAGCGAGGCGCATGCGAAATTAACAGCGATCAAGACCTACGTTGTACTTAGTAAGTCTAAGTTAAGTGATGAGACTGTTAATGGGTTTCATAAGTCTCTACTGCAGTCAGGGGGGCTGACTTTTCGGTTGAAGGTACGTCTCCGGAACTCGTGAAGATCGTTGAGTTGATCCTACAAAAGCGTGAAAAGACGTAAAGAGCTAAATTTTCCATAGGCCAAATGGCAAGCATTTTGCCATAAAATATGAATGGCTTTTTGTCATGGCGATTTATATTGCTGTGAAAATTATGTAGTTCAAAAGGAACCCGCACACGTGCGGGTTCTTTATTTTCAAGTTCGTTAAGTGATTGCGGGTGTGTTAAACCCCCGCTGTTCAATTACCCGAAATACATCACTCACATCCTGCACGATGATTCTGGCGATGTTGGTCACGGTGTTGATGTCGTGTTCGGCGTAGTCGGGGAGGCTGGTGCAGGCCATGAGGTCGAGGTATTTGAGGACGGCGTTGAGGCGTTCGGCTAGGCAGGCGTGGAGGTCACGAATTGGGGAGTCGGCGTCGATCAGGAGGACAGGGTGGTCGGTGGCGGGGTGGGACATGTAGGCGTAGTGGTGGAGCGGTTTCTTTTCGGTCATTGCGATGTTCCTTTTCTCTGAAGATGAAGGGCCACCGCTCTGCTGCGAAACAAATGGGTGGCGGCTGTGAGCGGGTTCGCAGACCGGAGAAAAGAACCAAAAAGTCCGGCAGACCCGAAGATCTCCCGCGCACAGTCGCCATAAAACGTAATGCTGGTGAATACTGCCAGAATTGTCGTTTGACGGTGTTGGTTCGTTCTCTTCAGGGCTGCGAAACCCTCGCTGACTGCGGTCAGCGACAGTCACTCTAGGCCGCAATGTCGGCATCCACAATCGACCTGTAGGACGCAAACCCATCCTTGTGGCGAGGGGATTTATCCCCGCTCGGCGACGCAGTCGTCGCAATCCGTGGCGTGCGGCGTATCTGGAGAAATGAACTCGCCGGGATGGGGCCGCTTCGCAGCCCAGCGGGGATGAATCCCCTCGCCACAAGGGGTGTTTTCCTACGCGTTTTTCAGACTTCAAATTCGGTCGAATCTCAAATCATGGCTTTGCATGTTGGTACAGGGGCCACTGCGCAGCCCAGCGGGAGCAAGCTCCCTCGCCACAATGGATGTGTTGATGCACGAAAAAGGGACACCCAGCGGTGTCCCTTTTTATGTGCGCTAAACAGCCGTTACTTCGCCTTCCAATGCCCACCGCCACTTTCACAATCGATCTTCGCCTGCCCCAGATTCTCCGCGCCGTAGTAATACGTGGTCACTTGTGCCCCATCCGGGATGTTCAACGCTTTGGCGTTTTTATCCTTGCTGGTGGAGTGCGGGTTGGCCAGGGATTCCTGGGTAAGGGTGGCGAGGCAAGTGGCTTGATAGTGGTCGTCGCACTGCTGGACCTTTTTCTTGACGGCGTTGACCATGTCCTTGCTTTCGTTGCTGCACGACCAATCGATGGAATTGACGGGCATGCCCTCGTATTCGTAGCAACTGTGGCCGGAGACGGTGGGCACGGCGGCGCTGGAGGAGCGGGTCTCGACGTCGCAGCCCTCGGCCATGACACAGGTAGGGATGACGCAGAAGGTGGCGAGCAGAAGCAGGAATCGAATGTTCATCGGTATTTCCTCTTCAATGGCGCCGGTTCTGATCAATGATTGGGCGCTTATGGTTTCGAGAGGGCGCCGGGGAAGGAGGTTCCATCAGGTTTTTCATTTGCGCTGTTCGCGTAGACTGCGAAACAATCGGAAACATCTAGCGCCCAAGGATAGGAATTCGCCCATGATCGAAATCGGCAGCCGCAACAACGCCCCCACGCCGCAGCACAAAAGCCACGATGTCTATCTGTTCAGCATCGACCTGTCGCAACCCGCGACGCCGTTCTGTTTCGAGCAGTCGATTGGCGGTGGGCATGCCGAGCAGGGCGGGGCGCGCTGGCTGGCGCTGGATGAGCTGGACGCCTGGCCCGGCCAATGTCGGGAGCACCTGAAAAAAGCTGATTGTGCCTGGGTCGTCGAGTTGCTTGATGCCAATCCTGATATCGATCAGGCGACGCTGGTGTCGATGATTCTCAAGCGGCACGCCGAGCCGGGTACGTCCGGCGGGCGCTTGAAGGCGATTGGTGGCTGGCTCAAGCGCAATATTCACGTCGGCGGCCGCTACGGCCTTTAACCCTCGGAGACTCCCATGACTCAGACACTCGAACGCGCCATTGCCATCGCTGCCACGGCCCATGCGGGGCAGGTCGACAAGGGCGGCGCGCCGTACATTTTGCATCCGCTGAAAGTGATGATGCGCATGTCCTCGCTGGAGCAACGCATCGTCGCCGTGCTGCACGATGTGGTCGAGGACTGTGACATCAGCCTTGAGGATCTGCGCCAGGAAGGTTTCAGCGAGCAAGTGCTGACGGCGATTGCAGCCGTCACCAAAGTGCCTGGCGAATCCTATGAGGACTTCGTCGAACGTGCCGGCCAGGACCCGATCGGTCGGGTGGTGAAACTGGCGGATCTGGAAGAGAACAGCGACCTGTCGCGAATCGCCTCGCCGAGCTGGGAAGACCTCGAGCGGGTCGAAAAATACCGCCGCGCGATCGGACGGTTGCGCGGTTAGGCCAATTGAATAGCCAGGAAGGCGAATATGAAATCCATTCTGTGTCTGTTGATCGCCGCCGGGTTTGGCGCTGTGTTGCAATCCCTCGGTGTGCCGCATGGCTTGCTGTTGGGCTCGATCCTGGTCACCGCTTTGGTCGTCACCCGATCAGGTTTTGCCCCCGCGACACCTTATGGTTTGGGCTACATCCAGGTCACGCTGGGCATCGCCACCGGGCTGATGTTCGAAGCGTGGGACAGTGCAGTGGCATCGGCAATGTTGCCCAGCCTTGGCGTGTTGCTGCTGTGTTTGATCGTGCAGATTGCGCTCGCTGCTTGGTGGCTGACACGCGGGGCCGGGTGGAATCGCACCGATGCGTTGTTGGCGGTTTATCCGGGGGCGCTGGCGGCGGTGTTCGATTTGCTGGAGTCGGAAAAGGCCTCGAGCAAGGTCATCATCGTGCACTTGATGCGGCTGTTGCTGATCACGGTGCTAGTGAGTTTTTGATTCCGGGGCAGGCTTCCACCGCAGTGATTGAAGGCGATGCATTGACCACGGGTATGGCGCTGACCGTGCTTTCAGTGATCGGCTTGAGCGTGCTGCTCGGACGGTTACTGTTGGTGATCGGCGTGCCGGCGCCGTTCATGTTGACGGCGATCATCCTCACCGCCGTGTTCGTCAAATCGGGTTGGTTACACGGCTTTCACATGCCGGACTGGAGCCTGAATCTGGCAGCGCTGATTCTCGGCGTGCGAATCGGCTCGCGGTTTCAGGGTTTGGGCTTCAAGGAACTGGGACAGCATGGCCGTACCGCACTGGTGTCGGTCGGATTGATGATTGTGGTCGCGGCGGGATTTGCCGAAGTGGCGGCGCGATTCCTCGGGAGTGATCCGTTATCGTTATGGCTGGCGTACATGCCGGGGGCGATCGAGACGATTG
The DNA here is from genome assembly GCF_016651275.1 of Pseudomonas sp. TH08. Taxonomy (NCBI): domain Bacteria; kingdom Pseudomonadati; phylum Pseudomonadota; class Gammaproteobacteria; order Pseudomonadales; family Pseudomonadaceae; genus Pseudomonas; species Pseudomonas sp. TH08. The sequence continues at coordinate 328,680 of NZ_JAEKEE010000003.1, read as the reverse complement.
CGATTGTCGCGTTCGCCGGTGGGCTGAACGTGGTGTTTATCCTGACTCATCACCTGGCGCGGATGGTGCTGCTGCACTTCGCGCCGGCGTTGCTGGTGCAGGTGCGGCGGGTGCGGGAGGAAAGCTGATTTTGCTGTGTGTCAGTTGTTTGTGGGTACCGCGAGGGTGGCGTCCCTTTGAACACTGAGTGCGGTTGTTGTGGCGAGGGAGCTTGCTCCCGCTGGGCTGCGCAGCAGCCCCAAACACGACGGCTGCGCCGCCGAGCGGGAGCAAGCTCCCTCGCCACAGGTCTACACGATGCTTTAAATAATGTGTGCGGCGAAACCTTCCTGCCCCGGGGCAATTGCATCCTTGAGCGTCAACGCCGGAATCTCGTAATCCCCCGCATTCTGTTGCCGATACGCAATCGGTCGCGTACTCCATAGCTCATCGAGACGCCCCCAGCTCTTCGCAGGTCGCGGCAAATTTCACCTCGTCCATGCGGCTAGTGCGATAGCTCACGAAGGGCGGCACCACATCGAATCCGGGGTAGTAAAGAATGCCGTGGTTGATCGGAAACAGCAGGTCATCAATCGGCCCATTGATCCCGCGCGGGCTATAGTGCGAATCCCAGCCGCCGGCCGTGACCATCAGCATCGCGCGTTTGCCTTTCATTTTCCCTTCGCCGTAGCGCTCACCCCAGCGGGAGTCGGAATGCTCGCCGACGCCGTAGGCAAACCCGCAGGCGTAGACGCGTTCGACCCAGCCCTTGAGGATCGCCGGCATCGAGAACCACCACAGTGGAAATTGCAGGATCAGTGCATCGGCCCACAGCAGTTTTTCCTGCTCGCGGGCGATGTCGGCGGCTTGCGTGCCTTGGGCGTAGGCAAGTTTCGAGTCACGGGAGGCATCGAACGGGCGACTGCGGTCACGTTCAGGGCTGTCGTCGGCGTCGAGGCTGGCTTTCCAGTTCATCGCGTAGAGGTCGGAGACCTGCACGGTGTGGCCGGCGGCTTGCAGGCGCTGGACGCTGAAGTCGCGCAGCGAGCCGTTGAGGGAAGTCGGTTCCGGGTGCGCGTAGACGAGTAGTACGTTCATGTTGAAGCTCCGTTGGCTGAGTAACAGCAGGATCGGCGTTCAACAGGTATATTGGAAATGAATGTCTGATATGTCTGGTATAGCCATGAATAATTTGAGACGGCTGGATATCAATCTGCTGATGACCCTGGACGTGTTGCTGGCAGAACACAATGTAACCCGCGCCGCAGAGCGGTTGAATCTGTCGCAGCCATCGGTGAGCGTGCACCTGGCGAAGTTGCGCGACATCTTTGCCGATCCGCTGTTGCTGCCCGGACCCCGTGGCATGCGCCCGACGGCTCGGGCCGATGAATTGCGGGAGCCTTTGCGCGAGGCACTCGAAGCGCTGGAGCGAGCGGTCGCGCCGGCCAGTGCGTTCGACCCGGCGCAGGCGACACACACCTGGAAAGTGGCGGCCACCGACTACGGGGAATCGACCATTCTCCTGCCGGCCCTGAGCGGATTGCGCGAACAAGCGCCGGGCACGCGCCTGGCGGTGATCGACCTGACACCGCCGCAACTGGTCAGGCAAGCGGAGCAGGGGGCATTCGATCTGGCATTGCATATCAGCGAGGACGCACCGCTGGAGTTGCACCGCCGCGCACTGTTCACCGAGCGCTATGTGTTGGCCGGGCGCGTCGGGCATCCGGGTTTGGTGGGCAAGCCAAGCCGCGAGCAGTTTTGTGCGCTGGAGCACGTCATGGTGTCGCGCGAAGGGGGAGGTTTTTTCGGAGTGACCGACAAGGCATTGGCCGACGTCGGCTTGTCGCGGAAAGTGGTGCTGTCGGTGCCGCACTTTCTGATGGTCATGTCGGTGCTGGCGAGCACCGATCTGGTGGCGATGCTGCCGTCACGGCTGGTGCGCGGTCACCCGGCACTGCAAGTGGTCGAGGCGCCGGTGGCGGTGCCGGGATACGAAATGGCGATGTTCTGGGGCGAACGCTCGCACCGCGATCCGGCCCATAAGTGGCTCCGCCAGCATCTGCCGGCGTCGGTCTGAAGCGTGTCAGGCGTGGCCGAGCGCAACGGCGAACGACACGACGATCATGCACGCAAACGCGAAATTGAGATTCATGAGGTGTTCATCCTGAGCCTTTTAGAAGTGGGGCCATTCTGAACAGGCGCGAAGCAAAGAAAAAATTCGCCTTGTTGATTCCAATGATCGAAACAATTGATAGCCGCCGGTTTGTGTTCGCTTGAGGGTTTCGCTAGTCTCGGCGAACCTGCAACTACAAGCATAAACAGGCAGAATCATGCACGATCATTCCGCTTCCGAACTCCCATCCCTACGCCGGCAAAAAATCCTCCTGATCCTCGAACGCGACGGCAAAGTCATGGCCTCCGAGCTGAGTCAGCACTTCGCCGTCTCTGAAGACACCATCCGCCGCGATCTCGCTGAACTGGACAACGCCGGCCTTGTGCAGCGTGTACATGGCGGTGCGCTGCCGCGTCCAAAAGATTCCGGGAAGGATTACTACACGCGGCTGGATGAAACGGATGAGGTGAAAATCCGTCTGGCGCAATTGGCGGCGCAGCAGGTTGAGGATGGACAGATTGTTTTGTTCGATTCCGGCTCGACGACGTTGCAGGTCGCGCGATCGTTGCGGGCGGATATCAGCATTACGGCGGTGACAGCGTCGCCGATGACGGCGATTGCGTTGTCGGAATTCGAGGGCGTGAAGGTGATTCTGGCGGGCGGGACATTGAATCCACGGACAATGTCGGCGGGTGGTCATGAGGCCTTGCGCTTGCTCGCAGGGATCAAGGCTGATCTGGCGATTACCGGCGTGTGCGCGATTCATCCGGAGGTGGGGATCACCTCGTTGCATTTCGATGAAGTGCCGGTGAAACAGGCGATGCTCGACGGCGCGACGCGGGTGATTGCGGTGACCACGGCGGACAAGCTCGGGGCGGTAGAGCCGTTTGTGGTGGCGGGGTGTGAGCGGTTGCACATGTTGATCACTGAACGGCATCTGGCGTCGGGCAGTGTTGAGGATTACCGGCGATTGGGGATCGAGGTGGAGCAGTTGCCGGACTGAGATTTTTGCTGATGCTGCCGGCCTCTTCGCGAGCAGGCTCGCTCCCACATTGGAATGCGTTTCAAATGTGGGAGCGAGCCTGCTCGCGAAAGGGCCAGTGCGATCAACGCAGTTTTTCAAGCATCTGGTAATACCACATCCCCGCCGCCAGCATCGGATTGCCCAGTAAATCCCCCATCGGCACGCGGATGTGTTGGCACTGTGCAAACGTATCGAACTGCTCCAGTTGCCCGGTGATTGCCCGGCTCATGATTTCGCCCATGATGTGCGTGGTGGCGATGCCGTGGCCGGAGTAGCCCTGGCAATACCAGACGTTGTCCGAGAGCTTGCCCAGTTGCGGAATGCGGTTGATGACGATGCCCATCGCGCAGCTCCACTGGTAGTCGATCTGCACACCTTTGAGCGCCGGGAAGGTCTGTTCGATGCACGGGCGCAGTTCGCCGGCGATATCGCGTGAGTCCTTGCCGCTGTAATTGGCGCCGCCGCCGAACAGCAGGCGGCCGTCGGCGGTGAGGCGGTAGTAATCGAGGACGAAACGGCAGTCGTACACCGCCAGATCTTCGGGGTTGATCTGCCGCGCCAGATCACCGAGCGGCGCGGTGGTGACGATGCCGCCCATGGCCGGAAAAATCTTGCCCTTGAGCTGGCCCGGTTCGAGCTTGTGGTAGACATCGCCGGCGAGCATCACTTGCTTGGCGTCGATCTGACCGTGAGCAGTCCTTACGCCTGGCGTATCGCCGTGAATGATCTCCAGAACTTCGCTGTTTTCGAAGATCAGTGCCCCCAGGCTTTCCGCCGCCCGCGCCTCGCCGATGCACAGGTTGAGCGGGTGCAGGTGCATGTTGCGGGTGTTCTTGATCGCGCCGTGGTAGAGCTCGCTTTGCAGCAGGTCACGGACCTGGCTGCGGTCGAGCATGCTGACTTCATCACCCAGTCCACGGCGCACGGCTTCTTCGTAATCGTTGCGCAAATCGGGCATGTGGCTCGGCTTGTAGGCCGCGTGCAAATGACCGTGTTTGAGGTCGCACTGAATGGCGTATTTCGCCACGCGTTGCTTGATGATTTCGTGCCCGCGCCAGCGCAGGTGCCAGATGAAATCGTCGACGTCATCGCCGAGTTTGCCGCGCATTTGTTTGCGCATCGCACCGTCGCCGGAAAGGCTGCCAGTGACTTGGCCGCCGTTGCGCCCGGTGGCACCCCAGCCGATTTTGTTGCTCTCGACGATGGCGACTTTCAGGCCTTTTTCGGCGAGTTCGACGGCAGTGGCGACGCCGGTGAAACCGCCGCCGATGACGACCACGTCAACCGAGTGCCGACCTTGCAGGGTCGGGTAGTCGGTGTCCTGGTTGAGGGTGGCGGTGTAGTAGGAATTGCAGCGTTCGGTCATGTCAGTGTCCACACAAATTTCGAATCGGTACGCGGTCCTTTGTAGGAGTGAGCCTGCTCGCGATAGCGGTGTGTCAATCAACCAAAATGTTGACTGACATGGCCTCATCGCGAGCAGGCTCACTCCTACAAAAGCGGTGGTTGTGCTTCAGGCTTCGGTCAGGTACCAACGCCAATCCTGCTCACCCACCTCGGCCATGAACTGCCGGTACTCGGCGCGTTTCACCGCCAGATATACCCCGAGAAATTCCTGGCCCAACGCATCACGTGCCCACGCGGAATTTTCCAGCGCTTGCAACGACGTCAGCCAGTCGGTCGGCAACAATTGCTTGGCTTGCGCGTAACCATTGCCCTCGACCGGCGCGCCCGGATCAAGATGTTCGCGAATGCCGCGATGGATCCCGGCCAGAATCGCTGCCGCCGCTAGATAAGGGTTGGCGTCGGCGCCGCAAATACGGTGTTCGATGTGCCGTGTGTTGGCCAGACCACCCGGTACGCGCAGGCTGACGGTGCGGTTGTCGACGCCCCAGGTCGGCGCCAGCGGTGCGTAGCTGTTGGCCTGGAACCGGCGGTAGGAGTTGGCGTTCGGGCAGAACAGCAACAGCGTATCGAGCAGCGAGGCGAGCATGCCGCCAATCGCCGTGCGCAGCAGCGGGGTGCCGGCGGGATCCTCGGAGGCAAACAGATTGCGACCCTCGCTGTCGGCGAGGCTGACATGCATGTGCATGCCGGTGCCGGCGAGATCATCGAACGGCTTGGCCATGAATGTCGCCTGCATGCCGTGTTTGTGTGCCACGGCTTTGACCAGACGCTTGTAGCGCACGGCCTGATCCATTGCCTCCAGCGCATCGCCGTGCTCGAGGGTGATTTCCACCTGGCCCGGTGCGTATTCCGAGATCGCCGTGCGCGCCGGAATACCGTGCAGCTTGCAGGCGCTGTAGAGGTCGGCGAGGAACGGTTCTATCTGTTCCAGCTCGCGCAAACCATAGACTTGCGTGTGTCGCGGTCGACCGCCGTCAGCGTCCAGCGCCGGTTGCGGGCGACCGTTGTGATCGCGTTTGGCGTCGAGCAGATAGAACTCCAGTTCGCACGCCATGATCGGGTAGTAGCCCTCGGCTTTCAGGCTATCGATGACCTTGATCAGCAGGTGGCGCGGGTCGGCAATACTGGCCGGCATGCCCTCGGTCGGGTGCATGCTGACCTGCACCGCAGCGGTTGGAATCTGCCGCCATGGCAAACGCACCAGACTGCCTTCCAGCGGATAGGCGCGGCAGTCGATGTCACCGACGTCCCAGACCAGGCCGGAGTTTTCGACGTCTTCGCCTTGTACGGTCAGGCCGAGGATGGTGCTCGGCAGCGGGCGCCCGCTTTGGTACACGGCGAGCAGTTCTTCGCGGTGCAACAGCTTGCCGCGTGGCACGCCGTTGGCGTCGAGAATGAACAGTTCGATCATGTCGATATCGGGGTTTTGTTCGAGGAACAGGCGTGCGTCTTCAATGGCTGCGAATTTCATGGCAAACACTCATGGGGGCGCCGCACAGGCGCGCAGATTCGGGCCGGACACGTTTAGGGTGTCCTGGCAGGGATATCAAAAGTGATCAGTCAGAAGTGACAACGAACCTGTGGCGAGGGAGTTCGCTCGCGCGCGACTGCACAGCAGTCCGATCTCTCAGGGCCGCTTGGTGCCCCGGCGGGAGCAAGCTCCCTCGCCACATTGCTTGTTTGCTGACTGAAAGAAATCAGCAGGCGATATCCGGCGGGCGTGCGGAGTGACGCAGCTTGGAACGGCGCAGGGCCATGGGGAGATTGACGATACGATTCATGCGCGGCCCCCGTAGCAGAGGGCGCACACAGCGGAGACGTTCAACGATTTTAATTGTTGTGGTGACGTGCTCATAACGCGTGTTTCCGTTGGCGGAAAACGTCGGTGGCGGGGCAGGCTCGCCGACCGGTGTGCCCCGGATAGTAAGGGGGAATCCGCGGGCGTGTAAACGGAAGTTTCGGTGGCCGGGTTTCAGCGCATCAAGTGAAAGCCCAGCCCGCCGAGGGCGCAAACGATCAACACGGCAATCACGCCGCGTTTGAAAACGAACAGGGCCAAGGCTGCTGCCACCGCCAATACGATCGAGAAAATATCCGCTGCCCCGGACAACCCGTTCGGCCAGAACACGTGATAGGCGAAGAAACACGCCAGGTTGAGAATCACCCCGACCACTGCTGCCGTGATTGCGGTCAATGGCGCGGTGAACTTCAATGCGTTGTGCGTCGATTCCACCAACGGCCCGCCGGCAAGGATCAACAGAAACGAGGGCAGGAAGGTAAACCACGTCACCAGCGTCGCCGCCAGTGCACCAGCGGCAAAGGCCTGTTCCGGAGCGAATATCGGTTGCACGTAGGCGCCAACGAAACCGACAAACGCCACCACCATGATCAGCGGTCCCGGCGTGGTTTCGCCCAGCGCCAGGCCATCGATCATCTGCGTCGGCGTCAGCCAGCCGTAATGCCCGACCGCGCCCTGATAGACATACGGTAGCACCGCGTAAGCGCCGCCAAAGGTCAGCAACGCGGCTTTGGTAAAGAACCAGGCCATTTGCGTGAAGGTGCCATCCCAGCCGAACAGGGCTGTCAGCAACGCCATGGGCAAACACCACAGTGCTGCGCCGATCAACAGCAGTCGCCACAGCTTTGGCAGGCTGAATCGAGCGTGTTCGGGTGTCGGCGTATCGTCATCGATCAGCGCCGGACCGAAAGATTTTTCACTGTTGCGCTGCGCACCCTTATCGAAACGCTGCGGGGCCATTCGCCCACCGAGATAACCGATCAACGCCGCGCCGAGCACGATTATCGGGAACGGCACATTGAACGCAAAGATCGCCACGAACGAAGCCCCGGCAATCGCCCATAACCAGGCATTTTTCAAGACTCGCGAGCCGATGCGATGCGCAGCGTGCAGCACAATGGCGGTGACCGCCGGTTTGATCCCGTAAAACACCCCGGCCACGGCCGGCACGTCACCGAAGGCCATATACAGCCACGACAGCGCAATCAGAATGAACAGCGAAGGCAACACAAACAGCGTTCCCGCGATCACACCGCCCCAAGTGCGATGCAGCAACCAGCCGATGTACGTCGCCAGTTGCTGGGCCTCGGGGCCGGGCAGCAACATGCAGTAGTTGAGGGCGTGGAGAAAACGTCGTTCGGAGATCCAGCGTCGGCGCTCGACCAGTTCCTGGTGCATGATCGCGATCTGCCCGGCCGGGCCGCCGAAGCCGATGCAGCCGAGCTTGAGCCAGAAGGGCCAGGCCTGGCGCAGGGTGACGGGTTCGGGGCGGGGCAGATCTTTGGGTGCTGTGCTCAAGTGCGGTTCCTGAGTCGGGTTCTGGCGGAGTCGCTATCTAATCAGGATTTTGTTCAAGAGTGGTGTCAGGCTTGCCCCTCACCCCAGCCCTGTGGGAGCTGGCTTGCCAGCGATGGCGGCCTGACATTCAACACCGCCTATTCGGCCAGCGCTTCGATCCCGAAGAGCTTGCGTGCTTCGGCGAAGCACTTTTCGGCAATCGCCGAGCGCGGTTCCGTCTTGCGCATCACCAGACCCAATGGCGCAAGCACGCTGGCGTCCGGCAAATTCATGAATGACAGATGTTCGATCGGCTCCTCCAGGCCGCTGTCCAGCGGCATGATCGAGCAGCAGAAGCCCTGGTGAATCGCCTGCAACAGCTGATAGGTCGAATCGCTCTCCATGATCGGCTGTGGACTCAGCCCGCGGCTGCGAAAACTCAAGTCGATGGATTTGCGGTAATGCATGCCGGTGGTGATCATGCCCAGCGGCAGTTCGGCGGCGTCTTCCCAGCTCATTTGCGTGCCTTCGAAATGGAAGTGACGGTTGTCATAGAGCAAACCGACGCGGGTTTCGCCAATCTCGAAAAACTCGAAATAGTTCGGGTTGACGTGATCGAGATAGCACACGCCCAAGTCCAGTTGGTTGTTGCCGAGACTGGCGATGATTTCATCGGAACTGAGTGACGACAGGCTGAATTTCAGCTCCGGATACGACCGCGACAAACCCTGAATGTAATTGACCGGGTTGAAGCTGCTCAGTGGCACCAACCCCAGACGCAAGCTACCGACCAATTGCCCGCGACACGCCGCTGCTTCGGCGAACAGGCCATCGTGCGCTGCCAGCAAGGTGCGGGCCCAGGCCAATACGCGTTCGCCTGCTTGCGTGAAGCCTTCAAAGCGCTGACCGCGGTTGACCAGCACCAGATCCAGCTCATCTTCCAGATTGCGCAAACGCATCGACAGGGTCGGCTGCGTGATGTGGCAGCGTGCGGCGGCCTGGCCGAAGTGGCGGGTTTCGTCCAGCGCGATCAGGAACTTGAGTTGTTTGATGTCCAAGACGGCACCTGCTCGAAGGGGGGTTGATTGAATTGACGCAGAGGCGCACAGCGCACAAAAAGCGCAGGGTGCGACGATCTCATTTCAGCGATTGTGCGTCCAATCGGATGTGTTTAAAGGCTGTCTATCAGTCCCTGCCTTGATGGCTTTCAGTGTGGCAAACCCGTCTGATAGAGGCGCTCGATAGTGTGGTTGGCGAGAGTGATTAGACACTCATAAGAAGAGGCACTTAGGCTTGTTGGCAATTGAATCGATTGTTGCCGGAGAATCCCCTTGAGCGTCAAATCGGATGCGCTGTTTGTCCCCCTGAACATTGCTGTGCTGACGGTCAGTGATACGCGCGATTACGCCAGCGATACCTCCGGCCAATTATTGGTCAGTCGTCTGCTGGAGGCGGGTCACACGCTGAGCGCGCGCAATTTGCTCAAGGACGATCTGTACAAGATCCGTGCTCAGGTGGCGAACTGGATTGCCGATGAAAGCGTTCAGGTCGTGCTGATTACCGGCGGCACCGGCTTCACCGGGCGCGACAGCACCCCCGAAGCGGTGGTCTGCCTGCTCGACAAACAGGTTGATGGTTTCGGTGAGTTATTCCGCGCGATCTCGATCCTCGACATCGGTACTTCCACCGTACAGAGCCGTGCATTGGCCGGGTTGTCCAACGGCACGCTGGTGTGCTGCCTGCCGGGCTCGACCGGCGCCTGCCGCACGGCGTGGGAAGGTATTCTGGCCGAGCAACTCGACAACCGTCACCGCCCGTGCAACTTCGTCCCACACCTTAAATCGGTACACGCCTGCGGCACCCGCGGATGAGCTGGGCAGCGTTGATGCCGGTTGAGGATGCGCTGGAGCAATTACTGGCCATGGCCAATGAGCAGTGTCTGGCGGACAGTGAAATCCTCGCGCTGGATGACGCGTGCGGGCGGGTGCTGGCGAGTGATCTGGTAGCGACACTCGATCTGCCGCCGTGGCCGAACAGCGCCATGGACGGATACGCCCTGAACCTTGCGGATCTGCATCGCCAGCCTTTGGCGGTGTCGCAACGCGTCTACGCGGGGCTCGCGCCGGATGCCTTGTTGCCGGGCAGTTGTGCACGGATCTTTACGGGAGCACCTGTGCCGCCCGGTGCCAATTGCGTGGAAATGCAGGAAAACGTCGAGGTACTGGAAGACGGTCGCGTGCGGTTTTTGCAGCCGCTGAAAATTGGCCAGAACATCCGCGCGCAAGGTCAGGAGAACCGTGCCGGTGACATTTTGCTGCGCGTCGGCAAGCGTCTCGGACCGTTCGAGCTGGCAGTGGCGGCAGGGCAGGGGTTGGCGCAACTGCACGTTGTGCGTCGGCCTCGGGTGGCGTTGTTGTCGACCGGTGACGAACTGGTCGAACCGGGCCTGCCGCTGCGTCCTGGCAGCATCTATAACAGTAACCGTGTGTTGCTCGCGCACTGGTTGCGTGAACTGGGTTGCGAGGTGATCGACGCTGGTATCTTGCCGGATCGCCCGGCGCAAACCCGGCTCAAGCTTGAGCAGTTGCAAGTCAGCGCTGACCTGATTCTGACCACGGGCGGGGTGTCCGCAGGCGATGCTGATTGCCTCGGTCAGGTACTGCGTGACAACGGTAAAGCGCTGTTGTGGAAATTGGCGATCAAGCCCGGCAAGCCGCTGACGGTTGGCCATATCGGCGCAGTGCCGGTGATCGGTCTGCCGGGTAATCCGACTGCCGCGCTCGTGACCTTTGGCTTGCTTGCCAGACCGTATCTGTTGAGGATTCAAGGTGTCGAAGACGTGATGCCGCTGAGCTTCACGGTGAAGGCCGGGTTTGCCTGGACGAAATCGGCCAGCCGCCGTGAATACCTGCGGGCGCGTCTGGAAGCGGGGGTTGCGGTGCTCTACCCGAATCAGAGTTCCGGCGTACTGCTCGGCGCGACCTGGGCCGATGGCCTGGTGGAAATCACCGAGAACAGCACGCACCAGGTCGGCGACCCGCTGCGCTTCATACCCTTCAACGAACTCTTCTAAAGCAAAGATCAAAAGATCGCAGCCTTCGGCAGCTCCTACACAGGAATGCGTTTACCTGTAGGAGCTGCCGAAGGCTGCGATCTTTTTGCGATACCCACAAAAATCCCACAGGGAGTCGGATGATTGGGGGAAGTGTTCAGCTCAGGACGTAATCCGCCGGCAGCAGCATCGGCGGAAGCTTTGTTTCGCCCAGTTCGCTGAGAATATCGCGCTCGATGGTGCGTACCAGTGCATCGGTCGGCAAATCGTTTTCATCGCGGCCAAACGGATCTTCCAGCTCATCGGCAATCGCATCCAGGCCAAAAAATGTGTAGCTGACAATGGCGGTGAACAGCGGCGTCAACCAGCCCAGCGGCTCGGCCATGGCGAACGGCAGCAGGATGCAAAACAGATAAATCGTGCGGTGCAGCAACAGGGTGTAGGGGAAGGGCAGCGGCGTGGTCTTGATCCGCTCGCACACTGCTTGTGCCTGGGTGAGGCTGGTCAGGTGGTTGGCCAACAGCATGTAGCGCCATTCGCTCAGATCGCCGCGTTCATGCAAATCGGAACATTGCTGGCCAACCTGCTGCAGGATCCGTGCGCTGTAATCCGGTGTTTGCGCATCCGGTATCGGCATGACCCAGGCGCTGCTGGCCTCGGCTTCGCTTTCTCTGCGCAAGCGTGCGTTGAGCGCGTGGGCGAATCCACACAGGTTGAGCAATAACGGTTTGCGCTGAACGGACTCGCGAATGACGTGGGTTTCGCGAATCACCGAGCGAATGTGCACGATCACTTCGCCCCAGGCTTTGCGCGCTTCGTACCAGCGGTCGTAGCAGGCGTTGTTGCGAAAGCTCATAAAGATCGACAACGACAAGCCCAGCAGCGTAAACGGCGTGGCATTGACCTTGGTGAAATTGCTCGGGTGGAGGATTTCGATCAGCACGATGGCCGAAGCCAGCAGCGTGACCATCAGCGTGCGCAGGGCGATGCGTTTGGCAATCGAACCCTTGAGGGTGAAGAGAATGGCGAACTGATTGACCTTGGGTCTGACGATCATGCTGTGCGATCCCGGTTAAGCATGGAGGGCGGATCAGCCGCCGGTCATGTTCATGAAGCGCACGACCTGGACATCGTCGTTCACCTCGAAATTGTGCCGATACGGCTTGAGTTTCATCGCTTCAATGATGGCTTTCTCCAGCCGTTGCGGCTGTCCCGGATGGGCGCGAAGTACCGCTTTCAAGTCCACCGAATGTTCGTTACCCAGACACAGTAGCAAACGCCCCTCGACGGTCAGCCGCACCCGATTGCAGGTGCCGCAAAAGTTGTGGCTGTGCGGCGAGATAAAGCCCAGGCGAATCCGCGGAGCTTCGGCCAGCCGCCAGTAACGCGACGGCCCCTGAGTCGATTCCGCCGAGTCGATCAGCGTATAGCGTTCGGCAATCTTCTCGCGCACTTGGGTGCTGGAGAAAAACGATTCTGCGCGGCTGTGCTCGCTGATGATGCCCAGCGGCATTTCCTCGATGAAGGAGATGTCGAGCTGACGGTCGATGGCGAAACGCACCAGATCATTGATCTCGTGATCGTTGCGGCCCTGCATCACCACGCAGTTGAGTTTAGTGCGGGTAAAACCGGCCTCGCGTGCAGCATCGATGCCGTTGATCGCTTGCGCCAGGTCGCCGGTGCGGGTCAGTTGTTTGAAGCGCTCGGGGTCGAGGCTGTCGAGGCTGATGTTCAGCCTCTTGACCCCGGCGTCGAACAACGGCGCGGCGAGTTTGCCGAGCTGCGAGCCGTTAGTGGTCAGGCACAGTTCACGCAGGCCGGGCAGGGCGGCGATCTGCTTGCAGAGCTTGACCACGCCGGGGCGAATCAACGGCTCGCCACCGGTCAGGCGGATCTTGCGCGTGCCAAGGGCGACGAAGCTCTGCGCCAGTTGATAGAGCTCTTCCAGCGTCAGCACCTGCTGGCGCGGCAGAAACTGCATGTCTTCCGCCATGCAATAGACGCAACGGAAGTCGCAGCGGTCGGTCACCGACCTGTCCGGACAGTCGACGCTGCGGTCGTAACCATCGCTGATGACGCGCTTTGACATGACAGCCTCGCAGGAGTGGAAACCACTGTGAAGGGTTTGGGTCAGCGCAGGTTATGGGCGACTTTTACTCGAGTCCAATCACTGTTAGTGACCGGATGATTGATGCCGTTGATGATCAACTGTTTTTCCTCGAAATTTACCGCGTTTGATTCGTAAGGCTCAGTAAATAAAGAGTTTTTAGGCGTGTTAGATGCTTTCGACAACGTGCTGATAAATGGTGATGTACGCGGCGGGGATGAGAACCCACTAAACCCCTTTGGGACAGGATGATGAGTATTGCACCGAACATTGTAGGAGTGAGCCTGCTCGCGATAGCGGTGGATCAGTCAATGGAGATGCTGACTGGACCGGCCTCATCGCGAGCAGGCTCACTCCTACAGGGTTTTGTGTTGAGCAGGGACAGTGGTGTCTTTGAGATTTATTGCGCGCCGAACATCGCCGTCCAGTAGATCCCCGCATCGCTTTTCGGGTCGGTGGCATAGGCTGCGCCGAGTTCCTTGTACTGCGGGTTCATCAGATTGGCGCAATGGCCGGGGCTGGCGATCCAGCCGTCGACCACCTTGCGAACGGTGTCCTGGCCGGCAGCGATGTTTTCGCCGACCAGTTGCCCGCTGTAACCGGCCAACTCGGCGCGGTCGCCCGGCGTGCGGCCGTCGCGATCCTTGTGATCAAAGTAGTTTTTGTTGGCCATGTCGCGGCTGTGATCCTGGGCTACGCCGCCCAGCATGGCGTTCCAGGCCAAGGGCGCTGCCGCTGCAAACGCTTGATCACCGCATTGCCGAGGCTGGCTGCGCGCGGCGTTGAGCTGTTCGAGCAGTTTTTGACCTTCGCCTTGCGCATCGCCGAGTTTGGCCGACAGCAGCGGTCGCGCCAGCACGATGCGCCAGTCGCGATCAGCGCGGCTGACGCCGACATCGACGAACTGCGGATCCAGCACCACCTGACAGAAACTCTCCTGAATGGCCGTCATCGCCGACGCCGCATCGCGCGGGCCGTTGAGCGTGATCGCCTGCACGTTGACCATCGGATAGCTGGCGCGCGCCATCGCTTGTTGCAGGTCGACGGCGCCACTGGCGGGCAGGATCAACCGTGGATCGGCGGACAGCGGCGGCAATTCGCTGGAGGCCTGCGTGCCGCAACGCTGCGGTTGGCTGCGGTAGCTGTTGATCGACTCGACCAGTTGCGATTCATCGGTGGCCATGGCCGAGGCGGCGCAAGCCAGGCCTGCGGACAGCGCGGCAACGCGCAAAATGGATGGCATGAAGCGCATGGAAATCTCCCTTGGGCTGAATGCGCCCATGATGCGCGAAACGCCCCCGGTGGGTGCAATGTCTTTTTCTTCATTCGGCGCTTTTTTCTGCGGAACGATGCGCCGGAATTTGCCGTCTACACTCTGCGAAGAGCCCGCAAACCGGGCGTCTCCCCCACGTAACACGTTGCCCGATTCGGGCCCTGCCGGAAGAACTGACATGGGTTTTAAATGGTTGGCTGGTTGTCTCGTATTAACCCTCTTGGCGGGTGCTGCACTGGCCACCGACCAAGCCCCGATCAAGGCCAAGGCCGAAGAGAAAGCCCAGGTGCTGGAAGAAAAAGCCGCCGACAAAGTCAGCGCGGCTCCGGCGCCAAAATCCGAAGCGATCACGCCGACCGAAGCGCAAGCGGTGGACCCGGCCGGCGCCGCGCCGCTGGATGATCCGCTCACGTGCCTGGCACGCAGTATCTATTGGGAAGCCAAGGGCAAGGACACTCCGGAAATGGAAGCGGTGGCCAATGTGGTGATGAACCGCCTCGGCCACGACGGGTTTCCCGGCACGGTCTGCGAGGTGGTCAAGCAGGGTTCGGAAACCAAAAGCTGCCAGTTCTCGTGGTGGTGCGATGGCAAGCCGGATCAGGTCAAGGAAGACGCCGAATATGCCTTGGCCAAGGAAATCGCCGGCAAGGCGCTGAATCGTCAGTTACCGGATCACACCCACGGCGCGCTGTATTTCCATGACCGCAACGTGCATCCGAGCTGGGCCAGGGAATACACCAAAACCGCTGAGACGAAAAAATTCCTCTTCTATAAACCTGCGGGTGGCGATGCGCGTTAGGCGCAGACCTGACGCAGACAATCGCGCAACCAGCGGTGCGCCGGGTCGGCATCCATGCGCGGGTGCCAGAGCATGGAGACGCTGATCGGCGGCATCTCGAATGGCAGCGCGAAACTGTGCAGCCCGGTGCGCAATTTACGCGTGTGGCGCTCCGGGACGGTGGCGATCAGGTCTGATTCGCGGACCAGCGTCAGCGCCGCCGAAAATCCGCCAAATGAGGTGACGATGTCCCGCGTCAGCCCCGACGCGAGCAACGCTTCGTCGACCGGACCGCTGCTGCGACCACGCCGAGAGATCAGGATGTGCTGGCCTGAAGCAAAGCGTTTGGCGCTGACCTTGCCCGAACTCAATGGATGCCCCTCGCGCACGACACCGATCCACTGATCCTGAAACAGCATTCGGCTGTGCAGCGTCGGATCGGTGCTGTCGTCGACCACGCCGGTCTCCAGATCCACTCGGCCTTCGCGCAACGGTGTGCTGTCCTTGTCGGCTTTCTGCACGAAACGCAGGCGCACGCCGGGCGCCTCCTCAGCGATGCGGGCGAGCAGGGCGGCGGCAAAGGTTTCGACAAAACCGTCGGTGTTGCGCAAGGTGAACGTGCGGCGCAACTGGCCGGGATCGAGTATCTCGGCAGGTCGCAAAACCGCTTCGGCTTCCTGCACCAGTTGACTGAGGCGTTCACGCAGTGCCAACGCGCGGGGCGTCGGCACCAGGCAGCGACCCGCCCGCACCAGCAGTGGATCGCCAGTGGTCTCGCGCAAGCGGGCGAGGGCGCGGCTCATGGCCGAAGGGCTCAGCCGCAGGCATTTGGCGGCGCGGGCGACGCTGCCTTCGCGTAGCAACACGTCGAGGGTGATCAGCAGGTTCAGATCCGGTGCAGACATGACATGGCGTTCCGTGCAGGTGTCGAGTGCAAAGCATGCGTCTTGCGCCTTGTATTGTCGAGGCTCAGGCTAGCGTGCCTGACCTTTGTACTGTGAGCGGCCCCATGCCCCGAGAACCCTTGAGCACTTCAGCCCGCTGGGCGCTGACCAGTCTGGCACTGTCGATGCTGATGCCGTCGCTGGACACCAGCATTGCCAACGCCGGGCTGCCGACGCTGGCAGCCGCGTTTGATGCGACGTTTCAGCAGGTGCAATGGATCGTTCTGGCTTACCTGCTGGCGATCACCACGTTGATTGTCAGCGTCGGGCGTCTGGGCGATGGTTTCGGTCGGCGGCGCTTGCTGTTGATCGGGATCGGCATTTTTACCGCGGCCTCGTTGTGCTGCGCGCTGGCTCCCGGACTTGGCTGGCTGATTGGCGCGCGCGCGGTGCAAGGACTCGGCGCGGCGATCATGTTCGCCTTGACGCTGGCGCTGGTGGCAGATGCGGTGCCGAAAACGCGGGCGGGCAGTGCGATGGGGCTGCTGGCAACGATGTCGGCGACGGGCACCTCCCTCGGGCCTTCGCTGGGCGGACTGTTGATGACGCATGTTGGCTGGCAGTCGATATTTCTGCTCAACGTGCCGTTGGGCTTACTCAATGCAGGGTTGGTGTATCGCTATCTACCGGCCGATCGAACCGCCAGCATGCGGGTTGCATTTGATTATTGGGGCACCGCGGTGCTGGTGTTGACGCTGGCGGCTTATGCGTTGGCGATGACGCTGCAAGGTCTGACACTGATCTTGCTGATGGTCAGCCTGTGCGGTGCGGGAGTGTTCGTGTTGGTCGAAACGAAAGCCAGGGCGCCGCTGATACGCTTGTCACTGTTCGCCGATCGGCGACTGAGCAGCAGTCTGCTGCTGACGTTGCTGGTGACGTCAGTGATGATGACCACGCTGGTGGTCGGGCCGTTTTACCTGAGCCGTGGCTTGGGCCTCAGCGGTGCGATGGTCGGCCTGGTGTTGTCGGTCGGGCCGTTGTTGGCCGCGCTTGGCGGTGTCCCGGCCGGACGTCTGGTAGATCGCTTCGGCGCACGACGGATGGTGCCGGGCGCGTTGTTCGGGATGGTCTGCGGTTGCAGCTTGTTGGCACTGTTGCCGATGAGTCTCGGGCTGCCTGCCTATGTGCTGCCAATGACGGTGATCGCAGCCAGTTACGCGTTGTTTCAGGCGGCCAACAATACCGGGTTGATGGCCGGTGTCGATCAGGATCAGCGTGGTGTGGCGTCTGCGTTACTTGGGCTGGCGCGCAATCTGGGTTTGATCACCGGCGCCGCGGCGATGGGGGCGGTGTTTGCCCTGGCCACCAGCAACCCGACCGAGGCGCCTGCGGCCATGATCGCCAGCGGCTTGCACAGCACTTTTGGCGTCGCCACCGGGCTGATGGGCATGGCACTGATCATCAGCCGAACACCGATTAAATGTAGGAGTGAGCCTGCTCGCGATAGCGTCCGCCCAGCCAAAACCTCAATTGACTGAGCCATTCTCTGTAGGCGCTGCGGCACGCTGCGATCTTTTGATTCTGTTTTTAAAGCCAGAATCAAAGGTCGCAGCCTCGTTTCACTCGACAGCTCCTACAGGGTATTGCTTCGGATGTCCGTTCCGGGCGGGGAAGAACAATTCGAAGCAGGTTTGGCCGTTGTTGCTGCTGACGCGGTAGCGACCGTGATGCAGTTGCATGATGGTCGCGACAATCGACAGTCCCAGTCCGTTGGATTGTGCCGAGCGTTCGCGGGACTGATCGACCCGGTAAAAACGCTCGAACAATCGCGACAAGTGTTCCGCCGGGATCGTCGTGCCCAGATTACGCACTCGCAGATAACTGCCGTCCGCTTCGGCAATCGCTTCAACCTGCACCGTCGAGTCCGCCGCACCGTACTTGATCGCGTTGGCACACAGGTTGGCCAGTGCCCGGCGCAGCAGCATCGGTTCGGCCCAGATCACGCCGCGACCACGGGCCTCGATGCAGATGCCGACGTCTGCTGCCAGGCCTTCGAAATAGTCGGCGATCCGTTGCATCTCATCGGCGGCATCCAGTTCCTGCCGTTGGCTCAAGGCACTGGCCGGGTCGGTGCGCGCCAGAAACAGCATGTTGTCGAGCATCCGCGTCAGCCGCTCCAGCTCTTCGACATTGGAGGCGAGCAGCTGTTGATAGGCGTCGATGCTGCGCGGCTGTTGCAGGGCGACCTGGGTTTCGCCGAGCAGGTTGTTGATCGGCGTGCGCAATTCGTGAGCCATGTCGGTGGAGACCTGACTCAACTGCGCAAAACCCCTGGCAAGGCGATCGAGCATGGCGTTGAACGCTTCGATCATCGGCCGCAACTCTCGCGGTGCGCCTGCACTGGCCAAGCGTTCATTGAGGTTGCCGACGCCGATCCCATGGGCGTGTTTTGCCAACCGGCGCAACGGTAGCAAACCGCGATAGACCAGCAAGCAACCGACCAGCGCAAGGACAATCGCAGCCAGTGATGCGAGGCCGTACACGCTGAGCCGATAGTTGGCGAGCATCGCCGTGCGTTCGCTCATCAGCTTGCCGATGAGCACTTGCAGGTTGCCCAGATCGCCGGAGTCGATGCTCGCCGCCACGGCCGAAAACGGCACGCCGTTGATGCTTGGCAGATGCTGCACGTCGTTGAGGGCCATCACATGGTCGACCGGCACGGCGGGCACGCTCGGCAGCGCCAGATTGCCGGGGTTGACCACCAGCAGCGGCGGATGGCCCGGCGCGCCAATCGTCAGCAGCGCTTCGCGGGTACCGAGCATGTTCTGAAACAGCGCCGGTTTGTTCTTGATCAACTCCAGCGTGTTGCTGTCATTGAGGATGGTGCGCAACTGATCGATGCGGCTGACCAGTTGAATGTCGTCACGACGGGTCAGTTGTTCTTCCAGTTCTTGGTAAAGCGCCACGCCAAGGCCAGCCAGCGAAACGAAGGCGAGCACGGCGAAGACCAGCGCCAGGCGCAATGTCAGCGAATAACTGCCGGCGATTTTCATGATTGCGTATCGAAGCGGTAGCCGATGCCGCGCACGCTGTGAATCAGCTTGAGCTGGAACGGATCATCGACTTTCGCCCGCAAGCGGCGTACGGCGACATCGACGACGTTGGTGTCGCTGTCGAAATTCATGTCCCACACCCGTGAGGCGATCAGCGAGCGCGACAGCACTTGCCCGGTGTGGCTGGCGAACAGTTGCAGCAAGGCGAACTCCTTGTTGGTCAGGGTGATCCGCACACCGGCGCGGGTTACGCGGCGCTTGAGCACGTCGATCTGCAGGTCAGCGACTTGCAGTTGTTCGTCTTCGTGGATCGGCCCGCGTCGGGTCAGGGTGCGCAGGCGCGCCACCAGTTCGGCGAATGAGAACGGCTTGATCAGATAGTCGTCGGCACCCAGTTCGAGGCCTTTGACGCGGTCGGCGATGTCATCGCGCGCGGTCAGGAACAGCACCGGCGTGTCGGCCTCCTTGCGCAGCCGGCGCAGGACTTCCCAGCCATCCATTTTCGGCATCATCACATCCAGCACGATCACGTCGAAGCTGTGCTCCAGCGCCAGGTGCAGACCATCGGCGCCGTCGCGGGCCAGACTCACGCTGTAGCCCAGTTCCTGCAGGCCGTTGAGCAAGTAATTGCCTGCCTTGGGTTCGTCTTCGATAACCAGAATATTCATCGGCGATCATTCTCAATGGTCATTGATGCAACCGCTGCCCTGTACCTGATAGTCCAGCACATGTTCACGGCCCTGATGGTCGAGGTAGTTGAGTTTCGCCGGGACCACACCGCACGCCTGGGAAATATCGGTGCTGGACAACACTTTGTCGACATCCAGATTGACGTAGAAGCCGTTTTTGTCATGGATGACTGCGGTGTCGGGCATCGAAGCGGCGAACAGCGAACCGCTGGCGAGGAGGGCGGAGAAGGCGAGGATCAGGGTTTTCATGATGAGTCACTCAGTGGTTGAAGTAGGTCGGCAGTGCGCCGGAACAACTTCAGGCTACCGAGCGATCCGCACGGCAAACCGACAACTGAATGACAAAACTGTAATGAAACGGTGGACGAAGATTCAGAGCTGAACGCAACTCTGTGGGAGCTGGCTTGCCAGCGAAAGCGGTGGGTCTGGCAATGCAGCAGTGTCTGATCTGGCCTCATCGCTGGCAAGCCAGCTCCCACAATGATTTTCGGTGCAGTTGATATTTTTAGCTGGCGTGGGTGTTGAGGATGCTCGCCACCTGTTGCGGCTGACAGTTGAGGTAGGGTGAGGATTTCAGCCAGTGCTGATCCGGGTACCACGAGAACATGTATTGACCATCCTTGAGCTTGTCGATCACCTGCTTGGCAATCTGCGGTCGCACTGCCGGGCAACCCTGGCTGCGGCCGATGCGCCCCTGTTTTTTGCTCCACAACGGGTTCACGTAGCTGGCGGCGTGGATGACGATGGCGCGATCACGGGCCATGTCGTTGAAACCAGGCTCCAGCCCATCCATGCGCAATGAATAACCGTGGGTGCCACTGTAACTTTCCTGCGTGCGGAACAGTCCAAGACTCGACTGGTAACTGCCTTCACGATTGGAAAACTGCGTAGCAAAGTTTTCCCCGGAGTTGGAGCCGTGCGCAACGAGGTCACGCAGTACCAGTTTTTTTCGGGTCAGGTCAAAAATCCACAAACGGCGAGCGGTGGACGGTTGCGAATAATCGATGATTGCCAGGTGGCGGGACGGTTTCGCACCGTTGTTGACCGCGCATTGCATGGCGCTCAATGCACCTTTCAGCGCCTGGGGATTGAGTTCTGGCGCGGCGTGCGCGAGGCTGGTGAAGAGAACCGGCGATGGCTTGCCGGCGGCAAAAGCTGGACTGGTCACAGCGACAAGGGTCGCGGTGGTCAGCAGAAGTCGGCGCAAAAACGTCAACATTTATAAAGTGTCCTCACTGGCTACTCATTTGGCACTTTGGCTCCTGACTCCCAGTCGACCCCGCCAAGCCCGAAGATCGAGCCTGACTGTTCAGCGCACCTGATGTAAGGTTGACCGTCATCAAGACGGCCATGGACTGGAGTAAAGCAGTTGTTCAAAAAGTACGCATGCTACTTGAGCATTTGTTTGCTCGCAGCGCCGTTTGTCGCTTGTGCCGAGGAGTCGCTGCCGCCGCTGCAAACACTGCCGACGCCACCGGCCGAATTACCGGTTGAGCCACAGAGTCCGTTGCAAGCCGTGTTGCTCAGTCTGCCACAGGCGTGTCCGGCCGTTGCCGCGCACCTCAACGGCCCGGCGCTGGTGCAGTTGCAGGCGTTCTATGAGCAGCAGGACTGGATGCCGG
The DNA here is from genome assembly GCF_016651275.1 of Pseudomonas sp. TH08. Taxonomy (NCBI): domain Bacteria; kingdom Pseudomonadati; phylum Pseudomonadota; class Gammaproteobacteria; order Pseudomonadales; family Pseudomonadaceae; genus Pseudomonas; species Pseudomonas sp. TH08. The sequence continues at coordinate 307,404 of NZ_JAEKEE010000003.1, read as the reverse complement.
TGTGGGCGCGCGAGTCCGGGCGATTGCAGGCTTTGCAGGGGCAATTGCAACTGTTGGCCGACGATGGCCTAAATCCCAAGCGCTATGCGGTGGCGGCGGTGCCTCCGCAGGACGGCGAGTTATGCGCCGACATCGACATCAGCCACTACTACCTGCAAGCCCTGCAGGATCTGCATTACGGCCGCTTGCTGCAGTCGCATTTCGAGCCGCTGTGGCATGCCGACGACACCCCGCGTGACCGTCAGGCGGAATTGTTGGCGATCGCCGTGCCGGGCATGCAGGACATTCCTGCGGCGTTCGACCTCGCGCGTCCGCGTCTGGCCCAATATCAAAACCTGCGTCATCTCTACGCTGCGCAAAGGCTAAAGGCTTTGCCGCAATGGCAGTCGGTCGGCAACGGCCCGTTGCTGCGTCCCGAAATGGAAGACAAACGCGTGCCGGAACTGGCCCAGCGTTTGTACAGCGAAGGCTATCTGACCCATGCCGTCGGTACGCCCGGCAATGCCTACGATGGCGTGCTGGTGGAGGCGGTGAAGAGTTTCCAGGCCAATCATTCGTTGCAGGCTGACGGTGTGGTCGGGCCGGGGACGATTGCCGAACTGAACATCAGCCCGCTGACCCGCCGCGAACAGTTGCGCGTCAACCTCGAGCGCTTCCGCTGGATGGCCCAGGACATGGAGCCCAATGGTTTGCTGGTCAACGTCGCCGCTGCCGAATTGACCCTGTATCAGGGCGGCCAGCCGGTATGGCAAACCCGCACCCAGGTCGGCCGCGCCGAACGCCAGACGCCGTTGCTCAAATCCCGCGTGACGCGCCTGACCCTGAACCCGACATGGACGGTGCCGCCGACCATCTGGAAAGAAGACAAACTGCCGGCGATCCGCAAGGATCAAACCTTCCTCAGCCGACAGAACCTGCAAGTGCTCGACGCCAACGGCCAGCCTCTGGCGGCGGCTGACATCGACTGGGACAACCCGGGCAACATCCTTCTGCGTCAGGATGCCGGGCCGCGCAACCCCCTGGGGCAAATGGTCATACGCTTCCCCAATCCGTTCTCGGTGTACCTGCATGACACGCCGAGCAAGGCACTGTTCGACAAGGGCCCGCGAGCGTTCAGTTCAGGTTGTGTGCGCGTCGAGCACCCGATGCAACTGCGTGATCTGCTGCTGAGCCCGGCGGAAAAGGCCCGCACGGAAACGTTGTTGGCGACAGGTACCACGCATGAGTTCCGTCTCTCGGCACCCGTGCCGATCCTGATGACCTACTGGACGGCGCAAGTCGGCAACGATGGCCACGTGCGTTACGCGCCGGACATCTACAGCCGCGACAGCGCATTGCTCGCGGGCCTCGACCGGGCCCATTGAGCCTCAGCGGGCGCGGCGGTTCCAGAACCGTCGCGCCAGCCACGCATCAACGCTCAATTTGCCCGCCCCGGCGAACACCAGCGGCAGTAAGGCGGCCAGGTAAATCGCCGGCAGCTTGAAGTTGCCGAAGCCCTTGTTGGTGATGGCGTAACCCTGGGCCAGTTCGCTCAGCGACGACCAGTCGGCAGGCCAGTGCACGGCAGCGGTGGCGACCACGGTCACCACGATCAGCGACACTGCCGAGATCCGCGTGCCGAGGCCAACCAGAATCGCCAGTGCGCCGATCAATTCGGCCCACATCGACAGTTCCCAGTTCAACGTTGCCGGCAGGTGATCGAAGGGAAACGGGAACCGGCTCTGAATGTCCTCGAACCAGTTCTGGCCGGTGAACTTTTCCAGCCCTGACTCGAAAAACTCCCAGGCGATAAACAGACGCAAGGTCAGCGGTGCGAGCCAAGTGCCGGCGCGGTCGAGGTTCAGGTGCACGGCTTGGGTGGCGGTCGAAAGGTTGCTGGTCATGATGAGTCTCCGGACGATGGGGGAAGTGAATCGACCGGGCTATTTGAGCTTTGCGGTGTATCGGCGATGTGTCGCCGGGGCAGGGGTTTGTGTGATTGGTGTGTCTGCGGCCGGGGGATATACAGTGCGATACAGACGACCATGCTGGACGCACGCTCTCGGCGCCGTCAGCATGGCCAAAAAAACGGATCATCCCCCATGCGACGACTTCCCTCACTGGCCGCACTGCGCACTTTCGAATGCGCTGCCCGTCACGCGCACTTCGGCCGGGCCGCCGCTGAACTGTGCGTCACCGACAGTGCCGTCAGCCACCAGATCCGCCAGCTCGAAGAACAACTCGGCGTCTCGCTGTTCATCCGCGAAGGCCGGCAGATTCGCCCGACCATCGCCGCCGGGCGCTTGATGCAAAGCCTGCAGCAAGCCTTCGAACTGATTGGCGAGGCTTGCGATGAACTGCGCGATCCATCCTCGCTGGCAGTCCTCAGACTCGCCGTCACCGCCGAACTCGCACAAAAGTGGCTGATGAGTCGCCTCACCGATTTCTACGCGCGCTACCCGCACATCACCTTGCACCTCTACGAACAACCGATCGACGCCAGCGCCCCCGGCGAAGACATCGACCTGGCGATCACCTACGGCACCGGCCCGGCCGACAGCAGCGCTTATTTCGTCCGGCCCTTGCCGGCGCTGCAGTTCTTCCCGGTGTGCAGCCCCGGCCTGTTCAACCAGGGCACGTTGAAAACTCCGAAGGATCTGGCCCGTCACTGCCTGCTGCACGACGACCAGGACGGCAAGACCTGGACCGCCTGGCTGACAAGCCACGCTGGCGACCAGCGCCCGCAGCGTCAGTTGTATTTCGCCCATGCCGGTCTGGCGCTGGAAGCCGCGGCGCAAGGGCAGGGCGTGGCGATGGGCGACAACCTCACCGCGCAGGAGGACTTGCAGAGCGGTCGGTTGGTGCGGCCGTTCCCCTGGAGCATGACCGCGCTCGGCCAATACGCGCTGGTGTGTGAGCGCGTGCGGATCGAGCGCCCGGCCGTCGCACAGATGCTTGAATGGTTCAACGATCAGCTGGCGGATTGATGAGTTGAATTCAACTATTCCGCAATAATCATCGTTGGCGAGCAGGCGAGCCGCGACCTTACCTTGTGGTCATTCCCATCGCGAAGACGAGGTTTGACCATGGCACGTTTGCTCGACTCCACCCCTAAATACGACGGCTTCCGTCTGCCCGGCGAATTCGAAACCAAGTCCGGCTGCTGGCTCGGCTGGCCGGAGCGTACCGACGTCTGGCGCAACGGCGCCAAGCCGGCGCAGAAAGTCTGGGTGCAGATCGTCACCGCGATTTCCCACAGCGAACCGGTCACCGTCTGCGCCTCGGCCGCGCAATTTGCCACCGCTCGCCGACAGTTGCCACCGCAAGTGCGTGTCGTGGAAATGACCTGCAACGACACCTGGTTCCGCGACAGCGGCCCGTGCTTTGTGGTCAACGACCAGAGTGGCGAAGTGCGCGGCGTCGATTTCGAGTTCAACGCCTATGGCGGTCTTGACGGCGGTCTCTACTACCCGTGGGACAAGGACGACCAGATTGCCAGCAAGATCCTCGAAATCGAACGCTTTGACCGCTACCGTGCACCGTTGATTGCCGAGCTTGGCGGCATTCAGAGCGACGGTCAGGGCAGCATCCTCACCACCGAACAATGCCTGCTCAACCGCAACCGCAACCAGCACTTGGGCAAGGACGAAGTCACCCGCCGACTCACCGATTACCTCGGCGCCGAACAAGTCATCTGGCTGCCGCGCGGCTGCAAATTCGACGAAACCGATGGCCATGTCGATGACCTCGCCTGTTTCGTCCGTCCCGGCGAAGTGGTGCTGCAATGGACCGACAACCGCGACGATCCGCAGTGGGAAATCTATCAAGAGGCCTACGACATCTTGCGCAGCACCCGCGACAGCCGTGGCCGCGAGTTGACCGTGCACAAATTGCCGCAACCGGACGTGCTCGAATGGACCGCCGAGGAAGCCGAAGGCCTCGACCAGCAGGACAGCACCCACACGCGCCAGGCCGGAACGAAAATCTGCGCGTCGTACATCAACTATTACGCCGGCAACAGCTCGATCGTGGTGCCGCTGTTCGGTGATCGCAACGATAAAGTCGCGATGGCGACGCTGGCCGAACTGTTCCCGCAGCACAAGATCGTCGGCATCGAAAACTCCCGGGAAATCCTTCTCGGCGGCGGTAACGTCGCGTGCATCACCATGCCGCAATACGCCGGCACGCCTGTCCACAAGAAGGGAGCGTGACCATGCGCCTGCACAAACTGACTCAAGCCTTATTGCTGGTGCTTGCACCCTTGTGTGTGCAGGCTGCCGACACCGCCAAACCGGTGGTTAATCTGTACATCTGGGGCGAGTACCTGGCCCCGGACACCTTGAAGAATTTCGAGGCGAAAACCGGTATTCATGTGGTTGCCGATCATTTCGATTCGCTGGAAACCGTCGAGACCAAGCTGCTCACCGGGCGCAGTGGCTACGATCTGGTGCTGACCGCAGGCCAGCACCTGTCGCGAGCCATCGAAAGCGGTGCGATCCAGCCGCTGGACAAGGCGCGGGTGCCGCACTTTGCCGGCGTCGGTGAGGAGTTTCGTCAGCACATGGCGGTGTTCGATCCGGGCAATCGTTACGCCGGGATCTACGCGTGGGGCACCACGGGAGTGGGCTATCAGGAGGAGGCTGTCAAAAAGCGTTTGCCCGATGCGCCAAAGGACAGCTGGGCGATGCTGTTCGATCCGGCGGTGGTCTCGAAATTTGCTGACTGCGGGGTGAGCCTGCTCAATGATCCGAATGAGGTGTTCGCGGCGGTGATGAAGTACATGGGCCTGGACATCAACCGGCAAAACCTCGACGACCTGAAACTCGCCGAGCAGCAACTGGCGAAAATCCGTCCGTACATACGCTACTTCGACAATGACCTGAACATCAGCGATCTGGCCAACGGCAACACCTGCGTGGCGATGTCGTGGAACGGCAACGTGGCGATTGCGGCGGGGCAGGCGGAGGCGGCGAACAAGCCGTTCAAGCTCAGTTACCGGATTCCGAAAGAGGGCACTTTGATCTGGTTTGACGCGATGGTCATTCCCAAGGACGCCCCGCACCCGCAGGCCGGGCTGGCGCTGATGGATTACCTGATGACGCCGGAAGTCATGGCGCCCATCACCGACACCATTCACTACGCCAATGCGATCACGGCGGCGGATGATCTGGTCGATGCGGCCATTCGTAATGATCCGGGGACCTACCCCTCGGCCGACGTCAGGGCCACGCTGTATAGCAAAAACGACAACGGCAAAGCCTTCAATCGTGCGTTGATCCGGGCGTTCAGCCGGTTGAAGTCGGGTCTCTAACCCCACATTTCCCCTGTAGGAGCTGCCGCAGGCTGCGATCTTTTGATCTTGTTCTCAAAATCAAAAGATCGCAGCCTGCGGCAGCTCCTACATGTTCGGGGTAGCCAAAAACCTGTGGGAGCTGGCTTGCCAGCGATGAACGATAACGCGGTCTACACCTTGGCAACGCGCCACAGATACCAGGCGGCGACGGTTCTGAACGGGCTCCACTTCAACCCGATCTCGATCATCTGCTTGCGCGTCGGCTGCACCTCCAGCCCCTTCAACCGCCGATAACCCTCGCGCACACCAAAGTCATCGGCCGGCAGAATATCCATGCGCTCAAGGCTGTAAATCAGCAGCATCTCCACCGTCCAGCGGCCAACCCCGCGCAGGCTGATCAGGCGTTCGATCAACGCTTCATCGTCCATCGCCAACGCCGTGGCGTAATCCGGCACCACACCGTCGAGCGTTGCCTGGGCGATCCCTTGAATGGTCGCAATCTTGCCCGCCGAAAACCCGCAACTGCGCATTCGTTCAAAGTCGGTCGCGAGGATTTGTTCCGGCCGCGGAAATGATTGCGCAGGAAACAGCCCCACCAACCGCCCGACAATCGCGTCACCGGCCTTGGCATGCAGTTGCTGATAGGCAATCGCCCGCACCAGCGACTCGTAGGGATCGCGTGCCGGATGCGGCTGATGCAGGCAAGGGCCTACCGCCGCAATGTGTCGCTGCCAGTCGGGGTCGAGCGCGGCAAGGTATTCGCTGGCCGCTTGATAGGCGTCGGGCATGCTATTTCAGCAAGCCGTTGACTTCGCCGTAGGTGAAGGCCTTGAGGTCGTGGGTGTCGAGTTTGCCGCTGGCGAGAAAGCTTTTCACCAGCCCGCCCATCGCGCCATAGAGGAATTCGGCGATTCCGGAGCCGGCGCTCAAGCGGCGTACGCCCAACGCTTGCAACTCAGCAGGCGAGGGCAGGCAGGCGAAACCGAGGACGTTGACTGGCAGTGGCGTGCCTTTGCAGATCGCTTCGATTTCGTAAGCCGAGGTCACGCCCGCGGCGAACAGTCCATCAGCCCCCGCCGCCTGATACAGCGCGGCACGGCGCAGGGTTTCGGCGACGCGATCTTCAGCCGGCACCAGGCTTTTCAGATAGACATCGGTGCGCGCATTGATGAACAGCTTGACGCCGCGCTTGTCGGCGACTTGCCGCGCCACTTCGATCTTGCGCGCGAGCAACTCCGGTGCTTGCGCGCCGTCTTCAATATTGATGCCGACCGCGCCCGCCGCAACGACCGCGTCGAGCACTTCGGCGACCCGCCCGAGGTCATCGGAATAACCGGCCTCGACGTCCACGGTTAGCGGCACGCTGATGATCCGGGCGATGGATTCCACCGTCGCCACCAGACGTTCGAGCGGTAACGTGTTGCCGTCCGGATAACCATGGGCCCAAGCCACTGCTGCGCTGCTGGTGGCAACGGCTTTGCCGCCCAGATGCTCGACCAGCCGCGCGCCGGTGGCGTCGGCGACGTTGGTCAGAATCAACAGGCCGTGCTGGTGCAACTGGTGAAACTGCGTATCGAGCGTGCTCATTGAAATTCCTTCAGATTGATGGAACAAATACCTCAGAAAAGCCGTTGCTGCGAGAGCTGCACCGCAGCGTTTTCCAGTCTCAGCAGAAACGCCTTGCGCGGTTGTCCGCCACCATAACCGGTCAGCGAGCCGTCCGCGCCGATCACCCGATGACAAGGCACCACAATCGCCAGACGATTGTGTCCGTTGGCCAGGCCCACCGCGCGACTGGCGCCGGGCTTGCCCAAACCTGCCGCAATCGCGCCGTAGGTGCTGGTGTGCCCATAGGGGATTTGCCGCAATGCCGACCAGACTTGCCGGGCAAACTCACTGCCGGGCAAATGCAGCGGCACCGTGAACTCGCTCAGCTTGCCGGAGAAGTACGCCGCCAATTGCTGTTCGATCGCCTGCAAATGCGCGTTATGCCCCGGCGCGACCGCATAGCCGTAACGGTTCTGTAGCGCCTCGACTTCACGGGTCAGCGCCGGCCGATCAAGAAACTCCAGCAACACCAACCCTCGGCGTTCAGCCATGGCGATCATCGGCCCCAGCGGCGTGGTCAGCCGGGTGAACAGCAGCGGCTCGCTCTGTTCGGCGCGGCCCGGAGTGATGTGGAACGACTTCTGGAATGCGTCGCGAAAACCGCTGAGCGATTCATAACCGGAATCGAACGCCGCATGATCAATCGACGTGCCTTGCTTGATCCCGCCCAGCGCCATGCCCAGCCGCCGGGTACGCAGCCAGGCGTGGAAGGTCATGCCGAAATGCTGTTTGAACCAGCGCCGCAGTTTCAGCGGCTCGATGCCTTCGGCGAGCAATTGCGCATCGCTCCAACGCACTTCCGGGTCGGCGTCCACGGCTTTGAGCAGGCGCTGCACCCAATCCGGCGCAATAGCGGCGGCGTCCAGCGGTTTGCAGCGCAGGCAGGCACGATAACCGGCCGACAGGCACTCATCGGCCTGCGCGAAGAACTCGACATTCTCGGGTTTCGGCTTACGCGCGGTGCAACTGGGGCGGCAGAAGATCCCGGTGGTTTTCACGGCCGTGAAGAACACGCCTTCATAGGCAGTGTCGCGTTCGAGCATGGCGCGAACCATTTCGGCGTGGGGCGGCAGGACAGCGGTTTGTATGTTCATGGCATGAGGTTAAAACCAGATTCTCGATGGCTCCACCGAAAAATCGACAATGAATTTCGCAGGTCCTTGAGCGTGTAGGCGCAGCCTGCGGTAGCCCCTACAGGGAGCGACTTTTCACGGCTGCGGCGGCGCGTGAGGGGACGTTCAGTGTGCGTAGTAAAGAAGAAACGTGAATCCTCACCGTGAACGGTGAAATATCCAGTTCACGGGCGATCTCCTTGTTGGTCTTGCCTTGCGCGATCAGCCGTAACACCTCCTGCTGACGGGGCGTGAGCGCCGCGCCGGTCTCCAGCGGCAGCAAGCCTGACGGCGCAAACTTCACCAGCACTTCACCTTCGCGAATCGCCAGGATCGCCTGGCCGATTTCGTCCGGTGCGATGTTTTTGCCGATGAAGCCATCAATGCCCGCCGCCATGACGTCACCGATCAACGCCTCATCATCAACCATCGACACCACGATCAGCGTGGTGCGCGGCAAGCGGCGGCGCAGTTCGGCGAGCTGACTGACGCAGGTCAGGCCGGGAAAGCGCAGGTCCAGAATCAGGCTGTCCGGCTCGTCGCCACAGGGCAGCAGCGCCATTACGGCGTCGAGGTCGCCAGCCTCTTCAATGGTCGCCTCGGGCAATAAGCGCTGCACGGTGCGCAACATTGCCTCGCGAAACAACGGGTGATCGTCGGCTATGATAATTCGGCATGTCATGACGTGACCCTCCCTGGGCCGGGTGTTGCTGATGGCATGCACCTTAGCACCCGGTGCGGGCAATGCCTGTCGGTTCGTGCTGATTATGACGATTGCGGCACAAGGACGTTCACCATGAAATTCGAGAAAAACACCGAACTCGATCAGGCCAATCTGCGCATTATCATTGCCAGTATCGCGTTGGTTTACATCGGCGTGCTCGGCGTTTTACCGGCCCAGCGTTTCGATACGTATCTGCCGGTGGTCACCTATATCTGCCTGTTTTTGCTGGCTTCGATTGTATTGCGCCAGACGATTGTGCGCTGGCCGGGGCATTATCCGGCACGGCGGATTTTTGCCATGGTCCACGATTACACCGGCACCTGTTTCGGGCTGGTGGTCGGTGGCGAAGCGGCATTGCCGCTGTATGCGGTGATCATCTGGGTCAATCTCGGCAACGGCATGCGTTACGGCTCGCGCTATCTGGCAATTGCCACAGTGTTGGCACTGCTGGCGTTGCTCGCGGTGTATCGGCTGACGCCCGTGTGGCAGGCGCAACCGTTCATGGTGTTGATGCTGATGATCACCAGCACGGTGATTCCGTTTTATGCGCACTTGTTGCTTGAGCGCACGCGCAAGGCTTCCGAAGAAGCGGTTGCGGCCAATCTGGAGAAGTCGCGGTTTCTCGCCCAGGCCAGCCATGACTTGCGTCAGCCGATCCACTCCATCGGCCTGTTTACCGCGTGCCTGCGTGAGTCGCGATTGGGTGATGAGGAACGACACCTGGTCGACAACATTGATCGTTCGCTGCTCAACGTGTCGCAACTGTTCCGCTCGATTCTCGATCTGTACACCCTCGATAACGGGCGGATTCTGCCGAAGCTGCAAACCGTGAATCTGGGTGAATGGCTCGCGGAGCTGATGCGCCAGAACGCCGAAGCGGCGCGTTGGGCGGGTGTGGAATTGCGTTTGCGACCCTGTGAATACTGGGTGCGCACCGATCCGGCGTTACTGGCAACCATGGTCCAGAACGTGCTTTCCAACTGCTTCAAGTACGGCGCGCATCGACCGGTGCTGATTGGTGTGCGCAGGCGTGCAGCCGGGCTGGCTATCGTCATTTACGATCAGGGCAATGGCATCGCCGAGGAGCATCTGCCGAAGGTGTTCGAGGAGTTTTACCGGGTTCGCCAGGTACGCGACAAAGACGTCGAGGGGGTGGGGCTGGGTCTGTCGATCGTCAAGCGCCTGGGGCAATTGATCGGCGTGGAGGTCGCGCTGCGCTCGCGGCTGACGCGCGGAACGGCGGTGACTTTGTCCGGGCTGCCCATGGCGGCAGCGCCGCTGCAATCGGTGATTCGCGAAGATGCGCGACAGGTTGGTCTGCTGACCGGGCTGAAGGTGTGTCTGGTGGAGGATGATCGCAACGTGCTGATGGCCACGTCGGCATTGCTGGAGCGTTGGGGTTGTGTGGTGCAGGCCGAACTGACGGGGCGCGACTTGGTCACCGATTGCGACATCATCGTCGCCGACTACGATCTCGGTACTCATGCCACGGGCATCGAATGCATTGATGATGTGCGGCGCCAGCGCGGCTGGGCGGTGCCGGCGATGATCATCACCGGGCATGACATCGAAAAAATACAGGCGGCCTTGCACGACCGCCAAATTGCCATCCTGTCCAAACCGGTACGTCCGGCCGAGCTGCGCACGACCTTGCGAACCCTGCGCGACCAACCAACAACAACCGTCGCAGAAACCCTGTAGGAGCTGCGGCACGCTGCGATCTTTTGATCTTTGCCCTTTAAAAACAACATCAAAAGATCGCAGAGTGCCGCAGCTACAGAGGGCAGGTGTCAGCGTTTGCAGAGATAGTCTTGAGTGATGGTGGTTTGCAGGCAGTTGTACTGGCCCATGGTGCGGCAGATGTTTTTCTCCGAGCCGGTGACCTCGGCGTTTTTGTAGCCCCAGGTCTTGCAGCGTTGCGCGGCGACGGTCAGGCCTTGTTCGGCGCTGGTCTGGCCGCTTTCGAATTGACCCAGTTCATAGGAGACCTGGACGACGCCATCGTTTTTGCTGCCGCCGGTGGCTTCCCATTGTTTCGGAGTGGCGCAGCCGGTGAGGAACAGGGCAGCGAGGGTGAGTGTTGCGATCAGGATTTTCATGATGGAACGTAGTCCTTTACCGAGGATGGGGGATTATTGGAATGGAATCGGCGACGCGCCTTTGGGCAGGCAAGACAGCGGCGGTGTCATGATGCCCATGCTTGCGACCGCGACGATGGCGCCGCTGGGCAATTCGCAGTTGTATTCACCGGCCGGGGTGTAGGCGGTGTAGTAGGTGAGGGTGCTGTCGCTGCGGATGTTGTCGATTTTCGAGACCGGTTTGCCGATGACGGTCTGAGCGCGCTCTTTCATGCTGGCTTCGCTGGGCTTGGCGGTCTGGCAACCGGCGACGCCTGTCAGCAGGGCGCCGACAACGGCGACTTTGCAGAGGTGGAGATGCACTTTCATGGTGTTTCTTCCTTGGTGTTGTTCTGATTTCCAGGCACAACGATCCCGCACGCTGCGAAAGGGCAACGTTGGGGAACATCGGGGGTTGCAGGGGAATATAACGTCGGGTGGCGGGATGGTCGATTAGCACAAATGTGCTAGTGCGCTGGCGCAGCGGCGGCCCCGAAGGTGCCGCCCGCCAGAACGCAGATGTTATTGAGGGCTGTTGAACTGGTCGGAATAACTGCCGGTCATCAGGGCCGACGCGACCCGATCGGAGCCGACGCCGACACGCGAATATGCAACGCGATTGATGCCGGTTCGATCAGCACCGTCAGCCGCGAGTGCTCCGGCGCCGACATGATCGGCCCCGTCGGAAGCTACTGCACCAGCACCGACATGATCAGATCCGTCGGAAGCCACCGCACCAGCACCGACATGATCGGAACCGTCAGAGGCCACCGCACCAGCGCCGACATGATCAGATCCGTCAGACGCCACCGCACCAGCACCGACATGATCGGCCCCATCGGAAGCTACTGCACCAGCACCGACATGATCAGAACCGTCAGACGCCACCGCCCCAGCACCGACGTGATCAGAACCATCGGAAGCCACTGCGCCGCCACCTACATGATCAGATCCGTCGGAAGCTACCGCTCCGGCGCCGACGTGATCGGAAGCCACTGCGCCGCCACCTACATGATCAGATCCGTCGGAAGCCACCGCTCCGGCGCCGACATGATCAGAACCATCGGAAGCCACTGTACCAGCACCGACATGATCAGCCCCATCCGAAGCCAGCGCCTGTGGCTGCGCAGCCCAGACTCCCGGCATCACGACGGCAGCCGCCACTGCCAGAACCATGCCCGGCAAAAGCTTGTATTTCATGATTTTCTCCACGCCCCGGCAGCCACAAAGCGATAAACCGTCGTGCACTGCACAATCACTGGCGCTACGACGTATTGGCTAGGGGTTGATCTGGTTGGTGAAAGGCACGGGTGCACCGCCAGGCGCACAGGTGTCGACGTAGTCATTACTTGACTGAACCAGTATAGGTCGCTGCAGGACGGCGGCGCGGCGGGGGATCGACGGCTGTTAGGCGATTACTTTCCTTCACCCGATTGGCAAAGCTGAAATCAGTCTAAAAACCTTGCTACGTGTTCTCGACCTTTTGCTAGGCTCAAAGGTGTAGGCGAAGACGCAGACTGATGCGCAAGCGGATAGCAAGGGAGCGTGGGGCGCGCTCCGAAGGGTACACGGTTAGAAAGATCTCCGCGCTGAGATCCAGCCCTTACGCCGTGTGAAGCAGCTGAGGCCGCCAATTTTTTTCACGTTGGCCCAGTACTGTGGGAAGCCCGATAAACCTTGTAAGCCAGAGACCAGCACTGGCCGCCTACTCGAACAAACAAAGCCCGCTTATGGCGGGCTTTGTCGTTCTTGCAAACTTAGATTTTAGTCAGCGCATGCGCCAGGTCAGCGCGCAGGTCTTCAATGTCCTCAACGCCCACCGACAGACGTACCAGACCATCACCGATCCCCAGTTTTGCGCGGGTTTCAGGTGGAATGGTCGCGTGGGTCATGATCGCCGGATGCTCGATCAGACTTTCGACGCCGCCAAGGCTTTCCGCCAGTGCGAAGATCTTCACGTTCTCAAGGAAGCGCCGCGCGCCGGCCAGATCGCTGTTCAGATCCACGGAAATCATCCCGCCGAAACCCCGCATCTGGCGCTTGGCCAATTCATGTTGCGGGTGCGACTCGAGACCCGGGTAGTAGACGCGTTTTACCTGCGGCTGCTGCTCCAGCCACCGCGCCAGATCCAGTGCGTTGCTGCAATGACGCTCCATGCGCAGTGCCAGGGTTTTCACCCCGCGCAAGGTCAGAAACGCATCGAATGGCCCGGAAATCGCGCCCACGGCGTTTTGCAGGAAACCCAGTTTTTCCGCCAGTTCAGCGTTCTGCCCGACCACGGCAATACCGCCAATTACATCGGAGTGACCGTTCAGGTACTTGGTGGTCGAGTGCAGCACGATGTCGAAACCCAGTTCCAGCGGACGCTGGATATAGGGGCTGGCAAATGTGTTGTCAGCCACGCTGATGATCCCGCGTGCACGGCAGATACGGGCAATGGCCGCCAGATCGGACAGGCTCAGCAGCGGGTTGGTCGGCGACTCGACAATGACCAGACGCGTGTCGTCCTGCAACGCCGCTTCGAATGCCAACAGGTCAGTCAGATCGACGTAGCTGAAACGATGCCCGGCGCTGCGTTGGCGCACCTTGTCGAACAGGCGGAAGGTGCCGCCGTACAAGTCATTGCCGGAGATGACGTGCGAACCGGCGTCGATCAGTTCCAGCACCGTGGAAATCGTTGCCAGCCCGGAAGCGAATGCAAACGCCTGGGTGCCCCCTTCCAGATCCGCCACACAGCGTTCCAGCGCAAAACGCGTCGGATTGTGCGAGCGACCGTAGTCGAAACCCTTATGCACGCCTGGGCTGTCTTGCAGATAAGTGGAGTTGGCATAGATCGGCGGCATCAGTGCGCCGGTGGTCGGATCCGGCGCCTGACCGGCGTGAATCACCCGGGTCGCGAAGCCTTGGGATTTATCGTCGTGCTGACTCATGCGAGGGATCTCCGTAATTGGTTGAGCATATCGGTGCGGGTGATCAGGCCATGGAAGCCTGAAGCATCGGCGATGATGGCCACGAGGCCACGACTGAGCACCGCTTCCAACTCGGCGAGGGCGGCGCCGGGCGCAAGGGTTTGCAGTTTGTCGGTCATCACGCTGGAGACCGATTGGCTGAAGCGTGCCGCGTCTTCGTGCACCGGCAGCAGGATGTCCGATTCGTCGATCACGCCGACCAGTTGCTTGCCCTCAACCAGCACCGGCAGTTGCGAAACATCGGCCAGACGCATGCGCTGAAACGCGGTCAGCAACGTGTCGTCGGGACCGACGCTGATAACTCGGCCATCCTCGAAACGACGGGCGATCAGATCGCGCAAATCGCCATAGCGTTTGCGCTGCAAAAGCCCCTGATCAGTCATCCACTGGTCGTTGTAGACCTTCGACAGGTAGCGCGTGCCGGTGTCGCAGACGAAACTCACCACACGTTTCGGTTCGGTCTGTTCGCGGCAATAACGCAGTGCAGCAGCGAGCAAGGTGCCGGTCGACGAGCCGCCGAGAATACCTTCGGCACGCAGCAATTGCCGGGCGTGATCGAAGCTTTCTTCATCGCTGATCGAGTAGGCGTGGCGCACGCTGGTGAGGTCGGTGATCGACGGGATAAAGTCTTCGCCGATGCCTTCGACGGCCCACGAGCCGGGTGTGGTCATCTTGCCGCTGCGGCTGTATTCAGCCATCACCGAACCTACCGGATCGGCCAAAACCATTTCCAGATCCGGTTGCACGCGTTTGAAGAAGCGGCTCAGCCCGGTGAGCGTACCGGCCGAACCGACGCCGACCACGATGGCATCCAGGTCATGCTCGGTCTGCGCCCAGATCTCCGGCGCTGTAGAGCATTCGTGGGCGAGGGGGTTGGCGGGGTTGTTGAATTGATCGGCGAAGAAGGCGCCGGGAATGTCTTTGGCCAAACGTGCCGCGACGTCCTGGTAATACTCGGGGTGACCCTTGCCGACATCGGAGCGGGTGATGTGCACTTCAGCGCCCATGGCCTTCAGGTGCAGGACTTTCTCGGTGGACATTTTGTCCGGTACCACCAGCACGACGCGGTAGCCTTTGGCGCGGCCGACCAGCGCCAGGCCCAGGCCGGTGTTGCCGGCAGTGGCCTCGACAATGGTGCCGCCCGGTTGCAGGCGACCGTCACGCTCAGCCGCGTCGATCATCGCCAGGCCGACGCGATCCTTGATCGAGCCGCCGGGGTTCTGTGATTCAAGCTTGAGAAACAGTGTGCACGGCCCGGTATCAAAGCGAGTGACTTGAACCAGCGGAGTATTGCCGATCAGCCCAAGTACGGCAGGGCGTGATTCCTTAGACATTTCTTCACCTCTTTGTGGTGTTGATCGCGTTCCATTCGCGGGGGAAAAGCTCGCCTGCAACATAGGCGCAGACATCCTCTGTCGCAACCTTTAGTCCGCCGCAAATACAGCCATTTCGATCTAACGATAGAACGAAAACCATGAGGAGGAGGGAGGCATTTATCGGCTTTTACAGGAAGGCGTCATTGAGGTTTGAAAGGGCGTCCTCGCTATCAGGAAAGCCTTGATTAGCGAGTGATTCTGCTGCAGTGCGCAAAGGTTAGTGGTTGCTCATCAGACCGTGCAGTACGCCGAGGCGCAGGCCCGGTTCGGAGGGGGCCATTTGCGAGATGCCGAAGACTTTGAACGCTGCCAGCATCAACACCAGGCCACCGGGCAGGATGCTCTGGCGATGAGGTTGCAGGCCGGCGAGTTTCAGTTGCTGAACGTTGTTCACCTTCAGCAACAGCAATGACAAACGCAACAGCCCGGCATAGGTGATGCCACCCTTGCCGAAGTCATTGAGGTGATTGGCCTTGAGCACTTTGGCCAACATGCGCGCTGTGCCTGAGGAACCAATGGTCTGCTGCCAGCCCTGAGCCCGATAGCGCCGCGCGACTTGTTCAAATTGCAGGATGGCCACGCGTTCAGCTTCTTGCAGGGCGCCGGGAGAAATGTCGCCACCGCGGAAGAACCGCGTGCTCAAAGTGCCGCTGCCGATGGCGATGCTTTCGGTCAGCAACGGCTGCGAGCCCTGACCCAGAATCAGCTCGGTGGAACCGCCGCCGATATCGACGACCAGGCGCATATCCTCAGCGCCCGGCAAGGTCTGCGCGACGCCGGCATACACCAGTCGCGCCTCTTCTTGCCCGGATATGACGTCGATTCGAAAGCCCAGATGCCGCTCGGCACTGGCCAGAAACAGCTGCGCATTGTCGGCCTCACGCACGGCGCTGGTGGCGACTGCGCGAACCCGGCCCGCCTCGAAACCACGCAATTTCTTGCCGAAGCGCGCCAACGCCTGCCAGCCACGATCGAGTGCCAACGCGTCCAGTGCGCCGCCGTCAAACCCCTCGGCCAGCCGCACAGGCTCACGCAAGGTTTTCACTTCCTGGATCATGAAGCCCTTTCTGCTGCGCACCGATTGGCCGATCATCATGCGAAATGCATTCGAACCCAGGTCGATGGCGGCAAACAGCGAGGCGTCTTCTTTCATGGGAGTCCTTGCAAAACATCCGCCTCAAGGCTCAAGACGGTTTGCGAGGATTCTGCCGTTGTCTTGATGACATCCTGATGACGGGGCAGGGGCGGTTCAGTGAATTGTGGGCTGTCATGACACTGTCATTATTTGGCGTCTATGCTTGGGCCAATACATCGCGTGTTCTTAAAGTTTTCGGCTGCCAGTTTTGGCAGCTTTTTTTTTGCCTGAAATTTAGCCCCCGGATCTCTGGCCAAACAAAACCCCTGTAGGAGCTGCCGCAGGCTGCGATCTTTTGACCCTTTAAAAACAAGATCAAAAGATCGCAGCCTTCGGCAGCTCCTACAGGGGGAGTCGGGGATTAGACTCAGCTGGCTTGCGGGGTTTCGCCGCGGGCGAGGCGGGCGTTGATGTCGTCGATCACTTCAGGCAACTGGGCAATGGTGTCGATCAGGTAGTGCGGGCGCGAAGGGGCGAACATCTTGCCGATCCGTGCGCGCTCTTCGGCCAGTCGATCCGACGGCAACGCCTGATATTGCTCGTAGGTCAGGCCCAAGGCGTTACCGGAGCAGGTCAGTGCCACCGTCCACATGCCTGCGCTGCGACCTTCGAGAATCCCGGGCCAGGTGTCGTCGACCTTGACGCACGCGGCGACGTCACTGATGCCCAGGGCAATCACGTTGGCCAGCGACTGCGCCGGATAAGGGCGACCATTGGGCACTTCGTCGGTGGCCACAACATGATCGGCGACATAGCCGTTTTCCCGCGCCAGCTCGACAACCTTGGCCATCACCACCGCCGGATAACCGGAGCACGAACCGATCTTCAAACCCTTCTCGCGCAATGCGTCAATGGCATTGAGCGCACCGGGGATCAACGCGGAATGCAGGGCGATTTTCTCAATCTGCAGCGGCATGAAACGCTCGTAAATAGCGCTGACGTCCAAGTCAGTCGGCAAGCGGTCGAACGCGGCTCGGTAACGTTCGGCAATCTGCGGCAGGTTGCACAGGGTGCGGATGTGATCCCATTTGCCCATGCCCATCGGCCCGCGCGCTTCCTCCAGCGAAACGGCCACGCCGAACTCGGCAAAGGCTTCGACAAAAATCTGCGTTGGCGCAAACGAGCCGAAATCGACAACGGTGCCAGCCCAGTCGAGGATGGCGGCTTGCAGGTGAGTCGGTTGCTGATATTGCATGGTCAATCTCCGTTTTCGGGTAAGCGGGGGCCGTCCCTCGGCAATGAGGCAGGCCGTTTCAAGGGGCAGTGCTGATCAGGTCAGCGCTGGATTGGAATCAAACAGTTCGGCAATCAGCGGTCGGTTCCGGCGAATGCCGAGGCAGCACAGGTGGTATTCGATGAAAAACGGGTGATCGACAAAGGTGATCGGCACGGTGCCCGGGGTTTCGGCGTACTCGACGGCCGAGACAAATCCGATACCGATGCCTTTGACGATCGCGTGCACGATGGCCTCGCGGCTGTTCAGTTGCATGACGCAGTTGAGTGCCAGGTCGAGGCGTTTGCAGCTTTCTTCCACCAGTTGCCGGGTGCGCGCACTGGTTTCACGCAGTACCCATTTTTCGCCACTGATTTCGTTGATGTGGACCTGCGACTGAGCGGCCCATGGATGGTCGTCGCGCACCACCGCGATGATCGGGTAGCGGTGATACAGCCGCGTGTGGAAGCGCTCGTCGAATTCCGACAGCGCCAGAATCGCCACGTCGATGTCGAAATTGAACAGCCGCGCCAGGGTCTCCTTTTCTGAGGAAAACGATGTTTCCAGTTCGATGTCCGGGTGCCGTTGCATCAGCTCGTAAGTCAGGTTCATCGCAATCGGCGGCGACACCGCGCCGAGGCGCAACATGCCGTTTTTGCGCTGCTTGAAACTTTGCAGCAGTTGCACCGCTTCATCCTCCTGACCGAACAGGCCCTGAGTGATTGCGAACAGCTTGTGCCCGGCGGCACTCATCTCGATATAGCGACCACGGCGATGGAACAGCTCGACCGAGAAGGTTTTCTCCAGCGCGTTGACCTGCTCGCTGACCGTCGGCTGACCGACGCTGAGAAACTCGGCGGCGAGGGTGAAACTGCCGGTCTTGGCCACGGCATGAAAGGAACGCAACCACTTGTGGTACTGATACATGCAAGCCCCGTCAGCGTCGGATGAACAATGCCACCGCCGCACTGCACACGCAGGCACTGGTGACCACTATGAAGATGAGAGACGTATTTGCCGTGGAGTCAAGCAAGCGGCCAATCATTGGCTCGGCCAGCCCGGCGAACAGATAGGACGAGAAGTTCATGATCCCGGTCGCGGTGCCGGCACGTTTGGCGCCGACCAGATCCGGGCACAGCGCCCAGAAACTCGAGGCCGGGCCGTAGACGAAGAAGCCGCAAAGGAACAATGCCACCAGGCCGATTGCACTGTGCGGCGGCAGGCTCCACATCCACAGACTGGTCGCAGCGCCGAGGAGCATGTAGAGCATGATTGCCAGATAGCGCTTGGAACCGAACAGCTTGTCCGATACCCAGCCATTGCTCAGCGCGCCGACGGCCATGCCGACGGGGAGGGCAACGGTGATCCACTTCGGATCGACCATGCTGTCGCCGCTTTTCCAGTTGGCGCCGAGAAAATGCACCGGCACCCAGACGATCAAACCGTAGCGGGCGGCGTTCTGAAAGCCGAGTGATAGCGCGGCGATCAGCAGGCGAGGATTCTTCAGCACCGCTTTGTAGCGTTGTGCCGACGACTCGACCTGGCCATGGCTGGCTTCCTGATGTTTGTCATCAGCATTGGCCACGCCGGTGTCGGTCAATGGCTCGAAACCCAGATCCTGCGGCCGTTCGCGGGCCACCAGATAGAAAATGATCCCGCCAGCGAGCATCAGCAGCACCGGCAAACGGAAGATCCAGCGCCATTCCAGTTGCAGCACTTCCAGCACGACGATGGAGGTGACGTACGACAGAATCGACGCGCAACCGGCAGCAAACGTATAGAAACCGTAGACCTTGCCGCGCTCACCCGCCGCCCACCAGTTGGAAATCAACCGACTGCCCGGGGCCCAGCCCAACGCCTGAAAGTAGCCATTGACGCCCCACGGCAGAATCAGACTGGTGAAACCGCCGGCAAAACTGGTCACCCAGTTGGCGCCGCAGGACAACACCGCGCCGAGGGTCATGATGCGCCGGCCACCGAATTTGTCGGCGAGGTTGCCGTTGATCGCCTGGCCAATGGCGTAGGCCCAGAGCATCGCGGCAGACGCCCAGCCGAGGGTTTCCTTGCTCAGGCCGAACTCGGCCTGAATTCCCGGAATGGCAAAACCGAAAGTCTGTCGCCCGGTGTAGAAAAACAGGTAACAGAACATCGCCGCCAGCAGCATGCGCCACTGGGCGACCCGGAACGAGGCAGAGCGTACGGCTAGATCAGGCATGGTTTGGGCACGATTCATGATCTTTTCCTTATTGTTGTGGAATCCCGCCGGTTGTCGTCGGCGGGTGCACTCTTTTTCGGTGCGGCAGGAAATCACCGCAGCTTGACGCTGCAGGTGGTGCTTGGGTTGATCGGGTGTCGCCAGGCGTCAGGCGGCTTGGGAACCGATGAAGTTCTTGCCGCGTGCGCCCTGCATCGCAAGATGAATGATGTCTTCGGCATCCTTGGCGCAGACGCCGTAGTCGGCAAACTCGGTCTTCACTCCGAGCAGGTGGAGAAACTCGCGCAACTGCTGCTGGGCCTTGGCCAGGTCTGTGCCGAAGACGCGTTGCAACGTGCGATCACGGGTGGCGTCATGTCCCCAGGCCAGACCCAGCACCAACGGCAGAGTGAAGGAGCAGGCGATGCCGTGGGGCAAACCGTGGCGCAAGGTCATCTCGTAGGAAATCGAATGCGCCAGCGCGGTTTTGGTGTTGGAAAACGCCAGCCCGGCCTTGAGCGCAGCCAGCGCCATGCGCGTGCGCAGTTCCTGGCTGGACAAGTCCTGCTGCAGTGGCGGCAAGCATTCGAGAATGTCTTCGATCGCCGAGATCGCGAAGGTGTCGGAGACCGGGTTGGCGTTGACGTTCCAGATCGCTTCCAGGGCGTGCGACAGTGCATCGAGCCCGGTGGAAACGGTGACGCTGGCCGGTACGGTGAGCATCAGTTGCGGGTCGATGATCGCCACGCGCGGCCAGGTGCAATCCAGGTGCAGCGAGTATTTCTTCTGGCTGGCGCTGTCCCAAATGGTCGCCCATGGCGTGACTTCACTGCCGGTGCCGGCGGTGGTTGGCGCGGCGATCAGTTGCTTGCAGCGCGCCGGGGTAAACGACTTTCCGCTCGCCAGCAGAGCCAGCAGCTCATCGAAGTGCCCGGACTCGGTGCCGACGATCAACGCCTTGGCGGTGTCGATGGCGCTGCCACCACCGACGGCAAGCACCACGTCGCATTCGCCGGCGTGCTGCCAGAACTGCTCGTAAGTGCTGCGCAGATGGGCGACGTCAGGGTTCGGTTGAACCTCTTCGAAGATGTAGACCAGGCGATCACCGAGCAAGGCTTGCAGGCGATCCACCAGGCCCAGCCCGCGGGCTTCGGGGAAGGTGACGAGGGCGACGGTCTGCTGCTCGGTAATGGCGGCGAGTTCTTGCAGGCTGCCCCAGCCGAAACGGGTATCGACGGGGTTCTGGAAGCGGGCAGTCATGGTCATTCCTTCTTGTTGTTGTCGTTGGTGGCGCCATACTCGGCGCCCGTCGACAACGGCTCAAATCGATAATTCGCAGGTTTGAATCGGCTCAGCCGATAACGGCTCGGCGTCAGTGCGCCGAACCGCTCTGGATCGCCGCGCGCAGTCGGCTGGAGATTGCGTCGGCGACGATTACCATGAAGGTGATGACGATGATGCAGGTCGCGGTTTCCTGATATTTGAACAGCTTGAGACTGCTCACCAACTCGAATCCCAAGCCGCCGGCACCGACCATCCCAAGTACGGTGGCCGAGCGCAGGTTGACCTCGAAGCGGTACAGAATCACCGCAATCCACGCCGTGATCACCTGCGGCAGAACGCCAAATACGATCACTTGCAACGGTCGCGCCCCGGTCGCTTGCAGCGCTTCAATCGGGCCTTGATCGATCTCTTCGATGCTCTCGGCGAAGAACTTGCCGAGCATGCCCAGACCATGCAGCGCCAGCGCCAGCACACCGGGAAACGGACCGAGGCCGACGGCCGAGACGAAGATCAGGGCGAGGATCAGTTCGTTGATGCTGCGGGTGAAGTTCAGCGCCTGACGCGTGGTGTGAAACACCCAGCGATTGCGGCTCAAGTTGCGCGCCGCGAGAAACGACAGCGGAATCGCCAGCAACACGCCGAGCAGGGTGCCCCAAATGGCGATCTGCAGGGTTTCGATGGCCGGTGCCACCAGACGCGGCAGAATGCTCAGATCGGGTGGAAAGGTGCGCGAGAGAAAATCCCCAATCTGCGGCAATCCCGCCGCCAGTTCGCCGAGGCTCAGTTGCGCGCCCTGGGCACTCCAGTTCAGCGTCCACAGCACGATCAGGACGATGCCGGCGGTGGTCAGCCAACTGCGCGGGCCACGGGGACGGTCGCCGACCCACTGATAGTTTTGCGCTTGCATGCTCAGGCCCTCGAGGCGGTTCGATAGGTCAGGGTGGGCGTCGGCACGTCTGCGCAGGCTTGCGCTGATTGTCCCGGGTAGATTCGCGCCAGATCGGCTTCGGTCATGCTTGAGGCTTTGCCATCGAACACCAGACTGCCATGGGCGAGGCCGACCACGCGGTCGCCAAACTCGCGGGCGTATTCGACCTGATGCAGATTGCACAGTACGGTGATGCCTAGCTCGCGAGTGGCATCGCGCAGGTACTGCAAGACCAGTCGCGCGGTTTTCGGGTCGAGGCTGGCGATCGGTTCATCGGCCAGAATCACCTGCGGTCGTTGCGTCAAGGCGCGGGCAATGCCGACGCGCTGCTTCTGCCCGCCAGACAATGAATCGGTGCGCTCGCTGGCCTTGTGCGCCAGTTCGACGCGTTCCAGGCACTGCATTGCCAGCGCCACATCGTCACGCCGGAACAGTTGCAAAATCGAAGTGAGCGTACCGACGGAGCCGAGGCGACCGGTCAGCACATTCTTCAGCACGCTCAGGCGCGGCACGACGTTGTGGTGCTGAAAGATCATCGCCACTTCGCGACGCAAAACCGTGGTGTCAGGGCAGGCGAGTGCATCGATGCCCGCCACGTTGAGCGTGCCACTGTCGGCCCGGGCCAGACGATTGATGCAACGCAGCAAGGTCGATTTACCGGCGCCCGACTGCCCGAGCACAACGACGAATTCGCCGGCAGCGACTTCAAGGTCAATGCCACGTAATACCGGGTTGCTGCCGTAGTGTTTGGTCAGTTGGCGGATGCTGATCATTTCATGCTCCGCAAATCCAGATCGAGGACCTTGGCGGTTTCGCGCACCACGTCATAAGACGCGTCGGTGGTCGGCTGGAAGCCATTGAGCACGCCCTGATCGCCCCAGGGCACATCCTTGATCGAGGCGAGGGCCGCTGCGACTTTCTGCTTCAGTTCCGGATCGAGCGCCTTGCGCCAGACCATTGGCGACTCGGGAATCGGCTTCGAACTCCAGACCACCTCGAAGTCATCCTGCTTCACCACGTTCTTGGCCACGGCGCTGGCGAAGATGCGGTCGGCCACTGCGGCGGCATCGACCTTTTTATTCTCGACCGCGAGGATGCTGGCGTCGTGGGATCCGGAGAAAATCACCCGTTTGAACAGCGTGTCCGGGGCAAAACCGGCCTGCTCAAGACCGGCCTTGGGGAACAGATGTCCGGACGCCGAGCTTGGATCGACGAAGGCGAACGTGCGGCCCTTGAGGTCGGCAAGGGTGTGAATGCCGCTGTCCTTGCGCGCCAGAATCACGCTTTTGTAAGCACTCTGTCCGGTCTTCTTGGTGACTGCCACGGAGAACGCTTCGACATCCGCCACCGAGGTTGCCAACACATAGGAGAACGGCCCGAGATAGGCGACGTCGAGTTTGCCCGAGCGCAGCGCTTCGATGATGCCGTTGTAGTCGGTAGCCACGAACGGCACCACCGGCATGCCGATCTGGCTTTGCAGGGCGTCGAGCACTTGCTTGCTCGATTCGATCATCGCCTGGGAGTCTTCGGACGGAATCAGGCCAATGGTCAGTTTGTCTTTGGCCCAGACCTGGCTGGCGCTCAGGGCAAGAGCGGTGAGGCTGGCGGCACGCAGAAACTGTTTGATTGTTTTCATGGCATTCCACGGTGTGGTTGGGAGTTGCCACAGGCTAGGGCTGTCACGTGACAGTCATTCAATCAATTCAATATGCGAAACAGCAGCTAACTATTGATGGAGTCTATGGATGTCCAGCGCCAAACTTCGCGCCTTTCTCGCCGTCGCTCGCCATGGCAGTTTCAGCGCCGGTGCCAGAGCCACGGGCTTGAGCCAGCCGACCTTGACCACCCAGGTGCAAAGCCTGGAGCGCCAACACAATGTCGAACTGTTCCATCGGCGCGGGCGGCGCATTGAACTGTCCGACGTCGGACGGCAGTTGCTGCCGATCGCCCAGCGTATCGCCTTGCTGGAACTGGAGGCGCACAACTTGCTGCGTGATTCCGGACGACTCGACAGCGGCCAGCTCAAGGTCGGCGCGGTGGGGCCGTTTCATGTAATCGAAATGGTCGACAGTTACCTGCAACAGCATCCGAACATCGACGTGTCGATTCGCGTCGGCAACTCGGCGCAGGTGTTGTCGGACCTGGAAAACTACGTGACCGACATCGCCGTGCTGGCCGGGCGTCAGGATGATCCGGCGCTGTGTGCGGTAAGTTATGCGCGGCACGCGATCATTCTGTTCGCGCATCATGAGCATCCGCTGGCCAATCGTGGCAGCGTGCGGATCGAAGAGCTGGAAGGGCAACGGCTGCTGCAACGCGAGCCCGGTTCGACCACGCGGCTGGTGCTGGAGCAGGCGCTGAATGCGGCGCAGGTCAAACCGCGCATCGCCATGGAGATCGGCAGCCGCGAGGCCTTGCGTGAAGCGGTGGTGCGCGGGCTGGGATTGGGCGTGGTCTCGGAGGCGGAGTTCATTGCCGACCCGAACATCCGCACGATCCGCATTGAGGGCGAAGAACTTTTTACCGAGACCTATTTGTACTGTCTGGCCGAGCGGCGCTCCAGTCGGCTCATCTCGTCGTTTTTCGATGCGGCGCTTGCCTGAGGATTTGCAATTTTCCACAGGGCTTGGCTAATATACGATCCATATACACTTCGTATCGGATTTGAATATGGGCATCGTAAAGATTTCAGAGGACATGCACGAGAACCTGCGTATCTCCAGCAACGCCCTCAGCCGCTCGATCAACGCGCAGGCCGAGCACTGGATGCGCATCGGCATGCTCGCCGAGCTGCACCCCAACCTCGACCACAGCGCCATTTGCCGCTTGCTGATCCGCGCCGAACAGAACGGCGGGCTGGATCTGCAACAACTGACTCAGGAAGCCGTCAGCGCATGAGAAACCAGATCAAGATCAACACCCCGGCCGACATCGCCCAATCGCGCGCTGCCGGTAAACTCGCCGCCGAAGTGCTGGCGATGCTGGTGCCGCACGTCAAGGCTGGCGTCACCACCGATGAGCTGGATCGGCTGTGCAACGACTACATCGTCAATGTGCAGAAAGCCGTGCCGGCCAACGTCGGTTATCACGGTTTTCCGAAAACCGTCTGCGCGTCGGTCAATGATGTGGTCTGTCACGGCATCCCGTCGGGCACGCCGTTGAAGGATGGCGATATCGTCAACCTCGACATCGCCGTGATCAAGGACGGCTGGTTCGGCGACACCAGTCGCATGTACGTGGTCGGTGAGGCAACGCCTGAGGCGCAGCACCTGATCAAGACCACTTACGAGGCCATGTGCGCGGGTATCCGCGTGGTCAAACCGGGCGCCACCTTGGGCGATATCGGTCACGCGATCCAGACGCTGGCGGAGAAGGAAGGCTTCAGCGTGGTGCGCGAGTACTGCGGCCACGGGATCGGCAAGGTCTACCACGATGAACCGCAGATTCTGCATTACGGCTTCCCGAATCAGGGCATGAAGCTCAAGGCCGGGATGATTTTTACCGTGGAGCCGATGCTCAATGCCGGCAAGCGTCATGTGAAGAACATGCCGGATGGCTGGACCGTACTGACCAAGGATGGCTCGTTGTCGGCGCAGTGGGAGCATATGGTCGCGGTGACTGAAACGGGCTTCGAAATCCTCACGGCGTGGCCGGATGAGATCGAGGGTTTTACCCCGATCACCTGAAAAAAGAGCCACCGCAGCCCGACGCTGGAGTGACTCGAGGGGGACACACGGTCCAATTGTAGGAGTGAGCCTGCTCGCGATAACGGTCTATCAGTCACATCGTTGTCGTCTGACACACCGTCATCGCGAGCAGGCTCACTCCTACAGGGATTTTGTGATGCCAGGGAAGTTTTAGTGAGAACCGGCAGCCTTGTTGAGGTCGCTCTCGGTCCATTCGGTGTAGACGCAGGCGTCTGCAGTGGCCCAGCGCACTTGCACCGGATCTCCGGCCTTGAGCGGCATGCCCGCCGCCGACAGTGCCTTCACCGTCATCGAAGTCCCGCCCGAAGTCACCACGCTGCACGTTTGACTCTCGCCGAGGAACAGTACTTCCACCACCTTCGCCGACACCTCATTCCAACCCGCCGCCAACGGCTCATTGAGCGCCTGCTGTGCGCTCAACGCCTGCGCTTTTTCCGGCCGCACCATCAACAGCACATCCTGATCCGTGTGCAACCCAGCCGTCAGCCTTATCGACAACGACTGCCCCTCAAAACTCGCCGCCGCATTGCCCTGCGCCTTGAGTTTGAGGAAATTCGAATTGCCCAGAAACGACGCCACAAACGCATTCGGCGGATTCTGATAAAGGTCGTAACCGCTGCCCAAACCGACAATCTTGCCGTGACTGAAAATCGCAATGCGTTGCGACAAACGCATGGCTTCTTCCTGGTCGTGGGTCACGTAAACAATGGTGATGCCCAAGCGGCGATGCAGTTGGCGCAGTTCATCCTGCAGATCTTCGCGCAGCTTTTTATCCAGCGCACCGAGCGGTTCGTCCATCAACAGAATGCGTGGCTCGTAGACCAGCGCCCGGGCAATGGCGACCCGCTGCTGCTGACCACCAGACAGTTGCGAAGGACGGCGATGGGCGAACTGGTCAAGCTGGACCAGTTTCAGCATGGCGTCGACACGCTTGTCGCGTTCGGCAGCGGCGAGTTTGCGGATTGCCAATGGGAAGGCAATGTTGTCGCGCACCGACAGATGCGGGAACAGCGAATAACGCTGGAACACCATGCCGATGTCGCGCTTGTGCGGCGGCACGTTCACCAACGATTGGCCGTTGACCAGAATCTCGCCACTGCTCGGTGTTTCGAAACCAGCGAGCATCGACAGCGTGGTGCTTTTGCCCGAGCCGCTGGAGCCGAGGAAGGTCAGGAACTCGCCGTCCTTGATGTCCAGCGAGATGTTGTCGACGGCAGCAAAATCGCCGTAGTGCTTGTTCAGATTGCGCAGGCTGACCAGGGGTTTGTCGTTCTGCTGGGAAGCGTCTTTGATCACGGCACTCATGTCGTACTCCTGGGCGCTCAGGCGCTGATTTCGTTGCGCCGGCGCAGTGCGGCGGCGATGACCATGACCAACACAGACAAGCCGATCAGCAGCGTCGAGGCGACGGCGATCACTGGCGTCAGGTCCTGGCGCAAGGTGGTCCACATTTTCACGGGAAGGGTTTGCAGGGTCGGGCTGGCCATCATCACGCTGAGCACCACTTCGTCCCACGAAACCAGAAAGGCGAAGAGGGCGCCGGCGACCATGCCCGGACGAATCGCCGGGAACGTCACCTTGAACACCGCTTGCAGGCGCGAGGCACCGCAGATCACCGCCGCGTCTTCAATCGACTGGTCGAACAGCTTCAGCGAATTGATGATCGAGATGATGGTGAACGGCAGCGCGACGATCACATGGCTGACGACAAAGGCAAACATCGTTCCGGTGTAACCGAGCTTGAGAAACAGCGCGTAAACCGCCACGGCGATGATCACCAGTGGCACGATCATCGGCAGGGTGAACAGACCGTAAAGCATTTCCCGGCCAGGAAAGCGCCCGCGCACCAGCGCAAACGCAGTCGGCAAACCAAGGGCCACGGCGCAGATTGTCGTCAGTACGGCAACCTTGAGGCTGGCGGCTGCGGCGTTCATCCAGTCGGGATTGGAGAAGAACTGGCCGTACCATTTCAGCGTCCAGCCAGGTGGCGGAAACACCAGCCACTGTGATGAACCGAACGACAGCAGCACGATGAAAACGATCGGCAACAGCAGGAACAAACCGATCAGCCCGGTGGTGGCGTAGAGGCCGAAGCGCATGCGCCGGCTCATCGCGTTGGGAGTCAGGAGCATGTCGGCTTACCTCGCGTTACTGGCGCCAACCGGGGATTCCGGCTGAAGCTTCAGGTAGAAGTAGAACAGCACCAAAGTGATCGCGATCAGCAACGCGGCGCCGGCACTCGCCAGGCCCCAGTTGAGGAACGATTGCACCTGCTGAATGATGAACTCGGGAAGCATCATGTTCTGCGCCCCGCCGAGCAGCGCCGGGGTGACGTAGTAACCGAGCGACATCACGAACACCATCAACCCGCCGGACGCCAGGCCTGGCCGGCACAGCGGCAGGAACACCCGGAAGAAGTTGGTCCACGGACTGGCGCCACAGATCGAGCCGGCTTGCAGAATCATCGGGTCGATGGCCTGCATGGTCGCCTGCAACGGCAGCACGATGAACGGGATCATGATGTAGCTCATGCCGATCACCACGCCGGTCAGGTTGTGCACCATTTCCAGCGGCTGATCGATGATGCCCATCGCCATCAAGGCCTTGTTGATCACGCCCGACGCTTGCAGCAGCACCAGCCATGAATAGGTGCGGGCGAGCAGGCTGGTCCACATCGACAGCAGCACGATGTTGAGGATCCAGCGACCCCAGCCGCGCGGCACCAATGTGATCGCCCAGGCCAGCGGAAAGCCCAGCAGCAGGCTGAACAGCGTCACCAGGCCGGCCACCGAAAAGGTGTTGAGCAGCACGCGGGCATACGCCGAGTTGGCGAACAGTTGTTCATAGTTGCCAAGGCCAGGCGTCGGTTCGAGCACGCCGCGCAACAGCAGGCCAATCAACGGCGCGAGAAAGAACAGGCCGATGAACAACAGCGCCGGGACGAGGTTGCCGGCGCCGCGCCAGCGTTGTCTGAGGGACGGGGCTTGCTGCATCGCAACCGCCTGTGTTCCGTGGGCCGAACCGGCAGCGCAGGTCGCGCTCCCGGTGGCAGTGGAGGGACGGGACGCGGTGGCCGCCATTTTCATTTGACCAGCCATTCGTTCCACCGTGTCGCGATGGCCTGGCCATTTTTGGCCCAGTACGCGAAATCAAGAGTGATCTGATCCTTAGCGTAGGCAGTCGGCAGGTTCGGGGCCAGCACCGAGTCCAGGCGCGCGACACTGTCGACGTTGACCGGGGCGTAGGCGGTCAGGTTGGAGAAGTCGGCCTGGCCTTTGGCGCTGCTGGCATTGGCCAGGAACTTCATCGCCGCGTCCTTGTTTTTCGAGCCCTTTGGAATCACCAGAATGTCGGCCATGACCAGGTTCTGCTTCCAGCTCACGCCAACCGGGGCGCCGTCTTCTTGCAGGGCGTGAATGCGACCGTTCCAGAACTGGCCCATGCTCGCTTCACCGGACGCCAGCAACTGCTGCGACTGCGCGCCGCCGCCCCACCAGACGATGTCTTTCTTGATGGTGTCGAGTTTCTTGAAGGCACGATCCAGATCCAGCGGGTAGAGCTTGTCGGCCGCTACGCCGTCGGCCAGCAGCGCCAGTTCGAGCACGCCAGGGCTTGGCCATTTGTACAGGGCGCGTTTGCCGGGGTAGGTTTTGGTGTCGAACAGGGCGCTCCAGTCCTGCGGCTTGTTGGCGCCGAGTTTGCCCTCGTTGTAGCCAAGGACGAAGGAGAAGAAGAACGAGCCGACGCCGTAGTCGCTGACGAAACGCGGGTCGATCTTGTCGCGCGGGATGACTTTGAAATCCAGGGGTTCGAGCAGGCCTTCAGCCGCGGCGCGCAGGGCGAAGTCGGCTTCGACATCGACCACGTCCCACTGCACGTTACCGCTCTCGACCATGGCTTTGAGTTTGCCGTAGTCGGTCGGGCCGTCCTGCACGACGGTGATGCCGCTGGCCTTGCTGAACGGATCGGCCCAAGCCTGTTTCTGCGCATCCTGGGTGCTACCGCCCCAGCTGACGAAGTTCACGCTTTCGGCAGCCATTGCAGCCTGGCCGGTGACGCTGAGCAGTCCCGCAAAAAAGATCGCGGTTGCAGCTTTGTTCAACACCATTTTTACGCCCTCATTGTTGTGTTTTTGAGCGGGCTTGCGTTGTTGCCCGCCTGACGGGAGCAGTAGCTGGACGTTCGTTGGAGCGTCCGGTCTATGGAATATCATATTATGGTATTCCAAGCTTTGTGCAAGCACTTTGCCTTACCGGTTATCTGGCAGACGCGTTTTT
Source organism: Pseudomonas sp. TH08 (assembly GCF_016651275.1). Classification (NCBI taxonomy): domain Bacteria; kingdom Pseudomonadati; phylum Pseudomonadota; class Gammaproteobacteria; order Pseudomonadales; family Pseudomonadaceae; genus Pseudomonas; species Pseudomonas sp. TH08. The sequence continues at coordinate 277,488 of NZ_JAEKEE010000003.1, read as the reverse complement.
TGGCTTTCATCGAAAATGTGCAGTGGATGAAACTGTGGCGAGGGGATTTATCCCCGTTGGGCGGCGGAGCAGCCCTGAAAGCAGAAAAGGCGATATTCCAGACGGATCGCTTTCGCAGGATTAGGGGCCAGCTACGCTGGCCAACGGGGATAAATCCCCTCGCCACAGGGGATTACTCGTAACGGTTATTCGGTGAAGGGGATGCTTTCGACCACTTCCAGGTCATACCCGGTCAGGCCGGCGTATTTCAGCGGTGGGCCGAGATGGCGGAGTTTGCCAACGCCGAGGTTCTGCAGAATCTGCGCCCCAGTCCCCACCTCCGAATAAATCCGCGACTGCGAGCGGCTGAACTGTCGTGGCGGCTGGGTCAGTTGCGGCACTCGCTCCAGCAATGCCTGCGATGACTCATGATTGGCCAGCACCACCACAACCCCATGCCCTTCAGCGGCCACCCGTTGCAGCGCCGCCCACAGCGTCCAGTTCGTCGGCCCGCTGTACTCGGCGCCGACCAGATCACGCAGCGGGTCGATCACATGCACGCGCACCAGCGTCGGCTCTTCACGGCGCAGATCGCCCATGACCATCGCCATGTGCACGCCGCCCTCGATGCGATCCTCAAACGTGATCAAGCGGAACGTGCCGTGCACCGTCGGCAGCTCGCGTTCGCCAATCCGCTCGATGGTGTGTTCGGTGCTCAGGCGATAGTGAATCAGGTCGGCAATGGTGCCGATCTTGATCCCGTGCTTGCGCGCGAACACTTCCAGGTCTGGGCGACGGGCCATGGTGCCGTCGTCATTCATCACTTCGACGATGACCGAGGCGGGGGTGAAACCGGCCAAACGGGCCAGATCGCAACCCGCTTCGGTATGGCCGGCACGAGTCAGCACGCCACCTTCCTTGGCACGCAACGGAAAGATATGGCCCGGCTGCACCAGGTCTTCAGCGCGCGCATCTTTTGCTACGGCGGCCGCAACCGTACAGGCGCGGTCGGCAGCGGAAATACCGGTGGTTACGCCAACCGCTGCTTCAATCGACACAGTAAACGCGGTGCTGAACACGCTGCCATTGGCCGGCACCATTTGCTCCAGGCCCAAACGCTGGCAATGGTCGTCGGTCAGGGTCAGGCAAATCAGCCCGCGCGCTTCACGGGCCATGAAGCTGATTGCCTCGGGCGTGCAACGGTCGGCGGCCAGCAACAGGTCGCCCTCGTTTTCGCGGTCTTCGTCATCGACGAGCAAGACCATTTTGCCGAGACGATAATCTTCGATGATTTCTTCGATGCTGTTGAAGGCCATGCTGGACTCTCAGGGTTCGTTGGAAATATATTGGTATACCATAATACAAAATCAACAAAGAGGTCACTATGAAGGCGTACTGGATTGCTCATGTGGATATAGCCGATGCCGATCACTACAGCCAATACACCCAGCGCGCGCCGGCGGCGTTCGCCGAGTTCGGCGCGAAGTTTCTGGCCAGAGGCGGGCGCAGCGAAGCGATGGAAGGGCGCGAGACGCCGCAACGCAGCGTGGTGATCGAGTTCGAGAGCTACGAAAAAGCCGTGGCGTGCTACCACTCGGCGGCGTACCAGGAAGCGAAAAGCTACCGCGAGGAATGGGCAAAGGCAGAAATCATCATCGTCGAAGGCATCGCCCCTATCTAAGCAACACCACTACAACCCTGTGGGAGCGAGCCTGCTCGCGAAAGCGGTCGTTCATTCAACATTTGTATCGACTGACCCGACGTCTTCGCGAGCAGGCTCGCTCCCACCGGGGAATAGGCAGTCCTCAGCGGATAAAGTGGATCTTGCCGCTGTCATCATTGCCCATGTAGATCCCGTAAACCCCAGCCTGGCGCTCTTCGATATAGCGCTCGAGAATCTGCCGGATCGCCGGGTAATAGATCTGCTCCCACGGGATGTCTTCGGGGGCGAAGAATTTGTAATCCAGGGTCTCGGGCCCGTACTGCCCGGTGATCTCCAGCGCGATGGCGCGGAAGATGATGTAGACCTCGCTGATCTTCGGCACGCTGAAGATCGAATACGGCGAAACGATTTCCGCGCGCACGCCGCTTTCTTCCCAGACTTCACGGATGGCCGCTTGCTCGGTGGTTTCGCCGCTTTCCATGAAACCGGCCGGCAACGTCCAGGTGCCCGGGCGCGGTGGGATCGCCCGTTGGCAAAGCAGATATTTGCCGTCCTGCTCGATGATGCAGCCGGCAATGATCTTCGGATTGATGTAGTGGATGTAGCCGCAGCCGCGGCACATCAGGCGCTCGTGCGTATCGCCCGCCGGTATCTGCTGACCGAGGTCAGGGCCACCGCATTTCGGGCAATAGCTCGGGCTGAACATATCAGTGACCTATACGGGGTTCTTTCAAGGCGATCGGCAGGGTGATCGGCGGGGTAGCCCCGGTCTCTTCCTGCTTGCGCTTGAGGTAATCGAGAGCAACGGCAGCCGCCGCGCGAACGTGATCAACACAGGCCTGATGCGCCGCCAGCGGATCACCGCTCTTGATCGCCGCGACCATTTTTTCCATTTCCTGATTACTGGCGCCGCGACGGTTTTCCTGGGAAACCGAAGTCGCGCGCAAGTAGCTGATGCGCGCCTGCAACTGACGCAGCTGAGTCGCCGCGACATGGTTGCCCGAACCTTCCAGCAGTACGTCGTAGAAGCCCTGCACCGAGTCGATCACCTGTTGCAGTTCGCCGTCCTTGAGTGCCTTGCGGTTCTCGTCGAGGGCCTTCTCCAGGGCTTTGATGTCCTTGGCTTTGGCGCGCAGGGTGAACAGCTGAACGATCAGGCCTTCAAGCACACAACGCAGTTCGTAGATGTCGACGGCGTCGGCGAGGGTGATGATCGCCACGCGCGGGCCCTTGGCGTCGGCGAATTCCACCAGGCCTTCGGATTCGAGGTGACGCAAGGCTTCGCGCACCGAAGTACGGCTGACGCCCAGGCGATCGCACAGATCGCGCTCGACCAGACGATCTCCTGGCATAAGCTGGAAATTCATGATCGCGCTACGCAGTTTATCCAGCACGATTTCGCGCAGGGTAACGGGGTTGCGATTGACCTTGAAGCTGTCGTCGAGTGGCTGGCGTTTCATGGGGTCCGCTCTTTACTGTGGCTGTCCATGCCAGACGGGCATCAAAACAGCCGAGGGGTTAACTGGAGGCCTCGGCGTCGGCTTCGGCGAAGGCTTCACGGGCGAGCCGGAAACTGTCCACGGCCGCCGGGACGCCGCAATAAATGCCGACCTGAAGCAGAATTTCGCGTATTTGCTCACGACTCAGGCCGTTACGCAAGGCGCCGCGCACATGCAGCTTGAGTTCGTGCGGACGGTTGAGCGCCGAGATCATCGCCAGGTTGATCATGCTGCGCTCCTTGAGCGACAAGCCTTCACGACCCCAGACATGGCCCCAGCAGTATTCGGTGACCATCTCCTGCAGGGGGCGGGTGAAGTCGTCGGCGTTCTCGATCGAGCGTTGCACATATGCTTCGCCCAATACCTGAGTGCGGATCTTCAGGCCTTTCTCATACTTCTCGTTACTCATCATTCCTCCTCACAACGCATATCCACCTGTTGGAATGAAACCTGTGGTGAGGGGATTTATCCCCGACGGGGTGCGAAGCAGCCCCAACACCTGCAACCGCGATTTACCAGACATTCCGCGTGCAATGGTTTTACGACTGCTTCGCAGCCGGTCGGGGATAAATCCCCTCACCACAATGGGCAGTTCCACAGTGGGATCTGTGTGGCAATCAGGCCAGGGTCGGCAGGGGGCCGAGCTTGCCTTTGTGGTAGATCATCGGCGTCACCGGTTGCTCGGGCAGGATCAGATTCTTCACCGCGCCAACAATGATCGCGTGATCACCACCATCGTATTCACGCCACAACTCGCATTCGATGATCGCCGTCGCCTTGGCCAGGATCGGGTTACCGAGTTCGCTCAAATGCCACTCGATGCTCTTGGCCTTGTCCTTGCCTTTACTCGCGAAGGCATAGGCTTCGGCGGTCTGGTCGGCGGACAGTAAATGGATCGCGAATTTCTTGCTGTCGCGCAGTACCGGGTACGTGTCGGAGGCGTAGTTGGGGCAGAACAGCACCAGCGCCGGGTCAATCGACAGCGCGCTGAAGGCACTGGCGGTAATGCCGACGATGCCGCCGTCCGGGTCAAGCGTCGTAACCACCGTGACGCCGGACGGGAACGAGCTCATGACGTCTTTGTAAATGCCGGGTTCGATCATTTCGCAGGACTCCTAGCGCATCACAAACGGATCAGGCATGGGTGCCTGAGAAAGGTTGATCCACACCGTTTTCAGTTCGGTGTAGGCCAGCACCGAGTCGATGCCGCTTTCGCGTCCATAGCCACTGTTCTTGAAGCCGCCGATCGGCGCCATTGCCGACACCGCACGGTAGGTGTTGACCCAGATGATCCCCGAACGCACGTCGCGTGCGAGGCGATGGGCGCGACCAAGGTCGCGGGTCCAGATGCCGGCGGCGAGGCCGAACTGCGAGTCGTTGGCGATCGCCAGGGCTTCGGCTTCATCTTTGAAACGGATGACCGAAGCCACCGGGCCGAAGACTTCTTCCTGCATGATCTTCATCGAATTACGGTCGCATTCGAACAGCGTCGGCTCGTAGAACCAGCCTTCGCCGAGACCCGTCGGGCGCTTGCCGCCAGTACGCAAACGCGCGCCCTCGGCAATGGCATCAGCGACAAGACCTTCGACCACCGCCAGTTGTTGCGCGGTGGCCATCGGGCCCATTTCGCTGGCGTCTTCCTGCGGGTTGCCGATGCGAATGCGCTGGGCGCGCTCGACCAGCCGATTGACGAATTCGTCGTAGATTTCGTCCTGCACCAACAGGCGCGAACCCGACACACAGCTTTGACCTGAGGCCGCGTAGATCCCGGCAATCGCGCCGTTGATCGCACTGTCCAGATCGGCATCGGCGAAGATGATGTTCGGCGACTTGCCGCCCAGTTCCAGCGACAGTTTGGCGAAGTTTTCGGCGCTGCTGCGCACCACATGCCGCGCGGTCGCTGCACCGCCAGTGAAGGCGATCTTGCGGATCAGCGGGTGGCGGGTGAGGGCGGCGCCAGTACTCGGGCCATAACCGGTGACGACGTTGACCACGCCCGGCGGAATCCCCGCTTCGAGGGCCAGACGCGCCAGCTCAAGAATGGTCGCCGAGGCGTGCTCGGACGGTTTGATCACAATCGTGTTGCCGGCGGCGAGGGCCGGGGCGAGTTTGATCGCGGTCAGGTACAGCGGGCTGTTCCACGGAATGATCGCGGCGACCACGCCCATCGCTTCGTGCACGGTGTAGGCGAACAGGTCGGGCTTATCCAGCGGCAGCGTGCCGCCTTCGAGCTTGTCGGCGAGACCTGCGGTGTAGTGAAAGAATTCCGGCAGATAGCTGACCTGACCACGGGTCTCGCGGATCAGCTTGCCATTGTCGCGGCTTTCCAGCTGCGCCAGGTGTTCCTTGTTCTCGGCAATCAGATCACCGAGACGGCGCAGCAGTTTGCCGCGCGCGGTGGCGGTCAAGCCGCGCCATGCCGGGCTGTCGAAAGCGCTTTGTGCCGATTGCACGGCGCGTTCGACGTCGGCTTCATCGGCGTCGGGCAATTCGGCCCATGCCTGAGCGGACGCCGGGTTGAGGCTTTCGAAGGTCTTGCCGGAGAGGGCGTCGACCCATTCTCCGCCGATGCACATCTGGAAGCGTGCGAGTGTCATGCAACGATCCCCTTTATATGGTTTTGTCGGGAGTGTGCGAATTGGAGAAATTCCAGCAACGTCTGATTGACCAGGCGCGGCGACTCTACGGGCATCATATGCCGTTGCTCGGGTAGCACGGCAACCTTCGCTCCGGGGATGCGCCGGGCCAGTTGCTCGGCCATTTCCGGGGTCGAACCGGGGTCGAGTTCGCCGGTAGCGATCAGCGTCGGCGCCTGAATGCTGCCCAGGTCGTCGGCGCGGTACATGTCTTGGGTGGCGAACAGTTCGTAGGTGGTCAGATAGCCTTGCGGATCATTGCCGGCCAGGGTCTGGCGGATCGCAGCGATCTGCGCTGGATTGGCAGCTTGATATTCGCGACTGAACCAGCGCGACAACGCCGCTTCGGCATTGGCGTCGGGGCCGTGTTCGGCGGCCTGCGCCGTACGCGCGATGACGCCGGCACGCTGTTCTTCGCTTCGGTTGAAAACACTGTTCAACACCACCAGGCTTTGCAGGCGCTCCGGGTAATGCAAGGCGAATGCCCGCGCTACCAGCCCGCCCATGGAGAAGCCGATCACTGCGGCCTGCGGCAGATTGAGATGATCGAGCAGCTCCAGCAACTGATCGGCATAACCGAGCAGGTCGGTGCCGCTGGCCGGTCGCGGACTGGCACCGTGGCCCAGCATGTCGTAGGCGATCACCTGGTATTGCGTGGCGAGGCCGACGATTTGGCCGCCCCACATTTCTTTGTTCAGGCCCACGCCGTGGATCAAAACCACGGGCTGGCCTTGGCCGGTCGCCAGGTAACTGGTGCCAGCCGGGGTGAGTTCAGCGGTGAGCCGAATCATGGAGCGCTCCTGCAATGCCTTTTATTGTGATTACTGGGCTTTTTCGGCAGCCAGTTCTTCCAGATCGATGTAGCGGTTACCGATGCGCGGGTGCAAACGACCACCGTCGGCGCAACCCAGCACGACGACGATTTCGTCAGCACGCGGCGCGTCTTCGATCTGCATTTCCAGAGTGATGTAGTGCGAACGCAGGCCTTCGTCGTCCTTGTGCATCATCGGGATCTGAATCGAGGTGCCCGGGCCACCGCGCTTGTTGGTGAAGCTCAGGTAGCTCTTGGCTTTTACCGCTTCGCGATAGTGGTTGCCGAAGCGCAGGGTGTGAATCACGGCGGAGGCGTGCTCGATCTCGCCGTCAGCGCCGACCACCGCCGCTTTGCCGTAAGCCTCGATCTTTTGCGCACCGCCAATGATGCCGACCAGACGCTCAACCATCATCGCGCCGAGGTCGGAGCAGTTGGCGCGGATCTGCGGCTTTAGGTCTTCAACGAAACCGTTGCCCACCCAAGGATTTTTCATCACCACGGCGAGGCCGACCATGGTCACCGGCTTGTCAGTGGCTTTGCCGCCTTCAATGAAAGTCTCTTCTACATAGCTGACGATCTTGCGAATTTCGAAACTCATGAGCTGCTCCGTTGAGGGATTGAGAGTGTCTGTGCGTCTGATGGTATACCATAATACCGATCGTGCAAGTCCCTCTCACGAGTTTTGTCGCATCCATCCGGCGAATGGCGATGCATTCAAATCCCAAAGCCCGCCGATCCCCTGTAGGAGTGAGCCTGCTCGCGATAGCGGTGTATCAGGTAAGAATTCATTGACTGACACACCGCTATCGCGAGCAGGCTCACTCCTACAGGGGGAAACTCATCGGCAAGGTGGTTAACAAAAGATAACGTGGCGCCGATTGTCAGACGTTTCTAAAGCCCGATAGGATGAGCCAGCTTCCGAAGGGGCTCTGGATTGCGGGTTTCAGGACTATGCTTCTGACCAGCCGCTAGCGGAGCACCCTTGCGGCGCCCTTGAAGGCCAAATGGCCTAACAATAATAAATAGGGGAAGGTCTATGAGTCGTTGCCGCCCGCCGGCGTTACGCAACACCGCGTTGCTGGCCACAGCACTCTCGCTGCTGGGCTTTGCCACATTGTCGGCACCTGTGATTGCCGCCGAGGCACCGGCCGACGTGGTGTATGCCACCGAGTCAGCCAAAGCCGCGAAAAGCCTGATGCTCGATGTCGTCCACGCCGGAGCGCGATTGGTAGCGGTCGGGGATCGTGGGCACATTCTCTATTCCGATGACCAGGGCCAGACCTGGACCCAGGCCAAGGTGCCGAGCCGGCAACTGCTGACGGCGGTGTATTTTGTCGACGACAAGCACGGCTGGGCGGTTGGCCACGACGCGCAGATCCTCGCCAGCGAGGACGGCGGCCTGACCTGGAACAAACAGTTCGAAGACCTCAAACGTGAATCGCCGCTGCTCGACGTCTGGTTCAAGGACATCAACAGCGGCCTCGCCGTGGGGGCTTACGGCGCACTGCTGGAGACCACCGATGGCGGCAAACACTGGGAAGACGTCAGCGACCGCCTCGACAACCAGGACCAGTTCCACCTCAATGCCATTGCGGCCGTCAAAGACGCCGGACTGTTCATCGTCGGCGAACAGGGCAGCATGTTCCGCTCCGCCGACTGGGGCCAGACCTGGGAGAAAGTCCAGGGCCCCTATGAAGGTTCGCTGTTTGGCGTGATCGGTACCGCCCAGCCACAGACGCTGCTGGCCTACGGTTTGCGCGGCAACCTTTATCGCTCCAGCGATTTCGGCAGCACCTGGACCCAGATCAACGTCAAGGCTGCACGCGGTTCGCTGGAATTCGGTCTGTCCGGCGCGACCTTGCTCAAGGACGGTTCCATCGTGATCGTCGGCAACGGCGGGTCGGTGATCAGCAGCAGCGACAACGGCGAAACCTTCAGTGTGTTCAACCGTGCGGATCGTATTTCCCTGTCGTCGGTCACCGCCGCGGGTGACGGTAACCTGATTCTGACCGGGCAGGGCGGCGTCCATACCACGCTGCCCAATGGTGCCGATGTCAATAATAAGAAGGCGCAGCTATGACTTCCTTGAGCTCTCATCATCAGGACAAGGCGACATTTCTTGAGCGCCTGATTTTCAACAACCGCCCGGCAGTGATCCTGATCTGCCTGGTGGTGAGCGTTTTCCTGTTCTGGCAAGCCACGCTGATCCGGCCGTCCACCAGTTTCGAAAAAATGATTCCGCTCAAGCATCCCTTCATCGAAAAGATGATGGAGCACCGCAACGATCTGGCGAACCTGGGCAACACCGTGCGTATTTCGGTGGAGGCCAAAGATGGCGACATCTTCTCCAAGGAGTACATGGAGACCCTGCGCCAGATCAACGACGAAGTGTTCTACATCTCTGGCGTTGACCGCTCCGGCCTGAAGTCGCTGTGGAGCCCGAGCGTTCGCTGGACCGAAGTGACCGAAGAGGGTTTTGCCGGCGGTGAAGTGATCCCGCAAAGCTACGACGGCTCGCCGGACAGCCTCGACATGCTGCGCAACAACGTGCTCAAGTCCGGTCAGGTCGGGCGTCTGGTGGCCAACGACTTCAAGTCGAGCATCGTCGACATTCCGCTGCTGGAGTCCTACCCGGACCCGCAGGATCAGGGCAAGTTGCTGGCGCTGGACTATCGCCAGTTCTCCCATGAACTGGAAGACAAGATCCGCAACAAGTTCGAAGCGCAGAACCCCAACGTCAAGATTCACATCGTCGGTTTCGCCAAGAAGGTCGGTGACCTGATTGATGGCCTGGTGATGGTGGTGATGTTCTTCGGCATCGCCTTCGTCATCACCCTGATCCTGCTGCTGTGGTTCACCAACTGCCTGCGCAGCACCATCGCGGTGTTGAGTACCACGCTGGTGGCAGTGGTCTGGCAACTGGGCCTGATGCACTTTTTCGGCTTCGGACTTGATCCGTATTCGATGCTGGTGCCGTTCCTGATCTTCGCCATCGGTATTTCCCATGGCGTGCAGAAGATCAACGGGATCGCCCTGCAATCCAGCGAGGCCGACAACGCGTTGACCGCGGCACGACGCACGTTCCGGCAACTGTTCCTGCCGGGGATGATCGCGATTCTCGCCGATGCGGTGGGTTTCATCACGCTGCTGATCATCGACATCGGCGTGATCCGTGAACTGGCCATCGGCGCGTCCATCGGCGTGGCGGTGATCGTGTTCACCAACCTGATTCTGTTGCCGGTAGCCATTTCGTACGTCGGCATCAGCAAGCGTGCGATTGCCAAGAGTAAAAAAGACGCGAACCGCGAACATCCGTTCTGGCGCTTGCTGTCGAACTTCGCCAGCCCGAAAGTTGCCCCGATCTCCATCGCACTGGCGCTGATCGCCTTCGGTGGCGGCCTCTGGTACAGCCAGAACCTGAAAATCGGTGATCTCGACCAGGGCGCGCCGGAACTGCGTCCTGATTCGCGCTACAACAAGGACAACAACTTCATCATCAACAACTACTCGACCAGTTCCGATGTGTTGGTGGTCATGGTCAAGACCAAGGACGAAGGCTGCTCACGCTACGAAGCCATGGCGCCCATTGATGAGCTGATGTGGAAGATGCAGAACACCGAGGGCGTGCAGTCGGCGATCTCGCTGGTGACCGTGTCCAAGCAGATGATCAAGGGCATGAACGAGGGCAACCTGAAATGGGAAACCCTGTCGCGTAACCCCGATGTACTGAACAACTCGATTGCCAGGGCGGACGGCTTGTACAACAACAGTTGCTCGCTGGCGCCGGTGCTGGTGTTCCTCAACGATCACAAGGCCGAAACCCTTGATCGTGCGGTGCATGCGGTGCAGGAATTCGCCAAGGACAACAACAAGGAAGGTCTGGAATTCATCCTCGCCGCCGGTAACGCCGGGATCGAAGCGGCTACCAACGAAGTCATCAAACAGGCTGAGTTGACCATCCTGATCCTGGTGTACATCTGCGTGGCGGTGATGTGCATGATCACCTTCCGTTCATGGGCAGCGACCCTGTGCATCGTCTTGCCGCTGGTGCTGACTTCGGTGCTGGGTAACGCACTGATGGCGTTCATGGGCATTGGCGTGAAGGTCGCGACTTTGCCGGTGGTGGCACTGGGTGTGGGGATTGGCGTCGACTACGGCATCTACATTTACAGCCGCCTGGAAAGTTTCCTGCGCGCCGGTTTGCCGTTGCAGGAAGCCTATTACCAGACGCTGAAATCCACCGGTAAAGCGGTGCTGTTCACCGGCCTCTGCCTGGCAATCGGCGTGTGCACCTGGATCTTCTCGGCAATCAAGTTCCAGGCCGACATGGGCCTGATGCTGACCTTCATGCTGCTGTGGAACATGTTCGGTGCGCTGTGGCTGCTGCCGGCACTGGCCAAGTTCCTGATCAAACCGGAGAAACTGGCGGGGCAGAAGGGCAATTCGCTGTTTGCTCACTGACTTGAAAGGCTGAAACGACAAAGCCGCAACCTTAGGGTTGCGGCTTTTTTTATCCCACGAATTTCACACAATCCCCATGTAGGAGTGAGCCTGCTCGCGATAGCGGTATATCAGGTAAAGAATCGCTGACTGACACACCGCTATCGCGAGCAGGCTCACTCCTACATGGGGAATTGGGGTGTGTCAGGAGAGATCTGCGCCAAGCACGACGCTCAGCGCACTGCGCGCATCATCCAGCTGCACCAACGTCGCATGCCGAGCACCCAGCGCATCACGATTCTCGATAGCGGTAAGAATCGCCTTATGCCTCGGCAACGCCAGTTCATGCAGATTCGGCCGCTGATTCGAATGCTTCAAAGCCTCGGCAATCGCCACCGACAACATGTTGCAAAGATTAGCCAGCAGGTCGTTGTGGGTCGCGTCGGCAATTCGGCTGTGAAAATCCAGGTCCGGTTGCAGCAAGGCTTCCGGTGTCGGCGCCGCTTCCATGCGTTGGTAAGCCTCACCAATGGCCGCGATGTCAGCCTCGGTCGCATGCTGGGCGGCGAGGGCGGCAGCGGCGGGTTCGATGATGCTGCGCACACTGGTCAGCACATTGAAGAATTCATTCTGCGGGCTGCTTTGCATCAGCCAGTGCAGCACGTCCGGATCGAGCATGTGCCATTCGCGGCGCGCCTTGACCACCGTGCCGACGCGCGGTTTGGAATACACCAGCCCCTTGGCCACCAGCACCCGCGTGGCTTCACGCAACACCGGCCGGCTGACCGCGTACTCCTCGCAGAGCAGGGCTTCGGCGGGCAGCTTGTCATCGGGTTTGAAGCGTCCGGAAACGATCTGCATGCCCAGTTCCTGGACGATGCGCGAATGCATGCTTTTGCGGTCGGAGGGTTTGCGGTAATCCATGGGGAACGACGCGATCCTGAGCGATGGAGATGCCGCGCATCATAGCAGGCACGACACAATCATGAGGCAGATACACAAGCCAAATGTGGGAGCGAGCCTGCTCGCGAAAGCGGTGGGTCAGGCAACTGTATATTGACTGACACTCCCTCTTCGCGAGCAGGCTCGCTCCCACAGGGGAATGCATTCCAATGTAGGAGCTGCCGCAGGCTGCGATCTTTTGATCTTAATGGGAATGGCGCGGGACTTCCGCACCACGGCAGCCGACCAAAAAGTCAAAGTCGCAACCCTGATCCGCCTGCAGCACGTGGTCGATGTACAACTGACGATAGCCGCCCACCAGCAATTGCTGCGGTGGCTGCAGATCCGCCATCCGCGCGGCCAACTCTGCATCCGGAATATCCAGATGCAGACGCCCGGTCGCGCAATCCAGCTCGATCCAGTCGCCTTCTTTTACCGTCGCCAAAGGCCCGCCGGCTGCGGCTTCCGGGGCAACGTGCAAAACCACCGTGCCGTACGCCGTGCCGCTCATCCGCGCGTCAGAGATGCGCACCATGTCCGTCACACCCTGGGCCAACAGCTTGGCTGGCAACCCCATGTTGCCCACTTCAGCCATGCCCGGATAACCCTTCGGTCCACAGTTCTTCATCACCAGAATCGAATCCTTGTCGACGTCCAGTTCCGGATCGTTGATCCGCGCCTTGTACATGTCGAAGTTCTCGAACACCACCGCACGGCCGCGATGCTGCATCAGTTCCGGGGTCGCGGCGGAGGGTTTGAGCACAGCGCCGAGTGGCGCCAGGTTGCCGCGCAATACGCAGATGCCGCCGTCGGCGCGGATCGGATTGTCGAGCGTGCGGATCACCTCGTCTTCGCCATAGATCGGCGCGTCCTTGGTGTTCTCGCCGAGCGTCTTGCCGTTGACCGTCAGCGCATTCGGGTGGGGAATCAGATTGGCTTCACCGAGACGGCGCAGCACCGCTGGCAAACCACCGGCGTAATAAAACTCCTCCATCAGGAAACGCCCGGACGGTTGCAGGTCGACGATGGTCGGCATACCGCGCCCGATGCGCGTCCAGTCGTCGAGGTCCAGCTCGACGCCAATGCGCCCGGCGATGGCTTTCAAGTGAATCACCGCGTTGGTCGAACCGCCGATGGCAGCGTTCACGCGGATGGCGTTTTCGAAGGCTTCTTTAGTCAGAATCTTCGACAGTTTCAGATCTTCGCGCACCATCTCCACGGCACGCATGCCGGACATGTGGGCCAACACATAACGTCGCGCGTCCACTGCCGGAATCGCTGCGTTGTGCGGCAGCGAAGTGCCGAGTGCTTCAGCCATGCAGGCCATGGTCGATGCGGTGCCCATGGTGTTGCAGGTGCCCGCCGAACGCGACATGCCGCCCTCGGCCGCAAGGAAATCGTCGATGGTGATGGTGCCGGCCTTGACCTGTTCGCTGAGCTGCCAGACCACGGTGCCGGAACCGATGTCCTTGCCCTTGTGCTTGCCGTTCAACATCGGCCCGCCAGTGACAACAATCGCCGGCACATCGCAACTGGCCGCGCCCATCAACAGTGCCGGAGTGGTTTTGTCGCACCCGGTCAGCAGCACCACGCCGTCAATCGGGTTGCCGCGAATCGCTTCCTCAACATCCATGCTCGCCAGGTTGCGGGTGAGCATGGCGGTCGGGCGCAGGTTCGATTCGCCATTGGAGAACACCGGGAATTCCACTGGAAAGCCACCGGCCTCGATCACCCCGCGTTTGACGTGCTCCGCAATCTGGCGGAAGTGCGCGTTGCACGGGGTCAATTCCGACCAGGTATTGCAGATGCCGATGATCGGCTTGCCATGAAACTGGTGGTCGGCGATGCCCTGATTCTTCATCCAGCTGCGGTACATGAAGCCGTTCTTGTCGGCGGTGCCAAACCATTGGGCGGAGCGCAGGGTGGGTTTCTTATCAGACATGATCGATTCTCTTATTGTATGACTATAGTGTTCCAGCAATGGCCTAACATAAGCGCAAAAACCGCGCTTTGGAAGTGGTTGTTGGGTAATTAGTATTACTATATAGTCGTTTTCGACGGAGGGATGGCCCTGACGGTTTTCCGTGAGAGGCGTCCCCCGAGGTTCTATAAAAACAATAATCGGAGACCGATCTCATGAGCCAGGAACTGCGGCTAATCCGGCGCATCACGCTGAAACTGATTCCCTTCCTGATCCTGCTGTACCTGATCGCCTATGTGGATCGCTCCGCCGTCGGTTTCGCCAAGCTGCACATGGGCGCCGACATCGGCATCGGCGATGCGGCCTACGGTCTTGGTGCCGGGCTGTTCTTCATTGGTTACTTCCTTCTCGAAATTCCCAGCAACCTGATGCTCGAACGCTTTGGCGCGCGGCGCTGGTTCGCGCGGATCATGATCACCTGGGGCGCGATCACCATCGGCATGGCCTTCGTCCAGGGCCCGCACAGTTTCTACGTGATGCGCTTTCTGCTCGGCGCGGCCGAGGCGGGGTTCTTCCCCGGCGTTCTCTACTACATCACCCAATGGTTCCCGGTGCGCCATCGCGGCAAGATCCTCGGGCTGTTTATCCTCTCCCAACCGATCGCGATGATGATCACTGGCCCAGTGTCCGGCGGTTTGCTCGGCATGGACGGCGTCCTCGGTCTGCACGGCTGGCAATGGCTGTTCATCGTCATCGGTACTCCGGCGATTCTGCTGACCTGGCCGGTATTGCGCTGGCTGCCGGATGGCCCGCAGCAAGTGAAGTGGATGGATCAGGCAGAAAAAGACTGGCTGACCGGCGAGCTGAAAAAGGATCTGCAGGCATACGGTCAGACCCGTCACGGCAATCCATTGCACGCGCTGAAAGACAAACGTGTGTTGCTGCTGGCGCTGTTTTATCTGCCGGTGACGTTGAGCATTTATGGCCTCGGTCTGTGGTTGCCGACGCTGATCAAACAGTTTGGCGGCAGCGATCTGGTGACAGGTTTCGTGTCGTCGGTGCCGTACATCTTCGGGATCATCGGTTTGCTGATCGTGCCGCGCAGTTCCGACCGTTTGAATGATCGTTACGGCCATCTCGCCGTTCTTTACGTGCTGGGCGCGATTGGCCTGTTTCTCAGTGCCTGGTTGTCGTTGCCGGTCGCGCAATTGGCGGCCCTGTGTCTGGTGGCGTTTGCGCTGTTTTCCTGCACGGCGGTGTTCTGGACCTTGCCGGGGCGCTTCTTTGCCGGCTCGAGTGCGGCGGCGGGGATTGCGTTGATCAATTCGGTGGGGAATCTGGGGGGGTACATCGGGCCCTTCGTGATTGGTGCGTTGAAGGAGTACACCGGCAACTTGGCTTCAGGCCTGTATTTCCTTTCCGGGGTGATGGTATTCGGCTTGATCCTGACCGGCATCGTCTACCGCGTGCTGGAACGTAAACACGTGCTGCCAGTCGAGCAATTCGCCGCCAGCGCCCGAGGCGCCACCCGTACCTGACAGCCCAACGCTGGCCCCATGTGGGAGCGAGCCTGCTCGCGAAGAGGCCGGCCCATTCAACATTTGTGAACTGATGCACCGCTTTCGCGAGCAGGCTCGCTCCCACAGGGATCAGCGGTGTTTTCGAAGGAATAGGAGAAGAATATGCATCTGGTTCAATTCGAGTTAAGCAACGGCGAGCGCCGCGTTGGCGTGGTCGATAACGGTCTGGTGCGCGAAGTGCAGGACGCGCGCAGCGTGCGCGATCTGGCGCTGGCCGCCATCGAGGCTGGCCACACGCTGGAGCAGCAAGTGCAAACCCTCGGCCTCGGCTTCAGCCATGAATACGCCGAACTGCTCGCGCAACTGCGCATCCTGCCGCCGCTGGATCACCCGGATCCGGCGCACATGCTGGTCAGCGGTACCGGTCTGACGCACCTGGGCAGCGCCTCGGCGCGGGACAAAATGCACCAGCAGGCTGGCGACGAAGCGACGATGACCGACACCATGCGCATCTTCAAATGGGGCGTGGAGGGCGGTAAACCGGCGGCGGGGCAGGCCGGCGTACAACCGGAATGGTTTTACAAGGGCGATGGCAGCATCGTCGTGCGTCCGGGCCAGCCGTTCCCGGTGCCGCCGTTCGCCGAAGACGCCGGCGAGGAGCCGGAAATGGCCGGCCTTTACGTCATCGGTCATGACGGCAAACCCTATCGCCTCGGGTTCGCCGTGGGCAACGAGTTCTCCGATCACGTCATGGAACGCAAGAATTACCTGTACCTGGCGCACTCGAAATTGCGCAGTTGCAGCTATGGCCCGGAACTTCGTACCGGTGAATTGCCTCAACACCTTGCGGGCACCAGCCGCATCCTGCGTGATGGCGAAGTACTCTGGCAGAACGAATTTCTCAGTGGCGAGGCGAACATGTGCCACAGCCTGGCGAACCTCGAGTACCACCACTTCAAATACCGGCAGTTTTTGCGTCCCGGTGACGTGCACATACATTTCTTCGGCACCGCGACCCTGTCCTTCGCCGACGGCATTCGGACCCAACCGGGTGACGTGTTCGAAATCAGCCAGGGCGAATTCGGCGCACCGCTGGTCAACGGCATTGTGCCGATTGCAGCGACTTTTGAACCGGACAGCATCGGCACCCTTTAAGGAGATCCCATGACTCAGATTCTCGGTCACAACTACATCGGCGGTCAGCGCAGCGCTGCTGGCGACGTCAAACTGCACAGCGTTGACGCCAGCACCGGCGAGCAACTGCCACACGATTTCATTCAGGCCACGATGGAAGAGGTCGACGCCGCCGCCAAAGCCGCCGCAGCTGCCTACCCGGCTTATCGCAGCCTCAGCGCGGAACGCCGCGCGCAGTTTCTCGATGCGATTGCCGATGAACTCGACGCCCTTGGCGATGATTTCGTTGCGGTGGTCTGCCGCGAAACTGCGTTGCCGGCCGGGCGCATTCAGGGCGAACGCGGTCGCACCAGCGGGCAAATGCGGTTGTTCGCCAAAGTCCTGCGCCGTGGCGATTTCTACGGCGCGCGAATTGATCTGCCGCTGCCGGATCGCCAGCCATTACCACGCCCGGATCTGCGCCAATACCGCATCGGCCTCGGCCCTGTCGCGGTATTCGGTGCGAGCAACTTTCCGCTGGCGTTCTCCACTGCGGGTGGCGATACCGCGTCGGCACTGGCCGCCGGTTGCCCAGTGGTGTTCAAGGCCCACAGCGGTCACATGGCGACAGCAGAACTGGTCGCCGATGCACTGATCCGCGCGGCGGAAAAAACCGCGATGCCGGCCGGCGTGTTCAACATGATCTACGGCGGTGGCGTCGGTGAATGGCTGGTCAAGCACCCGGCGATTCAGGCAGTCGGTTTCACCGGTTCGCTCAAGGGCGGTCGGGCACTGTGCGATATGGCCGCTGCACGCCCGCAGCCGATCCCGGTGTTTGCCGAGATGTCGAGCATCAACCCGGTGATCATCCTGCCGCAGGCACTCGCCGAGCGTTCGGAAACCGTCGCCCGCGACCTCACCGCTTCGGTGGTGCAGGGCTGTGGTCAGTTCTGTACCAACCCGGGATTGGTCATCGGTATTCGCTCGCCGCAGTTCAGCGCGTTTGTGCAGCAGGTCGCCGGGTTGATGGGCGATCAGCCGGCGCAAACCATGCTCAACGCCGGCACCCTCGGCAGCTATGGCAAAGGCTTGCAGAAGCTGCTGGCGCATCCCGGCATCGAACATCTGGCCGGCCATCCGCAGCAGGGCAATCAAGCGCAGCCGCAGCTGTTCAAGGCTGATGTCAGTCTGTTGATCGATGGCGATGAAGTGCTGCAAGAAGAAGTGTTCGGCCCGACCACGGTGGTCGTCGAAGTGGCGGACAAGGCGCAACTCAGCGCCGCGTTGCAGGGGCTGCACGGGCAACTTACCGCGACGATTATCGGCGAGCTGGCCGACTTCGAACGCTTCCCTGAGCTGACGCCGTTGCTTGAGCAGAAGGTCGGACGGATTCTGCTCAACGGCTATCCGACCGGTGTTGAAGTGTGCGATTCGATGGTGCACGGCGGGCCGTACCCGGCGACGTCCGATGCGCGCGGCACTTCGGTCGGTACGTTGGCGATCGACCGTTTCCTGCGCCCGGTGTGCTACCAAAACTACCCGGACAGCATGCTGCCGGAGCCTTTGAAAAACGCCAACCCGTTGCGCATCCAGCGCCTCGTGGACGGCAAGCCCAGCCGCGAAGCCCTCTGACACCACACCATTCTCTGTAGGAGTGAGCCTGCTCGCGATAGCGGTTTCACATTTAATCCATCTGCTCAATGACACACCGCCATCGCGAGCAGGCTCACTCCTACAGGGGCCGGGTGTGACAATGAGCTATCATTGCCGGTTTCCCCCTGAAAGACTTGATTGCCATGACTGCCCAAACCCTTCTCAACGCCCTCGAACACTGCGGTATGGTCGAAATCGACGGCCTGCATGCCTTCGAATTCGCCCTCGACGAAGACGACAACCTGCACATCGAATGCATCGATGGTCGAGCGGCCAAGCATTGGGAGTTCACCCCCGCGCAGGTTGAAGCGGCCACGTTTGATGAAGATCTGCAGAGCTGGCTGGTCATGGGTTATGCCAGCGACACCAAAACCACCGGCGAACACCGCCTGGTCTGCCTCGGCGATGTAGTCAGCAGCAGCGATGATGAGGATGAAACTGATGAAAATGCGTAAATTCTGGCCACTGCTGATGGCTGGCAGCGTCGGCGCGATGGGCATTTCCAGCGCCAGTGCCGAAAATTTCCAGTTGCTGGTCGGCTCCTACACCGCCGGCAGCAGCCAGGGCATCTATCGAATGAACTTCGATAGCACCACTGGCCAGATCGATGCGAAACCGCTGCAAGTGGTCAAGAGCGAAAACCCGTCCTGGCTGACCCTCTCAAAAGACCAGCATCGCCTGTTTGTGGTCAATGAAAACGGCCCGGGCCAGAAAGATCCGGTCGGCCGCGTCAGCAGCTATGCGATCGATCCGAAAACCCACGCGCTGAGCCTGATCAATCAGGTGCAGAGCCTGGGCAACGAGCCGACGCATTCGAGCCTCAGCGGTGACGCCAGCCACCTGTTCGTCAGCAACTATTCGGTGGTCGAAGATCCGGGCGGAACCCTCGCGGTCTTGCCGGTGGGGGCTGATGGCAAACTCAAACCCGTGGTGCAGATGAGTGCGCACCCGGCGAGTCGGGTCAATCCCGAACGCCAGGCGTCGAATCACGTGCATTCGACGGTCTCTTCGCCGGACGGACGCTATGTGTTCTCCAATGACCTCGGTGCGGACAAAGTTTTCATCTACCAATTCGACCCGAAAGCCAACCCGGATCTGCCGCTGACCCCGGCGAAAACGCCTTCTGTTGCGTTGCCAGCGGGCAGCGGCCCGCGTCACCTGTTGTTCAGCGCTGACGGCAAACACGCCTGGCTGACCATGGAAATGAGTGCGCAAGTCGCGGTGTTCGACTACCACGACGGTGTGCTGACCCAGACGCAACTGGTCGATCTGGCTGCCGGTCAGCCAACTTCGGACAAGGCCGGCGCAGCGCTGCATGCCTCGGCGGATGGCAAGTTCCTCTACGTCAGTAACCGTGGCACTGCCAATCAGTTGCTGGTGTTCAGCATTGATCCGGCGACCGCTCAGCTCAAAGAGCTGCAAAAGCGTTCGGTGGAAGGCGATCACCCGCGCGAATTCAGCCTCGATCCGAGTGGCAAATTCCTGCTGATCGCCAACCAGAAGAGCAACCAGATTGTCGTCGTCGAGCGCGATGGCAAGACCGGTCTGCTCGGCAAAACTGTGCAGAAACTGCCGATGGACGCGCCGAGCGACCTCAAGTTTCTGGTGCGACAATAAGCCACAGGCCCCGGTTTACGGGGCCTGTCTCTATGTATTAATCGCGCTGATATCCGGTAATGCTACAAAGCATTTCAAGCAAGTAACCGTCGAGCGTTAAGTTTGCTTCACAGCCCAACCGGGCAAGCAAGCCAACCGAACACGAGGGTTACCGCCATGAACTTTAATCTCTTCTCCGTTATTGCCGCTTCCGCCATCTCTGCCACCGTGGTTCTGCCAGCCAGCGCCAACGTTGAAATCAGCAGCAAAAAATCCCACACCCAGAGCTACACCCAGAAATACCTGCAACAGAGCGCCAACTTCTACGCCGCCCTGGATCACAAAGCCCAACACTGAAAGTCTGCACAAAACTCCCCTGTAGGAGCTGCCGAAGGCTGCGATCTTTTGATCTTCAACGTCAAAAGATCGCAGCCTTCGGCAGCTGCTACACGTGTGCGTGAAGCACAGTCATAGGTTTTCTCAACCGCGCAAATAGACCGGCTAAATAATCAACGAAGCTGATGTTCACTATGGCAAACCCTGAGTGGTTGCCTCAGCTGTTTTGATCGATTCTGTGGCCATCGAAACATGCCCACGGAGAACACCATGGCCAGCGCAATCATTCATTCAGCCAAACTTGGCGCCTACCTGGCCATCGGTCTTTACCTGGCCGTGGTGCTGGTCGTCAGCATCGCCTCGCAAATGGAACACCGCTTCAGCGCACCGATTGAAGTCGCTCACCCCGGCATCCAGTTTGAAGTCCGCTCGCAGAGCGTGATGGTCGACCGGGCTGAACTCGCGGGAGTTGGCGGCGCATGAAAGGCTACAGACTTTGGGTCATCGCCAGTCTGGCGGTCATGACCAACGGCGCTTCATTGCTGGGAATCGGCCAAGGCTCGGTCGGCGGGCTGGCGCGGGCCATAGAGGCCAATCACACCATTGCGCATAACATCGAACGGGCGAATACGTTGGGGCTGATGGCGGGGAATCCACCGGTGAAGGCCGCCGCCAATTTCCTCGGCCCCTTCGAAGTGGATTGCATGGCGCTCGGGATGTGCGATGCACTGGCGTAGACAACGCGATCCATTGTGGCGAGGGAGCTTGCTCCCGCTGGGTTGCGAAGCAGCCCCAAATCCAGCAAATACAGTATTGCTGATATACCGAATCCAATGGTTTTGCGACTGCTGCGCAGCCGAGCGGGAGCAAGCTCCCTCGCCACAGGTGCTGTGTGATGCCGGGTTTAGAGCTATTTCTTCATGATCGAGGTGAAGAGGTCGGACTCGAGGAAATTGTGCAACCAAGCCTGCAGACGCGGGTAAGGCGCCTGCGCAAACCACTCGCGATCTACGTGCGCAAACTGCCGAACGAACGGCAGCAGGGCGATATCCGCCAGACTCGGATGATCAGTCAGCAAATAATCGCGATCCGTCAGCAACTCATCCAGCTTCTGCAAAAACAACGCGCCCTCAGCCCGATAAACCTCCATCCGCTGTTCGGGATAGCGCTCGGCGTATTTGTAGCGATTCAGGTGCACCTTGAACACTTGATCGTTGCCCTGAATCAGCTTGTCCATCCATAACGCCCCGAACGAGTCCCCGTCGAGTAGCCAGTTGTCCGGATCATTCTGCGCCAACGCCCAGCGCATGATCTCCAGGCTCTCATCAATCACCCGCCCACCGGCATCCAGCACCGGCACCGTACCTTTGGGCGAGATCGCCAGCATCTCGGCCGGTTTCGCCTTGAGGCTGACCTCAACGATGTCCACCGGTACACCCGAGTAACGTAACGCCATCCGCGCACGCATGGCGTACGGGCAGCGGCGGAAGGAATACAGCGTGTTCATTTCACCTCCAATGTGCTCAAACCATTGCCTTGACGTTGCACCTGAATCTGCACCGGAATCCGTTCGTGCATTTCCTGCACGTGGGAAATCACCGCGACTTTGCGGCCCTGCGCCTGCAAGCCATCGAGCGCGTCCATCGCCAGTTGCAGCGACTCCGGATCGAGGCTGCCAAAGCCTTCATCGATAAACAGCGATTCGATTTTCAGCGTACTCGACGCCATCGATGCCAGACCCAACGCCAACGCCAGCGACACCAGGAACGTCTCGCCACCGGACAACGAATGCACGGAGCGCAGTTCGTCGCCCATTTCTGTGTCCATCACCAGCAGGCCGAGCATGCTGCCGCCGCGTTTCAGGCGATAGCGTTTGACCAGTTGGCGCAGTTGCACGTTGGCGTGATGCACCAGCAAGTCGAGGTTGTAGGCCTGGGCGATCTTGCGGAAGGTGTCGCCGGTAGCGGAGCCGATCAAGGCACTCAGTCGCGCCCAGCGCTGAAACTCGGCGTAGGCATCAGCGATCTGTTGCGCCAGCGCCTGATTGGCGTTCTGCCGGCGTTGATCCTCGACCTGTTCAGCGCGCAATTCGGCGCAGTGCTGCTCGCTGACGGTGAATTGGTTTTGCAGTTCTGTCAGTGCGCTGGCGAGTTGCTCGGCGTCGAGGTTGCCGTTGTGCTGGGCCTGATGATCCAGCAGGCGCTGATCGCGCTCCTGCAACAACACCTTGGCCTGCTCGACGGCTTTTTCGTTTTGCTGCAAGCGTTGGCGCAGATCAGCGAATTGCGCATCGTCGACTCGTAACAGGTCTTCGAGGCCACCGTCATCCAGTTCCGGGTGACGGGCGCGCCAGTCGGCAATCTTGCCGGCCAGATCCTGATCTTCGTTTTCCAGCGCGTGTAAACGTTGTTGCTGTGCCTTCAGTTCGGCAGCGATCTGCACGAGCTGTGTGCGGACGTTTTGCAGATCCTGCGCCGTCGTGGTTTCGGCGTTGCGCGCCTGTTCTACAGCCTGTTCCAACTGCTGTTGCCAGTGCTCGGCGCTGCTGTGCTGGCCGAGCAATTGCGCGAGTTTTTCCTGGCAGATTTGCTGTTGTCCGGCCAGCGCGTTGAACTGCTGCTCAGCCGTTTGCGCATGCTGCACGCGGGTTTGCTGACGATCCTGTTCTTTGTCCAGCGTCTGCTGGCGTTGCTGTTGCTCGGCCAGTTCTTCTTTCTGTTGATCGACTTGCGCCAGGCGCTCAGCGATCTGCCGGTCGAGCTGCATGAACGTCGCCGCCGGCTCCAGGCGCAAGGCTTCAAGAGTCTCGGCGGGCAGCAGATTGCCGAACGCCGTCAGCTCTTCGTCGAGGCGCTGACGGTCACTGCTCAGTTCGCGTTGCTGATTACTCAGGTGTTGCGCCGCTTGCTGGTGCGCGGTTTCCGCCTGACGCAATTGTTGCGTCAGGCGCGCGGCATCCTGTTGCAGGGTGAGCAGGGCGTTCTGGCGTTGTTCGTCCTGAGTGATGCTCTGGTTCAACTGTTCGTTCTGGCGCAGCAGCCAAGCGTCGCGCTTGTCGGCGTGCTGATTCAGCAACTGCGCGGACAACGGATGCGCGTCGAGGCTCGGCGCGAGGGCCTGTTGCTGACTCGCCAATTGTTCCTGCTGTTGCAGCAACTCTTTTTGCTGAGCAATGACAGCCCCCACGTCGGCGCGCAGTTCGCTGAGCTTTTCCTTGAGTTGATCGACGACTTGCTGCGCATTGGCTTGCTCGCTTTCGTCGTGGCGACCGAGGCTTTGCAGCAATGCTTCCGGCTGATGGTAGGGGTGCTCGTTGCTGCCGCACACCGGGCATGGCTGGTCATCCTGCAACTGCTCACGCAACTCTTCGACACTGGCACTGCGCGCCAGGCGTTGGCGCTCAAGCAGTTCGCGGGTGACGTTGAGGGTTTGCTCGGCGATGGTCAGTTCGGCTTTGCTTTTCACGCCGTCCTGGGTCAGGCGCTCACGTTGCTGCTGAGCGCTGAGCTGGCGTTGTTGCAGTTCGGCGCCGCGCTTGTCCAACTCCTGCTGAGTGGCCCACAGGCGCGACAGGTCTTCGAAGGCGCGCAATTGTTTGCGGTTGTCTTGCAACAGCGTGCCAAGGATGCCGATCTGTTCAGCAACGGCGTCGGGTTCGGCGCCGGCCTCGTTGAACAGCACTTCAAGTTGCTGCTTCTGCGCGGTCAACTCCTCGGCGCTGCGAGTGGCGTTTTGTTCGAGGTTCGCCAGTTCGGCCTGCCCCTTGTTCAGCCGATTGCCGATCAACATCAATTGCTGGAGACGATCGCGATAGGCATTCCAGGCGTCGCTTAGCGGCGCCAGATGGGCGCTTTGTTCCAGCTCGGTGGCGATGCGTTGCAAGCGTTCGGCGACCTGGCCCTGCTTTTCCTGCAAAGTTTGAATGGCGCTCTGGCCATCGGTACAGGCCTGCTGCGCATTGGCTCTGGCTTCAGCACAAGCGGCGACGTCCCTGGCCAGGCGGGCGAGGGTGCTTTGCTCTTCAAAGGCCTGACGCAGCAGCGGTGCGTTTTCGTTTTGTCTTTGTTGCGCGTCGGTCAGTGCGACTTTCGCGGCATCGAGAGTCTGCTCAAGCTGCGTCTGGCGTTCAGTCAATTCGGCGTGCTGCCGGGTGTGCTCGGCAATCTGTGCCGCCAACGGCGCCAGCAACGCATCGAGTTCGGTTTTGCGTGCGAACTGATGCCGCTGTGGGCCGAGTTGCTCCAGACGCGTCAGCTTCACGCGTTCTCCGGCCAGACCTTGCCATTGCTGCTGTGCGCTGTGCAATTGTTCGGTGGCAGCTTGCTGCGCGTCCTGCAAAAGCCGCAGATCCCTGAGCCAACTGTGCTGTTGTTCAAGCTGCTTGAGCTGCGCCTGCTGCAACTTCATCTGCTGCTGCGCGGCGTTGAAACGCTCGTCCAGCTCAGCGCGCGCTTCGGGCGCCAGCGGCGTGACCCCGGTGGCCTGATCCTGCAACAGCTTGTGCGCTTCGCGGGCCTCTTTGGTTTTATCGAAGGCGCGACGGCCGAGACGGGTGTACAGCGCGGTGTCGGTGAGTTTTTCCAGCAGCTCGCTGCGGTCGTTATCGTCAGCCTTTAGGAATGCGCTGAACTCGCTCTGGGCCAGCAGCACGGCGCGGGTGAACTGCTCGAAGTTGAGGCCCAGCGCGGCTTCCAGTTGCGTCTTGTACTCGCCTTTCTGGCTGGCGAGCAGTTGATCCTGATCGATATCGCGCAGGCTCTGACGACTGGCCTGCAACTTGCCGCCGGCCTTCTCGCGGGCGCGATTGGCCTCCCAGCGCGCTCGATAACGGCGGCCATCGACACCGACGAAATCCACTTCGGCATAACCTTCGCCGGTACCGCGACGCAGCAGGGTCCGCGGGTCGCCAGTGGCGATTTCGCCGTCGGCATCCGGGACTTTGGCGTCGCGGCCGGTGTTGTTCAGTCGCGGCACGGCGCCGAACAGCGCCAGGCACAAGGCGTCGAGCAGGGTGCTTTTACCGGCGCCGGTCGGGCCGGTGATCGCGAACAAACCAGCGCTGGCCAACGGTTCAGCGGTGAAATCAATCTCGAACGGCCCGGCCAGCGAGGCGAGGTTCTTCAAGCGAATGGCGAGAATCTTCATGGCTGCTCGCCCTCCAGTTGCACGTCTTGCAGCAGTTCGGCGAAGTCCTTCAGCGTCTGCTCATCGACCTCGTTACCGTAGTTGTCGAGCCAGGCGCGGCTGAACAGTTCCTGCGGAGTGAGTTGGTCGAGTTCGATCAGCGTGGTGCCGTCCTCCTCGCCGTCAGCGCCTCGGTTGCCGGCGTATTCAGCGGCGATGCGCACCAGCCGCACGGCTTTGCCTTGCAGGGCGTTTTCCACTTGATGGCGCAGGTCCGGTTGCGGCTCGTCGAGGGTTACGCGCACCTCCAGCCATGGCTGGCGCTGGGTTTCGGCGAGCAGGTCGATGTTTGGCAAGTCCGCCAGTTGCAGCAGGATCTCGGCCAGCGGCGCCGGGCCGATGCGTTGTAGCTGAACCGATCTCGGAATGTGTTTCGACTCGACGCTGATCAGGGTTTCCCCCTCAAGCAGGACGTCGAGAATCTGATGCTCATATTTGATCTCGGAGAACGACAACGGAATCGGCGAACCGCTGTAGCGAATGCGCTCCTCACCGTTGACCTTCTGCGGCTTGTGCAAATGGCCGAGGGCGACGTAACTGATGCTCGGCCCGAACAGGCTGGCGGGCAGGGCTTCGGCGTTGCCAATGATCAGGCTGCGCTCGGAGTCTTCCGACACCGAACCGCCGGCCATGTGCGCGTGACTGATCGCAATCAGCGCCTGACCCGGTTGGCGCTTGGCGTTGGCCGCTGCGATCAGCCATTCATGCACCTGACCGATGCCACGCAGATAGTTGTCGCCCAAGTGCGCGCCGGTCACCTCCGCCGGGCGCAGGAACGGTAGCGCCAGGCACCACGCGGCGATTTCGCCGGTTTTATCCGGCAATGGCAGCAGCAGGCGTTCGGCATCCAATTGCCCGTCATCCAGCCACAACACCCGACCCAACGCATGCGTGCGCAAACGGCGCATCAGCGGCGCGGGTAACTCGATCCGCGATCCGGAATCGTGGTTGCCGGCAATCATCACGATGGTCAGCAACGGCTGCTGTTCATGGGCGCTGACGATGAAATCGTAAAGGCGTTCCTGGGCTTTGACCGGCGGATTGACCGTGTCGAAGATGTCACCGGCAATCAACAGCACATCCGGCTGCGCCAGTTTCAATTGGCCCAGCAGCCATTCGAGAAAGCACGCATGCTCGAAATCGCGCTCCTGGCCGTGCAGGTTTTGCCCAAGGTGCCAGTCGGAGGTGTGAAACAGACGCAAGGTGGACTCCGCAACAATTAAAGAGGTGATGGCCGCGAGGAAGTGAAGGGCGGCGAAAGAGGGGAGAGTTTACAGATTATTGCTGCGGCAGGGCTGGTTGTGGATCCGCGGGGCTGCTGACGGATCGCTGAATTTCACCTTGGCCATTCGTCGGCAATGCATGGGCGATGCATCCATTAATTGACGCCAAAATAGTGGCCATCTAATATCGCGCTGCTTATTTGATATCAGTGCGCCACTATCTTCCTCGTAACGACTATTTCTTCTGATCGGCGCCAAAGCGTGTGCCTGTCGGCGGGAGTGCCGCGCCTCTCTTCAATTCCGATTCCCTGCTCGCTGTAAAGAGATTTTAAACATGGACGTTCGCCAATACGCCTTTCTTGCTGGTCAGCCTGCTGCTGCCGAAAAAACCGCGAGCACTTTCTGGGCATGCCCAAGCGCGGGTTGGCGTTTCTCTTGGCGAACGTCATGTTCTGGCAACCGATGTGGGCGCAGGCCGACGGCATCGTGGTGGCCAACCCGAACACCTCGCTGGATCGCGCCGGCAATGGCGTGCCGATCATCAACATCGCCACGCCCAATGGCAGCGGGCTGTCGCATAACCAGTTTCATGATTACAACGTCGGCGCGCAGGGGCTGATCCTCAACAACGGCTCCAGCCAGAATAATCTCACGCAGCTGGGCGGGCACATCATCGACAACCCGAACCTGAAAAACAGCGGTTCGGCGCAGACGATTCTCAACGAAGTCATCAGCGGCAACCCGAGCCAGCTACGTGGCTACACCGAGGTGGCGGGGCAGTCGGCACGCGTGATCGTCGCCAACCCTTATGGCATCACTTGTAATGGTTGTGGCTTCATCAACGCGCCAAGGGTGACGTTGAGCACCGGTAAACCGGTGCTCGACAACGGTCGACTGGATCGCTTCCAGGTTGATCAGGGTTCTGTCGCCATCGAGGGCGCGGGACTCAACGCGAGCAACGTTGATCGCTTCGAAATCATCACCCGCAGCGCAAAGATCAACGCACAGCTTCAGGCGCAGAATCTGACGATCGTCGCCGGGCGCAACGACGTCAACGCGCAGACTTTGAACGCCACCGCCCGCGCCGATGACGGCAGCGCCAAACCGCAACTGGCCATCGACTCCTCGGCGCTGGGTGGCATGTACGCCGGGGCGATCAAGCTGGTCGGCACCGAGGCCGGGGTCGGGGTGAAGCTCGACGGCAAACTGATTGCCAGCGGCGGCGACATTCAGCTCGATGCCAATGGTCAACTGAGCCTCGCCGATACCTCGG
This sequence comes from Pseudomonas sp. TH08, assembly GCF_016651275.1. Classification (NCBI taxonomy): domain Bacteria; kingdom Pseudomonadati; phylum Pseudomonadota; class Gammaproteobacteria; order Pseudomonadales; family Pseudomonadaceae; genus Pseudomonas; species Pseudomonas sp. TH08. Next base: position 249,696 of record NZ_JAEKEE010000003.1, on the reverse strand, counting down.
CCACCGGCGCAGTCAACGTCAAAGCCGCCAGCCTCGAAACGCGCGGCCCGGTCTACGCCGGCACCGCACTGAACGTGCAGACCCAGGGCAACCTGACCAACCGCCAGACCCTCGCCGCCCGTGACAGTATCAATCTCAGTGCCGGCGGCCAGTTGACCAATGCTGGTGCTATCGACGCAGGCGTCAATGCCGACGGCGGCCGTAACGCCAGCGGTGATCTGAGCCTGAGCGCGCAGAGCCTCGACAACAGCGGAAAAACCTGACCGCCAGCCGCAATCTGACGGTCAATACCGCGCAAACCCTGAACAACCAGAGCGGCGAAATTTCCAGCGGCGGCATGACTCATGTGACTGCCGGTACGGTGAATAACCGTGGCGGGCAGATCCTCGGCGATCTGGGGCTGAGCATCGACCTTCGTGGTGCCCTCGATAACCGTAACGGTGTGCTCGGTTCCGGCCAATCAGTCACTTTCAAAGGGGCCAGCCTGGATAACCGCGAGAGCGGTGTAGTGGTCAGCGATGGCGGTATGACTTTGCGCGTCAGCGGTTTGCTCGACAATCGCGACAAAGGTGAAATCACCGCCAAGGGTGCCATCGACGGGCAAATTGGCAGCCTCGACAATCGTGCGGGAAAAGTCATCGGCAAAAGCACTTTGGCACTGCGCGGCGATACCGCGGATAACCGGGGCGGCGTGATTCAGGCTGACCAGCAACTGGCGGTAAACGTCGACCGTGTGGACAACCGCGACAAAGGCGTGGTCAGCGGCAAGGCCGGTATCGCCTATACAGGCACGCGTCTGGACAACCGCGGCGGTCTGGTCAGCGCAGTTGGCCCGGTCAGCTTGAACGCCAGTGAGGTACAAAACGCCGCGGGCCGAATCTCCAGTCAGAGTGACCTCAGCGCAACCATCGGCGTGTTGCAGCAGCAGGGTGGTGCACTGGTCGCGCAGGGCAACCTGAACCTCAGCGGCAAGGCCCTCGATAACCGCAACGGCGGCATGGTGGGCGCTAAAAAAGCGCTGACTTTGAATGTCGAGGAAATCGACAATCGCAGCGGCGAAATCTCCAGCAGCCTGTTGCTGAACATTACGGGCCAGCGTCTGGATAACAGTGCGGCAGGCAAAGTTCTCGCCGAGACTGACCTCGCTCTTAACGTTGCCAAATTGATCAACCAGAGCAAAGGCCTGATCAACGCCAAAGGCGTAGCGACTCTCACCGGTAGCTCTCTGGACAATAGCGCGGGTCGTTTCGACAGCCTCAAAGGGCTGGTCATTACCCTCGACGATGCCTTGATCAACACGCAAGGCGTCATCAGCAGCGAAGGCACGCTGACGGCCAATGTCGGACGCATCGACAATAGCGCCGGCAGCCTGAGCAGCGCCGGCATTCTGAAGATCACCAGCCGTGGCGCCGTGATCAACCAGGCCGGTTCGATCAGCACCGACAGCACTTTGACCTTCAGCAGCGGTCGTCTGGACAACAGCCAGAAAGGCCTGCTGGTCGGCAAAGGCAACAGCCGGATCGATACCGCCGACCTCGACAACAGTCAGGGCGGGAAGATCACCAGTGAAGCTTCTCTGCAGCTCAAAGCCGCTCAGGTCAATAACGCCGCTGGCCGAATCGCCAGCCAGCAAGCGCTGGACGTGTCGGTCACCGGCCTCGATCAGCAAGGCGGCGAACTGTTCAGCAAGAGCAACCTGATTCTTGATCTGAACAACGGCCAGTTGAACAACCAGAAGGGGTTGATCAACGCTCCCGGCACGCTGTTGCTGAAAAACCTCAATGGCGTAAACAACCAGGGCGGTGAAATTTCCAGTCAGAAAGCGTTCGAGATTGCGGCTCATGACCTGGACAACAGCAACGGCAAACTGATCAGTCAGCAGGGGCTGACGCTGCGTATTGCGCAGGCGTTGAACAACCTCAAAGGCAGTCTTTCCGGCACATCGCTGGACATCCATAGCGACAGCCTCGACAACCACGAAGGCCTGATCAGCAGTCGTGGCGATTTGCTGCTGACGACCGACAAGACCTTGGATAACCAACTCGGTACAGTCATCGCCGACGCAAAACTCACGCTCACGGCAGACACGCTGGATAACCGTAGCGGCAGCATCGCCGGCAAGTCCGATGCCACGGTCAAGGCCGGAAAACTCGATAACCAGAAAGGTAAACTGCTCGCCACTGGCGCACTCCAGGTCGACGCCAATGTGCTCGATAACCGTCAGGCGGGTTTGCTCGGTGCGAGCAAAGACCTGACCTTGACGGTCGATGATCTTGACAACCGTGGCGGCGAAATCAGCACCAACGGCAATCTGCTGGTGACGGGTAAAAAGCTCGATAACAGCGACGCAGGCAAGATCTTCAGCGGCAGCGCGTTGACCCTGACCGTCAATGAACTGATCAACCGCAACAAAGGCCTGATCAGCGCCAGCACGCTACTGACTCTGCAAGGGCAGTCGTTGAACAACAGCGGCGGCGAATTGCTCAGCCAGCAAAACCTGCAACTGACCCTCAGCGGCGCATTCGATAACACCCAAGGCAAAGTCAGCAGTGAGGGCAAATTGGGCGTCAAGACAGCCCAACTGACCAACACTCAGGGCAGTCTTTCCAGTGCCGAGGATCTGACCCTCGACAGCGCCGGCAGCGTCAATAACCAGGGCGGAAAAATCGTCACCGACGGTGCGCTCGTGCTCACCAGCGGCAGCCTCGATAACCGCCAGAAAGGCACGCTCAGTGGTAAAGGTGCGGTCACCGTCGTTACCGGTGCTTTCGATAACAGCACCGGCTCGCTGAGCAGCGCCAACACCCTCAGTCTCGTCGCCGGTCAGGTCACCAACAACGATGCCGGCAGTATTGGCAGTCAGGCTGCGCTGATCGCATCGGTCGCGGGCCTCGATCAACAGGGCGGCAAGCTGTTCAGCAACTCCAGCCTGAGCCTCGATCTGAGCAATGGCCAGTTGAACAACCAGAACGGTCTGATCAACTCGCCGGGTGCGCTGCTGCTCAAGCAACTCAACGGCGTCAACAACCAGGGCGGCATCATTTCCAGCGGTGAAGCGTTCACCCTGGCCGCGCAATATCTGGACAACAGCAACGGCAAACTCTTGAGCAATCAGGGCCTGACCTTGCGCATCGCCAAGGCGCTGGACAACGTCAAAGGTTTGATCGGCGCTGAGTCGATCGATGTGCGGTCCGCGAGTCTGAATAACAGCGAGGGCAAACTGGTCAGCCGAGGTGATTTTGACCTGACCGTTGATGGCTTGCTGCGCAACGATGGCAAAGGCCTGATCAGCGCAGTGCAGTCGCTGCGCATGGACAGCGCCGAGCTCAACAACCGCGACGGTGGTTTGATCAACAGCCATGGCGACCTGACGCTGACTGCCACGCACCTCGATTCCAGCAACGCTGGCGAAGTCTCCGCCAGCGGTGACATCGATCTGAAATTGACCTCGCTGACCCAGAATGGCGGGCGCCTGATGGGCGACAAATCCGTGACTGTAGATCTGGCCAATGGCGACCTCGACAATCAAAACGGTTTGCTCACCGCCAAAGGTCCACTGACCCTCAAGCGCCTGCGTGACCTCAACAACCAGAGCGGTGAAGTCTCCAGCAATCTCGGTTTTGACCTGATCGCCCAAGCGTTCAACAACACCTCCGGCAAAATCATCAGCGGTGAAAAACTGTTGGTGCGCGGCACCGGTCTGATTAACCAGAAAGGCCTGATCTCCGGCTGGCAAGGTCTGACGGTCAACGGGAATAGCCTGGACAACCGCGACGGCGGCACATTGTCCAGCAAGTCCTCTGACATAACGGTCGACCTTAAAGACGCGCTGCTCAATAGCGGCGCCGGTGCTGTAGTCGCTCAAGGCAATTTGAACATCAAGGCAGGCAGCCTCGACAACAGCAACAAAGGCAATCTCAGCAGTGGCGCGGGACAGACCCTGACCCTGAGTGGCACACTCAATAACAACCAAAACGGCCTGATTGCCAGTGGTGCGGCGCTGGATATCGTCAGCACGGCGTTCACCAATGCCGGCGGTGCTGTTAACGCCCAACAGGCAATCAATGTCACGGCTTCGCGCCTGGACAACGGCGCTGGTCAGATTGCCGCTAACGGCGCGATCACCCTCGACCTGAGCGGCGACCTGAACAACAACGCGGGCAAACTGGCCGGTACTGGTGCGCTGCTGATCAAGGGCGTGACCGATCTCCACAACCAGAATGGCCAGCTCGCCAGCCAGAGCACTCTGGACGTGCGCACCGGCTCGCTGGATAACAGCAACAAGGGCACTCTCGCCGCCAATGACCAGTTGCAAATCACCGCGACTGGCACCGTCAAAAACAATGCTGACGGCTTGATCTACAGCAAGAACGCCGATGTTCAGCTGAACGCGGCCAGCCTGCTCAACGGCAAAGGTTCGATCCAGAGCGAAAAGGCACTGACGCTTGAAGTCACCGGCGACTTCGATAACCAGAGCGGCAAAGTCATCGCGCAAAACGGCAACGTCTTCATCAAGGCTACCAACATCGACAACCGCGGCGGTACGCTCTCCAGCATCAAAGGTGCATTGGAAGCGCGCACGGTTGGCGTTCTGCGCAACGGTTTTGACCTGAACAACAACCGTCAGGGCGGCATCATTCAGGCTCAGAGCCTGACGCTGTCGGCATTGGCGGGCATGAGCAACAACGGCGGACGGATCTCCGCGCAAGCAGGCGACAGCAGCATTACCACTGCGGCGCTGGATAACGCCAATGGTGTGCTTTATGCGAAAGGACTGTTGGGCGTCATCGGCGCAAGTCTGGATAACACCAACGGACAAATCGCCGCCAACCGCATCGACTTCGGCCTCAGTGGTGCGTTGAGCAACGGCGCGGGCGTGATCGAAAGCGATAGCCAACTGACCGTCAAAGCGGCCAGCGTCGATAACCAGAATGGACGGCTGCGTTCGCTGGGCAATACCGGCAAGACCCTGTTCCAGATCGGCGGTTTGCTCGACAACCGCAACGGCGTGCTGGAAACCGCCAATACCGACATGACCATTGCCGTTGGCGGTTTCCTCAACGCCGGCGGGCAACTCAACCACGTCGGACGCGGCAAGTTCGACATCTCCACCGCCAATGTCATCGGCGCTGGCGGCAGCATCGTCACGGGTGGGCTGCTGGAGCTCAACGCCGACAGCTGGAGCAACTCCAGCGTCATTCAGGCCGGTCGCCTGAACGTCAACGTCGGCCAGTTCACCCAGACGTCCAACGGCAAATTGCTGGCTTCCGACTACCTGCAGATCCGTGGCGGCAACTGGACAAACGATGGCTTGATCGCCAGTGATGGCTTCCTCGATATGCAGATCGGCGGAACCTATGCCGGCAGCGGCCGCTTGACCAGTCAGCGCGGCGCTTACCTTTCCGCCGCGCAGATGAACGTCGCGGCGGGCGGCAGTTTCGCGGTGGGCGCCGCGTCGACCGTCAATGTCGGCGGGCAGCTCACCAACGCCGGGCGCATGACCTCCAGCGAAGACCTGACGATCAACGCGGGCGGTGTTGCCAACTACGGCACTTTGGGCGCGGCGCAGAACCTCATCATCAATACGCCTTCGCTGCTCAATGATCGCGGGCTGATTTTCAGCGGCAACAACATGACCCTTGGCGTCAGCACGCTGACCAACCAGCACGGTGATTTCTACGGTCTGGGCGATGTGGTGATCGGCGGGTATGGCGGCGCGGCGCGAGCAGCGGGGGTGTACAACATTTCCGGCTCGATGGAGAGCGGGGGCGGGTTTACGCTCAGTGCCGATGTGTTTGAGAACCGCACTGAAGGGCCGACGGCGTCGGTTGAGCGCAAGCTCATTTCCGGGTTGATTGCAGCCAGCTGTGGCGACTGTGTTGGCGGTACCTTCAACAACTTCCTCGCCACTCGTGAGACTTACCAATTCTTCGATACCGATACCAGCGCCTCGGCGATGTTCAATGTCGGCAAGGATTTTACGTTCACCGGCGGCACGTTCCTCAACAGCAAAAGCACGGTAGCGGCGGGTGGCAACATCACCATCACCGCCGACAGCTTGAAGAACATTGGCGCCAAGAGCGGGACCGTCGAAGTCACGCGCCAGTACAACTTCGAGATGGGCACGGGCACCACGGCGCAATTCATGGCCAACGTGATCTTGCCGTACAACCAGCGCAACAACCCTGATTTCCCGTTTGTGTACTACGTCATCGCGCCGGAAGGCCTGATCCGTAAAGCGATCGCCAAAACCGTGGGCAATGGCATCGTCATCGTCGACGCCGAGACCGGCGAAAACGTCGGTAGTCGCAAATATGGCCGGGCCATGTCTGGATATACCGCTGGCTTTGAAACCTCAACGCCATCGAAGTATGACCCCAATAATCTGATGGCAATACCGAGTGAACTGGCCCCCTACGCGAAAGGCGTCGCCCTCGAAACCCCGGTTAACAGCACCGGTGCAACTGATACCAACAACTCACGCAACGCAGTGATTCAGGCAGGCGGCAACGTCTCGATCAACGCAGCCAGGGAAGTAGTAAACAGCGTCGTCCGCGGGGACTACGCCCCAAGTGGCGGTACCAATAAAGTTGCTGATACCAAAGTCGGAAACACCGGCACCACAGTCGTTCACATCAACAGCCAACTGCCGCCTGACCTCGCTCAGCAACAAGTCAACCCGCTGAGCTTGCCCGGTTTTTCTCTGCCAACCGGTGAAAACGGTTTGTTCCGTTTGAGCGGCCAAGGCACCAGCAACGCTACATCGTCTGGCAACTCTGGTCCTGCGCCAACCTGGACTGTCGGCACTGAAGCGGTCAATGCTCAGGACCACATGGTCGTTGGCACCAGCGGCGGGCCGCGCAACTTGTTTATCGATTCTCCGGCTCAGGTATCCGACAGCACTCGCGCAGTGGATACGTTCCACCGGGACCCGAGTGTGGTCAAGGCTGTCGCCAGCACTGTCGACGTCAATGTGCCGGTGAGTTCCGCTGGCCCTGGGATGAAAGACCGAGGCAACGACGCCAAAGAGTCGATCGACAACCGCCCGGTCACGCGTGTCACTGGCCTGCCAGACACCACCGCGCCATCGAACCCGCACAAATACCTGATCGAAACCAACCCGGTACTCACCGACCTCAAGTCGTTCATGAGCTCCGACTACCTGCTGGAAAAACTCGGCTACAACCCCGACCAGAGCGCCAAGCGTCTGGGCGACGGTCTCTACGAACAGCGCCTGATCCAGCAAGCCGTGACCGCCCGCACCGGGCAGGCCTTCCTCGATGGCCAGACCTCCAACGAGGCCATGTTCAAGTACCTGATGAACAACGCCGTCGCCAGCAAGGACGCGCTCAACCTGTCGGTTGGCGTCGGCCTCACGTCGCAGCAAGTCGCCGCGCTGACCCACGACATCGTCTGGCTCGAAGAGCACGAAGTGAACGGCGAAAAAGTGCTGGTGCCAGTGGTGTATCTGGCGCAGGCCAACGGCCGTCTCGGCCCGACCGGCGCGTTGATCGCCGGTAACGATGTGACGCTGATTGCCGGGGAAAACCTCGAGAACGTCGGGACTCTGAAAGCGACCAATAACCTGTCCGCCACAGCGGGCAAGGATCTGGTCAACAGCGGTTCGATCGAGGCGGGCAACCGTCTGGATCTGCTGGCGACCAACAGCATCGTCAACAAGGCCGGCGGCATCATTGCCGGCAAGGACGTCAGCCTGACCACGCGTACCGGCGATGTGATCAACGAGCGGACCATCACCTCGATGGACGACCAGTACGGCTCCGTCACCCGGCATCAGGATTTTGCCGACAACGCAGCGCGGATCGAGGCGGCCAACGACCTGACCGTCAAAGCGGCCAACGACATCAACATCGTCGGCGGCGTGATGAAAAGTGGTCAGGACATGGTGTTGAACGCGGGGCGCGACGTAAATGTGTCGTCTGTGCAGGTTAACGACAGCGTTTCGTTGGGCTCAAGATCGAGCAAAAGCGACATCACCCAACTGGCGGCTGATATCGAGGCCGGGCGTGATTTCAAGGCTGAGGCCAAGCGCGATATCAATGTGATTGCCAGTGAGATCGATGCCAAGCGTGATGTGTCGATGACGGCAACTGAGAACATGCTTATCAGTTCGGCGGCGGATGAAGAACACTCCAAATCCAGGAACAAAAAAGAGAAGCGCCAAGAGGATCATGTCAGTCAGGTCATGTCGGGAATCACGGCGGGCGGCGACGTGTCGCTGGCCGCTGGGCAAAATCTCGCCGTGGTGTCCAGTCGCGTCACTGCTGGCGATGAAGCCTATCTGGTAGCAGGTGATCGTCTCGATGTCCTTGCTGCTCAAGATATGGACTACTCGCTATATGACATGAAGAAGAAGGGCAGTTTCGGCAGCAAGAAAACCAAGCATGACGAAGTCACTGATGTGAAAAACATCAGCAGCGAAATCACCTCCGGCGGCAGCATGCTGCTCGCCAGTGGCGGCGATCAGCATTACCAGGCGGCCAAGCTCTCTAGTGGCAACGACCTGATTATCAGCAGTGGTGGGGCCGTTACGTTCGAGGGCGTGAAGGACCTGCATCAAGAGAGCCATACAAAAAGTAATACCAGCCTGTCCTGGAACTCGATGTCGGGCAAAGGCAAAACCGACGAGATCCTGCGCCAAAGCGAGCTGGTTGCTCAGGGGCAATTGGTCATCAAGGCGGTTGATGGCCTGAACATCGACATCAAACAGATCAACCAGAAATCGATCAGCCAGACCATTGATGCAATGGTCAAGGCAGATCCGCAACTGGCTTGGCTCAAAGAAGCCGAAAAGCGCGGTGACGTGGACTGGCGCCTAATCAAGGAAACTCACGAATCGTTCAAATACAGCAGTTCGAGCCTGGGTCAGGGCGCGATGCTGGCGATCATTATTATTGTCACAGTATTGACGGCCGGTGCTGCCAGTACGTTGGTGGCCTCCGCTAGTACGGCGATGGGCGCCAGTGCGGGCGGCACTATGGCAGCGGCTTCGGTAGCGACTGCGGCAACGGCAACGAGTGCCGGCACCGCTGCCGCTGCGGCAGGGCTGGGTAATGTGATTGCGACGAGCGTGCTGACAACCATGGCCAGCACCGCGGCTGTTAGCACAATCAATAACAAGGGCAATCTAGGTGCCGTAGTCAAGGAAACCTTCAGTAAGGACAGCCTGAAAAATGCAGCGATTGCTGGTGTAACAGCTGGCGTTACAAAGGGTGTAATTGATCCACAACTCGGCGGCCACACGGTGCCGTTCAACAATATTACAAAAGGATTTGACCTAAATACTCTTCAAGGTATTGGTGGATTCGCCGTTCATGCGGGTGCACAGGGCCTTGCAGGCGGGGCCATAAAAACCGTGATCAGCGGCGGCAGCTACAGCGAGAACCTGAAGGAAGGGCTGATTTCCCAGGCAGGCAATGTGGCTGCCGCCACCGCGTTCAACTTTGTCGGGGGCTACGCCCAGGATCACTGGCAAGCAGCACACGATGTGGGTGATACGACGGGTATGGCGATGTGGGCCGAGGGCGGCGTTGGCCGCACCGCGTTGCACGCGTTGATGGGCGGCGCGATATCCAGCGCAACCGGTGGAGATTTCAAAACCGGCGCGGTGGCCGCAGGCGCCAGTCAGGCCATGGCTGGAGCACTCAACTCTACTTTCGACACGCTGCCCAAGTTGCGCGAGGCGTTTTCCCAGATTGTCGGTTTGACAGCCGCTGGATTGGCCGGCGGAGACGTCAACAAGGCATCGTGGGTCGCTTTGATGGCTGACCAGTACAACCGCCAGCTCCATCAAAAAGAAGTCTTGGCGCTGGAAAAGCTGCAAAAAGAAAATCCCGAAAAAGCGTATCAACTCAAAGCGGCAGCTTGCGCCCTGGTTCATTGCAGTGCTTCGGTTCACCCGGATGACAAAGCCAATTATGAGGCGCTGACAGCACTGGAGGCCGATGGCAGAGGCTTCAAGGATGCACAAGATGCGCTTTTCGCCACCAGAGCCTTCGACGAATATTCGAAATGGGACCAGGTCAACGATGGCTTGGTGCGCAATGAAGAAAGCGTTCAACGCTCTGGTAATGCCGTCCAGGCAATAGTCGCCGGGGCGGGCGCTGTATTGGGTTATAGCGGGGCGGTATTGACAAGCCCTGCTTGCGTCACTTTCGTTGGTTGCACTCTGCCGGCACTGTCCGGAGCAGGGGGTGCCGCTTCCTTCCTGGAAAGCTGGGAAGCTACCGGGCGACTGTTTGCACCTTACGAATACACCCAAGGCGACAGGGTACTTGCGTCCTTCAGCAGTGAAACATACCCCGGTGATGTGAATCCGCTTCGTGACTACGGGACGGAAGCAGCAAAAGCCGCACTTGAATTAATACTGCTCAAAGGTGCAGGGAAATACCTCGAAGGGACTGGGGCGTTGGTTTTGGCCCCCAAGAAGACTGGAACTGCCACAGGCGCCACATCTGAAGTCTCTAGAGTTGAATTCAACGCCTCTCGCGATGCAGAAGGTTTTGGACTGTCTGGACAGCGTGACTTTGCTCCGGGGAGAGAGCATCGTGCGGAGAATATCAACGCTGGACAGGTCACTGATCGTGATGGTCTGCCGCGTGTGGATGATCAGAAAACGGCGAATGATGCGCTATTGACTGAGCAGGCGGGTGGTGTGAAACCTCCTTACTGGGCAACACAACGTCCAGCTTGGAAAGAGGGGACAATCGTCACCGATAAGGTATTGGATCAGCCGCGAACGATGACGATGGTAATCGATCAGACGCAATACGAAGCCATAAAGGGTAGTGACTTAAAGAAAAAAATCCTGCATCTTTCTTAGGTGGATGGGCAACAGACTCTCCAGTGAACACAATGGAAGACGTCAGAAGTAAATTGGCTATTTCTACAGAATTTAAATCAGGAAATTTGTACAAGGTTGAATTTACCGTGAAACCGGGTGTAGGCGTACGTGAAGGCACCGCGGGTGATATGTGGGATGCCGAGCAAGAGATGCGTCTCCCGGGCGGAGGACACCAGATCAATTTTATGGATAAAACCCCTCGTACAAATCCTGAGTTTTATCACGTTGATGTTGATAGTTTGAGGGCGTTGAAGTGATTGATTTAGTTGCGTGTATAAAAAATAAGGTAGTGCATGCTGATGGATCGGTGTTTGAGAGCTTCTACGATTGGCAGGGGCATAGAACTGATTTTGAAGTTGAAATGGCGCAGGTTAAGTACAGGCGTGTGAGCGAGGCTGTAGAGCTGAGAACATATATAGTTTCTGATAAAGGCTCAGAAATTATATTTTCTGCTGCTGGTATCCCATGCATACTGCCAGATAGGACGGGAGTGCTGGTGGTGTTTGATGAAGAATCATCCGAGCTAGACTCTCCTTACGCACCATGGTTCTTTGTATACCCTCACAATGCTGCGATCTATAATACTGATGGCACGTTGCGTTTTCAGTTACATAATCCTCATGGCAAAGGAAGTTACATAGGCGCTATACATTCAGGTGCGATGCCTGAGCATCCAAATACGTTAGGTGTATTAATCGGTACGGTAGGACATGATCCAGAATGGCTTTATTTGGTTGATCCTGAAACGCCGAAATTGATTCCTACAGGGAAGTGGATTCGTTACTGAATGTCGAGTGAAGCATGAATTGACTTTGATATTCTTCTGGAAAAATAAAATTCTCCCTATTTTACTTTTTGTAAAAGCTTTGTGAGGGAGGCTAGACCGCAGTGAGTACGCTAAAGTGAAAGCCTTAATAGATAAGGTTGTAACGGTTGTAGAGCTGGACAATGGTGTCGTTTTTGAACGCTTTGATGCCTGGAACAAATGGGGGCAGACCACGTTTAATCTAATTGGCTGAAACAATACGTAAAATTTTGCCATCATTTTAGCCTTGCGGCCCGCTAAGCTTTCAGTTCGACCAATTGAAAGGATTCAACGATGCCGCGTAGATCCCGAGTTTTGATACCAGGCGTACCACTGCACTTGATTCAGCGAGGAAACAATAGAACTGCTTGTTTTTTTACCGAGGAAGACTACCTTTTTTATTTGGAGCTTTTGGCCGAACAGGCCTCTAAAAATGATTGCGATATACATGCGTGGTGCTTGATGACTAATCACGTTCATTTGTTAGTAAGTCCTCATAATGCCAACAGCGCAAGCCTGCTGATGAAAGGTGTAGGCCAGAGATACGTCCAATATGTAAATCGTACGTATCGCCGTAGCGGAAGTTTGTGGGAAGGCCGATATCGTTCATGTCTTGTTGAGAGTGAACGCTATTTGTTGTGCTGTTATCGGTACATCGAAATGAATCCAGTCAGAGCGAAAATGGTAGCTCATCCGGCACAATATCGCTGGTCAAGTTACCGTATTAACGCACAATCAGAACACTCACACGTTGTTACCCCTCATGCTCAGTATTTGGCGCTTGGAGGGCAGGGCGGGCAGCCGGCAGATGCTTACCGCGAACTGTTCAAAAATGACTTAGAGTCAGAGTTGGTTGAGCAGATTCGTGACGCGACCAATGGAAATAATATTTTTGGCGATTCAAAATTTGCTGTTGATGTCGAGACAATGATCGGTCGTCGCGTGCAGCGAGGTAGCCCGGGAAGGCCGAAAAAATCGACAATCTCATGAAATGTGGTCTGTCCCCGTTTTCTCCGTTTTCTCCTCGGTAACAGGTCAGCGCGTAAAGTAAGCAATGGCCATCTGAACGTGCCTCAATAGGAGGTATTATGCGTGCTGTTATAAAAGGTATTTCTAGTGATGTTTTTGATGTCGAGACCTACATTCCTGAGAGCGTAGAAAAATTTTTCTTAAGTCTTCGTATTCGGATTGGACTTGATTGTGCACATGGGGCAGATGATTTTGAGCTATTCATCTGCACTCCAAGGTGGCTAGAAGATACAATGTGGGAGCCTCGTTGGGGGAGAGGTTTATTAATTGTTCGAGAATATGATTTTTCGACTATTAAAGGGTTTATTCATGAATGTGTGAGTCGCTGCGAGGGGGACACCTGGGAAGCTATCGTGGTAGAACTAGGGAAGGTATTTTTCTGGGAGTTTGATAATTATAAATCCTAATCAGGATTAGTTGTCTAACACTAGCCATGGCGCGTGTGGTGTTCAGTATTCGTTGCAAGCGAATAATGAGAGAGTAAATGGGGGTGGATCACGTTTAGAAAGCACTCCGAAAACGTGGCCTGTCCCCTTTTTACTCTTTAACCGTAAGCGCTATAGATGATAAAACAGGACTGCCGAAAAACTACTACTGGGAGCCAGGTATGAAGTCCATTAAGGAGAAGAAATAGATGGTAATCGGAGGGTATACGCTTAGTCCTGAGCACGGTAGATTGCAAATCCCTCTTGTTCATCAGCCGACTATGGAGGATGTTAAATCTATTTTATTTGAGTATAGTAAATTCGATGGGGTCGCTTCGTTGTCAATTACCCCTGCACCTGAAGCTGGGCCTTACGAAATTAATCTTTATGCTGATTCTGGAAATTATCTTCTGATGTTAAATCAATACCTAAATGATGGGGGCACGTCGTGCGTACCTTTAATAATACGTCAGCTGGAAAAAACTGATTGACGTTTTGGGGGGTTACTATCAAGAACGTTTAATTACAAGAGATATAGGGGTTGCTGTTTCTTGTTTTCAAGAGTTTTTAAGTTCTGGTGATGTAAGCCCGTTAGTATTAAGTTTTTAGAGTGAAAAGATGCAAATTGAGTAGGGGGTTGTGTGCACAATGATTAGGTAGATCGAAAGTTTGCTCATGAAGGGAGATAAATGGGGACAGACCACGTTTAGAAAGCACTTTGAAACGTGGTCTGTCCCCGTATCCTCGTTCTGTCAATATTTTCGATAATGGTGGTGTAATTCGTCCAACCAAGAAAAAAGGAATCTGAGATGTTGCACGAAGAGCGCGTTACGTATGAAACCCTTAAATCATGGGCGCTGGAGTGCTATTACGAGGGATGCCGAGATCATGCGGTGACGAAGGGATGGCCTCATGAGCAGATCCTGGGTTATGTCGATTATCAATTTGAAAACGTATTTGAACGCCCGGTAGAGAACTTCATGTGGCGGGTAATTTTGGTGGTTCTATCTGGTGGATGGCATCACGATTGGTGTTCCCGCACGCGCCAATTGCTTGAAAAGCAAATAACCAAAAATGGAATTGATAATATTTTGGCCGGAGTGCCTGCCGGTGAATTAGAGTCGTTTCGACATGACCTGAAAATTCTGAAGTTCATCTGAAGGGGTAAAAGGGCTGGGCTGGTAATTTTTAACAGTGCGTTGCCCCCTCCACCCCGCGTGGCGTTAGAGATTAGGGTGGAACTACGAAAACGCTATAGTTGACACCTGTGCAAACTGCAGTGTTACTTGGCGGGAGAAAAAGTGATGTCGCTGGATAGATACTGGCAGGCTGGTTTCGGACGAATGAATAAATGGGGGCAGACCACGTTTAGAAAGCACTCCGAAACCGTGGCCTGTCCCCGTTTTACCTCGAAAGTATCCGGACTACCACTGATGATGTTTCTACTATTGCGAAAAATTTGGGGGTTTTGGAGTTTCGAGTTGAACGGGTTAAAGATCACCTTTTCTTCAAGGAGCATACTATGCGTGATGGAAGTGTAGGTCGTTTTGATCTTGATGCTGGTATCGCAGAAACCTGGTCGAGATTTCAAAGTGGTACTTTTAAGCAGGAAGATATCCAACTGTTCAAGCATGAGTATTTCGAGTCCAGATTCGAGGGTATATTTAGACAGGATTATGGTGTTTCTCATGATAAAACACAGATGCGTTATCCAAGCCCGTTAGAGTGAGAGGTGTACGTGGCTATTTATATAGAGATGGACAAGGTTGTGGAGACTGAAGAGTATGTTGAATACACGTTTGGTCGGGGCAGCTATATAGGTCTGATACGGCTAGATAAAATAAAGGAAACTATAATCGTCATAAAGGAGTGCCCGTTGGATGTAAGCGGAAAGTGGTCGGAGAGAGCGGGCATGAAGCTCGCTCGGCTCTTCGTAAAAGGCGAGTTTCCCGAGAAAACCCAGTGGGCTTCTTGAGAGGGGATAGAAGTGGGTAAATGGGGACAGACCACGTTTAGAAAGCACTCCGAAAGCGTGTTCTGTCCCCGTTTTTCTAAAAATACTCGGGAGCGGGTTCAACAAGATGCGACGGATCTGTGCGGAGCAGTGTGCCGCGACACAAATGCACTGCGAGAAAATCTCAATAACCAAGGATATGACTCAAAACTCGTAGATGAGACAATTCAGAAAACCGTGGATCGAAATCGTGCAGCGGGAGTTATTAAATAATGAAGTTATGGTCTGACTGTGTTCAATCTCTTGGGCAGGATGAGCATGGGCCGGTTGTTATAGATCTCTGGAGGAAAGTTCAAGAACCGCCAACTGTTTCCGAAACGCCGGACAGCTATAATGATCCGGATGGGAAAACAGTATTTTATAAGTTTATAAGATCCGGGTTGGAGTTTGGGTTTTGCTCAGGGAAATTAAATCATATCCATTTTTTTGTGCAGCCTCACGAGGGTTATTCGGCGTACAGTGCAGATGTGCTTGATCGCGTGGCTCAAGCTTGGGTAGGTCAAGATGTCGTGAGAGAATTAGGTCCTGCCGACAAGGGTGGGCCAGCCAAGGTCGATATGTTGATTGGCCTGATTCACCAGTGGAGTAAATATGAGCTACCTACGCATGACTTGCGGATGGAGTTTTCTGAAAATGGTCGATTGTGGAAAGTGACCTTGGTGGCGAAGTCTAAAAGTTGAATTTATGGAGCGAGGGCTGAAAAGGGGGCGGGTTTATTTTTTATGGGAGATAAAGGAGACTGACCACGTTTAAAAGCACCCCGATAACGTGGCGAGGTGTGCTGACGGCATACGATAAGGTTTGGCCTGATGCTGATCTGTACAGATACTATGACGCGAGTAGTGATGCTTGGGAGAATAAATGGGGACAGACCACGTTTAGAAAGTACTCCGAAAACGTGGTCTGTCCCCGTTTTCCCCTGAAGTTGCAGGCCGTAATTTATTGTCTTCCAGAACTACTCTCCAGCGAGAATTTGCTCTGGTGTTCGTCGGTCATGCAGAGAAGGTTTTGCAGGTTAGAAATACTCTTGTTTCTGCTGGTATGACTTGTGAGATTAACCCTGATTTTTGCTGGTTATGAAAGTCAGAGAATACTTGGTGTAGAATATTAGTTTGATGAGTATGCTGCTACATTTTGAGATGATGTTGAGAGGGTAAATAGATACTGACCACGTTAAGAAAATACTCCGAAAACGTGGTCTTTCCCCTTTTTCTCTGAAGTCGGTGAGCTCGCTAGAATGAACGATTTAATTTGTGAAGTTCTGTTAACGGACGAATATGAAGGTGGGCACACATTTCATGAGTTTATTCGTTGGGATGGCGTGTGTACGAGCTTTGAAGAACGAAAAAGAAATATGATTTACGCTCAAGAGCACAAAGTGATCAGTGTGCGACAGGCTTTGGTTTTAGATAGTGGTGTTGAAGTTGAAATGCCCATAAATGAGTCGATTATTATTCTGCCGGATAGAACCGGTGTTCTGGTGGTGTTTGGTCAGGAGCCTTACAAGCTTAGTAGTCGCGAAACCCCATGGTTTTTCGGGTATCCTAACAATGCAGCGATTTATAATGCGGATGGTACTTTACGTTTTCAGTTGCATAATCCTTATGGAGAGAACAGCTACATAGGTGACATACATTCCGGCGCAATGCCCGAACATCCAAATGCGCTAGGTGTTTTGATCGGTACGGTAGGGCATGAGCCAGAATGGCTTTATTTGGTTGATCCTGATGCTTCGGAACTAATTTCTACAGGGAAGTGGATTCGCTATTGAATATCGAGTGGAAGTGGGCTGGTTTTTTGATGAATGTGTCTGAAAATAAATCCGTCCCATTTTTTTCGCCGTTTTTTACAGTTTGAAGTCGATGAAATGATTGATCTTGTAGAATGTATAAGGACTGAGGTGGTGCATGCTGATGGAACAGTTTTTGAGCGCTATTGTGATTGGCAGGGCGGGAGAACCGCTTTTGAAGTCGAAATGGCGCAAGTTAAACATGTGGATGTGAGTGAGGTTGTAGAGAAAAAAACCTATATAGTTTTAGATAGTGGTTCAGAGGTTGTATTTTTCGCTGCTGGTATCCCATACATATTGCCTGATAGGACTGGGGTACTGGTGGTGTTTAAGGAAAAGCCGCACAGGTTTAGCTCTGCTGAAGCACCTTGGTTTTTTGTGTGCCCTCACAATGCTGCTATCTTCAACGGTGATGGAACATTGCGTTTTCAGTTGTACAACCCCGATGGAAAAGGCAGTTACATAGGCGCTATACACACAGGTGCGATGCCCGAGCATCCAGATACGTTAGGTGTATTAATCGGTACGGTAGGACATGATCCAGAATGGCTTTATTTGGTTGATCCTGAAACGCCGAAATTGATTCCTACAGGGAAGTGGATTCGTTACTGAATGTCGAGTGAAGCATGAATTGACTTTGATATTCTTCTGAAAAAATAAAACTCTCCCTATTTTACTTTTTTGTAAAAGCTTTGTGAGGGAGGCTAGACCGCAGTGAGTACGCTAAAGTGAAAGCCTTAATAGATAAGGTTGTAACGGTTGTAGAGCTGGACAATGGTGTCGTTTTTGAACGCTTTGATGCTTGGGATGGAGGAGGCACTAGTTTTGAAGATATAAAACAATATATTCACGATTCAAAAGGACGTTGTGTAGTAAGGCGTCGGCAGTATTTGGTGCTGGATAATGGTGTGGAGGTTGATGTTTCAATACAAGAGGTGCTAAATATATTGCCAGATAGAACCGGGGTTTTTGTGGTTTTTGAAAAAGAGCCTTACAACTTTAGTGGTTCAGAGAATTCTTGGTTTTTCGGATATCCGAGCAATGCAGCGATTTTTAATGCGGATGGTACTTTGCGATTTCAGATGCACAATCCTTATGGCGAAAACAGTTACATAGGCGCTATACATTCAGGCGCAATGCCCGATCATCCAGATACGCTAGGTGTTTTGATCGGTACGGTATGGCATGAGCCAGAATGGCTTTATTTGGTTGATCCGAATGCGCCGAAATTAATTCCTACAGGAAAGTGGATCCGTTATTAAAAGTTAGGTGCGATTCACACCAGTCGGTATTTTACAACATGACCGGCACGTCGTTTATCGCTCGTCATTTATACGTAAACAGTGACTTCGGCAACGAAATGTCGCAGTAACGCTACTCGCGCTCTTTGACGCCCCAACGGTGACCATTTATGATGCGCCATCATTTTGGCATCGCTTTGCCGTGGGTCGTTTAAACGTGCCTTCCTGCGTTCTCCGCACGTCAACCTTGCCTCAATAATTCCCGTTATCGGCCTACGCCGTCATTTCAGGTGCTCAACAACGTGTCTGTTCCGAAAATCTCCGTCGTCATTCCCACGTACAACGTTGAGTCCTACATCGCTGAAACGCTCGATTCGCTGATCAACCAGCCCGTGCCGTTGCATGAAATCATCCTGATCAACGACGGCTCGACCGACGGCACACTTGGCGTCATTGAGGAAGGCTTTGGTCATCGTGCGGAAGTCAAAGTGGTGACCCAGGATAATCAGGGTGTGGGTGCAGCACGGCGCAACGGCCTGGCGCTGGCGAGCGGGGAGTATGTGTTCTTCTGCGATCCGGACGATGTCGTCAGCCCTGAGCTGTTCAGTACGTTGGTGGAGCAGGTTCAGGCCAACGCGGCGCTGGAGTTGTTCTATTTTTCCAAGCGTTCGTACACTGAAGTGGACGGCCAGAAGCAATTCTTGCGACGTAACACCGCTGCCAGTCGCAATGGCTGGTTCGATGCCGGACGCGAGTTGCTGGAGGACCTGATTCTGTCCGGCAAGTATCACGCGGCGACGTGGCAATACATTTTCAAGCGTTCGGTGTGCGAGCGTTTCGCGGTGCGGCTGGAAGGGCGCGCTCACGAAGATCATGTGTTCAGCATGAACATTTATCTGCACAGCCAAGCCACGTTTGCCACCGCGGCGGACTATTACTTTCAACGGGTCAGGAGCGGCTCGCTGACGCAAAGCCATAAGGATGTCGAGTACGTGATGGGCAGTTATGCCGCGTATCGCGACACCTTGGCAGCGTTGAAGAAACATGTCGGCTCGTTCAATGCCGGACGTGAAGTGGCGTTGAATTTCATGGAGCGCAATGTCGATGCACTGATCACCAAGTGCATCAAGTACGGTGTGCCGTTGCCGCAGCAGATCACTTCGATGACTCGACAAGACAGCCGTGATTGCGGGGTGGTGGTGCATCCTCGCTGGACATTGCTGTTTCCGCGCATTGCTCATGGGGTGCGCAAATTGCGTTTCACGTTGAAGCAGCTGCGCAGGAGTCGAAAAGGCTCCGTTCAGGGTTAGTTTTTCACTCGCTGACAAGTGCAAAAAGGGGCGAATTCATATCGATGAATTCGCCCCTTTTTATTGCGCCTCAAGTACACGGTTTTCAGCGAAACGCCGGCACCACGTGCTTGATAAACAGCTCCAGCGATTTCTTCTTCTCTTCATGCGGCAAGCTGTTATCACACCAGAAACTGAACTCATCCACTCCGAGTTCCTGGTAGTACTTGATGCGCGGGATGATTTCTTCCGGCGTACCGATCATCGCCGTCTTGTGCAGGCTTTCCAGTTCAAACTCCGGACGCCCGGCAAACTTCTCTTCCGGGCTCGGCGCGAGGAAGCCGTTGACCGGCGTCTCCTTGTTACCAAACCACGCATCGAACGTGCGGTAGAAACGGGAGATGGCTTTCGCGCCGATTTTCCAGCCCTCCGGGTCATCTGCGGTGTGTACGTGAGTGTGGCGCAGCACCATCAACTGCGGGCGCGGCACGTCCGGGTTGTTGTCCAGCGCGGTCTGGAACTTGTTCTTCAGATCGAGAACTTCTTCGTCGCCCTTCATCAGCGGCGTAACCATCACGTTGCAGCCGTTGGCCACCGCGAAGTTGTGCGAATCCGGGTCGCGGGCGGCGATCCACATCGGCGGGTTGGGCTTCTGGATCGGTTTCGGCACGCTGGTGGAAGTGGGGAATTTCCAGATATCGCCGTCGTGGGCGTAGTCGCCTTGCCACAGGGCGCGGACCACCGGAACCATCTCGCGTAGCGCCTGGCCGCCGGATGAGGCAGGCATGCCGCCGGCCATGCGATCGAATTCAACCTGATAGGCGCCACGAGCCAGGCCGACTTCCATGCGGCCGTTGCTGATGACGTCGAGCAACGCGCATTCACCGGCGACCCGCAACGGGTGCCAGAACGGCGCAATGATGGTGCCGGCGCCGAGGTGGATGGTCGTGGTTTTCGCCGCGAGGTAGGCCAGCAGCGGCATCGGGCTCGGCGAGATGGTGTATTCCATGGCGTGGTGTTCGCCGATCCACACGGTGCTGAAACCGCCGGCCTCGGCCATCAGGGTCAGTTCGGTCAAGTCTTCGAACAGTTGGCGGTGGCTGACGCTTTCGTCCCAGCGTTCCATGTGTACGAACAGGGAAAATTTCATGACGCTACCTCGGATCTTTTGTTGTTGAGGCTACAAAACTTGTAGGAGCGAGCCTGCTCGCGATGGCGGTGTGTCAGAAAACACATCGACATCGGATAAATCGCTATCGCGAGCAGGCTCACTCCTACAGTTGATTTGTGCGGATCTGACGATCAGGCCACAACGGGCAGGGCGCCCATTTTGCCGTGGCAGTAAACCAGTGGCCCGGCGATCTGTTCGGGAACGATGAGGTTCTTCACGGCGCCGACCATGATCGCGTGGTCGCCCCCTTCATATTCGCGCCACAACTCGCACTCGATCACCGCCGTTGCATTGGCCAGGATCGGGTTGCCCAGCTCGCTCAATGTCCACTCGATGCCTTGCGCCTTGTCCTTGCCTTTACGGGCGAAAGCGTAGGCTTCGCTTTGCTGGCCGCCGGACAAAACATGAATGGCAAAACGTTTGTTCTTGATTAAAACCGGATAGGAATCGGAGCTGTAGTTGGGGCAGAACAACACCAACGCCGGCTCCATCGATAGCGAGCTGAAGGCGCTGGCGGTCAGGCCGACGATCTGACCGTCGTCGTCCAGCGTGGTGATAACAGTGACGCCAGACGGGAACGAGCCCATGACTTGTTTGTAGATGGCGGCATCGATCATTGGGTGGTCCTCGGGTGTTTTGACTCGGTTTTTTATTTGTTTGCAGGTCTGATGGTATACCGTAATACCTTCTTTGCAAGGCCTTTTTAGGTGAACCGATAAACGTGCCACTTTCGTGAGAAACGCAATGTTTACGGGGCTTTTGTCTAGTCAGAAGAGGGTAGGTTCAGCGAGGATAGCGGTTCAGATAGCGTGCAAATCAGCGGATCAGTCTTGTGCAAATTTTGGAATACCATAATATGGCTGGCATCTGAGGGGCGGCCAGAGAGTCCCCCCGGTTTGGCTTCATACAACGATAAGAACAGACAAACTCGAGTTCATGCATATGTCCCAGATGTCCCGGCAAGATCCGTTGATCGAGAATCACACGGTCGACTACGTCCCACTCGCGGAACGCCACGGGAAGGCCCGCGACCTTTTCACCCTATGGTTCAGCACCAACATTGCGCCACTGCCCATCGTCACCGGCGCCATGGTGGTTCAGGTGTTCCATCTCGATTTGTTCTGGGGGCTGCTGGCGATTGCGCTGGGGCACATGATCGGCGGCGTGGTGATTGCGCTGGCCTCGGCGCAAGGTCCGCGCATGGGCATTCCGCAAATGGTCCAGAGTCGCGGTCAGTTCGGCCGTTATGGTGCGCTGCTGATCGTGTTCTTCGCGGCGCTTATCTACATCGGTTTCTTCATTTCCAACATTGTGCTTGCCGGTAAGTCCATTGTCGGCATCGCGCCGTCAGTGCCGGCGCCGCTGAGCATTCTGGTCGGTGCGTTGGCAGCCACCGCGATTGGTGTGATCGGCTACAACTTCATTCACACGCTGAACCGCATCGGCACCTGGGTGATGGGCAGCGCGTTGCTGGCCGGGTTCATCTATATCTTCAGCCATGACTTGCCGGCGGACTTCCTCACGCGCGGCAGCTTCAATCTGTCGGGCTGGTTGGCGACGGTGTCGCTGGGGATCATCTGGCAGATCAGCTTCTCGCCGTACGTTTCTGACTATTCGCGCTACTTGCCGGCGGATATCGGCATCGCCAAGCCGTTCTGGGCCACGTATCTCGGGGCGACGCTGGGCACGATTCTGTCGTTCAGCTTCGGCGCCGTTGCGGTGCTGGCGACCCCGGAAGGCACCGAGGCGATGGTCGCGGTCAAGCAGTCGACCGGGTGGTTGGGGCCGATTCTGATGGTGCTGTTTCTGCTCAATATCATCAGCCACAACGCGCTCAATCTGTACGGCGCGGTGCTGTCGATCATCACCTCGATCCAGACTTTTGCCAGTCAATGGACGCCGAGCATCAAAGTGCGCGTGGTGTTGTCGAGCGTGGTGTTGGCGGGTTGCTGCTTGGTGGCGCTTGGAGCTTCGGCGGATTTCATTTCCCAATTCATCGGGCTGATTCTGGCGCTGTTGCTGGTGCTGGTGCCGTGGGCGTCGATCAACCTGATCGATTTCTACCTGATCAAGCGCGGTTGCTACGACATTGCCTCGATCTTCCAGGCTGACGGTGGCATTTATGGTCGTTTCAATCTGCACGCGATCGTTGCCTACTTCATCGGCATCATCGTGCAGTTGCCGTTCGCCAACACCTCGTTGTATGTCGGGCCTTACGCCAACCTGGTCGATGGTGCGGACTTGTCTTGGCTGGTTGGTCTGGTGGTTACTGTGCCGCTGTATTACTGCCTGGCGACACGTGGCCAGGCTCAACAGAGCAGGGTGGCAAAACTGGGCTACACAGACTAAGTCCCACCGCAGCCAAAACTGTGGCGAGGGGATTTATCCCCGATCGGCTGCGAAGCAGTCGTCAAATCAGCGAATGCGTTTCTCCCCAGGATTGAACGGGGGGGGCGCTTCGCAGCCCATCGGGGATAAATCCCCTCACTACTATTGGCCACATCGATCCCCTTTTGGCCCATCCCCCACTGTGATCCGTCTACGCTGTCGGCAAGAATCAAAGCCACAACTAGACGCTGGACCTTTTTTACCCCGGCTACCTTTACAGCCGCTGCCGTGTACAGAACATAAAAACCATCGAACTCACGCCGCATTCTGGGGATACAACCATGGTCACGATGAAACGCATTCTGGGTGCCACCGTGTGTGGGCTGACGCTGCTGGCCAGCGCCGTCCAGGCCGAGCAACGCGAACTGCGGGTTTATAACTGGGCCGACTACATTCTGCCGGCCGTACCCAAGGACTTCGCAGCAAAAAGCGGCATCAAAGTGACCTGGGACACCTTCGACACCAATGAATCCCTGGAAGCCAAACTGCTCACCGGTAACTCCGGCTACGACCTCGTTGTGCCGTCGAACCAGTTCCTCGACACGCAGATCAAGGCCGGCGTGTTCCAGAAACTCGACAAGTCGAAGCTGCCGAACTGGAGTCACCAGGACCCGGCGCTGTTGAAACTGCTGGACAAGAACGACCCCGGCAACCAGTACGGCGTGCCTTACATGGTCGGCACGGTGCTGATCGGCTTCAACCCGGCCAAGGTCAAGGCTGCCCTGGGCGACAACGCGCCGGTGGACAGTTGGGATCTGGTGTTCAAACCGGAGAACATGGAAAAGCTCAAATCCTGCGGCGTGGCGATGCTCGATTCGCCCTCGGAAATCCTGCCGCTGGCCTTGCATTATCTCGGCCTCGACCCGAACAGTCAGAACCCCACCGACTATGAAAAGGCCAAGGAGTTGATGCTCAAGGTTCGCCCCTACGTGACCTACTTCAACTCGGCCAAGTACATGACCGACATCGCCAACGGCGACATCTGCGTGGCCATCGGTTACTCCGGCAGTTTCTACCAGTTCGGCAATCGCGCCAAAGAGGCGGGCAATGGCGTGGTGGTCGACTGGCGCTTGCCGAAGGAAGGCGCGCCGATCTGGTTCGACACTTTTGCCATTCCGAAGAGCGCAAAAAACGTCGAAGAGGCCCACGAGTTCCTCAACACCTTGCTTGATCCGAAAGTCATCGCACCGATCAGTGATTTCCTCGGCTACCCGAACGCGAACAAGGATTCGATGGCGCTGATCAACAAAGAGATCACCGACAACCCGAACCTGACGCCAACGCCAGAAGCCCTGAAAACCCTCTACGTGGTCCAGCCGTTGCCGCAAAAACTCGAACGCGTACGCACCCGCGTCTGGACCAGCATCAAATCCGATAAATAGAGGCTCGGTCCTGCATGGGCAATCGCGGTTGCCCATGCGCAGGAGCATCTGGCGGTGATTCAGATTCTTTGCATCTGCCAGATGTGATTGACCGATTGGTAGTCCTGCAAAAGCGAGCGTTCAAGGAAACCGATCAGTTCGTCCCGACCATTCCAGATCACCATCAGATGTAAGTTGGGATCGTAGTAATAAAGTTGCCCGTTAGATCCGAACAACCATGAGCTTTTAGTGCTGACAATGGCGATGGCATGAGAGGCGGTGGTTTTGGCTTTCACACCGAGCAAGTAATAACGAGGTGTGTCCTCGAGTTTTCTAAGCTCTGTAGTCAGCGTGCCCAGGGTGGCGGGAGTTTTCTCATCGATAACCTTCAATCGACGTAGCTCCTGCAGTTTGACCTTGTCCGTGGTTTTGTTGGCGAGTGACTCAGTGATTGGCTTCTGCTGCCGAAGAAAATTCACCTCTTCGGCCGCATAGGTGGTGGCCATGATCTTGTAGGCTGAAAGGTCTCTTTTTATCGGTTCAATATCCTGCTCTTCCGGTGGTAACCGCTTAAGGGCGTCTGTACGCTCAGTGATACTTTGTCCGAATTGATCGATTTCCTGCTTTTTTCTCAAGCGTTGTGCTTGCTCATCCTTCAGTTGCTGCAGCAGCGCGCTACTGCTCAGAACCGCTTGCTCCTTGAGATGCCGGACATAAAACGCGCTTTTTCTTCGGCCAGTGAAGCTTGCTGGCACCACTGTATTGCCGTCTCGGGACTGTCCATCATTTGGGTGAGCCATTCCGAGGTCAACGATAAACAGATGTCAGGTTGGTAGGTATTGGCCGGATGCTTTTTCATGTTTTCAACTTCCCTGTGCTTGAGCACGATAAGCAAACATGTCGGGGGAACAGGAGCGTTTAACTGTAGCTCACTGCCAATACGCCGATGCTTCATGCCTGATCATTTCTGGTTTTGTCGGGCGTCGTTGGTGTTATCGCCGTCCTTGCTGATAAACAAACTCAGTAGCACCGACCCCAGAATCACCCCACCCACCACCGCCAATGACCATTCCACCGGCAGGTGAAACCACGGCATCGCCACCATTTTTCCGCCGATGAATACCAGCACAATCGCCAGGCCGTACTTGAGCAAGTGAAAGCGTTCAGCCATGTCCGCCAGCAGGAAGTACAGCGCCCGCAGGCCCATGATCGCGAAGATGTTCGAGGTGAAGATGATGAACGGGTCAGTGGTCACGGCGAAGATCGCCGGGATGCTGTCGACCGCAAACATCAAGTCACTGGCCTCGATCAACACCAACACCAGAAACATCGGCGTCGCCCAGCGTACGCCGTTTTGCAGGATGAAAAACCGCTCGCCATGGAAGCCGCTGGTAATGCGCAAGTGCCCGCGCACCCAGCGCAGCAACGGGTTGTTGGCGAGGTCCGGTTGTTGCTCGGCGAATACCAGCATCTTGATTCCGGTGATGACCAGGAACACGCCGAAGGCATACAGCAACCACTCGAACTGCGACACCAGCCACACGCCGGCGAAAATCATCGCCGCGCGCATCACGATCGCCCCGAGCACGCCGTACAGCAGCACCCGTCGCTGCAACTCCGGCGGTACGGCGAAGTAGCCAAAGATCATCACGAAGATGAACATGTTATCGATCGACAGTGATTGCTCGATCAGATAACCGGTGAGAAATTCCAGGGTTTTCTGCCGGGCGATGTCGGCGCCGAACGTGCCATTCAGGTACCACCAGAGCAGGGCGGCGAAACTCAACGCCAGCAAGCACCAGGCAATGACCCAGGACAAGGCTTCGCGCACTGACACCCGATGCGCCTTGCGCCCCCCGAACACAAACAGATCCAATGCCAGCATGGCCAGAACGAAGACGATGAAGGCGCCCCACATCCAGGGTTCGCCGATATTGATGACGTGGGCTGACATTGCACGCTCCTGATCTTTTATGGGCTCGGGGTCAGTCGAGCTCATGCTAGCGACGAGTTTGCGTGGAAGAAAAATCGTTTATTTCTGCGGCAGAGTTCGATAAAAACGAAGTGTCGGTCACAGCGGTATTCCGACCTATCCTCGATTAGCGGGTCGTGCCCCTGGCGCAACCCTTACGGAGCGGTACTTTCAGCGATGACCGATGACACTCTGGAACCTCAAGCGGTGTACAGTCCGATCACCAGCAGCGCGATTTTTATCGTCGCGACGCTCAATGCCGGCACCGAAGCGAGCGACACCGTAAAAGGCTGGTGCGCTGATCTCGCCGGGCTGGTGCGATCGGTGGGCAAACGCGTACCGGCAGGCAATCTGTCCTGCGTTTGTGGTTTTTCCTCGAATGCCTGGGATCGTCTGTTCGGCAGCCCGCGTCCGGCGGCACTCCACGGTTTTCGTGAGTTTGGCGGGCCAGGGCGCCACGCCCCCGCGACCCCCGGCGACTTGCTGCTGCACATCCGTGCCGATCAAATGGATCTGTGTTTCGAGTTGGCCACGCAGATCATGGCAACGCTGGGCGATGCCGTGACCGTGGTCGATGAGGTTCAGGGTTTCCGCTATTTCGACATGCGCAGCATCATCGGTTTTGTCGACGGCACGGAAAACCCGGTCGGGCGCAAAGCCGTGAATTTCACCATCGTCGGCGATGAGGATCCGGACTTCAGCGGCGGCAGTTACGTGCTGGTGCAGAAGTATCTGCATAACATGAACGCGTGGAACGCATTGAGCGTCGAAGCGCAGGAACGCGTGATCGGGCGCAAGAAATTGTCCGATATCGAACTGGATGATTCGGTCAAACCGAGCAACTCCCACAGTGCGCTGACGACAATCACCACAGCAGACGGCGAGGAAGTGAAAATCCTCCGTGACAACATGCCGTTCGGCCGACCCGGGGCCGGGGAGTTCGGTACGTTCTTTATCGGCTATGCGCGTTCGCCAGAGCCGATGGAACAGATGCTGGAAAACATGTTCGTCGGCAAACCGCCGGGCAACTACGACAAGCTGCTGGACTTCAGCATCGCGGTGACCGGTAGCCTGTACTTTGTGCCGTCCGCCGATTTGCTGGAAGCGCTGGCCGATCGCTGATCAGCGAAAAAACTCCCCCGGTGTTTCGCCAAATTGCTGGCGGAACGCGGCGATAAATGCCGACGTCGAGTCGTACCCGCAGGCCAGCGCCACGTCTGTCACGCGTTCGCCTTTCTCCAGCGGCGTCAGTGCGCCAAGCAGGCGCAAGCGCTGGCGCCAGGCGCGGAAGGTCAGGCCGGTGTCACGCAGGAACAGACGGGTCAGGGTTTTTTCAGTGACGCCGAATTTTTCGCTCCAATGGCTCAACGTGGTCTGTTGTTCCGGATGCTGCTCCAGGCTCTGGTAGATCTGCCGCAAACGCGCGTCCTGGGGCAGCGGCAGCATCAGGTCGATGGCTGGAGCGTCGGCCAGTTGGTCGAGGATCACTTGGGCGAGACGTCCATGTGGGCCACTCTGGTCATATTCCACCGGCACCTGACTGAATGCGCGAATAAGCTCCCTGAGCAAGTCATTCACGCCGAGCACATGACAGTGCCCAACCGCCCAGCCGGCAACGCTGCAATCGATGTACAGGCTGCGCATCTCGGTCTGCGGCGAACTGAACACCCGATGCGGCACACCCGCCGGAATCCACACCGCGCGCTCTGGCGGCGCGACGAAGCGGCCGGCGCTGGTCTGTACTTCCAGTACACCCTGAATCGCGTAGGACAATTGCACCCATGGGTGGCTGTGGCGGCGGGTCAGGGCGCGATTGGGCAGCGATTCGGTGCGTCCGTAGAGCGGGCGCGGCAGGCTGGGCAGCCCGGGAATGCTGCGTCGGATGCTTTTGTCATGTCCTTTAGGCGGCATCTTGTGGCCCTTCGGCGTTAGTCGGTAATTTACAGTCACGTTAGAGTCGTCAGCATGCACTGGCAACCCCCGGATAAAAACACCATGACTCGCCCAAGATTTTTGCCCGACAACTTCACCCTGACGCTGATTGGCGTCGTGCTGCTGGCCAGCTTCCTGCCGGCCAGCGGTCAGGTCGCGGTTGGCTTCGGCTGGCTGACCAACCTGGCGATTGCGCTGCTGTTTTTCCTGCACGGCGCCAAACTGTCCCGTGAATCGATCATTGCCGGCGCCGGCCACTGGCGCCTGCATCTGTTGGTGTTCGGCCTGACGTTTGTCCTTTTCCCGTTACTGGGCCTGGCACTGAAGCCGCTGCTGTCGCCGTTGATCGGCGACAAGTTGTACATGGGCATGCTGTATCTGTGCGCACTTCCAGCCACCGTGCAGTCGGCGATTGCCTTCACTTCTCTGGCTCGGGGCAACATTCCAGCGGCGATTTGCAGTGCGGCCGCATCGAGCCTGTTCGGGATTTTCCTGACGCCATTGCTGGTGACGCTGCTGCTCAACGTCCACGGCGACGGCGGTTCGACCCTTGATGCGATCTTGAAAATCAGCGTGCAGTTGCTACTGCCATTCATTGCCGGGCAAATCGCCCGTCGCTGGATCGGCGCGTGGGTCGGGCGCAATAAAAACTGGCTGAAATTTGTCGATCAGGGCTCGATTCTGCTGGTAGTCTACGGCGCGTTCAGCGAAGCGGTCAACGAAGGCATCTGGCACCAGATTCCGGTCATCGAGCTGTTGGGATTGGTGGTGGTCTGCTGCATCCTGCTGGCGCTGGTGTTGCTGGCGTCGACGCTGTTGGGCAAAGCGTTCGGCTTCAGTCAGGAAGACCGCATCACCATCCTGTTCTGCGGTTCGAAAAAGAGCCTGGCCACAGGCGTTCCCATGGCGCAGGTATTGTTCGCCGGCAGCACCATCGGCGTGCTGATTCTGCCGCTGATGCTGTTCCACCAGATCCAGTTGATGGTCTGTGCCGTGCTGGCCCAGCGCTATGCGAAACGTCCGGAGTCGGTGCCTGAGTTGATGGCACAAGTCGATCCGTAACGCTAACCTGTTGGAACTGCGGCAGGCTGCTCAAGGTTTGTGAGGTGTCGGGTTTATGCATCCGTTTTCGATTCGACATATTGATCACATCGTCCTGCGCGTGAAAGACCTGCAGCGCAGCATCGAATTCTACGGCCAGGTATTCGGCGCTGAAGTGGTCAAGCGCAACGAGCCGTTGGGGTTGATCCACCTGCGCGCGGGTACGTCGTTGATCGATCTTGTCGACCTGCAAGGTGAACTCGGCCGCAAGGGCGGCGGGGCGGCCGGGGCCGAGCGGCGTAATGTCGATCATTTCTGCCTGCGCATCGAGCCGTTCGATGAAGAAGCGCTGAGCGCACATTTGCACTCCTTCGGTCTGCACGTGGAAAAAGCCGCCACCCGCTTCGGCGCCGAGGGTAACGGCTTGTCGCTGTACTGCTTGGATCCGGACGGTAACCAGGTTGAACTCAAGGGGCCATCCGAGGCTTAAGCACGCTTGGCCATCAACAGCACCGAAGCTGCCGCCGACAACAGTCCCGCGCAGCAACGATTGAAAATCCGCTTGCCGCGCGGCTCGGCGAACCAGCGGCGCATGTGCAGGCCCATCCAGGCATAAGCGCTGAGGTATGGGTTGCGGGTCGCTGCATGAAAATGCACTTGAATGGCTTGGGTATCAAGACGGCCTTGGACCTAGCGAAAGCAGACGCCTGGTCACTGCGAAAAAACTTCTGTGTGGTAATCGAGAAAACTGCCCGTGAGCTTGCCGGTACGTCGTGCTTAGAGCTGGACGAACCGAACCCACCAAAGCAGGAGATCTGCTGCAGCCGGATGTTCGGCAAGCGGTTGAAGAAGCTGCCACCGATTAAGGAGGCCGTGGCAACCTACATGATGCGAGCCTCAGAAAAACTCCGAACGCAGAAGTCACTGTGCAAGAAAATCCGAGTCAGTATCCGCACCGGAATGTTCAACCCCGAAGAGGCGAAATACGCGAATTGTGTTGTAGTTGATCTGCCATACCCAACGGATGACGTTCGGCTACTGACGACGGCGGCTGTCGATGCGCTTGATCGCGTTTTCCGTTTTGGTTTTAGTTACAGCAAAGCAGAGTAATGCTGTTGGATCTGTGCCAGCAGGGGGAATGTACGGACGATCTGTCTGCCAGCGCTCACCCAACTCAGGCGACTAAGGTCATGTCAGTGCTAGACGAGATCAATAGCCGATGGGGTAGGGGGACATTGCGTGCGGCCATTGTACCTAGGGCGCCGGACTGGGGGATGTGCAGGGAAATGATGAGTCAGAGTGATACCACGCGGATCGACCATCTATGGCAGGTGAACTGTAAGTGACGTGCATTCATTTAAAGATCGTGATCGAAACGCCTAATGAATAAGCAAATCTGCGTAGATATCATGCAATTGATATCGTGTGAGCTAGTTGAGTGATTTTTGATTTGAAGGTCTCGCAAGATTTTTCAAATGACGATTGCAGATTTTCGAACTCTAAAGTTGATAGGCCGTTTTTTCTGGGGTCAGAAAAGAATGGGACTATTGATTTTCTTGCCGCTTCGACGATTGCGTACTCTTTTTCAAGGGAAGGGAAGTGGATCATCATTATTATTTTGTATTTCTGAGCCTCGCCTGGAGCCAGAAGGTCGAGCTCCTTTATCAGTTCGTGTATTTGGTCAAAGTGGAGTTGTTTTCTATAAGATTGCAAGTGAAATAGATATATGTTGGAGAAGGTTAGCTGCCACTTTTCAAATAAATAAACTAGCTCTTCTAGTTTGGCGATTTTTAATTCTTTGTTTTTTTGTTTGTTTTGATGGTCAATATTAAGTTTTGCAACTTTTAGATTGAAAATACTTGTTACTATGACTGCTGCGATGGCTGCTGTGGCAGTGATTAAGCCAGTAAGTAGAGGGGCTATTTCTTTTATATCTGTAATTTGCATTTTTTCACACGTTGATTTTCGTTTAAGGGAGCGTAAGGCTGGAATCAGGAAATGCGGGCTTTTCCTCAGGCACGTGGGCGTTCTCCATCGCTTGGGTTGGTTGGTTGTGGTTGTATTGATTTTTTGTTTGTGAGAAGGATGCTTGCAATGTACCAAATAAGTGAGGCTAAAAGAGAGGCTACCAAGCCAAGCCCAAACCCAATCAAGCGTTCACGCCAAATACCTGAAGTTGTTCGCTCTTCTTGAGCTCTAAAAAAGCTTCTACCACGGCTTTGTTTGAGTCGACAAGGGGTTGGAGCATCGCTTTTTCCGATTTTAATTTTGCGATTGTATCTTCGGTCTCGCGCAAAGCGGTTTGTTGGTTTTTTACGAATGAGAGAAGTTGTTTGAGGTTGGTTTCTGTGTTGCTTAATTGCTCGATCTGTAATTGGTAGTCGTTGTTCTGGAGTCTTTTAAGTTCTCTGTTTTCTCGGTCTAATTGATCGATGAAGGAAACTGCTATTGTTAAAATTGCTGAAATTATTGAAGTTACTACGGCTGTGATGTAAGGATTTGTATTAAAGGCTTTTACCCAGATTTTTGCTAATAGTTTAAGTGGTGAAGTCGGCATGTGTGTAGTCCATTTTCCACAGGTGAAGGCTTTCGCAAGTGTCTATGTCGCCTTAGTCTGGTGTGGACAGTAGCAAGTGGCCACGTTTATGGCAAATGCTAGCCGTGTTGCAATGTTGGGATGTGAGTGTAAAAATCCCGTTGCGGGGTTGAATATCTTTTATAGTTAGTGAGCTATGCTTTCGTCGCGAACGGAGTTTTGGTTGGGTATTCGGCTTTTGATAAGGCCTCGCACTCTACGCGGGGCCTTTTTACGTCATTGGCGTTCCTCGAAGACTGGCAGACTCCCAAACGTGCTTTAAAGTATTTCCAGTACGGACGGCCTTTGTACCGGCTCGCCTTCCATCCCGAGGATGTAGCAGGCTGCAGGCTGTGCTTGGATGTGGTCGTAGCCGGGGACCACGGCCAGCACCTTCCAGCCCTCCCTCAATAATTGGTTTACCTGCGCGACGTTTATTTCTTCGCGCACTATGATTGCATCCGATAGTTGCATGTTGACTCCTTGATGGCACCTGCTAAAAGAATGAGCGTAGCGCATCCATGGAGGTGGGTAGGGGATGTTGTCAGTGCATCATCGGTAGATAAGCAGATTTACAATATATATTTGCCATCGTTAGGATTACCGGCCGCGACCAGAAATTCCTGACGCGCCAAAGCGAAGAACCCCACTGCAGCCCCGGTCACCTGTTGCTCGGCCTCAGGATTGGCCCGCCACAGCTGCCATGCCAGATACAACAGATACGCTGCGCCGATGATCTTGATCGCGTGGAACAGCCATTCCGACGTCTGTAACACCACCGACAGACCCGCGCCGGCCAGCGCGATCATCCCGGCAAACGCCAGAATACGTCCGATGCCGGCCGTGCAGGCGCGGCGAAAACCGTACCGGGTCGCGTTGCTGACCGACAGCAGATTATTCGGGCCGGGGGCCATGTTCAGGGCGAAGCAGGCCGGGAGAAACAGGGTGAGAGTGGCGAGATCCATAACGGCGCTCCAGAAACGATGAAGACATTTTTATCACAGCCCACGCGTCCCCAGACCCATACAGTCAGGCCGAGCTGTCGCGGTACAGCAGCTGGCAGCGTTGGTCTTCGGGTAGAACTTTCCGCATGCAAGACGACTCTGTATGGGGCAGAGGGGTTGGTCTGGGCGAATAAAGCTATCTATCCGGTCAACAAGGGCGTATGCCCTATAAGATCCGCCCTTGTGTTGCGAACCCCGCATGGCCGCAGGCGGCCCCACCAAGAGCGACATACATGCAAGCAAAGGCCCGTGAAGTTTATGTGCCACCGGTGCTGCAAGATCTGCGAGCCGGCACTGCTGAGCTGCACATCGCACTGGAAAAACGCCTTCCGTTTTTCTCCGATACGCTCGATACACCCGCTTTCGTGCGTCTGATGCAAGCGTATTACGGCTTCTATCTACCGTTGGAAAACGCCTTGCAGCGCAGTGGTGCAGTCCCCGACGATTTCGACCTGACGCCACGCCTCAAGAGTCAAACCCTGCGCAGCGACCTGCAAGCGCTGGGCGTTACCCCGCCAATCCTGGAAAATCTGCCGATCTGCGCGCAACTGCCGTTGATTGATTCGAGCGCTGCCTGCCTGGGTGTCCTCTACGTACTTGAAGGGGCGACGCTCGGCGGGCAAATCCTGCGCCGGGAAATCGCCAGCCGGTTGGGCCTGGAAGCCGAAAACGGCGCTGCTTTTCTCGATATCTATGGCGCCGCCACGGGACGTCGTTGGCGCGATTTCATTGAATATCTGGGCACTCGCCCGATGGATGCGGGCGAGCGCGAGGCCGTGGTTGCGGCCGCACAAACCACATTCAGCTGTTTCGAGCGTTGGCTCGAAAGCCGGGAGGTACTGGCATGACTCCGCAAGACAAAGAAGCCTTTGAAGAACTGCTGGCCAACTGTGCCGACGAGCCGATTCGTTTCCCCGGCGCAATTCAGCCCCACGGTTTGCTGCTGACCCTGAGCGAGCCTGCGCTGACGATCATTCAGGTCAGCGCCAACGTTGAAACCCTGCTGGGCCGCGAGGCGCAGAGCCTGATCGGGCAGCCACTGGAGCAACTGATCGGTGCCGCCGAAGCCGCGCAAGTGCGCGAAGCCTTGCTGCAACCGGCATTGTCTGACACGCCGCCGCTGCTCTTCAGGCTCAATGGCTCGGCGTTCGAAGGCTTGCTGCACCGGCATCAGGGTGTGCTGATTCTGGAACTGGAAATCCACGTCGATAACTTTCAGCCGCGCAACGTGGCCGGCAATCAGACTCATTTGGGGCGGATGCTCCAGCGCCTGCAAGCGGCCACTACGTTACAGGCCTTGTACGACATCAGCGTCAAGGAAATCCAGGCGATGACCGGTTACGACCGGGTGCTGATCTACCGTTTCGAGGAGGAAGGGCACGGCCAGGTGATCGCCGAAGCGTCCGACCCGTCGATGGAGGTGTTCAACGGCCTGTTTTTCCCGGCGTCTGACATCCCCGAGCAGGCCCGCGAGTTGTACCGCACCAATTGGCTGCGGATCATCCCCAACGCCGACTATCAACCGGTGCCGCTGGTGCCGAAGCTGCGGCCCGATACGCAAACACCGCTGGACTTGAGTTTCGCCACTCTGCGCAGCGTGTCGCCGATCCATTGCCAGTACATGAAGAACATGGGTGTGCTGTCGTCGATGAGCATTTCCTTGCTCAAGGGCGACAAACTCTGGGGTCTGATCAGCTGCGGCAATCGTCAGCCGTTGCACGTTCCGCATGAATTGCGTGCGGCGTGCCAGACCATCGGCCAAGTGCTGTCGCTGCAGATCAGCGCGATGGAAGCGCTGGAAATCAGCCGCCAGCGTGAAGAAAAAGTCGAGGCGCTGGCCTTGCTCAATCAAGCGATGGTCGACTCGCCGCAGAATGTTTTCGATGGCCTGGCCAACCAGCCGCAAGTGCTCATGGCGCTGACCAATGCTGGCGGCATCGCGATCATCGAAGACAATCAGTTGCATCGTTACGGTAACTGCCCGGAGCCCGCGCAAATCCGCGCCCTGCACAAATGGCTGCAGGACAGCGGCGAGCCGGTTTTCGCCAGTCATCACCTGGCCAGCGTCTATCCGCCCGCCGAGCACTATCAGCAAGTGGCCAGTGGCGTGCTTGCCATGAGCCTGCCGAAACCGGTGGACAACGGCGTGCTGTGGTTCCGCCCCGAGGTCAAAGAAAACATCAATTGGAGCGGCGATCCACGCAAGCCACTGGACCTGGAAAACTCCGACGCCGGCCTGCGTCTGCGCCCGCGCACCTCGTTCGAAATCTGGAAGGTCGAGATGGCCGGGATTTCCACCAAGTGGAGCCACGGCGACCTGTTCGCCGCCAACGATCTGCGCCGCTCGGCACTGGAAAATGACCTGGCTCGGCAGGTGCGTCGCGAGCAGGAAGCGGTGCGCGCCCGTGATGAACTGGTGGCGGTGGTCTCGCATGACCTGCGCAACCCGATGACCGTCATCTCGATGCTCTGCGGCATGATGCAGAAGGCTTTCAGTTCTGATGGCCCGCACACCTCGCGGCGTATCTCCACGGCTATCGACACCATGCAACAAGCCGCCGGGCGCATGAACACGCTGCTGGAAGATCTGCTCGATACCTCGAAAATCGATGCCGGGCGCTACGTCATCACCCCGCAGAAACTCGATGTCGGGCAGATGTTCGAAGAGGCGCAGACATTGCTCACGCCGCTGGCGCTGGACAAGGACATCAGTATTTCCTTCGAGGCCGATCCTGACCTGCGTATTCACGCCGACCCGGAGCGGTTGTTTCAGGTGCTGTCGAATCTGGTCGGTAACGCGATCAAGTTCACCCCGCGCCTTGGCACGGTGGGCGTGCATGCCCATTCGGTTGGCGATGAAATCGTCTTCACCGTGCGAGACAGCGGCGAAGGCATTCCCAAGGAAAATCTGCCGCACGTATTCGACCGTTACTGGACAGTAAAAGAAGGCAACCCGAACGGCACTGGCCTCGGTTTGTACATCACCCAAGGCATCGTCGAAGCCCACGGCGGGCGGATCGTTGCCGAGAGCGAGCCGGGGCGGGGCAGCGAGTTCCGCTTCACCGTGCCACGCCTCGACTGATCCTCAGTCTGCGCACCCTCAAGGGCGGGAGTGGGTTTGCTGACGAAGAGGGGGCACCTCCCAAAGTGGATTATCTGTGAAGGGGGAATTGGGTTTGCCCCCCAAACAGGTGGGGTGGCTGCAAGGGGAAATGACAAGATCGCTGCCTTTTTTGCCTCTGACCTTCCGTCAGAAAACACCGCCCACCTGTAATTTCTGACAGTAGTCAGTTCTTTCTCACCCCTGTGTAATGACGCATCTACCAATCAGGTTTTGCGTGCACGGGAGAATGATATGGATATTCAGTCAAAAGATTTAGCCGGTGCTTTTCAGCTGTTTCCGATGATCATTCCCGGATGGCGAGACTCTGTACTGCCGGCGGGTCTCGCCCATGGTGGCATCCCCCAGGCGATTTATCAGGCGCCTGACGGCCTGTTGATGGTCATTGATCCATTCTCGACGCTATCGTCTCCGATGGCTGCGTACGATTCAGTTGAGTTGTGGATCAACGGCAAACCGACGTCCGTAGTCAAAATCATCCAACCGGGAGAGGAAAGCCTGCGCATTGCGCTGCACTTGCCGCCTGGGTGGCTGGAGGATGGCATCAATCAGGCGTTTTACCGGGTGACACGCCCTGGAAGCAATTTCGAAGACTCCAGACCGGTCCTGGATTTGCTCTACCACAACCCGGCACCTGGCTATCCTGCGCCGGGTGGCATCACTGTTAGCCATCCAGCCAGTGTGGAACCGGCAGAAGCGGCAGCAGGGGTAGTGATCACCGCAACAGTCAGCTTCACACGACCCTATGACGAAGTCACTTTGACTGTCGGGACATGGAGGGGCACGTTCACTGTCACGGATGTGACCCAGTCGATCGCGTGGACACTGACAGCCGCCGATTTCCAGCAGATTGGCGACAACCCACTGACGCCCGTCAGTATCAGGGTGGTTGACCAATTGAGTAACCGTAATGCGTCGGTGACGACGTACATGAGCATCAACGCCAGCGAGTCTCAGGATACAGTGGCGTTTCTCAATGGTCCCTTTACCGTTGCTGGAGGAGGACAAGTGAGGGACATCCATCTGAGTCTGGCGAGGGCAGGGCAGCCCGTCTCGGGCGTCATTGCTGTGACACTGCCCGTCGGCACGGTATATGCCGACGGTGCAGAGGGGGCACGCGATTTCCCGACACGAGCGGACGGTACGCTGACAATCGAGGGTGTAAAAGGGGCGACTGTTTCCGGGGCGTATACCTTGACCGCTTCCAGCGGGAGGAGCACGGCAACCGAGATGTTGACCGTTACAGGGTACGGTCAATCAGACTGGATTTCCGTCGGGACGCAAATAAGAGATATCAACTTTAGTAGTGATGGACGGCACGTCTATGTTGCCCCGGTGAACGGCGACTCGATCGCGGTCATAGACACTGAAAAAAACATTGTCGAGCGCTACATTCCTGTCCAGGCGGGCGGCTGGGTTCACCATGTATTGAGCAAGAATGGTGGGCGGGCCTACGGTGGAAATGTGCCAGGAGACAGGCTGGAAATACTCGATATCGAGCGGTCATCCATCATCGCAACTTTTCCAGTGGGGCGGGCGCCCTTCAATGTGGCCTTGAGCCGCGATGAAACGATGGCGTTCGTCAGCAACCTGCATGCTGCCTCAGTTGACGTCATTGATCTTCAAAGTTTGCGAATCATTAAAAGGATTTCGGGTGTTGCGTACCCTTATCAATGTGTGGCGCATCCCGACGGTAAGTTTATGTACCTTTGTGCTACGGGTTCCAACTCCATCGCGGTTATCGATGTGCAAACTCTGGCGGTGGTCAGATCAATTCAGTTGAAAGCCCCCACTCAATCTTGCTATAACCCCGGATGGAAACAATATTTTCGTCAATATCAATGTCACTGGAAGTACCGATGAAATTTTGAAGCTCAATGCTTATACCGGGGCGGTGATTGCGGTAATACCCTTCAACGATTTGGCTCGCGCGGTAAGAGTTAATCATGCCGGTACGCAAGCCTTCTGCTGCCACCCTCATACGGATACCGTTTCTGTAATCGATGTGGCATCGGGCACCCTGGATCGAAGAGTCAGAACAGGTCGATATCCGCTCAGCATTGCAGTGAGTCCAGACGATTCGCTTGGTTATGTCTCCTGTCATCTCGATGGCACGGTTCGCCTTATTCCTCTGCAATCAACAGGGTTGATAAGCCGCGCAGGTGAGCAGGAGCCAGAGAGTTTTGAGCCTAAACCCTGGACGCCGGCGGAGGGGGACGATCCGTTTTTGGGCGGTAATCCTTCCTGGCTTTAAATCGGCCAGTGGGGTACTTGATTCGGGCCGATAGCCACAAGGCCCCAATATGCTCGTGTGCCACCGATAGATCTTGTTTGAACGCTCGTTGAGCATTCGTCTGATCGGTAGAGGCGACGTCTAATGCCCTACTGGCTGAGTAGCCTGGAGTTGTGCTCGCTGATTTGGTCAGCGGCGCATACAAGCTTGAAACTCGCCTTACTCGCGGGTGCATGAGACGGGGTAAGGCGTAATTTTCGAGGGCGATTTTCTTCAATACTGTGGATGAGGTGCTGGTTAGGGTGAGCACCTTGTTCCTCGTTTTGAAGAAGGTGTGCAATGAGTGTGATTGTTTCGATGGCGGCGTTTGCGTTGGCGGCGTCGATCACGCCGGGGCCGGTGAATATCGTGGCGTTGAGTTCGGGGGCGCAGTTCGGTTTTCGGGCCAGCCAGCGGCATGTCGCCGGAGCGACATTGGGGTTTGTGCTGTTGTTGGTGATGATGGGCCTCGGCCTGCACGAGGTTCTGCAGCTCTGGCCGTTCATGACGCGGGTGGTGCAATTGGCTGGAGTGGCGTTTCTGCTGTTCATGGCCTGGAAACTGGCTATCGATAACGGCCAATTGAACACCAGGGATTGCGCACGGGCGCCGTCGATGCTTTATGGCGCGGTGATGCAGTGGCTCAACCCCAAAGCCTGGCTGGCCTGTGTGGCGGGAATGGGCGCGTTTGTGGCGGATGGCGAGGCGCGGCTGGTCTGGCAGTTTGCGGCGGTGTATCTGGTGATTTGCTATGTGTCGGTCGGCTGTTGGGTGTATGCCGGGACATTTTTGCGTGGGTATTTGAGCAACGCGGCGGGGATGCGTTTGTTCAATCGCAGCATGGCGTTTTTGCTGGCGTTGAGCGCAATCTACCTGTTGTTCAATTGACCTTGTGGGAGTGAGCCTGCTCGTGAAAGCGTTGATTCAGTCGGTACAGCCAATGACTGACATACAGCATTCGCGAGCAGGCTCGCTCCCACAGGGAATGTTTTTCTCAGCTCAGGATTCAGTCGCGATCGCTACCGGGCGTTGCCGCCGCAAGTTAGTTGAACGGCTGCTGAAAAGCGCCACCCTCAATGTGATAGACCTTCGGTTCGTCCGAAAAATAGTTCTCCAGGCCCAGCATGAAGACGCGATGATCTTCACTCGCTTCGAAGCCCGGCGTGTGATCCTCGAGCGATTGCCAGCGCACGATCAGATTGAACACCTCGGGCGACTCGATCCCCTGCGCGAGCAAGTGGCCGCCGTAACCCTTGGCGCGGCTGAGCAAGGGTTCTACCTTGGCAAATGCCTTCCGGAAAGCTTCAGTTTGCCCTTTGTGAACGGGTAGCAGTGCGATCTCGTAAATCATGGTGTTGTCCTCGAAGTGAGTTCAGCGATCGGCGAGCCGGGATGACGGCGCAACAGCAATCGCGATTTTCCCTTGAATCCCATTGTTGGGCGTTTCCAGCCGGGCATGGGCAAGCCCGATGTCGGCCAGCGAATACACTGCACCCACGTGGGGCCGTAATTGACCGCGGTCGATCAAAGCGCTGAGCTCATCGAGCTTGCCGCGGTTCTGCCGGGTGAATACGAAGTGATAGCTGGCATTTTTGCCCCAGGCTTGAATCAGATTCTGTGGCTGGGCAAGGTCCACGATGGAAACGACACGCCCCAGTTGGGCGAGCGCGTCGGGGCTGCGCGACAAGGTGTTGCCGCCGATGGTGTCGAACACCACGTCGACGCCGCGACCCTCGGTTTCCCGCAGAATCGCGTCAACGTAATCCTCCTTTTCGTAGTCGATCAGCACATCGGCGCCCATCTGCCGCGCGAACTCGGCATTGGCTTCACGCACGGTGGTGAAGACCTTCGCGCCGATGGCTTTTGCCAACTGGATCGCGACATGACCGACGCCGCCCGCACCGCCGTGCACCAGAATGCTTTCCCCGACCCTGAGTGCCGCCCGCACGACGAGCGCTTCCCACGCCGTTCCGCCAACCAGACTCAGGCTTGCCGCTTCAAGGTGGCTCAGCGTTGCAGGTTTTTCCCGACAATACTTTCGGCCGCAACGTGGTATTCGGCGTAGCTGCCAGCCCCATCAAATATTTGCGGGGTGTACCAGACTTCGTCGCCCGGCGCGAAAGCCTTCACCCCGGGTCCGACGGCTTCAACGACGCCGGAGACGTCGTGACCGGTGATGGCGGGGAGGGGCACCAGGTCGGCATAGTCGCCACGACGCACCTGATAATCCAGCGGATTGATGGAGGTGGCGTGAACCCGGACCAGCACTTCCCCCGCTTGGGGAACGGGCGTGGGTACGTCGCAAAGTTTGAACGATTCCGCGCCGCCAAATGATGTAAGGACCATCGCTTTCATTGCATTTCCTCGTTTCGGTAAAAAGGGATATCGGGAATTCTCGATATCATGGGGCAAAAAATTACAGCTCGCTGCCGATGATCTCGGCCAGCGCACTGATCGCTGCTTCGTTGCGTTTGTAGTAAGTCCACTGTCCGATGCGCTTGACCTCTACCAGACCGGCGCGTTGCAGCGTCGCCAGATAATCAGACACCGTCGACTGCGAGAGCCCGACGCCTTCCTGAATACTGCTGACGCAAACGCCCACCGTGTGCACGTCACCTTCATCCTGAGGAGGAAAGTGCTTCTCGGGATCCTTCAAGCCTTTGAGGATCTCAAGGCGTGTACGGTTCGAGAGGGCTTTGAAGATTTCGAGTAATTCCATGCCGCGAAGATATCGAAATTTACCGATATGTCAATATTTCAATTTTGGGGTCATCAACCCATGAGGCTGTCATCTGACGCTGTGGGTTTCAGATGAAGTGTCAGCCGCGATACTGGCCCGGCGTTGCCGCCAGATGCT
Organism: Pseudomonas sp. TH08; assembly: GCF_016651275.1. Taxonomy (NCBI): domain Bacteria; kingdom Pseudomonadati; phylum Pseudomonadota; class Gammaproteobacteria; order Pseudomonadales; family Pseudomonadaceae; genus Pseudomonas; species Pseudomonas sp. TH08. The sequence continues at coordinate 208,546 of NZ_JAEKEE010000003.1, read as the reverse complement.
GTTTGAACGCTCGCTGAAAATGCGCCTGATCGGCAAATCCCGCTTCCAGCGCGACATCGGCGATCAACTGACCACTGCGCAAACGCCCACGGGCGAACTGGATGCGCTGGTTCACCAGAAACGCGTGCGGGGTCATGCCGTAATGCTGTTTGAACGCACGAATCAGGTACGACGGTGACAGCTGCGCCGCCAGACAAATGTCGTCGAGGCTGAGCAGATCGGTGCAATGTTCACGAATGTAATCGGCGGCGCGTTCGAGCTTGAAGTTCGGCTCGCGCAACGGCTGATCGCTCGGGTTGAGGCGCAGTTGCAGATCGCTGAAAAACTCCACCGCCGTGCTCTGTTTACGCAGCACATCCTGTTGATCGTCAACCAGAACGTCATAAAGCGCGATCAGTTCGCGAAACAGCCCGACGTCCTGCAAATGCGTGGCTGAAAACCGCCGAAACTGCACATCCTCGGCAAACCCGGATTGATGCTGCAAATCCGTCAGCCAGGGCGTCTCGACGTACAACATCACGTATGACCACGGCTGGTCATCGATCGGATTACAGGCGTGCACATCACCGGGATTCATCAGCACCACCGTGCCCGCCGCGACCTCGAATTGCGCCTGCTCGTGGACGTAAGTACTGCGCCCGGAAGTGATCGCACCGATCGAGAAGTGCGCGTGTGAGTGCCGGGCATAACAGACTTCACGGCCATCGGCGATGGCTCGGGCTTCGATGAAGGGCAGGGCGTCGTCGCGCCAGAAACGCGGGGCTGTTTCAGGGTTTTTGGCGGTGGTGTGCTTCATTGTTGTTATTCCCGGCAGGCCAGGGCCCGAGTGTATTAGCTCTGGCCGGCAAAGGCCCGTTCCAGTTCGGCAATGTCGAGTTTTTTCATCTTGAACATGGCTTGCATCGCCCGCTGCGACTTGCTGGTGTCGGCATCCAGCATCATCTGCATGAAAGCAGTTGGCACGATCTGCCATGACACGCCGAATTTGTCCTTGAGCCAACCGCATTGCTGCGCCTCGACCGGGCCACCCGCAGAAAGATTGCCCCAGTAATGGTCGACTTCTTCCTGATTCTGGCAATTGACCTGAAACGAGATCGCCTCGTTGAACTTGAACATCGGCCCACCGTTGAGTCCGGTAAACGTCTGGCCGTCGAGTTCGAAACTGACGGTCATCACCGCACCTTCCGGCTTGCCGTGAAACTCCTGGCCGACCTTGCTGTAATGGGTCAGGCCGGTGATTTTCGCGTGATCGAAGATCGAGCAGTAGAACTTCGCCGCCGCTTCGGCCTGATCGTCGAACCACAGGCAGGGCGTGAGTTTTTGAAAGCGTTGCATGGCAGTCATCCTCGGCAGGTTAGACACGCTGGACTATCAGCGTAGACAGTCCTTGGTCGACTGGCAGCGCCGTAGATCGACAAAGTGGCGTGGGTCAGAAATCCCAACGCGTGGTCAATTGCAGGCTGCGCGGTTCGCCATAGAACCCGGTGCCGAAGTTGCCGAGGCCGGTGTAGTAGGTCTTGTCGAAGAGGTTTTTGACGTTGAGCGTGGTGCTCAGGTGGTCGTTGAAGCGGTAACGCGCCATTGCGTCGACCAGGTAATAACTGTCCTGAGTGATGCGCACGTTCTGGCCCGCGGCGGGCTGGAACACGTTGCCGAAAAATTCACTTTGCCAACTGACGCCGCCACCCAATGTCAGATTCTGCCAGGCGCCGGGCAGGCGATAGCTGCTGAACAGCCGCACCAACTGCTCAGGCGCAGTGGTCTGCAGGATTGAGGCGTACACCGGATCACCACGGGCATCGCGGGTGTGGTTGTAGGCGTAGCCGGCGGAGAGATTCCAGCCTTCAGCGACTTCACCGGCCAGTTCGAACTCAAAGCCTTTGGTCGTTGCCCCCTGAACGGCGCGGTACACCGCCGCGTTGTCAAAGCCGCTGACTTGTTCGGCGACGTTGTCCTGTTCGATGCGGAACACGGCAAAACTGGCGTTGAGCCGACCGTCGAAGTATTCGGCTTTTATCCCCGCTTCATAGCTGTCGCCTTGCACCGGGTCGAGCACTTGGTGCGAGGCGTCCTTGCTCAGTTGTGGCTGATAGATGCGTGTGTAACTAGTGTACAGCGAGTACGTGTCGTCGAGGTCGTAGACCGCGCCCGCGTATGGCGTGACTACACCGGTCTGGCGGTAGCCGTCTCGGACGTTGACGGTGTCTGGATCGCGATAGTCGAGGTGGTCGCTGGCGCTGAAATCGCTGACACGTACGCCGAGTATCAACGCCAGATCGTCGCTGGCCTTGAAGCGGGTCGAGAGGTACGCGCCGGTCTGGCGCTGACGGATGGTGTCGGTGCCGACCTGCGGGATGTCGGGTTTGGCGAACTCACCGTGCCAGTCAAAAATGCTGCCATCCAGCGCTGGATAAACCGAGCCGTACACCGGGTTGTCCTGGCGGGTGTTCATCGACATGAAACCGACGATCAACTGATGCTCGCGACCGAACAGGCTGAACGGCCCGCCGAGGTTGAGATCGACATTGTCCTGCACTTCGTCGCCCTTGAATTTGCCCATGTACAGGAACATGCCGTCGCCGGTCACAGGATCCGGGTTGCCGCCGCTGGCGGAGCCGAGCAGGGTGTCGTGCTCGCGGTGTTTGCGGTCGTAGCTGAGCTTCAGCGTCCAGTCGTTCTGCAGGTGCCGGGTGACGGCGGCGAACAGCGTCTGGTTGCTGAAATCCCTGCGGCTCCAATCAGTGGCCGGGTTGAACGAGCGGGAGAAGTTCGTCCGCGCGCCGTCGCTGTAGAACATCGGGAACCCGGTCCAGCTGGCGCCGCGCGAACGAGTATTCTGCTGATCAAAACCAAGGGTCAGCAGGGTCTCCGGGCTCAGGTCGGCTTCGACGATGGCGTAGGCGATGTCCTTGCTGTTCTGGTAATGATCGGCGTGGGCGCTGCGTTCCTGATGGACGCCAACGAAGCGCGCGCGCAGGTTGCCGCTCGCGGTTAACGGGCCGGAGACGTCGGCCTCGCTGCGGTAGTTGTCCCATGAACCGACGCTGCCGCTCAGCGAAGCTTTGAACGCAGGAGTAGGGCGTTTACGGATCAGGTTGACCGTGGCAGAAGGATCGCCTGAACCGGTCATCAGGCCTGTTGCACCTTTGATGATTTCGACCCGGTCGAACGTCGCCATGTCGGTGCTGGTGGTGCCGTAATCGTAGACGCCGTCGTAGTCGGTATTGACCCCGTCGTACTGGAAATTGGTGATCGGCGCGCCACGGCTGGAAAACTCCCAGCGCTCGCTGTCGTAGTTCTGCACGCTGATGCCCGGCGCGCGGCGCAGCACATCGGCGATGCCAGTCGCGCCTTGATCGTCGAGTTGCTGACGAGTGATCACGGTGACCGATTGCGGGGTTTCGCGCAGGGACAGCGGCAGGCCAGTGGCCGACGAAGATTGCCCGGTGGTGTAGGCATGGGTGTCTTCGGTGATAGCACCGAGGGTTTTGCTGTTGATGGTGGTGGCGTCCAGTTGCAGCGGTTCTTCAGAGGCCGTGGTCCGCAGGACATAGCCGCCACCGGTTTGCGGCTGAGCTTGCAAGCCACTGCCCTTGAGCAGAATTTGCAGGGCTTGTTGCGCGGTGTAATCGCCGTTCAGTCCGGGGCTGTGCTTGTCTGCGGCAAGATCGTTGTGACCGGCGATGAACACGCCGCTTTGTTCGGCGAAACGGTTGAGCGCTGAAACCAGTGAGCCCGCAGCGACCGAATAATGCTGCTTCTGCGCTTCTGCTTGCGCAATCGAGGCGCACAGCCCCGACACGGCAAATGCCAAGGCCAGAGCAAAACGGGGGGGAACTAGAGTGGAGCGCAACATGCAGTTTTCCGGTGGCGATCAACGAAGTGGGGGTTGCTCAGGGTTAACCGAATGAACGCGCCCAAAGGGAACCGCCAGGTAAAAAAACCTCAGGCTTTCGGCCCGACGCTGACCCACCAGTTGAAAGTCTTGTCGACGCGGATCGGCAATGCCGCCTCCAGCAGGCGCAAGGCTTGATCGGTGTCCTTGAGGGGGAACGAACCCATCACCGGCAAATTGGCCACGGCCGGATCGCAATGCAGATGCCCCGGGCGATAACGGCTGAGTTCTTCGATCAGTTCGCCCAGCGGCAGGTTATCCACCAGCAGCAGTCCCTGGCGCCAGGCCTCGCGTGACGGGCTGACCGCCGTGGCGGTGCCCAATCGAGCCATGCCGAACGCCAATTGCTGGCCAGCCTGAACCACTTGCGTCTGACCTTGCTGGTTGCGTACCTCGACCGCGCCTTCATACACATTGAGCAGGGTGTTGCGGTCGTTCTGGCGGACGCTGAAGCGCGTGCCCAATGCGCGCATCCGGCCCTGTTCAGTGTCCACCAGGAAAGTCCTGTGTGGATCCTTGGCGGTGTCGATCAGCACTTCGCCGGCACGGAGCAGCAACAAACGACGTGTAGTGTCGAAACGCACGTTCAGCGTGCTCAACGCGTTGAGCCAGATCCGGCTGCCGTCGCTGAGTGTCGTTTCGCGGGTTTCGCCAGTGCCGGTCGACAGGTCGGCACTGAGCCGCTCGATTAGCGGTGTGCTGCGCCATGCGGCCAGACCGGTGAGCCCGGTCGCCGCAAGAATCAGCAAGCCTTTGAGTGACTGTCGACGACTGATCGAAGAGCGGCTACTGGTACGCAAGGCGTGGCTGATGGCGTGAGTTTCGCCGTCGCCTTGCAGCGGCGCGAACCGCTGGCCGACGCGTTCGACGTAGCTCCAGGCCGCTTGATGCTCTGGGCTCTGTGAGAGCCATGCTTGCCAGCGCAGGTGTTCCTGAACGGCGACCGGCGCGTCGTGCAATTGCACGTACCAGTGCGCCGCCTGCTCAAGGCTGGCGTGGCTGAGTTTGTTCATGGCGTTACTCAATCAGCAGGCCGTCGAGTTCGGCCTCAAGAATCGCGCAATGCATCATCGCTTGGGCGAGGTATTTTTTGATCATCCGTTCGCTGACGCCGATCTGTTCCGCGATTAACCGGTAAGGCATGCCGTGCAACTGAGCGAGGATGAACGCTTCGCTGACCCGCTGTGGCAGACGCTGGAGCATGGCGTCCACTTCGTGCAGGGTTTCGATGATGATCGCTTGCTGTTCGGGCGAGGGCTGCAAGGCTGGTGGGCGGTTGGCGAGGGTGTCCAGCCAGGTCTGTTCCAGTTGCCGACGGCGCCAGTGATCGACACACAAACCCCGGGCGATGGTTGCCAGATACGAGCGTTCGTGGACTTCGCCATTGAACGATTGCGGGCGTTTGAGCACGCGGATGAAGGTGTCGTGGGCGAGGTCGGCGGCATCCATCGCGTTGCTCAGGCGCCGACGCAATAGCTCGTGCAGCCAGCGGTGGTGGCTGAGGTAGAGATTCTGCACAAGTGAGGTGTCGGCAACCGTCATCAGAGCAAACGTCCAGAGCGACCATTTACCGGTCTAAATAAGAATGGGTCGCGATTAAATCAAAAGGGCAGATAGTGTGCAAATGATATTGGTTTGCTTTTAGGCGGTTGGGATATCGGGTGTTGAGGTTTGTAGTCTTATTGACAATCATGCGAGTCAAAATGACTTTTGTTGATCTGGGTCAAATTGACTCTTTGATTCGCAAGTGTCTGATTTTACGGGGTTGGAAATCTGGCATGAGAATTGAAATGGCATATGTACCCGCTCAGGAGTACGCAACCATGTTCACTGTCTTCGAAAGCCCACTGAACGTTCTGCACCTGTCGAATAAAATCCTCGTCGCTGGCCTGGTCATGCTGCTGTCCGGCATCTACGGCGCCTACTTCTACAACGGCCACATGCCGATTGCCCTGTTGGTGGCGATGCATGCGCTGACCATCCTCGGCCCGACCCTGCTCAAAATCGGCTACGTCATGCGCCTGCTGGCGCAATACCGCCTGCGCGGCCCACGCCTGATCCCACAAACCGCCTGACCCTTGTAGGAGCCGAGCTTGCTCGCGATGGCGTCGGCACAGCTTGCAGGGTTGTTGCCTGACGCACCGCTTTCGCGAGCAAGCTCAGCTCCTACAACGTTTGGTGGTGATTCTGGGGATTCAGCGTCGTTCTGCCACCAGCAGCAATGACTGCGGCATCGGGCTTTGTGGGTGTTGGGGTTCCTGCATACTGACCAGGCGGAAGCCGGCCATGTCCAATGCATTGAACCAGCTCGACAACGTGCGGAAATACCATGGCATCGGTTGCCACTGGCCTTTGAATCCGGAGAAAGATTCTTCGCGCCAGCCGTCCTGATAATCGCCTGCCGCTGCTGCCCACGGATGCAATGTCTGAATCACCAGCGCACCACCGGGAACCAGCAGCAAATTCATCGCGGCCAGCAGAGGAATAACGTCCTGATGCAGCAGCGAGAAATTCGCGCAGATCAAATCGTAGTCACAGCCGATATCAACCTTCGCTTCGATCAGCGCGTCGTAGTCGGCGACATGGACTGTTGGAGAGCCGGCCAAACGCGCCGCTTCAACCAGCGTCGCATCACCATCCACGCCCACCGCCGCCATCCCCAGGTCCGCCAGTGCCCGCAACAACCAGCCTTCGCCGCACCCGAGATCAAGCACACGTTCCGGCTGACGCCCCATGATCGCCAGCAGAATCGCCTGATTGGTCACCTGTTGACGGCTTTCGATGCCGCCGCTGCGGATCACTTCGATCCAGGCATCGGCATTGTCGTGCCAACTTTGTAAAAGGCTCGATTCTGGGGAGGGCATGGCAGGGTCCGCTGCGCTGTGCAAAAAATCAGTATGGACGTCGAATTGAAGATCGCCATGCAGGGTGTACCGGCCCTGCTACAACGCAAGACGCCTCGGTCAGTTCCTTCTCCCTCTGGGAGAGGGTTAGGGTGAGGGTTCTTGATCTGAATGATCAGTGATCTGCAGTGCTATAGAGGAGTAGCGACATGGCTCAATTCACCTGCGGCTGCCTGTGCGGCAACGTCCGTTTCGAAGTCCTCGGCCAACCTTACCGCGTCGGCATCTGCCACTGCCTCGACTGCCGCAAACGCCACGGCGCGCTGTTCCATACCTCGGCCATATTCTCTGAGGGCGCACTAACGGTCAGCGGTGAAACCCGCGACTACAACGGCCGATTTTTCTGCCCACGCTGTGGTTCACCGGTGTTTACGCGCTCGGCAGACGAAGTTGAAGTCAACGTTGGATCGCTGGATGAGCCGGACCAGTTCAAGCCCACTTATGAACTCTGGACGATTCGCCGTGAGGCTTGGTTGCCGGCGCTTCCGCTGGCCCGCCACTACGAACTTGATCGCGAAAGCACAGGGCGTAGCGAGGGTTAGAGGGACTCAGGCCAGTTGCAGTCTGCCTTGGTGGGGGGTCACAATGGGTGGATTAACACAAAATCCCTTGTAGGAGCCGAGCTTGCTCGCGATGGCGTCGGCACAGCTTGCAGGGTTGTTGCCTGACACTCCGCCTTCGCGAGCAAGCTCAGCTCCTACAGGGGGATGCATGGCTACCGGGATGTCACCCGCGAATGAAGGCCAGCAGATCAGCGTTGATGGTGGGCGCCTCCGTTGTCGGCATCCCGTGCGGAAACCCTGGATACGATTTCAACGTGCCATTGGGCAGCAACTTCGCCGACAACGGCCCCGAGTTCGCGTACGGCACAATCTGGTCATCCTCACCGTGCATCACCAACACCGGCACGGTGACCTTCTTCAGATCCTCAGTAAAATCTGTCTGCGAAAACGCCACGATCCCGTCGTAATGCGCCTTCGCGCCGCCAATCATGCCCTGACGCCACCAGTTGGCAATGATCCCCTCCGAAGGCGTGGCCCCCGGCCGGTTGTAACCATAAAAAGGCCCCGTCGGAATATCCCGATAAAACTGTGCGCGATTCGCCGCCAAATTCGCCTGAAATTCGTCGAACACAGACTTTGGCAGCCCACCCGGATTGCTCTCGGTCTGCACCATCAGCGGCGGCACCGCGCTGATCAGCACGCCTCTGGCCACATTGTCCTGGCCATGCCGGGCAATGTAATGAATGACTTCACCGCCGCCGGTCGAGTGGCCGACGTGCACGACATTCTTCACACCGAGATGATTGACCACCGCTAGCGCATCATCGGCGTAGTGATCCATATCGTGGCCATCCCAGACCTGACTCGAACGCCCATGCCCACGTCGATCATGGGCAATCACCCGAAAGCCTTGCCCCAGAAAGAACAGCATCTGCGCATCCCAGTCGTCTGAACTCAGCGGCCAGCCGTGGTGGAAGTGGATCACCGGCGCGTCTTTCGGGCCCCAATCCTTGTAGAAGATTTCGACGCCATCTTTGGTGGTGACAAATCCCATGTTCGCTACTCCAGATCAGTAATGAATAACCCGCGCGGTGTTCGCGGACCGGTGTCGCTGTTGACGAGAGTTCTGCTGCGCTGGCTCGGTGAGAGCCGTTATCAACTGTAGGATTAAAGTCGACATCTGCATGACCGGTGGTCGCACCGTCTGGCTTCAGGCGCAAATTAGGCTTTGCTGAAAGGGATAAGCCGAGGCGCGCGTGGGCTTTTGCAGCCACAGCGACGCCCCTTCAGAACACCGTGAGTCTGAGGAAATCCCCCGATGCTGACCTTGAATATCAATGGCAAGGATCAGGAGCTCGATGTCCCCGCGGACATGCCGTTGCTCTGGGTTCTGCGCGATGTCGCGCACCTGACCGGTACCAAATTTGGTTGTGGCATGGCCCAGTGCGGCGCCTGCACCGTGCACGTTGACGGCGCGCCTTTACGTGCCTGCATCACGCCCGCGACCGCCGTAGCCCATGGCCAGAAAATCCTCACCATCGAAGGCCTGTCCACCGACGGTTCGCACCCGGTGCAGCAAGCCTGGGCCGAACTCGACGTGGTGCAGTGCGGTTACTGCCAGTCGGGACAGATCATGTCTGCCGCTGCATTGCTGGCGAAAATCCCCAAACCCACCGACAGCGATATCGATCAGGCGCTCTCCGGCAACATCTGCCGCTGCGGCACCTATCCGCGGATCCGCGCAGCGGTAAAGCGTGCATCCGAAATCGGCTGATTCAATCTGTGGGAGGTAGCTGATGAACAGTCCAGTATCGCGTCGGGGTTTTCTCAAGGGCAGTGCCGTGTTGGGCGGCGGGTTGGTGGTGGCGTTTGCCGTCCCTCGCGGACATAAATTTGCCTATGCCGCCGAAAACGAAGGCAAAGTCTTTGCGCCGAATGCTTTTTTGCGCATAGCGGCGGACAACAGCGTCACCGTGCTGCTCGGCCATTCCGAAATGGGGCAGGGCATATGGACCGGCCTGACCATGTTGATTGCCGAGGAGCTGGACGCTGACTGGTCGAAAATCCGTGTTGAACACTCACCCGCATCAGCGGCGGATTACGGCATGCCGGGGTTTGGCGGCATGCAGATTACCGGCGGCTCGACATCGACCTGGATGGAGTTTGATCGCTATCGCCTGGCGGGCGCGACGGCGCGGCAGATGTTGGTCGAGGCGGCAGCGAAGCGCTTCGAGGTGGCCCCCTCGGCCATCCGCACCGAATCGGGCGTGGTTATTGCCGGCGATCAACGCGCCACTTACGGTGAAATGGCGGATGCCGCTGGACAGCTGCCGGTGCCGGATCCGAAGTCGATCACGTTCAAAGAGGCCAAGGACTGGAAAGTCATCGGCAAACCGACCAAGCGCCTCGACACCCCGGAGAAAATCACCGGCCGCGCCAGGTTCGGCATGGACGTGCAATTCGACGGTTTGATGACGGCCATGGTCGCCCGCGCGCCCGTGTTCGGGGCGACGGTCAAATCATTCGAAGGCGCCGAAGCGTTGGCGGTGCCCGGCGTGCATAAAGTGCTGCAGGTGCCGACCGGCGTGGCGGTGATCGCCGAGCATTACTGGGCAGCGAAACTGGGCCGCGATGCGCTGAAAGTCGATTGGGACCTGGGCCCGCACGCCGACCTTAGCAGTGAAAAAATGCTTGAGAGTTTTCGCAAACTGGCCGCCACACCTGGCACGTCGGCCAGTCAGGCCGGCGATGCCAAAGGTAATTTTGGTAAAGCGGCGAAGAAGATCGACGTCGAGTACAGCGTGCCGTATCTGGCCCACGCGCCGATGGAGCCACTCAATTGCACGGTGAAAATCAGCGCCGAGAAATGCGAGATCTGGACCGGCACGCAATTTCAGACGCTCGATCAAATGGTCGCCGGCAAGATCACCGGGCTCAAGCCGGAACAGGTGGACATTCACACTGAATTCCTCGGTGGCGGATTTGGACGCCGCGCCAACCCGACTTCGGATTTTGTCGCCGAAGCGGTGCAAGTGGCGAAAGCTGCGGGCATGCCGGTGAAAACCGTGTGGTCGCGTGAGGACGATATCCGGGGCGGTTATTACCGTTCGATGTTCCTGCATCAGGCGCGTATCGGCCTGGATGCGCAGGGCATGCCGCTGAGTTGGCAGCATGTGCTCGTCGGGCAATCGATCATGACCGGCACGTTGATGGAAGCGACGATGGTCAAGAACGGCATCGACCCGACTTCGGTCGAGGGTGTGGCCGACAGTCCTTACGTCAAGGGGCTGGCCAATCATCAAGTCGAACTGCATTCGCCGCAGACCGGCGTCAATGTGTTGTGGCTGCGCTCTGTAGGGCACAGCCACACGGGTTTTGTCATGGAATCGCTGATCGATGAAATGGCCACTGCGGCGGGCAAGGATCCCGTCGAGTACCGACGAACCTTGCTCAAGGACCATCCTCGGCACTTGGGTGTGCTCAATCTGGCGGTAGAGAAGGCCAATTGGAAAGCACCGCTGCCGGACGGTCATGCCCTCGGTGTCGCGGTGCATGAATCGTTCGGCAGCTATGTGGCGCAGGTCGCGGAGGTCTCCCAGGACAATCTGGCCATTCGTGTGCATCGGGTGGTGTGTGCGGTGGACTGCGGGATCGCGGTCAATCCGCAGAGCATCGCCGCGCAGATGGAGTCGTGTATTACGTTCGGTCTGGGCATGGCGCTGCACAGCAAGCTCACACTCAAGGACGGCATGGTCACGCAGTCCAACTATCACGATTATCAAGTGCTGCGGCTCAACGAGATGCCGGTGGTCGAGGTGCACATTGTGCCGAGCAGCGACAAACCCGGCGGCATCGGCGAGGCCGGTGTGCCGCCGACCGCTCCGGCGGTGGCCAACGCCGTGTTCGCGCTGACCGGGCAGCGCCTGCGTGAGTTGCCGCTGCAACTGTCGGGGGTGTGAGATGAGACGACATCTGTTATTGGGCACCGTGGTTTTGCTGGGGTTGGGTGGTTATGCCTCGGATCTGTTTGCCGATGATCAGGAGGCGTTGAAAGCCTTCGGTACGGTGCAGAAAGTGTTCCAGAGCCCGCGCTGCCAAAACTGCCATATTCCCGGTGATTCGCCGTTGCAGTTCGACGCGGGCATTCCTCATGCAATGAAAGTGGTGCGCGGCATGGACGGCAAGGGGGCCGCCGGTTTGCCGTGCGCCACCTGTCACGCGCAAAACAATCCGCCGGCCAGTTACGGCCCGCACGCGCCGCCGGGTGCGCCGCACTGGAGCCTGCCACCGGCATCGCACAAAATGGCCTGGATCGGCCTGCCACCGGACAAACTCTGCGCGCTGATCAAGGATCGTTCGAGCAACGGCGATCGCGACTTTGCCGCGCTGATTAAACACGTCAGCGAGGACAAACTGGTGCTCTGGGGCTGGAACCCCGGAGCAGGGCGGGCGCCCGTGCCGGTACCACACGATATTTTTGTCGAGCAATTCAAGCTGTGGGCCGATGCGGGCGGGCCATGCCCGGTGGCAGGCATCTGAAGAGGTGAGCCTTCGGTGATTTGCGCTACGCTGAAAGGCATTGATGCCAATGGAGTGTGCTAATGCTGGTTCCAGGAAAACCCGCCAATGAAGCTGCGCGAATTCAAGTGCTGCAGGGCCTCGACCTTCTCGATTCGGCGCCGGAAGAGCGCTTCGACCGACTGACTCGGCTGGCCAGGCGCCTGTTCAATGTGCCAATTGCACTGGTCACGCTGGTCGACAGTAACCGGCAGTGGTTCAAGTCCTGCGTGGGGCTGGATGCCACTGAAACCCCGCGAGATGTTTCCTTCTGCGGTCACGCGATACTGCAGAACGACCTTCTGCTGGTGCCCGACGCCAGGGAGGATGTGCGCTTTCATGACAATCCGCTGGTGACGGGCGAACCGAATATTCGCTTCTACGCCGGTTATCCGCTGACGGTGCCCAACGGCAACAAAATGGGCACGTTGTGCCTGATCGACACCAAGCCCCGCGATCTCGATGAAGAAGAACGCGCGTTGTTGCGAGATCTGGCGGAAATGGCCGAGCAAGAGCTGACGGCGGTGCAGATGGCGAGCATGGACGAGCTGACGTTGCTGTCCAACCGTCGCGGCTTCAAACAGCTGGCTCAGCATGCACTCGACACTTGCTCGCGTCTGGACAAGGCGGCGACGCTGCTGTTTTTCGACCTCAATGACTTCAAGCAGATCAACGACCTCTATGGCCATGCCGAGGGCGACAGCGCGCTGAAGACCTTTGCCGATGTGCTGCGCATAGCTTTTCGCGAGAGCGATGTGGTCGGGCGCTTGGGCGGCGATGAGTTTGTCGCGTTGCTGACCGGATCGAGCCGTATCGAAACCAACACGATCATGGCGCGCCTCAAGGAAATTCTTGAAGAGCGCAACGCCACGCTGCACCGTGGTTATGCGATTCGCTTCAGCGTCGGCCAGATCGAATACGACGCCAAACGCCACGACACCGTCGATCGCTTGCTCGCCGACGCCGACGGCGCCATGTACGCCCATAAGCAGGCCCTGAAGCGTTGTTAGTGAATGCGCCGCAGATCCCCTGTAGGAGCGAGCCTGCTCGCGAAAGCGCTGTGTCAGGCGATAAACAGGTGACTGAATGGACGCTTTCGCGAGCAGGCTCGCTCCCACAGGGGAGAGTGTTGCGGGCATAAAAAAACCCGCCTGAAGCGGCGGGTTTTTTATGGGCCAGGCGAAGATTACTCTTCGATGTTGCCCATGGCGGTGGTGTTGAAGCCGCCGTCTACGTACATGATTTCGCCGCTGATGCCCGACGCCAGGTCGGAGCACAGGAAGGCGCCGGCATTGCCGACTTCGTCGATGGTGACGTTGCGACGCAGCGGGGTTTGCGCTTCGTTGGCGGCCAGCATTTTACGGAAGTTCTTGATGCCCGACGCTGCCAGGGTACGGATCGGGCCAGCCGATACGCAGTTGACGCGGGTGCCGTCCGGGCCCAGGGAGCCGGCCAGGTAACGTACGCCAGCTTCCAGCGAAGCCTTGGCCATGCCCATTACGTTGTAGTTAGGCATGGTGCGCTCGGCGCCCAGGTACGACAGGGTCAGCAGGCTGCCGTTGCGGCCTTTCATCATTTCGCGGCCGGCTTTGGCCAGGGCCACGAAGCTGTAGGCGCTGATGTCGTGAGCGATGCGGAAACCGTCACGGGTGGTGGCTTCGGTGAAGTCGCCGTCCAGTTGGTCGCCCGGTGCGAAGCCTACGGAGTGGACGATGCAGTCCAGGCCGTCCCACTTCTTGCTCAGTGCTTCGAAGACCTTGGCGATTTCTTCATCGCTGGCCACGTCGCACGGGAAGCACAGCTCAGGGCTCGAACCCCAGCCCTGGGCGAATTCTTCAACACGACCTTTCAGTTTGTCGTTCTGATAAGTGAAGGCAAGCTCAGCGCCCTCGCGATGCATGGCGGCAGCGATGCCGGATGCGATGGACAGCTTGCTGGCGACACCGACGATCAGTACGCGCTTACCGGCGAGAAAACCCATGTGTTGCTCCTCTTTCAGGTTATTGCGCAGTGGCTGGTGCCAAAAAAGCGGCTTCCAGCAACTGCTGTGTATACGGATGTTTAGGGGCGGCAAAGATTTCTTGCGCGTCTCCCTGTTCGACCACTTGGCCATGCTTGACCACCATCAACTGGTGGCTCAGCGCTTTGACGACAGCCAGGTCATGGCTGATGAACAAATACGTCAGGTTGTACTTGGCTTGCAGTGAACGCAACAGCTCCACCACTTGCCGCTGCACCGTCCGGTCGAGCGCCGAAGTTGGCTCGTCCAGCAGGATCAGCGCCGGTTTCAGCACCAGGGCCCGGGCAATGGCGATGCGTTGCCGTTGCCCACCGGAAAATTCGTGGGGGTAGCGGTGCCGGGTTTCCGGATCCAGACCTACCTCCTTCAATGCCGCAATAATCGCCGCCTGTTGTTCCTCGGCGGTGCCCATCTTGTGAATCCGCAGGCCTTCGCCAACGATGTCACTGACACACATGCGCGGGCTCAGGCTGCCAAACGGGTCCTGAAACACCACCTGCATCTCCCGACGCAACGGGCGAACCTCATTCTGAGTCAGGCAGTCTAGCTGCTTGCCTTCAAAACGGATCGCGCCTTTGCTGCCGATCAGCCGCAAAATCGCCAGGCCCAGGGTGGATTTACCGGAACCGCTTTCACCGACAATCCCCAAGGTCTGACCCTGAGGCAGGCTGAAATTGATGCCGTCCACTGCCTTGACGTAATCCACCGTGCGCTTGAGCAGGCCTTTCTTGATCGGGAACCAGACTTTCAGGTTCTCGACTTCGAGCAACGGCGCCCCGATTTTATTGGTCGCCGGGCCTCCACTGGGCTCCGCGCCGAGCAATTCCCGAGTGTACGGATGCTGCGGCGAACGGAACAGCTCTGCGCACGATGCCTGTTCGACGATGCAACCGCGCTGCATGACACATACGCGATGCGCAATTCTTCGTACCAGGTTCAAATCGTGACTGATCAGTAACAGCGACATGCCCAATCTGGCCTGCAATTCCTTGAGCAAATCGAGGATTTTCAGCTGAACGGTCACGTCCAGAGCAGTGGTCGGCTCATCGGCAATCAGCAGCTCCGGCTCGTTGGCCAGGGCCATGGCGATCATCACGCGCTGACGTTGGCCGCCAGACAATTCGTGGGGCAGGGCCTTGAGGCGCTTGTGCGGCTCGGGGATGCCGACCATCTCCAGCAGTTCCAGCGTGCGCTTGGTCGCGACTTTGCCGGTCAGGCCCTTGTGGATGCCGAGGACTTCGTTGATCTGCTTCTCGATCGAGTGCAGCGGGTTGAGCGAAGTCATCGGCTCCTGAAAGATCATCGCGATGCGGTTGCCGCGAATGTGGCGGAGGGTCTTTTCGCTGAGGCCCAGCAGGTTTTGCCCGGAGTAGTTGATGCTGCCGGCCGGGTGCCGGGCCATCGGGTAGGGCAGCAAGCGCAGGATCGAATGCGCCGTCACGGATTTGCCCGAGCCGGATTCGCCGACTAGCGCAAGGGTTTCGCCGCGTTTAATGTCGAAGCTCACGCCTTCGACGACGCGATGCACGCGCTCGCCGAAACCGAATTCAACGGCGAGGTCGCGCACTTCGATCAGATTGTCCTGATTCATTTCACTTCCTCGGGTCGAAGGCATCGCGAGCGGACTCGCCGATAAACACCAGCAAACTCAACATCAACGCCAGCACGGCAAAGGCACTCATGCCCAGCCACGGCGCTTGCAGGTTGGATTTGCCCTGCGCGACCAGTTCACCCAGCGACGGACTGCCGGCCGGCAAGCCGAAGCCAAGGAAGTCCAGCGCGGTGAGGGTGCCGATGGCGCCGGTGAGGATGAACGGCATGAACGTCATGGTCGAAACCATCGCATTGGGCAGGATGTGGCGGAACATGATCGCGCCGTTCTGCATGCCCAATGCCCGCGCGGCGCGCACGTATTCAAGGTTGCGGCCACGGAGGAACTCGGCGCGCACCACGTCAACCAGGCTCATCCACGAGAACAGCAACATGATCCCCAGCAGCCACCAGAAATTCGGCTGGACGAAACTGGCGAGAATGATCAGCAGATACAGCACCGGCAAGCCCGACCAGATCTCCAGGAAACGTTGCCCGGCCAAGTCGACCCAGCCGCCATAGAAACCCTGAAGGGCGCCGGCAATCACACCGATGATCGAACTCAACACGGTCAGTGTCAGCGCGAACAGCACCGAAATGCGGAAGCCGTAAATCACCCGCGCCAGCACGTCGCGGCCCTGATCGTCAGTACCCAGCAGGTTGTCCGCCGACGGTGGCGACGGGGCCGGGACTTTCAGGTCGTAGTTGATGCTTTGGTAGTTGTAGGGAATCGGCGCCCACAGCACCCACGCCTCCTTGGCCTTGAGCAGTTCGCGGATGTACGGGCTCTTGTAGTTGGCTTCCAGCGGGAATTCGCCGCCGAAGGTGGTTTCCGGGTAGCGCTTGATCGCCGGGAAGTACCAGTTGTTGTCGTAATGCACCACCAGCGGCTTGTCGTTGGCGATCAGTTCGGCGCCGAGGCTCAGGCCGAACAGGATCAGAAACAGCCACAGCGACCACCAGCCACGCTTGTTGGCTTTGAACAGTTCGAAGCGGCGGCGGTTGAGAGGGGACAGGTTCATCTCAATGCTCCCGGCTTTCGAAGTCGATGCGCGGATCGACCAGGGTGTAGGTGAGGTCGCCGATCAGTTTCACTACCAGCCCCAGCAGGGTGAAGATGAACAGGGTGCCGAACACGACCGGGTAATCGCGGTTGATCGCCGCTTCGAAACTCATCAGGCCGAGACCGTCGAGGGAGAAGATCACTTCCACCAGCAACGAGCCAGTGAAGAAGATGCCGATGAACGCCGAGGGAAATCCGGCGATCACCAGCAGCATGGCGTTGCGAAACACATGGCCGTACAGCACGCGATGGCGGGTCAGGCCCTTGGCCTTGGCGGTGACCACGTATTGCTTGTTGATCTCGTCGAGGAAGCTGTTTTTGGTCAGCAGGGTCATGGTCGCGAAGTTGCCGATCACCAGCGCCGTGACCGGCAATGCCAAGTGCCAGAAGTAATCGAGGATCTTGCCGCCGAAGCTCAGCTCATCGAAGTTGTTCGAGGTCAGCCCGCGCAACGGGAACCAGTCCAGATAACTGCCGCCGGCGAACACCACGATCAGCAGGATCGCAAACAGGAACGCCGGGATCGCATAGCCGACGATGATCGCCGAGCTGGTCCAGACGTCGAAGTGGCTGCCGTGTCGCGTGGCCTTGGCGATCCCCAGCGGGATCGACACCAGGTACATGATCAGCGTGCTCCACAGCCCCAGCGAGATCGACACCGGCATCTTTTCCTTGATCAGGTCGATGACCTTGGCGTCGCGGAAAAAGCTGTCGCCGAAGTCCAGCGAAGCGTAGTTCTTGACCATGATCCACAGACGTTCCGGGGCCGACTTGTCGAACCCGTACATGTGCTCGATTTCCTTGATCAGGGCCGGGTCCAGCCCTTGCGCGCCGCGATACGAGGAGCCCGCCACCGACACCTCGGCACCGCCGCCGGCAATGCGGCTGGTGGCGCCTTCGAAGCCTTCGAGCTTGGCGATCATCTGTTCCACCGGGCCGCCGGGCGCGGCCTGGATGATCACGAAGTTGATCAGCAGGATGCCGAACAGGGTCGGGATGATCAGCAGCAGTCGCCGAAAAATATACGCCAGCATCTGATTACTCCGTGCCCACAGGGTCGGCTTGCAGTTTGGTTTCGACTTCTATCGCCGGTTTTGCGTCAGGCTTGACCCACCAGGTGTTGATGCCGATGTCGTACTTGGGTGAGACCTTGGGGTGGCCAATGTGATTCCAATAAGCCACGCGCCAGGTTTTGATGTGCCAGTTGGGGATCACGTAGTAGCCCCACTGCAACACGCGATCCAGCGCACGGGCGTGCGCTACCAGGCTTTTGCGCGAGTCGGCGTTGATCAGGTTCTCGACCAGTTGATCGACGATCGGATCCTTCAAACCCATGGTGTTGCGGCTGCTGGCCTTGTCGGCGGCGGCGCTCATCCAGTATTCGCGCTGCTCGTTACCTGGCGAGTTGGATTGCGGGAAACTGCCGACCATCATGTCGAAATCCCGCGAGCGCACGCGGTTGATGTACTGCGAAACGTCGACACGACGGATCACCAGTTCGATGCCGAGATCGCTGAGGTTGCGCTTGAGCGGCAGCAATACACGTTCGAACTCGGTCTGCGCCAGCAGAAACTCGATGACCACCGGTTTGCCCGTGGCGTCGACCATTTTGTCGTCGACGATCTTCCAGCCGGCCTCTTGCAGCAGTTGATAGGCCTCGCGCTGTTGGGTGCGGATCATGCCGCTGGCGTCGGTCTTCGGATTTTCGAAAGCCTCGCTGAACACCTGCGCCGGCAGTTTGCTGCGGAACGGCTCGAGAATCGCCCGTTGATCGGCATCGGGCAGGCCGGTGGCGGCCATTTCCGAGTTCTCGAAATAGCTGCGGGTGCGGAAGTAGGCACCGTTGAACAGTTGTTTGTTGGTCCATTCGAAATCGAACAGCAGGCCGAGCGCCCGACGTACCCGCACATCCTGAAACACCGGGCGACGCAGGTTGAAGACGAAACCCTGCATGCCGGTCGGGTTGCTGTTGGGGATCAACTCCTTGATCAAACGCCCCTCGGTGACGGCCGGAATGTTGTAAGCGTTGGCCCAGTTTTTTGCGGTCATCTCCAGCCAGTAGTCGAACTGACCGGCCTTCAACGCTTCGACGGCAACGGTGTTGTCGCGGTAGTAATCGCTGGTCATCGTGTCGAAGTTGTAGAAGCCACGATTGACCGGCAGATCCTTGCCCCAGTAATCCTTGACCCGCTCGTACCGTATCGAACGGCCGGCCTTTACTTCGGCGACCTTGTACGGGCCGCTGCCCAGCGGGATCTCCAGATTACCCTTGGTGAAATCGCGGTCGGCCCACCAGTGTTTTGGCAACACCGGCAATTGGCCGAGAATCAGCGGCAGTTCGCGGTTATTGGTGTGCTTGAACTTGAACAGCACTTTTAGCGGGTCTTCGGCGATGACTTCGGCGACGTCGTTGTAGTAGCCGCGATACAGCGGCGAGCCTTCCTTGGTCAGCGTGTTGAAGCTGAATACCACATCGTCGGCGCGCACCGGATGACCGTCGTGGAAGCGCGCTTCGGGGCGCAGGTAGAAACGCACCCAGCTGTTGTCCGGGGCTTTTTCGATTTTGCTGGCGATCAGACCGTATTCGGTGAACGGCTCGTCGAGGCTGTGTTTGGTCAGGGTGTCGTAGATCTGCCCGATATCATCGGCGGGCACGCCTTTACTGATGAACGGGTTGAGGCTGTCGAAGCCGCCGAACCCGGCCTGACGGAAGACGCCGCCCTTTGGCGCGTCGGGGTTCACGTAATCGAAATGTTTGAAATCGGCCGGGTATTTCGGCGGCTCGTTGTACAGGGTCACGGCGTGTTGCGGGGCGGCAAAGGCCAGCCCGGCGAACAGCAAGCCGCTGGCCTGGACGAGCAGGGCGCGGATGGGCTTCATCGATCTTTCTCCGAAGACTTCAGCCACCATGCGCTCAGGCCCAGGGTGTAGGGCGGCGTGGTGACGAAGGCCAACCGGTTGCGGTAGGCCAGGCGGTGGTAATTGAGGTACCAGTTGGGAATGCTGTAGTGCTGCCAGAGCAGCACGCGGTCGAGCGCTTTGCCGGCGGCGACCTGTTCGTCGCGGTTGCGCGCGGCGAGTAATTGTTCGAGCAGGTGATCGACCACCGGGTTGGCGATGCCCGCGTAATTCTTGCTGCCCTTGACCCCGGCCTGACTGGAGTGGAAGTACTGCCACTGCTCAAGGCCTGGGCTGAGGGTCTGATTGAGCGTCATCAGGATCATGTCGAAATCGAACTGATCGAGGCGCTGTTTGTATTGCGCGCGATCGACCGTGCGCAGGCGCGCGTCAATGCCGATGCTGTTGAGGTTCTCGATGTACGGCTGGAGGATGCGTTCCAGATTCGGGTTGACCAGCAGCAGCTCAAAACTCAGCGGCTGACCGGCGGCGTTCTGCAGACGTTGGCCATTGAGCTTCCAGCCAGCTTCGGCCAGCAGCGCCAGGGCTTTGCGCAGGGTTTCACGGGGAATGCCACGGCCATCGGTTTGCGGCAATGTGAACGGCTCGGTGAACAGCTTGGCCGGCAATTGTTCCTTGTACGGCTTGAGCATTAGCCATTCATGGCCGACCGGCAGACCGCTGGCGCTGAATTCGCTGTTGGGGTAGTAACTGGTGGTGCGTTTGTAGGCGTCGCTGAACAGTGCGCGGTTGGTCCACTCGAAGTCGAACATCAGGCCCAGCGCTTCGCGGGTTTTGACGTCAGAGAAGGTTGCTCGTCGAGTGTTCATGAACAGACCCTGACTCTGCGTCGGGATCTGATGCGGGATTTGCGCCTTGATCACGTCGCCACGGCGCACGGCCGGGAAGTTGTAGCCGTTGGCCCAGTTCTTCGCCTGATGCTCGATGTAGATATCGAATTCGCCGGCCTTGAACGCTTCGAAGGCGACGTCGCTGTCGCGATAGAACTCGACTTCCATGCGATCGAAGTTGTACTTGCCGCGATTGACCGCGAGATCCTTTCCCCAGTAATCCTTGACTCGCTCGAAGATCAACTGCCGCCCCGGCGTCACCGAGGTAATGCGGTAAGGGCCGCTGCCCAGCGGCGGCTCGAAGGTGGTGGCCTTGAAGTCGCGGTCTTTCCAGTAATGCTGCGGCAGCACCGGCAGTTCACCAAGGCGCAGGATCAGCAACGGATTGCCGGAGCGTTTCATCACGAAGCGAATGCGCTGCGAGTTGAGGATGTCGACCCGCGACACTTCCTGCAACGCAGTGCGATACAGCGGATGACCTTCCTTGAGCAGCAGTCGATAGGAGAACGCGACGTCGTAGGCGGTGATCGGCGTACCGTCATGAAAACGGGCTTCCGGGCGCAGATTGAACACCACCCAGCTGCGATCTTCGCTGTATTCCACCGACTGCGCGATCAAGCCGTAACTGGACGCCGGCTCATCGCCGGACGGCGAGTACTGGCCGGTGCCGACCATCAACGGCTCGTTCAGCTCGTTGATGCCGTATTGAAGGAAATTGGCGGTAGTGACCGGGCTGGTGCCCTTGAAGGTGTAAGGGTTGACCGTATCGAAGGTGCCGAACGCCATCACCCGCAACGTACCGCCCTTGGGCGCTTGCGGGTTGACCCAGTCGAAGTGGGTAAATCTGGCCGGGTACTTGAGCGTGCCGAACTGCGCATAACCGTGGCTTTCGGTGATCGTCGCGCTTGCGGTTGAGCTCAAGGCCAGGCTGATGAGGAGCAGGAGGAGGGGACGCTTCAAGTCAGATCCGATCCAGGCGGCTTGGGCTTTGTGGGCCGTACAGTAACAGCTTGTCTGGACGCTGTTAATCGTTACTCGGTGCTCAGCTGATTTGCTTCTGTGGCGAGGGGATTTATCCCCGATGGGTCGCGCAGCGGCCCTGCTCATTGACAGGAAAGAAGGGACTGCTGCGCAGTCCGTCGGGGATAAATCCCCTCACCACAGGAAATCCACTGGTCACAATAATTTCGGCCAAAAAAAGCCCCTGAAATTTCAGGGGCCTTTCTATCAGCGTGACTGATAAACCGTGAGCATCTGCCCAGGCTTCAATGCCTTGCCCGCACCCGGATTCCAGCGCTTGAGATGCTGCATCTCAACGTTGAATCGCTTGGCTACGACGTACAGCGTGTCGCCGCGCTTGACCTTGTACTGGGTCTGCTGCGCGCTGTCGGCTTTGCCTTTGGTCTTGCTGTTGGCCGCTACCACGGTGTTGACCCGACCATTGCTGCGGGCCGGGCTGCGCTTGCTGGTGTCCTGCATGACCAGGGTCTGGCCGACCTTGAGGTTCTTGCCGCTGAGTTTGTTCCAGCGTTGCAGGTCTTTCACTTCGACCTTGTTGGCCTTGGCGATGGAGCCAAGGTTGTCGCCGCGCTTCACGCGATACGCGCGCTTGAGCTTGGCCACTTCGGATGGATCGGCACCCTCGAACACTGGTTTCAGCGAACGTGTGCTGATCAGCTCCTCAGGGCGCATGGTCTGCAAACTGGCAGTCAGCAACTGCGCCTTCGACGTGGGTACCAGCAAATGCTGCGGGCCGTCGATGGTGGTGCGCTGCTTGAACGCCGGGTTGAGCTGGAACAGTTCGTCTTCGTCGATATTGGCCACCGCAGCGACCTTGGACAGATCCATGCGTTGGTTGATTTCGACGACCTGGAAGTACGGCTCGTTGGCGATCGGGTTGAGGTTCACCCCGTATGCCTCCGGCGCCAGTACCACTTGCGACAGCGCCAGCAGTTTCGGCACGTACGCTTGAGTTTCCGCTGGCAGCGGCAGGTTCCAGTAGTCGGTAGGCAGACCAAGCTTCTCGTTGCGTTCGATCGCGCGGCTGACCGTGCCTTCGCCAGCGTTGTACGCCGCCAGGGCCAGCAGCCAGTCGCCGTTGAACATATCGTGCAGACGGGTCAGGTAATCCATGGCCGCTGTGGTCGACGCCGTGATATCGCGACGGCCATCGTAGAAGCGGGTCTGACGCAGGTTGAAGTAACGCCCGGTGGACGGAATGAACTGCCACAGCCCCGAGGCATCGGCCCGCGAATAGGCCATCGGGTTGTAGGCGCTTTCAATCACTGGCAGCAGGGCCAGTTCCAGCGGCATGTTGCGCTCTTCGAGGCGTTCGACGATGTAGTGGATATAGAGACTGCCGCGTTCGCCGGCATTCTCGAGGAAAGAGGGATTACTGGCGAACCACAGACGCTGTTGTTCGATGCGCGGGTTCACGCCAAGGCCTTCCTGCAACTGGAAACCCTGGCGCATGCGTTCCCAGATGTCCTGGGGAACCTGTGGGCTGGGCTTTTCGGACAGCCAGATCGGCTTCTGCTTGGCTCGCGCAGCGATGTTCGGCGTATGCGTCGCTTCAGTCTGCGGAGCATGGCTGGAGCAGCCCGCCAGCGTGGCGGACACAGCCACCGCGATGGCTTGCGCCAGGCGGGTCAATGCGTCTGAATTGACGGACTTACGTATGGATGACGACATTGGCTGGAAGTAAGTTCCGGGCAAAAATGTCGGGCGATTCTAGAAAGCGCACCCCCTGCGGTCAACCATTCAGAATTTTTGTACCAAGTTGTGAGGTACTTAGAACTTATCTTTCCATGCCCGCAGAGCCGCAAAAACCTCGCTCGGCGCCCGGTTTTGAGCGCCTTCCCGTTCGTCCACTTTTTGTGTAACTAATGTTTCAGAGGTGCGCAAAAACGGGTTGGTGAGCTTTTCCAAGGCCAGGGTCGAGGGCAGGGTCATGACGCCGTTTTGCCGTTGCTGGGTGACTTTTTCCAGACGGGCGGCAATGTCCGGGTTAGTCGGTTCGACCGCGGCGGCAAACTTCAGATTGCTCAGGGTGTATTCATGGGTGCAGTAGACCAGCGTATCTTCCGGTAGAGCGGCGAGGCGGCTGAGCGAGTGGTGCATTTGCTCCGGCGTGCCTTCAAACAGCCGACCGCAACCGGCGGCGAACAGGGTATCGCCGCAGAACAGCAGGCCGTGGTGATAATAGGCAATATGTCCCAAAGTGTGACCGGGCACCGCATAGACCGCGAAGTCCCAGCCGAGCACGCTGACGTTGTCGTTGTCTTTCAGCGCTACGTCGCGCGCCGGGATGCTTTCGCTGGCCGGCCCGTAGACTTTGGCGCCGCTCGCCGCTTTCAGGCGTTCGACGCCACCGACGTGATCATGGTGATGATGGGTGATCAGGATGTCGCTCAACACCCAGCCCGGATGGGCGTCCAGCCACGCCAGCACGGGCGTGGCATCGCCGGGATCGACCACCGCGCAGCGCTGGGTGCGGTGATCCTGTAACAACCAGATGTAGTTGTCGGTGAACGCGGGCAGGGCACTGATCTGTATCATCGTCGGAATTCGCCAAGCGGAAAACATTGGCGCATCTTAGTAGTTCCTGGCGCTTTGGAGAATGCGATGAGTGATAAAGCGTTCGCACAGGCTGATCCTGACTGGCTGGCCCTGATCGGTGCAGCCCGTGAATGGCTGTCCGGCCCGCTCGGGCAATTTCTGCTCGATGAAGAGCGGCGCATGCTCGAAGACGAACTCGGTCGGTTTTTCGGCGGTTATCTGGTGCATTACGGCCCGTCTGCGCAAACCCCGCCGTCGGCGCCGCAGGTGCAGCGCAATGTGCGCCTCGGTGCGCCGTTGCCCGGCGTCGAAATCGTCTGCGAAGAGCAGGCCTGGCCGCTGAGCGAGCATGCTGCCGACGTAGTGGTGTTACAGCACGGTCTGGACTTCTGTCTGTCGCCCCATGGTTTGCTGCGTGAAGCGGCGAGCAGTGTGCGGCCTGGCGGCCATCTGTTGATCGTCGGCATCAACCCTTGGAGCAGTTGGGGATTGCGCCATGTTTTCGCCCACGACGCCTTGCGTCAGGCCCGTTGCATCTCGCCATCGCGGGTCGCCGACTGGCTCAATCTGCTGGGCTTCGCGCTGGAGAAACGCCGCTTCGGGTGCTATCGTCCGCCGCTCGCGTCACCCAAGTGGCAGAACCGTCTGGCCGGCTGGGAACGCAAGGCCGGTGACTGGCAATTGTCGGGTGGCGGCTTCTATTTATTGGTGGCGCGCAAGATCGTGGTCGGACTCAGACCTTTGCGCCAGGAGCGCCGCGAGCCGATGGGCAAGCTGATTCCGCTGCCGATGGCGAAGGTCAATCGCCGCCGCATCGAACCGTAAACCTTCTTTTATTTGTGGCCGGGCTTGTTCCGGCCCGGGCCATTGTCGATCCGTGATCGGCAAGGCAGGCATTTTTCTGGATAGATTGGCATGAGCGAAAGCGTTGAAAGCGTCGACACCGTAGAACTGTTCACCGACGGCGCCTGCAAAGGCAATCCCGGCCCGGGCGGCTGGGGCGCTTTGCTGGTGTGCAAGGGCGTCGAAAAGGAACTGTGGGGCGGTGAGGCCAACACCACCAATAACCGCATGGAACTGCTCGGCGCGATTCGCGGCCTCGAAGCGTTGAAGCGCCCGTGTGAAGTGCTGCTGGTCACCGACTCACAGTACGTGATGAAGGGCATCAACGAATGGATGGCCAACTGGAAGAAGCGCGGCTGGAAGACCGCAGCGAAAGAGCCAGTGAAAAACGCTGATCTGTGGAAAGAACTGGATGAGCAGGTCAACCGCCACAAGGTCACCTGGAAGTGGGTGCGTGGGCACATCGGCCATCACGGCAACGAGCGGGCTGACCAATTGGCCAACCGTGGCGTCGACGACGTGCGCGGTTACAAACAAACCTGAGCCCTGTTTGAAATACATTCCCCTGTAGGAGCTGCCGAAGGCTGCGATCTTTTGATCTTGCTTTTAAAAGATCAAGATCAAAAGATCGCAGCCTTCGGCAGTTCCAGGGGAATTTGTTACAGGATCAGAATGGCCTCGGCCAGTTGCCGGTCGGTATACACAGAATCCTTCAGCACCTCCCGTATCCGCAAAAAGCCGCTTCCATCCGCACCCCGCGAATCTCCCCTCCACTCGCCACAAACGCCGCCGCATCATCCTTCGCCGCCAGCACAATCTTGTCGTCCTTGAACGATCCACTGGTGCCTTTGCTTGAGCTGAGCGTCAGGCTCATGGTGATGTCGGTGCTGATGACGAAGCTGGTGGCATGCGCTTCGGCAACCAGCAAGCAGCCACCGAGCAATAAAACCTGTGCAGTCTTCATGACGCGTTTTAACCCGTGGGAAACAAGCCGCGCACGCTAACAAGCCGATTGCCGATAGACTTTATGAACATTGCTAATGATTGTTAAAAACTGCATAAGCGCCGATCACCCGGCGGTGCGCGACTCACGCCGCGAGCGTGTTAACATCCGCGTTTTTGCACGATTGACCCGTTGAGAGCTGAGCACTGATGGCCACCAGATCCGTTGTACTCGATACCGAAACCACCGGCATGCCGGTGACCGATGGTCACCGGATTATCGAAATCGGCTGTGTCGAACTGATCGGTCGGCGCCTGACGGGCCGGCATTTTCACGTTTATCTGCAACCGGATCGCGAGAGTGATGAAGGCGCCATCGGCGTTCACGGCATCACCAACGAATTTCTGGTGGGCAAGCCGCGCTTCAACGAAGTTGCCGATGAGTTCTTCGAATTCATCAAAGGCGCACAGCTGATCATCCACAACGCGGCGTTCGACGTTGGCTTCATCAACAACGAATTCGCCTTGATGGGCCAGCACGATCGCGCCGATATCACCCAGCACTGCTCGATCCTCGACACCCTGATGATGGCCCGGGAACGTCACCCGGGGCAGCGCAACAGCCTCGATGCGTTGTGCAAGCGTTACGGCGTCGATAACTCCGGTCGTGAACTCCACGGCGCCTTGCTCGACTCGGAGATTCTCGCCGACGTTTACCTGACCATGACCGGTGGCCAGACCAGCCTGTCGCTGGCCGGCAACGCATCGGACGGTAATGGCTCGGGCGAGGGCGCGGATAACTCGGCGACCGAGATTCGCCGGTTACCGGCTGATCGGCAGCCGGCGCGGATCATTCGCGCGACTGAAGATGAATTGGCAGCGCATCTGGTGCGGTTGGAGATTATTGCCAAGTCTGCCGGTGGGCCGGCGATGTGGACGCAGATTGCCGAGGCTGACGCTCAAGCCTGAGAGATCCTCTGTGGCGAGGGAGCTTGCTCCCGCTCGGCTGCGAAGCAGTCGCAAAATATGTACACCCGTTTTGTCTGAAAGAGTGCAAAGGGACGCTTCGCGCCCCAGCGGGAGCAAGCTCCCTCGCCACAAAAGCCGAGTCAGGCTCAATGAAGCCAAGTGGCCACCCTCGCCACTTTCGCTACAACCCTCTACCCTGAGTGCATTGGCGGATTCAACCCCGCCGCCTCAGGACACTGAGCCCCATGTACAAAGATTTGAAGTTTCCGGTGTTGATCGTCCATCGTGACATCAAGGCCGACACGGTCGCCGGCGACCGTATCCGTGGCATCGCCCGGGAGTTGGAGCAGGAAGGTTTCAGTATCGTTTCGGCCACCGACTACACCGAAGGTCGGTTGGTGGCGTCGACCCATCATGGCCTCGCGTGCATGCTGATCGCCGCCGAGGACGCCAGCACCCACTCGCATCTGTTGCAGAACATGGCCGAACTGATCGGCTTGGCGCGTGTGCGTGCGCCGGATCTGCCGATCTTTGCCCTGGGCGAGCAAGTCACCCTGGAAAACGCTCCGGCCGATGCCATGGCCGAACTCAATCAGTTGCGCGGCATTCTCTATCTGTTCGAAGACACCGTGCCGTTTCTGGCTCGGCAAGTGGCGCGAGCGGCGCGCAAATATCTGGACGGTTTGCTGCCGCCGTTTTTCAAGGCGCTGGTGCAACACACTGCCGACTCCAATTATTCCTGGCACACCCCCGGTCACGGCGGCGGTGTGGCGTATCACAAAAGTCCGGTAGGGCAGGCGTTTCACCAGTTCTTCGGCGAAAACACGCTGCGCTCGGATTTGTCGGTCTCGGTGCCGGAGTTGGGTTCGCTGCTCGATCACACCGGGCCGCTTGCCGAAGCCGAAGCGCGTGCTGCGCGCAATTTCGGCGCCGATCACACCTTTTTCGTGATCAATGGCACCTCGACCGCCAACAAGATTGTCTGGCACTCGATGGTCGCCCGCGACGATCTGGTGCTGGTCGATCGCAACTGTCACAAGTCGGTGTTGCACGCGATCATCATGACCGGCGCGATCCCCTTGTACCTGTGTCCCGAACGTAATGAGCTGGGGATCATTGGCCCAATCCCGCTGAGCGAATTCAGCCGCGAATCGATCCAGGCGAAAATCGATGCCAGCCCGCTGACCAAGGGCCGCGCGCCGAAAGTCAAACTTGCCGTGGTCACCAACTCGACCTACGACGGCCTCTGCTATAACGCCGAACTGATCAAGCAAAGCCTCGGCAACAGTGTCGAAGTGCTGCATTTCGACGAGGCGTGGTATGCCTATGCGGCGTTCCATGAATTTTTCGCCGGACGCTACGGCATGGCCACCTCGCGCAGCGAAGACAGTCCGCTGGTGTTCACCACCCATTCCACGCACAAATTGCTCGCCGCGTTCAGTCAGGCGTCGATGATTCATGTGCAGGACGGCGGTGCACGGCAACTGGACCGTGATCGTTTCAATGAAGCGTTCATGATGCACATCTCCACGTCGCCGCAGTACAGCATCATCGCTTCACTGGATGTGGCGTCGGCGATGATGGAAGGCCCGGCCGGGCGTTCGCTGTTGCAGGAAACTTTCGACGAAGCGCTGAGCTTCCGTCGGGCACTGGCCAATCTGCGCCAGCACATTGCTGCCGATGATTGGTGGTTTTCGATCTGGCAGCCGCCCGGTGTCGAAGGCATCGACCGCGTGCAAACCAAAGACTGGCTGCTGCAACCCGATGCGGATTGGCACGGTTTCGGCGAGGTCAGTGACGACTACGTGCTGCTCGACCCCATCAAGGTCACGCTGGTGATGCCGGGGCTGAATGCCGGTGGGGCGTTGAGCGAGAAGGGCATTCCGGCGGCGGTGGTCAGCAAGTTCCTTTGGGAGCGCGGGCTGGTGGTGGAGAAAACCGGGCTGTATTCGTTTCTGGTGCTGTTCTCCATGGGCATCACCAAAGGCAAATGGAGCACGTTGCTCACCGAGTTGCTTGAGTTCAAGCGCAGCTATGATGCCAACGTGCGCCTTGAGACCTGCCTGCCCTGCGTGTCGCAACAAGACACTGCGCGTTATCGCGGCATGGGCCTGCGTGACCTGTGCGATCAGTTGCACGCCTGTTACCGCAGCAATGCCACCGCCAAGCACCTCAAACGCATGTACACCGTACTCCCGGAAATCGCCATGAAACCGGCTCATGCTTACGATCACTTGGTGCGCGGCGAAGTCGAGGCAGTGCCAATCGATGAACTGGAAGGCAGAATCGCCGCCGTGATGCTGGTGCCGTATCCGCCGGGGATCCCTTTGATCATGCCCGGTGAACGCTTCACCGAATCGACCCGCTCGATCATTGATTACCTGAAATTTGCTCGCACGTTCGATAGCAGCTTCCCCGGTTTTGTCGCGGATGTGCATGGATTGCAGCACGAAGATGAAGGCAATGGACGGCAGTACACCGTCGATTGCGTCAAGGAATGAGGACTTTTCCCAGTATGCAACCGGTCATGAATCCGAAATATCCAGGGCTGTCGGTGCGGGTCGCCGACGAAGGCTTTGCGCCTTATATCTGGGGCAGCGACTTCAGTTTCGAGGTCGCCGCTTACGGCAATGCGGTGATTGGCAAGCCTGTCGAGCAGTGGCCGGTAACGCCGATCGTGCCTTACCGCAAGTGCTACGGCATTGATCCCGAGGAGTTCAGCGCCTTTCACAAGGCGACGGACAGCGCGATTTTCATGGCCTACCTTGACGATGAGCCGGTCGGCCATCTGGTGATCAGCACCAACTGGAACGGCTTCGCCCATATCGATGAGCTGGCGGTACACGCGCCAGCGCGCCGTCATGGGGTGGCCAAGGCGTTGCTGGATGTCGCGCAGTTCTGGAGCCGCAAGAAAAAGCTGCCGGGGATCATGCTGGAAACCCAGAACAATAACCTCGGTGCCTGTCGGTTGTACGAGCGTTGCGGTTATGTGATTGGCGGCATCGATCAATTGCGCTATCGCGGCATCGACCCGAACACCGCTGAAGTGGCGCTGTTCTGGTATCGATTGTTCGATAATCCGCTGGAAAACCCGCTCAGTTCGACAGCATCGCCTCGGCTTGTTCCGTGATGATCGCCAATAACGTCTGAATCGCCGCTGAGGGCGCTGCGTGCTTGAAGGTCAGGGCATAGAGGCTGATCGGCACCGCTGGCGACAGCGGGCACACGTCCAGGCCGGCGGGGCGGGCGCCCAGCGCTGTGAACGGATCGACGATGGCCAGACCTTCGCCGGCCTCGACCATGCTGCGCATCATCTGATGGGTTTGCACGCGGGTCTGGATACTCGGTGCCGGGCGCAAGGCCTGGAGTTTGTTTTCCAGTGCCGGGCTCAGCGGGTCCTGACCTTCGAGACCGACCATCGCCTGGCCGGCGAGATCCTGCAGCGAAATGTATTTCTGCTTCGGTTGCAGCCAGCCGTGAGGCGCGAGCAATTGCAGTTTGCCTTGCGCCAGTGGCTGGCAATGAATGTCGGGATGTTCGGGGTCGTGCAGGCTCAAGCCGAGATCGCTCTCACGCAGCAATAGGCTGCGGACGATGTCGCGGGTGGCAGCGTTTAACAGGCTGCAGGGCGCATCGGGCAGTCGACGACGCAGAAGGGCCACGCTTTGCGGCAACAGTTGTTGAGTGAGCGGCGGGGTGCCGATGATGCGCAAGGGTGGGGCGAGGTATTGCTTGAGGCTGCTGGCCAGCCGTTGCACCGGCTCCAGCGCTGCGTAGACGTGGGCGATTTCAACCTGCAACGCCCGCGCTTCGGGCGTCGATTGCAGGCGCCCGCGAACACTGGCGAAGAGCATGAAACCCAACTGACTTTCGGCTTCACGCAAACGCTCTTCGACCTCGGCCACCGGCAACTGCAACCATTCGGCGGCGGTGCCCAGGTGACCGGTCTGCAAAAGCGCCTGAATCACTTCGATATGGCGTAAACGCATGCGTGAAGTCCATGTTCAGCAGGTGGGATCAGTGGCTGAATCCTACCCCAAGTCTGCGCATATGACTTCTGCTCATAACAGTGGGTTATGAAGCGGTGATTGTCTCAGGTTCGCGAGTCAGGGTGATGCCCGACTGAACCAGCAAAAACTCGTTGTCACTGACCTTGTTGACGCGATCGCCAATGGCCAGTTTGTAGGTGGTGACGGGCTCCGAGCCGGTAAAACCGTCTGCCGACGGAGTGGATTCCTGGAACTCATGCACGGAATAAACGCGGCCTTCCGCATCTCTTGCATGGAACTGACCGACGAGTACTGCTGCCATCTGCTTAGAACCTCTGGAGATAAAACACTTGATTTGCGGCTTGGTAGACCTTCATCAAGCGCCGTAAGTTTTCCTGTCGGAAAAAAATAATCAGGACGCGGGAATTTCCCTCGTCTGCTGGTGGAATCGTCACCGGATCATCTATAACTACAGGCTCCTTCCACGGACAGTCGAGAGTCTTCCATGAGCAATGTCTACAACGTCGCCGTAGTAGTCGGTAGCCTGCGCAAAGCATCGATCAATCGCAAAGTCGCGCTGGCACTGGCTGAGCTGGCGCCGGCGAACCTCAAACTCGAGATTGTCGAAATTGGCGATCTGCCGCTTTATAACGAAGACATCGACGGTGATTCACCGCCGGCAGCCTACAGTACTTTCCGGCAAAAAGTGGGTTCATCCGACGCGGTGCTGTTCGTTACGCCTGAGTACAACCGTTCGGTGCCTGCTCCGCTGAAGAATGCCATCGACGTTGGCTCGCGGCCTTATGGCAAGAGCGTCTGGGGTGGCAAGCCGGGTGCGGTGATCAGCGTGTCGCCGGGCGCCATCGGTGGTTTCGGCGCGAACCAGCATCTGCGGCAGTCCTTTGTGTTTCTCAATGTGCCGTGCATGCAGCAGCCAGAGGCTTATCTGGGTGGGGCGGGGACAGCATTTGATGAATCAGGCAAGTTGAGCGATACGGTGAAACCTTTCCTGCAAAGCTTTATCAATGCTTACGGACAGTTCGTCGAGCAACACAAAAAATAAGCCATACACGGGACACAATGTAGGAGTGAGCCTGCTCGCGATAGCGGACTGTCGGTTACCAATCAGTCGACTGACACACCGCTATCGCGAGGAGGCTCACTCCTACAGTTTTTTGTGTTGGCTTCACTATTTCATTTCAATTTAAGGCTGTTGCGGATGCTGGCTGCGACACTGATTTTCCTGCTGACCATTACCCTCGTGATCTGGCAACCCAAAGGCCTCGGCGTCGGCTGGAGTGCGACTCTCGGCGCCGTGCTGGCGCTGATCTTCGGCGTCGTGCACCTGAGCGACATCCCGCTGGTGTGGCAGATTATCTGGAACGCCACCGGCACCTTCGTCGCGCTGATCATCATCAGTTTGCTGCTCGATGAGGCCGGGTTCTTTAACTGGGCGGCGCTGCACGTGGCTCGGTGGGGGCGGGGCAGTGGGCGTAAGCTGTTTGCCTTTATGGTGCTGCTCGGGGCATTGGTTTCGGCGCTATTCGCCAATGACGGCGCGGCGCTGATCCTCACACCGATCGTGATTTCGATGCTGCTGGCCTTGCGCTTTTCGCCGGCGGCGACCCTGGCGTTCGTCATGGGCGCGGGGTTTATTGCCGACACCGCGAGCCTGCCGCTGGTGGTGTCGAATCTGGTCAATATCGTTTCGGCGGACTTCTTTCACATCGGCTTCAACCGCTATGCGGCGGTGATGGTGCCGGTCAACTTCGTCAGCGTGGCGGCGACGCTGGGGATGTTGTTGTGGTTTTTTCGTCGCGATATTCCGCAATCCTACGATCCTGAACAGCTCGAACACCCCGAGACCGCGATCCACGACAAAGCCACGTTCTATGCCGGTTGGGCGGTGTTGGCGATTTTGTTGATCGGCTGCTTTGCGCTGGAGCCGCTGGGCATTCCGATCAGCGCGATTTCCGCGGTGTGCGCCGCGTTGCTATTGGGTATCGCCGCCCGTGGCCACAAGATTTCCACGCGCAAAGTGATGAAAGAGGCGCCGTGGCAGATCGTGGTGTTTTCGCTGGGCATGTATCTGGTGGTCTACGGTCTGCGCAATGCCGGGTTGACCGGGTATCTGGCCGGTTGGCTGGATGTCTTCGCGGGTCATGGTGTGTGGGGCGCGGCAATGGGCACCGGCGTGCTGACCGCGTTGCTGTCGTCGATCATGAACAACTTGCCGACCGTGCTGATCGGTTTGCTGTCGATTGATGCCAGTCAGGCGAGCGGGGTGATCAAGGAGGCGATGATTTACGCCAACGTGATCGGCAGCGACCTGGGGCCGAAGATTACCCCGATTGGCAGCCTGGCGACGCTGCTCTGGCTGCATGTGCTGGAGCGCAAGGGCATCCACATTGGTTGGGGATATTATTTCAGGGTCGGGATTGTGCTGACGGTGCCGGTGTTGTTGGTGACGTTGGCGGCTTTGGCTGTGCGGTTATCCATTTAGACCGAGGTGAAGTCTTCGCGGGCAAGCCTTGCTCCTACAGGGCCTGCGGTGATCCCGTAGGAGCAAGGCTTGCCCGCGAAGGGGCCGGCACAAGCACTATAAAGTCTCAGCCTTGACCGGGAACGTTCGGCCACAGGTCGGACACCAGAAACAAGCGCTCCGCCTCTTCCCATTCCCCCTGCGCATTCTCGGTCAGACGCACCAGCAGTTGCGCTGGCGCCAGCGGCTCAAGATCTTCCAGCCACATGCGCAAATGCTCCGAAGTCCAGGTCTGATCCGCCGGATAGTGCGCCGGCGCCAGCCAGGCATGGCGGGGCAGGGGTTGCCAGCGGCCGGCCGGGCGCTGTGTGACGAACGCCGGCCAATCCTTCTGATGCAACCAACTGCCGCGCAAATGCTGTGGATGCGCACCGAGCGGTGATTCGGCCTGACCGGGCCACGGATACAGCAGATAACCGCCCAGCCACAACTGCGCGCTGAACACCTCGATGTCCAGCGCTGCCAGCACTTCACGGCTTTCCGGGCGCGCGGAGATCGGCAGTTGATGCTCGGCCAGGTGCGCCAGTTTGCGATCCAGTCGATCATGGCAGCCCGGCCCCAACCACTGCGCCGGATCCTGTCCATCGCCATTCTGTGGGCCGAGATAGAGTTTGATCGCCAGTTCCAGGTGATGCACGCCATCGCGGTCACGCAGCAGCATGTCCAGTTCACCGAGGGTATGGCCTTCGCGGCGGATCGGCAGGTTCGCCGCAATCAGTTCGATCCCCGGCGCGTGCTCCACGGCAAATTGCCAAAGCCGCTCGTAATACAGACCCAAGCGTCGGGTGCGTGCCTGCGATAACCAGTGCAGCAAACCGTAGCTGTCGCGATCGAGTTGGCGTAGCCAGTGCTCCAGTCGCTCGGGATCATTCACCCAGTCGCTGCCCGCCAGCGGATGGCGTTGCGGCCACGGTGTGGTGGCGAGCATCGGCGGGGCAAGGATCACCCACGCCAGATCACGCACTTCGGGATGGCGTAATTGATGGGGCAACTGCAGCAAGTCGGGAAATAGGATCATCTTGCGAGCATAGCCTTAAACACGAGCCCACCCTTGAGGCTGAAAGGATTTTGTCTATCGCAGGCTTTCGCCCATAATCGTGCTTTTCGCGTTTTCGATTGTCCGCAGAGGTCCCATGGAGCAATTTCGTAATATCGGCATCATCGGTCGCCTGGGCAGTTCCCAGGTGCTGGATACCGTCCGCCGACTGAAACGGTTTCTGCTCGACCGTCACCTGCATGTGATTCTCGAAGACACCATCGCTGAAGTCCTGCCCGGCCATGGCCTGCAAACCTCGTCGCGCAAGATGCTCGGCGAAGTCTGCGACATGGTCATCGTCGTCGGCGGTGACGGCAGCCTGCTCGGCGCTGCCCGGGCGCTGGCGCGGCACAACATTCCGGTGCTTGGCATCAACCGTGGCAGCCTCGGTTTTCTCACCGACATTCGCCCCGATGAGCTGGAAGTCAAAGTCGCCGAAGTGCTCGACGGCCACTATCTGGTCGAAAACCGCTTCCTGCTGCAAGCCGAAGTCCGCCGTCACGGCGAGGCCATTGGTCAGGGCGATGCGCTGAATGACGTGGTGCTGCACCCCGGCAAATCGACGCGGATGATCGAGTTCGAGCTGTACATCGATGGCCAGTTCGTCTGCAGCCAGAAGGCCGACGGCCTGATCGTCGCGACGCCGACCGGGTCGACCGCTTATGCGCTGTCTGCCGGCGGGCCGATCATGCATCCCAAGCTCGACGCTATTGTGATTGTGCCGATGTACCCCCATACCTTGTCGGGACGGCCAATTGTGGTCGATGGCAACAGTGAGCTGAAAATCGTCGTGTCCAAAGATATGCAGATCTACCCGCAGGTCTCCTGCGACGGGCAGAACCACTTCACCTGCGCGCCGGGCGACACCATCACTGTCAGCAAAAAAGCGCAGAAGCTGCGGCTGATTCATCCGCTCGACCACAACTACTACGAAGTCTGCCGCACCAAGCTCGGCTGGGGCAGCAAGTTGGGTGGTGGAGGCGACTGATGCTCGATCCCGCGCGCAGTTATGACCTGATTGGTGACGTGCACGGATGCGCCCTGACCCTCGAACACCTGCTTGACCGACTCGGTTATCACAAGCAGGGCGGGGTCTGGCGGCATCCATCGCGCATGGCCGTGTTCGTCGGCGACATCATCGACCGTGGCCCGCGGATTCGCGAGGCGCTGCATATCGTCCACGACATGGTCGAGGCCGGTCAGGCCTTGTGCATCATGGGCAACCACGAATTCAACGCCCTCGGCTGGAGCACCCCGGCGCTTCCGGGCAGCGGCAAGCAGTTCGTCCGAGAACACACGCCGCGTCACGCGCGCCTGCTCCACGAAACCCTGACCCAGTTCGAAGGCCACCCCGGCGACTGGCATGATTTCCAGCGCTGGTTCTACCAACTGCCGCTGTTTGTCGACGCCGGTCGCTTTCGCGTCGTCCACGCCTGTTGGGATGCCGGCCTGATCGAGCCGTTGCGCGCACTGTTCCCCAATGGCTGCATCGACGAACACTTTCTGCAGGCCTCGGCGGTGCCGGACAGCTTCGCCTGCACGGTGTTCGACCGCCTGCTGCGCGGCACCGACATGCGCCTGCCTCATGGCCTGACCATGACCAGCGGCGACGGTCTGGTGCGTTCGTTCTTCCGCACCAAGTTCTGGGAAGACGATCCGAAAACCTATGGCGACATTGTCTTCCAGCCCGATGCCTTGCCGGAGCCAGTGGCGCAGACGCCGCTGACGTCCTCGGAAAAGAATTCGCTGCTGCGCTACGGCGTCGACGAGCCGTTGTTGTTCGTCGGCCATTACTGGCGCAACGGCAAACCGGCGCCGATCCGCCCCAACCTTGCGTGTCTGGATTACAGCGCGGTGCTCTACGGCAAACTGGTCGCTTATCGTCTGGATCAGGAAACGCGCCTGGATCCGCATAAATTTGTCTGGGTCGATGTCGAGCGGCCGGAGGTGCTGCAATGAGTTCGGTCGCGGTTTTGCGTCTGCCGCTGGCGGCGGATCTGAGCGGTTTCGTTAAACTGCTGCAACGCATGCAGGTGCCACATCGAGTCAGCGAGGAGGCCGGTGAACAGGTGTTGTGGGTGCCGTCGGAGATCAGCGACGACGTGCGTTCGCTGTACGAGCGTTTTCCCGCCGGCGATCCTGATCAGCAACTGGACATCCCGGTCGCCCGGACAATCAAACGCCCGAGCTTCGTCGAACAGCTGAAATACGCCAAAGCCACCGGTTTCATCCTGTTGCTGTGCCTGATTGTCGGCGGCCTGACCTTTCTCGGTGAAAACCTTGAAACCCTGCGCTGGCTGACCTTTCTCGACTTCCGGGTGATCGGCGACTACATCCATTTCACGCCGCTTGAAGACAGCCTTGCGGCAGGGCAATGGTGGCGGTTGGTGACGCCGATGCTGATCCACTTCGGCATCCTGCATCTGGCCATGAACGGCATGTGGTACTGGGAACTGGGGCGGCGCATCGAGTCGCGTCAGGGCAGTATCAACCTTATCGGATTGACCTTGCTGTTCAGCCTGGTCTCCAACTACGCACAGTTCGCCTGGAGCGGCCCGACCTTGTTTGGCGGCTTGTCCGGCGTGCTCTACGGCCTGCTTGGGCACTGCTGGATTTTCCAGTTGCTGGCGCCTAACCCGGCTTATCGCCTGCCGCGTGGTGTTTTGGTGATGATGCTGGTGTGGCTGCTGGTGTGCATGTCCGGACTGATCTCGATGATCGGTTTCGGCGAAATCGCCAACGCCGCCCACGTCGGCGGGTTACTCATCGGATGCTTCACCGGTTTGTTGGGCGGTTTGTATAACCGCCGTAAACTGGCCGCCTAAAATTTCAGTAGATAAAGAACACGGAGACCCTGATGTCGTCTTTTGCCGAAATGATCAAAAACATCACCCCGGACATCTACGAGAGCCTGAAACTGGCCGTGGAGATCGGTAAGTGGTCCGACGGTGGCAAGCTCACCGCCGAGCAGCGCGAGCTGTCGTTGCAGGCGATGATCGCCTGGGAAATCCAGAACCTGCCTGAAGATCAGCGCACCGGTTACATGGGCCCGCAAGAGTGTGCGTCGAAGTCGATCGAAGTGCCGAACATCCTGTTCAAGTCGGACGCTATCCATTGATCGAGATTGGCCGCGGTGCAATCAGCAAAATGTCGGCGCGCCTGGACGGGCCGAACGTGCAATACGCGTTTCGTCTGGATGACGTCGAGGTGCCGGTTAATCCATTGATCGGCACCACGGTGCGTCTGGAATACCTGGGGGCGATCCACTGCACCCATTGCGGGCGCAAGACCAAAACCAGTTTCAGTCAGGGCTATTGCTACCCGTGCATGACCAAACTGGCACAGTGCGACCTCTGCATCATGAGCCCGGAGCGCTGCCACTATGACGCTGGCACCTGCCGCGATCCGGTGTGGGGCGAGCAGTTCTGCATGACCGACCATGTGGTTTACCTGGCCAATTCGTCGGGGATCAAGGTTGGCATCACGCGTGCTACACAATTGCCGACCCGCTGGCTCGATCAGGGCGCGAGTCAGGCCTTGCCGATCATGCGCGTATCGACGCGTCAGCAATCGGGCTTCGTCGAAGACCTGTTTCGCAGTCAGGTCGCCGACAAGACCAACTGGCGTGCACTGCTCAAGGGCGATGCCGTGGCGGTCGATCTGGCGCAGGTGCGCGATCAGTTGTTCGAGAGTTGCGCCGAAGGCCTGCAAGGCTTGCAAGAGCGATTCGGCCTACAAGCGATTCAGACGATTGCCGATGTAGAACCTCTCGAAATCCGCTATCCGGTCGAGCAATACCCGGCCAAAATCGTCAGCTTCAACCTGGACAAGAACCCGATTGCCGAAGGCACGTTGATGGGGATCAAAGGCCAGTACCTGATCTTCGACACCGGCGTGATCAACATTCGTAAGTACACGGCTTATCAGCTCGCCGTGCATCAATAAGGACTCCAGCATGCGCACCGAACAACCGAAGATGATTTACCTGAAGGACTATCAGGCGCCCGAGTACCTGATCGACGAAACACACCTGACCTTCGAGTTGTTCGAGGATCACAGCCTGGTGCACGCGCAACTGGTCATGCGCCGCAACCCGGCGCGTGGCCCGGGCCTGCCGCCGCTGGTACTCGATGGTCAGCAGCTGGAACTGCTCTCGGTGACCCTCGCCGACAAAGAGTTGGCCGAGGGCGATTATCAGTTGTCCGAAAACCACCTGACCCTGCAACCGGTCAGCGAAACCTTCACGATCGACACCAGCGTCAAGATCCACCCGGAAACCAACACCGCTCTGGAAGGCCTGTACAAATCCGGCACGATGTTCTGCACCCAGTGCGAGGCCGAAGGTTTCCGCAAGATCACCTATTACCTCGACCGCCCGGACGTGATGAGCAAGTTCACCACTACCGTGGTCGCTGAGCAGCACAGCTATCCGGTGCTGCTCTCCAACGGCAACCCGATCGCCTCGGGCCCGGGCGAAGACGGCCGCCACTGGGCAACCTGGGAAGACCCGTTCATGAAACCGGCGTACCTGTTCGCGCTGGTGGCCGGTGACTTGTGGTGTGTAGAAGACACCTTCACCACCATGACCCATCGCAACGTCGCGCTGCGCATCTACGTCGAGCCGGAAAACATCGACAAGTGCCAGCACGCGATGAACAGCCTGAAGAAGTCGATGCGCTGGGACGAAGAAGTCTACGGTCGCGAGTACGATCTGGACATCTTCATGATCGTCGCCGTGAATGACTTCAACATGGGCGCGATGGAGAACAAGGGTCTCAATATCTTCAACTCCAGCGCCGTGCTGGCCCGCGCCGAAACCGCCACCGACGCTGCGCATCAGCGCGTCGAAGCGATCGTCGCCCACGAATACTTCCACAACTGGTCGGGCAACCGCGTGACCTGCCGCGACTGGTTCCAGCTGTCGCTGAAGGAAGGCTTCACGGTGTTCCGTGACTCCGGCTTCTCTGCCGACATGAACTCGGCCACGGTCAAGCGCATTCAGGACGTGGCTTATCTGCGAACCCACCAGTTCGCCGAAGATGCCGGCCCGATGGCCCACGCCGTGCGCCCGGACAGCTTCATCGAGATTTCCAACTTCTACACCCTGACCGTGTACGAAAAGGGCTCGGAAGTGGTCGGCATGATCCACACCTTGCTTGGCGCTGAAGGCTTCCGTAAGGGCAGCGACCTGTATTTCGAACGCCATGACGGTCAAGCCGTGACATGCGACGATTTCATCAAGGCCATGGAAGATGCCAACGGCGTCGACCTCACCCAGTTCAAGCGCTGGTACAGCCAGGCCGGCACGCCACGTCTGGCGGTGAGCGAGTCTTACGACGCTGCGGCGAAAACCTACAGCCTGACCTTCCGCCAGAGCTGCCCGGAAACCCCGGACAAGGTCGAAAAACTGCCGTTCGTGATTCCGGTCGAACTCGGCCTGCTCGACAGTCAGGGCAACGAAATTGCCCTGCGCCTGGCTGGCGAAGCCGCTGCCCAAGGCACCACCCGCGTGATCTCCGTGACGGAAGCCGAGCAGACCTTCACCTTCGTCGACATCGCCGAACAACCGCTGCCATCGTTGCTGCGCGGCTTCTCGGCGCCGGTAAAACTGAGCTTCCCGTACAACCGCGATCAACTGATGTTCCTGATGCAGCATGACAGCGACGGCTTCAACCGCTGGGATGCCGGTCAGCAATTGTCGGTGCAGGTGCTGCAAGAGCTGATCGCACAGCAGCAGAAGGGCGAGAGCCTGGTGCTTGATCCACGTCTGATTTCGGCGCTGAAAACGGTGCTGTCCGACGAGTCGCTCGACCAGGCGATGGTTGCCGAAATGCTCTCGCTGCCGGGTGAGGCGTACCTCACTGAAATCAGCGAAGTGGCGGATGTCGACGCCATTCATATCGCGCGGGAGTTCGCGCGCAAGCAACTGGCAGAAGGGTTGTTCGAGGCACTGTGGCTGCGTTATCAGGCTAACCGTGACCTGTCGAAGCAAACCCCGTACGTCGCCGAGGCTGAGCATTTTGCCCGTCGTGCGTTGCAGAACATCGCGCTGTCGTACCTGATGCTCAGTGGCAAACCGGAAGTGCTGGCAGCGGCACTGGAACAATTCGAAACGGCCGACAACATGACCGAGCGCCTGACGGCGTTGGCGGTGTTGGTCAACTCGCCGTTCGAAGAGCAGAAAGCGTTGGCGCTGGCGAGTTTCGCCGAGCACTTCAAGGACAACCCGTTGGTCATGGATCAGTGGTTCAGCGTACAGGCCGGCAGCACTTTGCCGGGCGGGCTGGAGCGCGTGAAAGCGTTGATGCAGCACCCGGCGTTCAACATCAAGAACCCGAACAAGGTGCGTGCGCTGGTCGGTGCGTTTGCCGGGCAGAACCTGATCAACTTCCACGCGGCGGATGGCTCCGGTTATCGCTTCCTCGCGGATCTGGTGATCGAACTGAACGGCTTCAACCCGCAGATCGCTTCGCGCCAACTGGCGCCGCTGACACGCTGGCGCAAATATGACGGTGCGCGACAGGCGTTGATGAAAGGCGAGCTGGAGCGGATTCGGGCTTCGGGGCAGTTGTCGAGTGATGTGTATGAGGTGGTGAGCAAGAGCCTGGCGTAAGGTGTTTTAACACCAAGCCCTGTGGGAGCTGGCTTGCCAGCGATAGCGGAGTATCAGGCGACATTGATTTTGGATGTGCCGGCCCCTTCGCGAGCAGGCTCGCTCCCACAGTTGTTTTGCGTTACTTCAAGTCGAAACGATCGAGGTTGGTGACCTTCGTCCACGCCGCCACAAAGTCCTTAACGAACTGCTCCTTCGCATCCGAACTGGCATACACCTCAGCCAGTGCCCTTAATTGCGCGTTGGAACCGAACACCAGATCAACCCGCGTCGCCGTCCATTTCACGCTGCCGGTTTTACGGTCGCGTCCTTCGAACTCGTCAGCATCCCGCGAAGTCGGCTTCCACTCCACGCCCATGTCCAGCAGGTTAGTGAAGAAGTCATTGGTCAGCGCTTCTGTCTGCGACGTGAATACGCCATGACGGCTTTGCCCGACGTTGGTGTTCAACACCCGCAAGCCACCCAACAGCACCGTCATTTCCGGCGCGGTCAGGGTGAGCAGTTGCGCCTTGTCGATCAACAGTGCCTCCGCCGAAACGGTGTATTTGCCTTTGCTGTAGTTGCGGAAACCATCGGCAATCGGTTCAAGGAAACCAAACGAGTCGACGTCGGTTTGTTCCTGAGTGGCATCCGTGCGTCCAGGATTGAATGCCACGCTAATCGAATGCCCGGCGTTTTTCGCTGCTTGCTCGATCCCGGCATTACCCGCCAGAACGATCAGATCCGCCAGCGAGACTTTCTTGCCGGCGGCACCGCCGTTGAACTCGTTCTGAATGCCTTCAAGGGTTTGCAGCACTTTGGCCAGTTGCTCAGGCTGGTTGGCTTGCCAGAATTTCTGCGGTGCCAGACGCAGACGCCCACCATTGGCGCCGCCGCGTTTGTCCGAGCCACGGAACGTCGAAAGCGCCGCCCAGGCAGTGGAAACCAGATGCGAAACAGAAAGACCCGACGCGAGAATTTTGCTTTTCAGCGCGGCGGCGTCGCTGTCGTCGATCAGCGGATGAGTGACTTCCGGAATCGGGTCCTGCCAGAGCAGTTCTTCGGCGGGCAGTTCCGGGCCGAGATAGCGTGACAGCGGGCCCATGTCGCGGTGGATCAGTTTGTACCAGGCGCGGGCAAAGGCATCGGCCAACTGCTCGGGATTGGCCAGGAAACGCCGCGAGATCTGCTCATACGCCGGGTCGAAACGCAGCGCCAGGTCAGAGGTCAGCATGGTCGGCGAGAGTTTTTTGCTCGGATCGTGAGCATGCGGAACGGTGCCAGCGCCGGCGCCGTTTTTTGGAATCCACTGGTGGGCACCGGCCGGGCTCTTGCTCAATTCCCATTCGAAGCCAAACAGGTTTTCCAGATAGTTGTTGCTCCACTTGGTGGGTGTGGTGGTCCAGGTCACTTCCAGGCCGCTGGTAATGGTGTCGGCGCCTTTGCCGGTACCGAACGCGTTTCTCCAGCCGAGGCCTTGTTCTTCTAAACCCGCTGCCTCAGGTTCAGGCCCGACATTGTCGGCAGGCCCGGCGCCGTGGGTTTTACCGAAGGCGTGACCGCCGGCGATCAATGCCACGGTTTCTTCGTCGTTCATCGCCATGCGGCCGAAGGTTTCGCGAATATCGTGGGCGGAAGCGACGGGATCGGGATTGCCCTCAGGGCCTTCCGGGTTCACGTAAATCAGCCCCATCTGCACGGCGGCGAGCGGGTTTTCCAGAGTGCGTTCGCCCTGATCGGTGCGGCTTTCCTCTTTACCGTGCAAGTCTGGCTCTGCTACCAACGTGCCGTCGCCGGGTTCCTGCATGGCGGACTTGTCTTTGCCGTAACGACTGTCGCCGCCCAGCCATTCATGTTCCGAACCCCAGTACACATCTTCGTCCGGTTCCCACACATCGGGACGTCCGCCTGAATAGCCGAAAGTCTTGAAGCCCATCGACTCCAGCGCGACGTTACCAGTGAGGACGATCAGGTCGGCCCAGGAAATGTTGCGACCATATTTCTGTTTGATTGGCCACAGCAGACGGCGGGCCTTGTCGAGGCTGACGTTGTCGGGCCAGCTGTTGAGCGGGGCAAAACGCTGTTGACCGGAGCCGGCACCTCCGCGGCCATCGGCGGTGCGATAGGTGCCGGCGCTGTGCCAGGCCATGCGAATGAAGAGCGGGCCATAGTGGCCGAAGTCTGCTGGCCACCAGTCCTGGGAATCGGTCATCAGCGCAGTGAGATCTTGTTTCAGCGCTTGAAAGTCGAGGCTTTTGAAGGCTTTGGCGTAGTCGAAGTCCTTGCCCAACGGATCGGACTTGGGCGAGTGCTGACTCAGGATTTTCAGATTGAGTTGATTCGGCCACCAGTCACGGTTCGTCGTACCACCACCGGCGGCGTGGTTGAACGGGCATTTCGATTCGTTTGCCATGTTCGGATCCTTATCAGGTCTGCTATGGCCGGCTCATGCCGACTTCGGACTAGTAAGGCTAGACCCGAGTTGGGCAGTCAGCTAATAGGCCGACTGTTGGGCGCCGATAGGTAAAGTCTTTCAGGGTTTTAATCACGAAAACCTGGCACCTTCAAACGTCTGCTAAGCGTCCGAAATCCTTGTCCTTGAGCACTTGCTGGCAAATTAAAAGCAAGAATCGTAATGACAGAATGAAACGTTATTGTATAACATTAATTTTGTTTCACTCTGTTTCCTTCAGCGCAATGTGCAAGCGCTGACTGCGATTCTCATTGTTCAGCTCACGGAAATTCTGAAATGCCTGCCCGTTCCCACCTCCTGCAACGACGCCTCAATCCTCTGGCCGTCGCGTTGCTGTTCACCTCGCCGGTATTTGCC
The DNA here is from genome assembly GCF_016651275.1 of Pseudomonas sp. TH08. Lineage (NCBI taxonomy): Bacteria > Pseudomonadati > Pseudomonadota > Gammaproteobacteria > Pseudomonadales > Pseudomonadaceae > Pseudomonas > Pseudomonas sp. TH08. The sequence goes on along the minus strand of NZ_JAEKEE010000003.1, from coordinate 164,965 downwards.
GGCGAGCCCCTTGAACTGCAACCCCAAGTCATCACCGGCAATCCACTTGGCAGCCAGGCACTGGCTTCGCCGTCGACGGTGCTCAGCGGCGACGACCTCACGCTGCAAACGAAGGGCAGCCTTGGCGAAACCCTGAACAAGCAACCCGGTGTTTCTTCGTCGTACTTCGGCCCGGGCGCGAGCCGGCCGATCATTCGCGGTCAGGACGGCGACCGCATCCGCATTCTGCGTAATGGTGTCGGCGCGCTGGATGCTTCGTCGCTGTCTTACGATCACGCAGTACCACTGGACCCGGTCAACGTCGAGCGCATTGAAATCGTTCGTGGCCCTGCCGCCTTGCTCTATGGCGGCAGCGCCATCGGCGGGGTGGTCAACACCTTCGACAATCGCATCCCGACCGAGGCCATCGACGGCATCCACGGTGCCGGTGAGTTGCGTTACGGCGGCGCCGACACCACGCGCAGCAGCGCCGGCAAACTCGAGGCTGGCAACGGTGAGTTCGCTTTGCACCTGGACGCCAGCGCTCGTGAGTTCAATGACCTGAAAATCCCCGGTTACGCGAAAACCAGTCGCGAACGTGCCAGCGACGATGGCGATTCTAAAAAACATCGCCTGGCCAACAGCGACGGGCGTCAGGACGGCGGGGCAGTGGGGGGCTCTTACACCTGGGATGACGGATACGCCGGCCTGTCCTACAGCAACTACAATTCGAACTACGGTTCGCCCGCCGAAGACGATGTGCGCATCCGCATGCAACAGGAGCACTACGCCTTCGCCTCCGAGATGCGCAATCTCGACGGGCCGTTCAGCTCAATCAAACTCGATGCCGGTTACACCGATTACCAGCATCGTGAAATCGAAGGTGGCGAAGTCGGCACGACGTTCAAGAACAAAGGTTATGAAGCGCGAGTCGAGGCGCGGCACCAGCCTTTGGGGCCGTTCAACGGAGTGATCGGTGCGCAAGTCAGCCGCAACCAGTTCTCGGCACTGGGCGAAGAAGCCTTCGTGCCGCAGACCGATACCGATGCCGGTGCGTTGTTTATTCTCGAAGAGCTGCAAGCCACCGATCGACTGCTGTTTACCCTCGGCGGGCGCCTTGAGCACACCACGGTCGATCCGGACGCCAAAAGTAACGAGCGTTTTGCCAACGCTGACCGCTCCAGCAGTTTCACCGCTGGCAGTCTGTCGTCCGGCGCGGTGTACACGCTGACGCCGATCTGGTCGGTGGCCGCGACGCTGGGATATACCGAGCGCGCGCCGACGTTCTACGAGCTATACGCCAACGGTGCCCACGTCGCGACCGGCACTTATGAAGTCGGGGATGCCGGGCTGTCGAAAGAGAAAGCCGTGTCCAGCGATCTGGCGTTACGTTTCGACAACGGCACGCACAAGGGCAGTGTCGGCGTGTTCTACAGTCACTTTTCCAATTACATCGGCTTGCTCGGCACTGGCCGCTCACTGAATGACGACGGCGAGGAAGATGCCGACGGCATTCCTGAATACACCTACTCCGGCGTCCGTGCACGCTTCAGCGGTATTGAAGCGCAAGACCGCTGGGCGCTCGGTGAAAACGCCTATGGCAAGTTCGCCCTGGAAGTGTCCGGCGACTACACCCGTGCGAAGAACCTCGACAGCGGCGAGAACCTGCCGCGCATTGCCCCGTTGCGGTTGAACAGCGGCCTGCTGTGGGAACTGGATCGTTGGCAGGCGCGGATCGATGTCGAGCACGCCAGTTCACAGCATCGCGTGCCGGCCAATGAAAGCAGCACCGATGGCTACACCACTCTGGGCGCCAACGTGGGATATCACTTCGACGTCGGCCAGAGCAAATGGCTGGCCTTCGTCAACGCCGAGAACCTGACCAATCAAACCGTTCGCTATGCCAGTTCGATCCTGCGCGACATTGCGCCGGCAGAAGGGCGCAGCATCCAGGTCGGGTTACGCACGACGTTCTGATAATCCCACGTAGGAGCTGCCGCAGGCTGCGATCTGTTGATCTTGTTTTTTACAATCAACATCAAAAGATCGCAGCCTGCGGCAGCTCCTACACGGGCGTGCTCAGGTGGATTGGGCGGTGTCGTCTTCGGGCACGTCGTCGAGCATGTCCTCTTGGCCCGGCAATTCAGTGATCACGCTGAAGTCCGTCACTTCGACGGCGCCCAGGCCGTAACCCAACAAGTGGAAGGAAAACGCCTTGCGCTCTTGCGGGTTGTCGAAGCTGAAGTTCATTTCCAGTGGCTGGTCGGCGGTCGCCACCATTTCCTGCGGCAGACCGATCTGCACGTCCTGTTCAAACTCCTTGGCCTTGAGCTGAATGTACGCTGCTTGCTGCGGATCGACCGAACGCACTGTCAGGCGCACGCGGGTGTGCGAACCCTTGGGCATTTCCAGATACTGCGCGCCGATCAGATTATCGGCCCAGTCATCCTTGATCTGCGCCTGCAGCGGGATGACGTTGGTGCTGCCGAACTGATAGCGGTGATTGAGCGGCGTGCGCAGCAACGACAGGTCCAGCGCGTTGGCGCGGGCGGCGATCTGCCTGGCGGGATGACCGCTGTAAGTGCCCTTGAACGTAGCGCTTTCAGCGATGAAACCGGCACTCTCGTAATAGCGGCAACGGCGCGGCATGTCGCACTCGGCGAAGATCCCCTGACCGTTGTGATAGCGCAGTTTGCCGTTGGTGAACGACATGATTTCGCGCCCGCTGTCGTAGTCGCGAAACAGCGAGCGGCCGCTCAGGGCGGAGGGCACCGGCAGGTCGAAATAGTCGAGGATCGAAGTGCTCAGGTCGACGTGGCCATACACGCCTTTGTTCAGCCGTGGCAGTTGTTCGTGCTCCGGCGCCAGTGTCAGGTTGAAACCCCAGGAGGAGGCCAGGCGCACACCATCGATGCCATGGGATTCATCCGAAGTGATCACCACCAGCGTGTCTTTCAACACGCCTTGGCGTTCGAGACCGCTGAGGAACTGCTCCAGCGCATCGTCGAGGTAGCCGACGGCGGCTTGCTTGGGCGTTTCGTAGCGCTCCAGATAATCTTCCGGTGCGGAGTAGGGCTGGTGGGTGCCCACAGTCAGCAGCGTCAGCATCCACGGTTTTTTCTGCTTTTTCAGTTGGCCGACATAGTCCAGCGCACCCTCGAAGAACGCTTTGTCGTCCTTGCCCCACGGGAATTCCAGATGGTTGGCGTTGGTGAACCATTCCAGACCATGGGTCGCATCGAAACCGATGTGCGGCATGATTTTGTCTTTGGCCATGAAGCGCAGCCCGGCACCTTGCAGGTAGTGGGTGCTGAAGCCGTGTTCGCGCAATTGTGCCGGCAGGCACGCCTGATTGCGTTCGTTGAGGGTGAGCATTTCCACGCCTTTTGGCGTGCCGTTATTGAGCTTGTCATAATCGCCGCAGAGCATCGCGTACAGACCGCGAATGGTCTGGTGCGTGTGCAGCACGTAATCCGGGGTGTTCATGCCGCGCTCGGCCCAGCGGCTGAGGTTGGGCATCAGGTCTTCCTGATAGTGGCTGCCGATGGCTTCACGGTTGGCGCGGATATAGGCGCCGGGAATGCCCTCCAGGGCGATGATCAACACGTTGCGCGCCTGACCCGGTGCCGCCAGCAATTTTTGCCCATTGAGATCGACATCGGTCAGTCCGGCCATGACCGGCGCGGGTTCTTCGACATCGCCGTCCAGCCATTCTTCGGCGCGGATCTGCAGATCAGCGACCTCGCTGGCCATCAGTTGATGCGGCAGGTTATAGGCGCGCCATGGGTCAGTCTCGCTCGGCCACAGGTTCTGCACGCCCCAATGAGCGGCGAACAACACCAACGGCGCGCTCCATACCGCGCGGGGCAGCGCTGGGCGCGCCGTTCCGCGCGCGGTGAATTGCGTCAGCACCCAGAACAGCAGGGCCAGCAACAGCGTGATGCCCAATCCCGGATGGGCCAACCCGCCGCCCGTAGAGTTTTCCACGAACTGCGGATCGATCAGGTAATGAATGTCGGAAGGCGTCGGCAGGCGCCCGACCGCGCTGACCAGTTCGGCGGTCGCCACCGCCAGCAGGCCCCAGAACAGCAGCACTGGCAACGCCAGCCACCACGCCCGGCGATGCAGCAAAACCACCAGCAAACTGCCAATGGCCAGATCTGACAAATAGCCCAGTGGTGTCGACCAACCCACCGCCGCGCGCAGGCACACCGGCACGATCAGCACCAAAACAATCAACGAAAAGAGGCGGGCAGTTGGCTGCCGCAACCGGTTAAAAAGAGCGCTCACAAAAAAAGACCTTCCAGTCATTAAAACGTCAAAAAAGTGTGCGCGATGATACCAAGGGTCAGCTGTCTGATCGCCTTTTAAAACGCACAGGTGATGCGTTCGGCGGATTTATTGTTTCAGGCTGTTTACGCCTGTAGGCGCTACGGCACGCGGCGATCTTTTAAAGACCAGGATCAAAAGATCGCCGCCTCGTTGCACTCGTCAGCTCCTACAAGGTTTTTTGTTTGGCGACGATCCTTTGATCCATTAACGCTGCATTTGCGAACCCTTCGGATTTACAATGCCCGACCTCTGATGGAGATCAACCTCGGTGGATGTTCTCGCGCAAATTCATGCTCATCTTGAACGGTGGGTCATCACCCCGGTTACCGGGCAATTTGTCGGCCTGTTCGACTTCAACGGTCGCGTCGGTGTGGTGTTCATCCTTGCGTCCTACAGCGTCGCCTACCTGCTGTTTCGCTACAGGTCATCTCGCGGACTGACGCCAGCACGTTCTTTTTGGCAATTCATCGGTGGCGGTGGTGTATTCGGCCATCGCTCGGCGTGGCTGGATTATCGCTACTACTTCATCAAAGCCATTCTCAAAGTCGTATGGGTGCTGCCGATCGTGGCGCTGGTCGATCCCTACCTTCTGCATTCCGGCGACTATCAGCGATTTTTCAGCCACCTCTGGGGTGCCCGTGAGCAGTTGCCCGATTACCCGTTAATTGCGCTGTTTTACGGATTGGGCGTGTTTCTGCTCAAGGACTTCCTGCATTACTGGGTTCATCGGGCGTTTCATTCGCGGTATCTGTGGGCATTCCATAAGGTTCATCATTCGGCACCGGTTTTGGTGCCGGCCACCGCTAGCCGGATCCACATTGTCGAAACGCTGGTCGAAAGGCTGGTCATGACGGCGGGGATCGCGGCATTTTCCGGAGGGGTCTGGTATGCCTGCGGAGGAGAGGTCAGTCGCTATACCTTGTTCGGTGTGACGTGGCTGGTGCTGATCCTCAACAGTCTGGCGGCGAGTCTGCGGCACAGTCATGTGTGGTTTTCGTTTGGCCCCAGGATCGAACATGTGCTGAACAGTCCTGCTCAACATCAAATCCACCACAGCGATGCGCCGCACCATTTCAACAAAAACTTCGCCACCAACCTGTCTGTGTGGGACTGGATGTTCGGTACGTTGTACGTCACCACGGCGACGCCGGAGAAGTTGCATTTCGGCACGGGGCAGGCCGACCACGAGCGCTATCTCACGCTCTACAGCCTGATCGTCACGCCCTTCGTGGAGGCGGCGCGACACTTGTCGGCGAAGCGAGCACGGGCAATCGATATGCGATAGCCGGTATTGATAGCGAGTGCGGTTCAGCCCAACCCATCATCAAAGATGTTTTCAATCGGCATTTCGAATGCCCGGGCAATCTGGAAGGCCAAGGGCAAACTCGGGTCGTAGCGTTCGTTTTCGATCGCATTGATGGTCTGGCGCGACACGTTCAGGCGTTCCGCCAGATCGACCTGCGACCACTTGCGCTCGGCGCGCAGTTCCTTCAGGCGATTTTTCATTGGTAGCGGCGTCGGGCGATTTGCAGGCCGAGGATCCACATCAGCCCCATCACCGGCCACACACACGTCCACGGAATGTGCGGCGCACCGACGTTTTCCAGAAAACCGTAGCTGAACGTCAGCAGGGCCGAGGCGGCGAAGGCAAAACCCAGTGCTTCAAACTGAATGCGCAGATGCATTTCGTCCATGCGTCGCATGTTGCGCACGATGGCCCAGCACATCAGGCCTGCCGGGAGGATCGGGGTCAGCGCCACCACGGATCGCAGAATAATGTTGGCATCCAGCAGGTACTGGCTGGCGATCAGGGAAAGGCTCAACACCAGCACGTAGAGCACCAATGCGGCGCCCAGTTCGAGGTAGTAGCGGTTCATTCTTCAATTCCTATGTAAAAGACCCTTTACATAGTCGCCGAAGCGTTTTCTGATGTAAAGCACGCTTTCCATTGGCGAAAAAAAACGGGGCGGCATGATCATCAATCATGCCGCCCCGCAGGTCTTTCAGTCAGTCGGATCAGTGCATTTTGCTGTGATCGTGACCTTCCATGTTGGTCAGCGCGCGGACCGGCGCTTTGACCTCGAGGGTTTCTTTCTCGCCCTTGGCGTTCTCGACGGTCAGGGTCAGCGGCACGCTCTCGCCTTCTTTCAACTGAGCGGTCAGGCCCATCAGCATCACGTGGTAGCCGTTCGGATCAAGCTTGACGGCTTTGCCAGCGGGCAGCTCGACGAACTTCACCGGGCCCATGCTCATGACGTCGTTTTTCATGGTCATTTCGTGAATCTGCACGTCTTTCGCCACCGGCGTCGCAACGCTGAGCAGCTTGCTGTCGCTGTCGCTGTCGGCGGTGACGGTCATGAACGCGCCGCTCGCGGTCTGGGTCGGCACGGTGGCACGTACCCAGGCATCGTCGACTTTGGTCTGCGCCGACGCCTGGAAAGCCAGGCCCATCAGCGACAGGGCCAGCGCGGCGCGTTTTATGTTGTTCAAAACAGGGTGCATCAGCAAACCTCCATAACAGTAAGCAAATCTTCGGTGCATTCTTCTGCCGAAAGCGAGGTGGACAGGCCCATGCGCAAGCCGCCACGAGAGTCGTAGACGTAACTGGTGGACGTGTGCGAGATGGTGTAGGTATCGCCCGCCGGGACCTTCTCGTAGAACACGTCGAATTCCTTGGCGGTGGCCTTGGTTTCCTCAAGCGTGCCGTACAGCGCCACAAAGCTCGGGTCGAAGGCTTTCATGTAGGCGTCGAGGATTTCTGGCGTGTCGCGTTCGGGATCAAGGGTGATGAAGATCACCTGCAAGCGATCGCCGTCCTTGCCCATCAGTTTCTTGATTTTCGCCGCGCGGGCGAGGGTGGTCGGGCAGACTGCCGGGCACTGGGTGAAGCCGAAGAAGATCATCGGCATCATGCCGCGAAAGCTCGACAGCGACATGGTTTCGCCGTCGGTGTTCTTCAGCTTGAAGGTGCGTCCGAGGATCTTGTCACTCAGATCCTTGCCGTACTTGTACGACAGTTCGCCGCGGGTGTCGCAGCCGGCGAGCAGGCCGAGCCCGAGTACGCCCATTCCCGCAAGCACCTTGCGGCGAGTCAACAAAGCCGTCATCTAATACCGCCTTTTGCAGCCCGTCAGTCGACAGGACTGGCGGGGGGTTAACCGTAAAAGCGGCGCATGATACCAAACTGAGACCAGACGACGGCTGCGGATCGCCGTGCGGCGTGGGATAGGGCGACAAAAGGTGTAAGAAAAAGTGACGAGTGCTCACTGTGCGCGCGGTTCATCGCCCCGCCAGCCGCCGCCCAGCGCGGTGTACAGGTTGACCTCGGCGACCAGTTGCGCGAGGCGATCAGTGATCAGACCTTGCTGTGAACTGAACAACGAACGCTGCGCATCGAGAAACGTCAGGCTGCTGTCGACGCCGTTCTTGTAACGATTCTGCGCCAGGTTGTAATAGGTTTGCGTGGCTTGCACCAGGTCGCTTTGGGCCTGCAGTTGTTGCTGATAAGTGGCGCGCGCTGCCAGTCCATCGGCCACTTCCTGAAACGCCGTTTGAATCGATTTTTCGTATTCGGCGACCGCCACGTCTTTCTGCAACTTTGAGTAATCCAGGCTCGCACGCAGGCTGCCGGCATTGAAAATCGGCAGGCTGATTTGCGGTTGAAACGTCCACGCGCCGGAGCCGCTGCCGAACAGTCCGGAGAGATCGCGGCTGGAGGTACCGGCGTTGGCGGTCAGGCTGACACTGGGGAAAAACGCCGCCCGCGCGGCGCCGATATTGGCGTTGGCGGCTTTGAGTTTGTACTCGGCCTGAAGAATGTCCGGGCGCCGTTGCAGCAGGTCCGAGGGCAACCCGGCAGGCAGTTGTTCCACCAGATCGCTGGCGAGTGGACGCACGGGCAACGACTCCGGTACCGGTGCACCGACCAACAGCGTCAGGCTGTTCAAGTCCTGCGCGACCTGGCGTTGATAGCGCGCCAGATTGGCCCGTGAACTGTCGACACTGGTTTTCGCCTGAGCCTGTTCCAGCGCGGAAGACTTGCCGGCGTCGCGGTTGCGCGTGGTCAGGTGCAGGCTTTGTTCATCGGCAGCGAGGGTGTCGCGGGTCAGTTCAAGCAGTTCCTGATCGGCGCGCCAGGTCAGGTAAGCGTTGGCGACGTTGGCCACCAGACTCAACTGCGCGCTGCGCCGCGCCTCTTCGGTGGACAGCCAGGTTTGCAAGGCCTGCTCGCTGAGGCTGCGCACCCGGCCGAAAAAATCCAGTTCATAGGCACTGATGCCGAGATTGACCGCGTAGGTCGAATTAATCAGCGCTTTGCTTTTGGTCACACTGGGTGGCATGCGCTGGCGCGATTCGCTGGCATTGGCCGACACCGCTGGATACAGGTCGGCACGCTGAATGCGGTATTGCGCCTGGAAGGCTTCGACATTGAGCGCTGCGACGCGCAAGTCGCGGTTGTTGATCAAGGCGCTTTCGATGAGTTGTTGCAGGGCTGGATCATTGAACAGCGTGCGCCAGTCTTCAGTGCTGGCCGAGGCCAGCGTCGGCGTCGGGTATTGCGCGGCAACAGGGGCTGCGGGCCGCTGGTAGTCAGGAATCAGCGAGCAGCCGGCCATCAGCATAGCTAAGGACAGCAGAGAGAATCGCAACGTCGACATCGAACAGCCTCATGCGCGGAAGATGAAAGATTGAAAGCAGACGAGCATTTTGTGGTGAGGGGATTTATCTGTGGTGAGGGGATTTATCCCCGATGGGCTGCGAAGCGGCCCCTCTTTTGACTTACAAGGGGACTGCTGCGCAGTCCAACGGGGATAAATCCCCTCGCCACAGATAAATCCCCTCATCCCAAAGAAATCCTCTCATCCAGATAAATCCCCTCATCCCAGAGAAATCCTCTCATCCCAGAGAAATCCTCTCATCCAGATAAATCCCCTCATCCCAGAGAAATCCCCAGATCACAGGTAAATCCCCAGATCACAGATAAATCCCCAGATCACAGATAAATCCCCAGATCACAGGTAAATCCCCAGATCACAGGTAAATCCCCAGATCACAGATAAACCCCCAGATCACAGATAAATCCTCAGATCACAGGTAATTCCCAGGCCACAGAAAGATCTCTCTCCACAGTGTTAACAGGTCAGGAAATTCAGCGGTTCAGCTCAGGCCCCGGCCATCCATTTCGCCAGGCCATGCCGGCCACGGACACCCAATTTGGCCGTGGCACGTTTGAGATAGGTCTCGATCGAGCTGTTCTTGACCCGCAGTTTTTCCGCCATTTGCGGCACGGTGGCGCCAGTCAACAAACCCAGGCAAACCTCTTTTTCACGCGCCGACAGCACAATCGCGCTGAACCCCAACCGTTCATCAAACACCTGCGCCAGCGGCGCCTGATCCAGTTCGGCCATGGGCTGGCGCGGTTGCCTGGCGAGGGTTTGCCGGCTGATCTGCGCATGTCGCTCGATCAGCGGCAACAGGGTGTCGGAGAGACTCTTGAGAAACGACAGTTCCGGCAGAGAAAACACCCGCTGGGTGTGCGGCCGGTAAAACGAGATGACGCAGCGCCGGTTGGAAGTGCGCGACACCAGATTGCACTGATGAACGCTGTACGCAGGGTGGCGAGATTGCAGCGAAGCTCTCAACTGGATCAGCAACGAGTCGTTCATTTCGATCATCTTCTCCAGCAGCGGATGATCGTCCGGACGCTCCAGCGGAACGGACGGCGCACAATGCTGTGCCAGTCCGGCACTGCCCAGCGCCTTGATCTCGACCACGCTGGCCTGGCGCTCATCCAGCGTCCACTCACTGAGATCGACCCGGTTGACCGGTACCAGCGTGTCGACCAACTGGAACATGTTCGTGGCGAAGTGATCATCGCCGGTGCTCGCAATCAGTTCCCCAAGTTGCCAGTAGAAGTGCGGATTTTCCATGTCGCGAATGCTGCCGGTCAGATTCATATCCTTCATCCTTGGTTCAGAGCCATCACTGAATCGTCTGCCGTCTCTGTAAAAGCCGCCCACCCAGTCATTTCTCCTTGAACACGAACTGGAGCGGGATTTAAGCCTATGGATTTGTCCTACGTCTGTAGGGGGAAACAGGGACACAAAGTGCCACTATTTCTGAAATTTGGCGCCGGGGTTCTGACGGGGTAGTCGGCTAGAAAATCGGTCAGCGTGACTATTCAGTCACTGTAAGGGCCCGCAAACTCGGGAGATCGAGTTCCACGATCGTCGATCCTCGGGCAAATGGCGGCATTCGCATGTGGTTCTTTTCCTACAAGCTTTTCAGTATTTCCTCTCCGAAAACTTCGACAAGACCTATGCGAATCAGGCCGATATGTACTGTCGGGCGCGGCTGGGGAGGTAGTTGTCCGGGTTTCAGGTGTCATGTCGGCGGCGGGGCCGATGCTTGAATACCGGCAAAATCACATGAGAAGGATCTTATGCCGCCTATTTCTGCCCACGTGGCGGACGATCAGTCCGCTTCGCCCGTGACGTTCGCCCTGACTGCCGCCCAACGGGATATCTGGCTGGATCAACTGAGCCGCGGAGATTCGCCGCTGTACAACATCGGCGGATACATGGAGTTGACTGGCCCTCTGGACCCGGCGCGGATGCAAGCGGCGCTCGAGTGTCTGGTGGCGCGTCATGACGCGATGCGCACGGTCCTGTTGCCGGGTGCCGGGGCCGACGGATTGCCCTTGCAGCGGTTTGCCCCTTCGTTGCCTGCGCCGATGGCGACGCATGATGTGTCCACAGATCCCGATCCTGAAGCGGCGGCGCGGTCGTTGATTCAGGAGCGCATCGATGAGGTCTTTGTACTGGATGGCGGACCACTGTTCCGCTTTCTGCTGATCCGCTTCGACGATAACCGGCATTGGCTTTCCATACTCGCGCATCACCTGATCGTTGATGGCTGGAGCTTCGGCGCAATGCTCGATTCCCTGGACGAAATCTATAATGCATTGGCAGTCGGGAACCCCGCGCCCGATTCGGCGCCTTCCTATATCGACTTCATTGAGGATGATGCGCGCTATCGTCACTCGCCACGTTATGCACTCGACCGCGCCTATTGGCTTGATAAATATCAGTCGATGCCCGAGCCGTTGCTGGTGCCGCGTTATCAGCAGGACTTTGCCGGCAAGGACGTACAAACGCGGGTGTTCGCTCGGGAGTTGGCGCCCCGGTTGCATGAGCGTATGAAACAGGTGGGCCGTGATCTTGGCGCTTCCGCGTTTCATGTGTTGCTGGCCGCCTTGCATGTGTATTTCAGCCGGACTGCACAGCGCGACGAATGGGTTGTGGGGCTGCCGATACTCAATCGCTCCGGCGCCCGCTACAAATCCACGATCGGGCTGTTTGCCCAGGTCAGTGCGGTACGGATGGGTTTTGGTCGCGAATTGTCGTTCGGTGAGTTGATCATGGCCATCCGTGATGAGCTGAAGAGGGATTTTCGTCATCAGCGCTTTCCCCTGAGTGAGATGAACCGTGCCCTTGGCCTGCTGCGCGAAGACCGCGGGCAATTGTTCGAACTGACCGTGTCCTATGAGCAGGATGCCCATGAACATCGTTACGGCGAAGCGTTGGCGCGAGTGATCAAGGTCTCGAGTCTGGAGGAGGCCACTCCGCTGGCTGTCCATTTGCTGAGCAACGACGGTAACGACAGCGCCAGCCTCTACCTGATTTACAGCGAAGCCTATTTCACTGCCGACGAGATTCAGGCAATCGCTGAGCGCTGGTTACTGATACTCGAACAAGGTCTCGAAGAACTGAGTCTGTCGGTGCTCGATTTCAGTTTGAGCACAGCGGCAGAGTCAGTCCTGTTGCAGCAGTGGAATGCGACGAACGTCGTGTACCCACCTGCGCAGAGCATTCACCAGCGAATCGAAAACCAGGCTGCTGAGCGCCCGGAGACACCGGCAGTGATTTATCAGGGGCAGGCGCTGAGCTATGCCGAGCTTAACCGGCAAGCCAACTCGCTTGCGCATCAGTTACTCGAACTCGGCGTGCAACCGGATGACCGGGTGGCAATTGTCGGCCGCCGCGGGCTCGACACGCTGGTTGGCTTGCTGGCGGTTCTGAAAGCCGGAGCCGGTTATGTGCCGATCGATCCTGCGCATCCCTCCGAGCGTTTGAACTATCTGCTCAATGACAGCGCGCCGGTTGTCGTCCTGACGCTCAGCGACCTGCGTGCACGTCTGCCGAAACTGGATGTGCCAGTGATCGAGCTGGATCAGCGCGAAGGGCCGGCGGACAACTTTGCCAACCCGAGCGTGCCCGGCCTGACCACGGCGAACCTCGCTTATGTGATTTACACCTCGGGCTCGACCGGGTTGCCCAAGGGCGTGATGGTCGAACACCGCACCTTGTGCAATCTGGTCGACTGGCACTGCGAGGCTTTCGGTCTCGGCCCGGGGCAGCACACGTCGAGCCTGGCCGGCTTCGGTTTCGACGCGATGGCGTGGGAGCTTTGGCCGGCGTTGTGTGCCGGGGCGACGGTGCATTTTTCACCCGCAACCGACGGCAACGAAGACATCGACGCGCTGCTGGCGTGGTGGCGAGCGCAGCCGCTGGACGTCAGCTTTTTACCCACGCCGATCGCCGAATACGCCTTCAGTAAACAACTCGATCACCCGACCTTGCGCACTTTGTTGATCGGCGGCGATCGCCTGCGCCAGTTCAATCGCGCGCAGGGTTTTGCGGTGGTCAACAACTATGGCCCGACCGAAGCCACGGTGGTCGCCACTTCAGGCCTGATCACGCCGGGGCAAGCGTTGCACATCGGCAAACCGGTGAGTAATGCCACGGCTTATTTGCTCGATGATCAACAGCGCCCGGTGCCGATTGGCATCATCGGCGAGCTGTATGTCGGCGGCGCCGGGGTTGCACGGGGCTATCTGAATCGCCCGGAATTGACGGCCGAACGCTTCCTCGACGACCCGTTCAGTGCGCAGCCGGATGCGCGCCTGTATCGTACGGGCGACCTCGCACGTTGGCGCGCCGACGGCAACCTTGAGTACATCGGCCGTAACGATGACCAGGTAAAGGTGCGCGGTGTGCGTGTCGAACTGGGCGAAATCGAAGCCGCTCTTGCCAGCCATGATGCGGTGCAAGAAGCGGTGGTGCTGGTGCGCGATGGCCAATTGTTGGCGTGGTTCACCGAACGTGAGGCGCTGGATATCCTGCGACTGCACGCGCATCTGACGTCGCGATTGCCGGCCGCGATGCTACCGGCCGCTTACGTGCGCCTGGCGAGTTTGCCCCTGACGGCCAACGGCAAGCTCGATCGCCAGGCCCTGCCGGTACCGGGGCCGGAAGCGTTGATTCGTCGCGGATACGAGGCGCCACAGGGTGATGTCGAAATTGCCCTGGCGCAGATCTGGGCCGAGGTTTTGCAGGTCGAGCGGGTAGGACGGCACGACCATTTCTTTGAGCTGGGCGGCCACTCGTTGTTGGCGGTGGGCCTGATCGAACGCATGCGCCAGATCGGCATGAGCAGCGATGTGCGGGTGTTGTTCAATCAACCGACGCTGGCAGCGCTGGCAGCAGCGGAGGGCAGCGGCCGCGAAGTCGAGGTGCCGGCCAACCGTATTGCCGCCGATTGCACGCACATCACGCCGGACCTGCTGCCCTTGGTGCAACTGGATCAGGGGATGATCGAGCGTATCGTCGCCACCGTGCCGGGCGGTGCCGCCAATGTGCAGGACATCTACCCGTTGGCGCCGTTGCAGGAAGGCATTCTCTATCACCACATCACCGCCGCACAGGGCGATCCGTACCTGCTGCAATCACTGCTGGCGTTCGACAGTCTCGAGCGGGTCGAGGCTTTCGCTGCTGCGTTGCGTCAGGTCATGGCGCGCCACGACATCCTGCGCACGGCAGTGGTCTGGGAAGGGCTGACGTCACCGGTGCAGGTGGTGTGGCGCGAGGCCATTTTGCCGGTGCAAGAGCTTGAGCTGGATCCTGCCCACGGCGCGATCATCGATCAATTACACCAGCGCTTCGACGCGCGGCGTTATCGCCTCGACATAAGCCAGGCGCCGCTGCTGCGCCTGATGGTTGCCCGTGACCCGGAGCAAAACCGGGTGGTGGGCATCTTGCTGTTCCACCATCTGGCGATGGATCACATCGCATTGGAGGCGATGCGCGAAGAAATTCACGCCAGCCTGTCCGGGCACGGCGAACCGCTGGCAGCACCGGTGCCGTACCGCAACTATGTGGCGCAAACGAGATTCGGCGTCAGCGAGCAGGAGCATGAAGCGTTCTTTCGCCAGATGCTCGGCGACATCGACGAGCCGACCTTGCCGTTCGCTTTGCAGAACGTCCAGGGCGACGGCAGCAACATCGAAGAAGCCGAGCAAACCGTGGCGCCCGATCTCTATCAGCGCATGCAACAGCAGGTGCGTCTGGCTGGCGTGAGTGTCGCCAGTTTGATCCATCTCGCCTGGGCGCAAGTGTTGGCGGCGACCTCTGGCCAGCAAAGTGTGGTGTTCGGCACGGTGCTGATGGGCCGAATGCAGGGCGGCGCGGGCGCAGACCGAGCGTTGGGGGTGTTCATCAACACCTTGCCGCTGCGGGTCGATGTCGGCGAGGGCGCGCGCACGGCGGTGCAATCCACCCATGCGCGCCTGAGCGCTTTACTCGGTCATGAACACGCCTCATTGGCGCTGGCCCAACGTTGCAGTGGCGTTGCCGCACCTGCGCCGCTGTTCAGTGCCTTGCTCAACTACCGGCACAGCGATGATGTCGAGCAAAAAACCTCTCGGCAAACCTGGCAGGGCATCGAGACGCTGGCCAACGAGGAGCGCACCAATTACCCGTTTACCCTGAGTGTCGATGACCTCGGCACGGGCTTGCGCCTGACCACCAGAACCTTGTCGGACATTGGCGCACAACGGATTTGCGCATACGTGCAGGCGGCGTTGAGCGGCTTGGTCGAGGCGCTGGAAACTGCACCGCAACGGCCGTTGAACAGTCTGCCGTTGCTGTCGCGAGCAGAGCTGCAACAGCTGCTGATTGAGTTCAACGATACGGCAGTCGATTGCCCGATGGACCAGCCGCTGCAAGCGCTGTTCGAACAACAGGTGCAGCGCAAGCCGGATGCCATTGCGGTGCAATTCGCCGGGCAGCGCCTGACCTATCGCCAGTTGAACGAGCAAGCCAACCGCTTGGCCCATTATCTGCGCGGGCTGGGCGTACAGCCGGATTCGCGGGTAGCCATCTGCGTCGAGCGCGGGCCTGAGCTGGTGATCGGCCTGTTGGGCATTCTCAAGGCCGGAGGTGCTTATGTGCCGCTCGATCCGGATTATCCGCTGCAACGGCTGAACTACATGTTGCAGGACAGCGCGCCGGTCGCGCTGCTGGTGCATGCCGCGACGCGCGATCTGCTGAGCGAACCCGGCGTGCCGGTGATCGATCTCGACCGTGGCAGTTGGCAGTACAACCCCGAGAGTAATCCGCAGGTCCCCGGGCTGAATGCCTCCAGTCTGGCCTACATGATCTACACCTCCGGCTCCACCGGTACGCCGAAGGGGGTGATGATCGAGCACCGCAGCGCCTGCAACATGGTGCACTGGGGCTCGCAACTTGCGCCGCCCACTGACCACGGCGCGTTGCTGCAAAAGGCCCCGTACAGTTTCGACAGTTCGGTGTGGGAGATTTTCTGGCCGCTGTGTTCGGGCATGCGCCTGGTGCTTGCGCGCGCCGATGGCAATCGCGATTCGGCCTATGTGACGCAAGTGATCCGCGAGCAGAACATTACCGTGGTCAAGTTCGTCCCGGCGCTGTTGCAGCAGTTCATCGAACAGGACGATGTCAGTCAGTGCACCAGCCTCACCGATGTGCTCAACGGTGGCGGCGAGTTAACCGTCGCCCTGGCACGGCAAGTGCGTGAACGCCTGCCGTGGGTGCGCCTGCACAACGTCTATGGGCCGACCGAAACCACGGTCGACAGCAGCGGCTGGACGCTGGAGCCCGGCGAGCCGGTGCCGCCGACACTGGTGCCGATCGGCAAGGCGCTGAGCAACACGCGGCTGTATGTCCTCGATGGCTGCGATCAACCGGTGCCGGTTGGCGTCAGCGGGCATTTGCACATTGGCGGGGTGGGCGTGGCGCGCGGCTATCTGGGGCTGCCGCAACTGCAGGCCGAACGCTTTATCGACAGCCCGTTCGTGGCCGGTGATCGCTTGTATCGCACCGGCGATCTGGTGCGTTACGGCGCTGACGGCAATCTCGAGTTCCTCGGTCGCAATGACTTTCAGGTCAAGCTGCGCGGGGTGCGCCTTGAGCTGGGCGAGATTGAAGCGCGCCTGCTCGAGCACCCGGCGATCCGCGAGGCGGTGGTGCTGGTACGCGATGAGCGACTGGTGGCGTATTACTCAGTGCGTACCGGCGTCGCTGCGCCCACGCTTGAAGCGTTGCGCGCGCATGTGTTGGCGCGATTGCCGGAGTTCATGGTGCCTGGCGCTTACGTGATGCTGGCGGCGTTGCCCTTGACGCCCAACGACAAAATCGACCGCAAGACGTTGCCGGAGCCGGGGGCGGAGGCGCTGCTCAGTCGTCCTTATGCGGCACCCGAAGGGGACGTGGAAATGGCCCTGGCGCAGATCTGGGCGCAAGTGCTCAAGGTCGAGCAGGTTGGGCGCCACGACAACTTCTTTGAACTGGGCGGGCATTCGTTGCTGGCGGTGAGTCTGGTGGCGCGCATGCGTCTGGCCGGGCTGCATGTCGACGCGCGGACGCTGTTCAGTCAGCCGACGCTGGCCGCGCTGGCGGCACAGACCTCGCGGCAGGCCAGGCAGGTTGAAATCGCCCAGACCACCATCCCAAGTCTCAACCGCAAGCGCCGCCTCTGAGAGTTCAAGCGGTAGGCGCTGCCACGGGCTGCGATCTTTTGACTTTGATGTTTTAAAAACAAGATCAAAAGATCGCAGCCTGCGGCAGCTCCTACGGTGGGATTCAAAGGGTTACGGCCTATGGGGAGACGGATTGTCCCCGCTTCCCATGTCAGACACCCACGCCCCGATGTTTTAGTTTTTCCAGGCTGCGCGCCGTGTGCACGGACTCGCTGCTGCGCGCTCCTTTTTTCCGTATTTACAGCAGGTTACCTCATGCATTTCAGCGAACTGATGGCTGTTATTTCCACCCATGCGATCCGCCTTCAACAGGAAGATGAAGACCTGGTCATTCTGGGCAGCGACGACGCGCTGGATGATGCGTTGTGGGATAGCCTTTCGGCGCACAAGGCGCAACTGCTGGAGCTGGTCGCCGAACACGGCGGTGACTGGTTGAGCCCGGCCTTTCGCATCACCCCGGACATGCTGCCGCTGGTGAATCTGCAGCAGGAAGCGCTTGACCGCATCGTTGCCACGGTGCCGGGTGGTGCCGGCAATGTGCAGGATATTTATCCGCTGTCCGCGTTGCAGGAGGGCATGCTTTATCACCATCTCTCGGCGGTTGCCGGCGACCCCTACAGCTCTCAGGCGCTCTTCGTGTTCGACAGCCAGGAACGGCTGGAGGCGTTCGCGCAGGCGTTGCGTTGGGTGGTCAAACGGCACGACATCCTGCGCACTTCGTTTGTCTGGGAATACCTCGACGAGGCCGTGCAAGTGGTACAACGCCATGCGCCGCTGTTCTGCGAGGAAGTCGAACTCGACGCCGACGGTGACGTACTGACGCAGTTGCTGGAACGTCATGACCCACGGTTTTTCCGTCTCGATGTGCAGCAGGCGCCGTTGCTGCGTCTGGTGTACGCCGCCGATCCGGACAATGATCGTGTGGTTGCGTTGTTGTTGTTTCACCACTTGATCATGGACCACGTCGCCCTCGACGTGGTGCGCCGCGAAACCCGCGCATACCTTCTTGGACACGCGGAGCAGGTCGGCCCGGCGGTGCCGTATCGCGATCATTTGGCCAGGGCACGCAATGCTGGCAATGAGCAGGCTCAGGAAGCGTTTTTCCGCGAGATGCTTGCCGACATCGACGAGCCAACGCTGCCGTGCGGTGTGCAGGATGTACAGGGCGACGGCCACGCCATCGAGCAAGCCTCGTTGATGCTCGACGGTCGCTTGATCCGGCAGTTGCGCGAACAGGCTCGGCAGTTGGGCGTGAGTGTTGCAAGCCTGACGCACTTGGCACTGGCGCGGGTGCTGGGGCAATTGTCCGGGCGCACGGCGGTGGTGTTTGGCACTGTGCTGCTGGGGCGGATGGACGCGGGCGAGGGCGGTGAGCAGGCGTTGGGGATGTTCATCAACACGCTGCCGCTGCGGGTTGATGTCGGCGAGCAAAGCGTGCGTGCTGGCGTGCTGGCGGGACATCGGCGCCTGACCGCGTTGCTGGCCCATGAGCAAGCCTCGCTGGCCCTGGCCCAACGCTGCAGCGCAGTGGCTGTGCCAACGCCACTGTTCAGCGCGATCCTCAATTATCGGCACAACAGCGCCGAAGCAATCGCTGACGTGATCGACATTGCCTCCGGTGTACAAATGGTGGGCGTCCGAGGGCGCACCAACTATCCGCTGACGATCAACATCGATGACCTCGGCGAAGACTTGCGTATCACCGCGCTGGCGGATGCCGTGCTCGGCGCCGAGCGCATGACGGCTTATCTGAATGCCGCACTGGAAAGCCTGGCCACGGCCCTGCAACACACGCCTGATGCGCCGCTGCACACTCTGCAAATCCTCCCGGCCAGCGAACGCCAACAGCTGCTGCACGGCGGCAATGCTCCGCTGGCGCAGTTCGCCGAAACGCCGCTGATTCACCAGCAATTCGAAGCCCGTGCGCACGCCCGCCCGGACGCCACGGCGTTGATTTTCGAAGGGCAGACGCTCAGCTACGGCGAACTCAACCGCCGCTCTAATCAGGTCGCCCATCACCTTCTGGCGCTGAACATTCGTCCTGACGATCGCGTGGCTATCTGCGTCGAACGTGGCCCGCAAATGATCATCGGCCTGCTCGGCGTACTCAAGGCCGGCGCCGGTTACGTGCCGATCGACCCGGCCTATCCACTGGAGCGTATTCATTTCACCTTGCAGGACAGCGCCCCGGCAGCCGTGCTCCTGCAAGCCGCGACGCGCGAGTGCGTCGCCGATCTCGACGTGCCGCAGATCGACCTCGACAGCGGCCACCTGAAGGCCGAACTCGACAGCAATCCGCAGATCCCCGAACTGACACCAGCCCATTTGGCCTACGTGATCTACACCTCCGGCTCCACCGGTTTGCCCAAAGGCGTGATGGTCGAGCACCGCAACGTGGCGCGCCTGTTCTCTGCCACCCAGGACTGGTTCGAGTTCAATCAGCAGGACATTGGGGCGCTGTTCCATTCCTTCGCGTTCGACTTCTCGGTGTGGGAAATCTGGGGCGCGCTGGCGTTTGGCGGGCAATTGCTGCTGGTCCCGCAAGCCGTCAGCCGCTCGCCAGACGACTGCTATGCACTGCTGTGTAAAACCGGCGTAACCGTGCTCAACCAGACGCCGAGCGCGTTCCGCCAATTGATCGCCGCACAGGGTCGCAGCCCGTTGCAGCACTCGCTGCGTGAAGTGATCTTCGGTGGCGAAGCGTTGGAGCCGGGCCTGCTCAAGCCGTGGTATGCGCGGGTCGGCAATGCCGGAACGCGGTTGGTGAATATGTACGGCATCACCGAAACCACCGTGCACGTGACCTATCGGCCGTTGCAGGCTGCCGACGCGCAGTTGGTCGGCGTCAGCCCGATTGGTGTGCGCATTCCCGACCTGCAACTGTATGTTCTCGATGCTCAGCGTGAACCGGTTCCGGCCGGCGTGATTGGCGAGTTGTACGTTGGCGGCGCAGGTGTCGCGCGCGGTTATCTGAACCGTGAAGCGCTGACGGCCGAGCGTTTTATCAATGATCCGTTCGGTGAAAACGCCGATGCGCGGTTGTACAAAACCGGCGACCTCGCACGCTGGGCCGCCGACGGTAGCCTCGAATACCTGGGCCGCAATGACGATCAGGTGAAGATTCGCGGTTTCCGCATCGAACTGGGCGAAATCGAAGCTCGCCTGGCGGCCTGCGCAGGCGTGCGTGAAGCCGTGGTGATCGCTCGTGAGGACAGCCCCGGCGATCAACGTCTGGTCGCTTACTGGCTGGCCGACGCAGGCGCCGCGCCGGACGTGGCGCAATTGCGCGATCAACTGCTGGCGTCGCTGGCTGAGTACATGGTGCCGAGCGCGTTCGTGCGTCTGGACGCTTTGCCGCTGACCACCAACGGCAAGCTCGACCGCAAAGCCTTGCCGGCGCCGGACAGCGAGGCCTTTGCCCGGCGTGGTTTCGAAGCACCGGTCGGTGCCGTGGAAACGCTGATTGCCGGGCTCTGGCAAACACTACTGGGCGTCGAGCAGGTCGGTCGCCATGACAACTTCTTCGAACTCGGCGGTCATTCGTTGCTGGCGGTGAAGCTGATCGAGCGCATGCGTCAGCAGGATTTGCATTGCGACGTGCGCGTGCTGTTCGGCCAGCCAAGCGTGGCGGCGCTGGCGGCGACCTTGAGCAAGGAGCGCGTCATCGTCGTGCCGGACAACCTGATCGAGCCGGGATGCTCGCGCATTACCCCGGCCATGTTGCCGCTGACCCATCTCGATCAAGCCGCTGTTGACCGTGTCGTCGCCAGCGTGCCGGGCGGTATTGCCAATGTGCAGGATATTTATGCTCTGGCGCCGTTGCAGGCGGGGATTCTCTATCACCATCTGGCAACCCGTACCGGTGATCCGTATGTGTTGCAGACGCAATTCGCCTTCGACGGTCTGGCGCAGATCAAAGACTTCGTCCGTGCCTTGAACAGCGTGATCAAGCGCCATGACATTCTGCGCACCGGCATTGTCTGGGAAGGGCTGGAAGAGGCGGTGCAAGTGGTCTGGCGCGAGGCGCCGCTGGCGCTGGAACGCGTCGATGCCGATGAGCTCGACGGCGATGTACTGGCGCAGATGCAGGCGCGTTTCGATCCGCGGCACTATCGCCTGGACCTCAATCGCGCGCCGCTGATGCGCTTTGTCTACACCGAAGATCGGTCGCACAACCGCTGGATCGGCATTCTCCTGATGCACCATATCGTCCTCGATCACACCGCTCTGGAAGTGCTGGTTGCGGAAATGAGCGACGTCATGCTCGGCCATAGCGTCGATCTGCCGCCGCCGGTGCAGTATCGTAACTTTGTCGCACAGGCGCGGCTCGGGGCCGATGATCAGGCCCACGAAGCATTTTTCCGCGAGATGCTCGCCGACATTGACGAGCCGTCTGTGGCCTTCGGTTTGCAGAACGTGCACGGCGACGGCAGCGATATTCTCGACAGTTACTTGATGCTGGATGCCGGCCTCGGCCAACGTCTGCGCGAGCAGGCGCGGCGTCTCGGTATCAGTGTCGCGAGCCTGGTGCATCAGGCCTGGGCTCAGGTCCTGGCACAGGTTTCCGGCCAGCAGGACGTGGTGTTCGGCACCGTGCTGCTCGGGCGCATGCAGGGCGGAGACGGCGCTGATCGGGCGCTGGGCATGTTCATCAACACCTTGCCGCTGCGCGTCAGCGTCGGTGTTGAATCGGTAGAAAACGGCGTGCGTGCCACCCATGCGCGCCTGGCGCGGTTGCTTGGTCACGAGCAAGCCTCGCTGGCGCTGGCCCAGCGTTGCAGCGGTGTCGCCGGTTCGCAGGCGCTGTTCAGCACCTTGCTCAACTACCGCCACAGTGCGCCCGAGTCGGCCGCTGTAGCGTGGGATGGCGTGCAGATTCTCAGCTCGCGCGAGCGCAGCAATTATCCGCTGGTGGTCAGTGTCGACGACCTCGGCGAAGGTTTCCGTTTGAGCGTGCAAGCCGTGCCACAGGTGGATGGCGCGCGGGTCTGCGATTACTTGCAAACAGCGTTGCACAGTTTGGTCACGGCACTTGAGTACACGCCGACGGCGCCGTTGCAGCAACTGTCGATTGTGTCGCCGAGCGAGCGCCAACGGGTGCTGGTCGGCTTCAATATCAGCGGTCGTGAATACCCGCCCGCGCAGACCGTGCCGCGCCTGTTCGAAGCGCAAGTGGCGGCGCATCCCGAGGCCCTGGCGGTGGTGCAAGGCGAGCAACGGCTCAGCTACCGCGAACTGAATCAGCGCGCCAATCGCCTCGCCCATCACTTGATCGGCCTCGGCGTGCAAGTCGATGACCGTGTCGCGTTGTGCCTGCGGCGTGGCCCGGACATGCTCGTTGCGCTGCTGGCGATTCTCAAGGCTGGCGCGGGTTATGTGCCGATTGATCCGGATTACCCGGCTGAACGCATCGCCTACCTGTTGCAGGACAGCGACCCGATCGCGGTGCTGGCGCAGGCGTCGACACGTGAACTGCTCGGCAGGGTGCCGGTGATCGATCTGGACGCCAGCGACTGGCAGCACTTGCCGGACAACAATCCGCAACGGCCGGGGCTGACGCCGGCGAATCTGGCCTACGTGATCTACACCTCGGGTTCTACCGGTCAGCCGAAAGGCGTGATGGTCGAGCACCGGACGTTGGAAAACCTCGTGCACTGGCACGCCGAAACCTTCGATCTGCACGCTGGCAGCCACACCGCCAGCGTCGCCGGTTGCGGTTTCGATGCGATGGCGTGGGAAGTCTGGCCGGCACTGTGTGTCGGCGCGACCTTGCACCTGCCGCCGTCTTCGATCGGCAATGAACACCTCGATGAATTGCTCGAGTGGTGGCGCACGCAACCGCTGCAGGTGAGCTTTCTGCCGACCCCGGTGGCCGAATACGCATTCAGTCGTGAACTGGGCCATCCAACCCTGCGCACGCTGCTGATCGGTGGCGACAAGTTGCGGCAATTTCCGCGTGATCAGAGCTTCGCTGTGATCAATAACTACGGTCCGACCGAAGCCACGGTGGTAGCGACTTCCGGGCTGATCGAGCCCGGCCGGGTTTTGCACATCGGCCGGCCGATCGCCAATGCGCGGGTTTATCTGCTGGATCGTCAGCAACAACCTGTACCGAGCGGTGTGCAGGGCGAGTTGTATGTCGGTGGCGCCGGGGTTGCACGTGGCTACCTGAATCGACCGGAACTGACCGCCGCACACTTTCTCGACGACCCGTTCAGCGATGAACCGCAGGCGCGCATGTACCGCACCGGTGACCTCGCGCGCTGGCTGGCTGACGGCAACATCGAATACCTGGGGCGCAACGATGATCAGGTGAAGCTGCGCGGCGTGCGCATCGAGCTTGGCGAAATCGAAGCGGCGTTGAGCGCCCACGACAAGGTCCGCGAATGCGTTGTGCTGGTGCGTGATGGGCGTCTGGTTGCATGGTTCACCGAAATCGATCCTGTCGAAACCGGCGACCTGCATCGCCACCTGCAAACCCGACTGCCGGACACGTTGGTGCCGGCGGCTTACGTGCGCCTGCACAGCCTGCCGCTGACCGCTCACGGCAAACTCGACCGCAAGGCCTTGCCCGAGCCGGATCAGCACGCCTGGCTCAGCCGCGAATATGAAGCGCCACAAGGTTCGGTGGAGATTGCGCTGGCGAAAATCTGGGCCGACGTACTGAACATCGAACAGATTGGCCGTCACGATAATTTCTTCGAACTCGGTGGCCATTCGCTGCTGGCGGTGAGCCTGATCGAACGCATGCGTCAGGCCGGTTTGAGCGCCGACGTGCGGGTGCTGTTCAACCAACCGAGCCTTGCTGCTTTGGCGCGTGCCTTGGGCAGTGGACGGGAAATCGAAGTGCCGGCCAATCTGATTCCGGCCGATTGCACCCGCATCACGCCCGACATGCTGACCCTGACCACATTGGATCAGGCCAGCATCGAGCGCATCGTCGCCACGGTGCCGGGCGGCGCCGCCAATGTGCAGGATATCTATCCGCTGGCACCGCTGCAGGAAGGCATTCTTTATCACCACTTGAGCGCTGAACAGGGCGATCCGTACCTGCTGCAATCGCGTCTGGCTTTCGACAGTCTCGAACGTTTGCAGACCTTCGCCGCACACTTGCAGCAGGTCATCGCCCGTCACGACATTCTGCGCACCAGCGTGGTCTGGGAGGGTTTGCCCAGCCCACAGC
This sequence comes from Pseudomonas sp. TH08, assembly GCF_016651275.1. NCBI lineage: Bacteria > Pseudomonadati > Pseudomonadota > Gammaproteobacteria > Pseudomonadales > Pseudomonadaceae > Pseudomonas > Pseudomonas sp. TH08. Next base: position 140,618 of record NZ_JAEKEE010000003.1, on the reverse strand, counting down.
AGGTGGTCTGGCGCGAAGCGCAAATGGTCGTGCAGCAAGTGCCGCTGGAGGCGCAGAACGGCGACATTCTCGAACAATTGCACGCACGTTTCGATGCCCGGCATTACCGCCTCGACCTGAATCAGGCGCCGCTGATTCGCATGGTCTATGCCGAGGATCCGTTGCAACAGCAAGTGGTCGCCATCGTGCTGTTCCATCACTCGATTCTCGACCACACCGCCATGGACGTTATCGGTCGGGAAATGCACGCGTTGATGTTCGATCAGTTCGACACCCTGACGCCGCCGATGCCGTACCGTAACTACGTGGCGCAGGCCCGTCTCGGCGCCGATGAGCAGGAACACGAAGCGTTCTTCCGCGAGATGCTCGGTGATATCGACGAGCCGACCTTGCCCTTCGGTTTGCAGGATGTGCAGGGTGATGGGCGCGGCATTGAAGAAGCGCTGCAACCGGTCGATGCCGCACTCAATCTGCGCCTGCGTGAACAGGCGCGGCAGTTGGGTGTCAGCCCGGCGAGCCTGATGCACATGGCCTGGGCGCAGGTGTTGGGCGTGGTGTCCGGGCGCCGCGACGTGGTGTTCGGCACTGTGTTGATGGGGCGCATGCAGGGCGGCGAGGGTGCCGACCGCACGTTGGGGGTGTTCATCAACACTTTGCCGCTACGGGTCGATCTCACGGAAGGCGTGCGCGCCGGGGTGAAAACCACCCACGCACGGCTGACGGCGCTGCTCGGTCATGAACACGCCTCACTGGCGCTGGCCCAACGTTGCAGTGCCATGACCGGTTCCGCACCGCTGTTCAGCGCCTTGCTCAACTACCGGCACAGCGCCGCCGAACAACAGCCGCACGACGGTCAGGGCATCTGGCAAGGCGTGCGCATGCTTGGCGGCGAGGAGCGCAGCAATTATCCGCTGACCCTGTCGGTGGATGATCTGGGCGAAGGTTTTGCCTTGGACGTGCTGGCGCTCGCCGACATCGGTGCGCAACGAATCTGCAGTTACATGCACACCGCACTCGAACATCTGGTGACGGCACTGGAGCAGACGCCGCAACGTCCGCTCAACCGTTTGCCAGTGCTTTCGGTGGCCGAGTACGAGCACGTGCTGGTCGGCTTCAACCAGCACTCAGCGGCCTATCCGCGTGGCGCGACGATCCACCGCTTGGTCGAAGCTCAGGCCGAGCAGCAACCGGATGCTTTGGCAGTGGTTCAAGGCACGCGGCAACTGACCTACGCGCAGCTCAATCAGCGCGCCAATCGCCTGGCCCATCACTTGCTCGGGCTCGGCTTGCAGCCCGACGACCGCATCGCCGTGTGCCTGCGCCGCAGCCCGGACATGCTTGTCGCGTTGCTGGCGATCCTCAAGGCGGGCGCCGGTTATGTGCCGGTCGACCCGGCGTACCCGGCGGAACGCATCGCCTATCTGTTGCAGGACAGCGCGCCGATGGCGGTGCTGGGGCAGGCTGCGACGGCTGATTTGCTTGGAAGCGTGCCGCTGATTGATCTGGACAACCCCACCTGGCAACAGCTCTGCGACAGTAACCCGCAATTGCCGACGCTGACCCCGGCGCATCTGGCCTATGTGATCTACACCTCCGGCTCCACCGGCCAGCCGAAAGGCGTGATGGTCGAACACGCAACACTGGAAAACCTTGTGCACTGGCACTGCGAGGCCTTTGATCTGCGCGCCGGCAGCCACACGTCGAGTGTCGCCGGCTTTGGTTTCGATGCCATGGCGTGGGAGGTCTGGCCGGCGCTGTGCGTCGGCGCGACCCTGCACCTGCCACCGCAGTCGGTGCGCAACGAGCACTTGGATGAATTGCTGGAATGGTGGCGCGCGCAGCCGTTGCAGGTGAGTTTCCTGCCGACGCCGGTGGCCGAATATGCGTTCAGTCGCGACCTCGGTCATCCGACCTTGCGCACGCTGTTGATCGGTGGCGACAAATTGCGCCAGTTCCCGCGTGAACAGACCTTCGCGGTGATCAACAACTATGGCCCGACCGAAGCCACGGTGGTTGCCACCTCCGGCGCCGTCGCGGCCGGGCAGGTGCTGCACATCGGTCGGCCAATGGCCAACGCCAGGGTTTACCTGCTCGACGACCAGCAGCGCCCTGTACCGGTCGGCGTCGCCGGCGAGTTGTATGTCGGGGGTGCCGGTGTGGCGCGCGGTTATCTGAACCGGCCAGAGCTGAGCGCCGAGCGCTTCCTCGACGACCCGTTCAGCGATGAGCCACAGGCGCGCATGTACCGCACTGGCGATCTTGCTCGCTGGCTCGCCGACGGTAGCGTCGAATACCAAGGACGTAACGATGATCAGGTCAAACTGCGCGGCGTGCGCGTCGAGCTGGGCGAAATCGAAGCGGCGCTGAGCGGTCACGAAGCCGTGCAGGATTGCGTGGTGCTGGTGCGCGACGGCCAGTTGCTGGCGTGGTTTACCGAACGCCTGAACGTCGAGATCGAGGATTTGCGCAATCATCTGCAAGCGCAGTTGCCGCAAGCTTTGGTGCCTGCCGCCTACGTGCGCCTGCAAGCACTGCCGCTGACGGCCAACGGCAAACTCGACCGCAAGGCATTGCCGGAACCGGATCAAACGGCGTGGTTGAGCCGCGAATATGTTGCACCGCAAGGTTCGGTGGAAATCGCGCTGGCGCAGATCTGGTCGGACGTACTCAACGTCGAGCAGGTCGGTCGTCACGATAATTTCTTCGAGTTGGGCGGGCATTCATTGTTGGCGGTGACGCTGATCGAACGCATGCGCCAGGTCGATCTGAGCACCGACGTGCGCGTGCTGTTCAGCCAACCAACGTTGGCCGCACTCGCTGCGGCGGTGGGTAGCGGTCGCGAGGTCGCAGTGCCGGACAATCTGATTGCCGCCGATTGCACGCACATCACCCCGGACATGCTGCCACTGGTGCAACTGGATCAGGCCAGCATCGAGCGCATCGTCGCTACGGTGCCGGGCGGCGCGGCCAACGTGCAGGATATTTATCCGCTGGCGCCGTTGCAGGAAGGGATTCTGTTTCACCACCTCAGCGCCGCGCAGGGCGATCCGTACCTGCTGCAATCGTGTCTGGCGTTCGACAGCATCGAGCGGGTTCAAGCGTTCGCTGCGGCGTTGCGCCAGGTCATGACGCGCCACGACATCCTGCGCACGTCCATTGCCTGGCAAGGGCTCACGGCGCCAGTGCAAGTGGTCTGGCGGTGTGCCGAGCTGCCGGTACACGCGGTGGCGCTGGAGCCGGCGCCGGCGCAGGGTGATGCCATCGATCAGTTGCGTGCGCGCTTCGATGCGCGGCACTGGCGTCTGGACCTGGAACAGGCGCCGCTCATGCGTCTGGTGTATGCCCTCGATCCTCACAATCAGCGCGTTGTGGCCATGCTGCTGTTCCACCACATCGCCATGGACCACACTGCGCTGGCGGTGGTCAGCGCAGAAATGCAGGCGATTTTACAGGGTGATGAGTGGCTGCCGGAGGCCGCTGTGCCGTACCGCAATTATGTTGCGCAGACCCGACTTGGCGTCAGCGAGCAAGAGCACGAAGCGTTCTTCCGCGAGATGCTCGGGGACATCGATGAACCGACGCTGCCATTCGGTTTGCAAGATGTGCACGGCGACGGCAATGACATCGAGGAAGTCCGCCAAAGCGTGCCCGAGGCGTTGGCCACGCGCCTGCGCAGTCAGGCGCGGCAGTCAGGCGTGAGCGTTGCCAGCCTGTTCCATCTGGCGTGGGCACAAGTGCTGGCGGCGACCTCGGGTCAGGACCGCGTGGTGTTTGGCACCGTGCTGCTGGGGCGGATGCAGGGTGGCTCCGGCGCTGATCGCGGCTTGGGGATGTTCATCAATACCTTGCCGATACGCGTGGATGTGGGTGACACGCCAGTGCGCGCGGGTGTCAGGGCGACGCATGCGCAACTGACTGCATTGCTCGGCCACGAACATGCATCACTGGCGCTGGCCCAGCGTTGCAGTGGTGTGACCGCGTCATCGCCATTGTTCAGCGCCATGCTCAACTACCGCCACAGCGTCAGCGAACAACAGCAGCAAGCGACTCGCCTGACCTGGCAAGGCATCGACAGCCTCTCCAGCGAAGAGCGCACCAACTATCCATTGAGTCTCAACGTCGATGACCTCGGTCAGGGCTTTTACCTGACCGTCATGACCCCTTCGAACATCGGCGCAGCGCGGATTTGCGGCTACATGCTGCGGGCCTTGTCGAGCCTCGCCGAGGCGTTGGAGCAAACACCGCAGGAGCGGTTGAACCGCCTGCCGGTGTTGCCGGAGACAGAGCGGCAGAAATTGCTCGGCGAATTCAACGACACCCACGTCAATTACGATTTGCAGCAGACGCTGCACGGTTTGTTCGAGGCGCAGGTGCGGCGTACGCCACAGGCTGTGGCGCTCGTCATCGGCGATCAGACATTGAGCTACACCCAGTTGAACGAGCGCGCCAATCGCTTGGCCAGGCACTTGATCAGCCTTGGCGTGCAAGTGGATTCGCGGGTGGCGATCTGCGTCGAGCGCAGCCTGGAAATGGTCATCGGCCTGCTGGCGATCAACAAGGCTGGCGCTGGTTATGTACCGCTGGACCCGACCTATCCGCCGGAGCGTCTGGCCTACATGCTCGAGGACAGCGCGCCAAGCGTGGTGCTGGTGCACACGGCGACCCGCGCGTTGCTGGGCGAGGTTGATGTGCCGCTGATCGATCTCGATCAAGCGCACTGGCAATCGCAGCCGACGGACAATCTGTCCGACGCTGGGTCGACGCCACAGCACACTGCGTACGTGATCTACACCTCCGGCTCGACCGGCCAGCCCAAAGGCGTGGTCAACGAGCATGCCGGTGTGGTCAACCGCTTGCTGTGGATGCAGGACGCCTATCGCCTGACGGCGGCCGACTCGGTGTTGCAGAAAACCCCGTTCAGTTTCGACGTGTCGGTGTGGGAGTTCTTCTGGCCGTTGATGACCGGCGCACGACTGGTCATGGCGCAGCCCGGCGGGCACAAGGATCCGCAGTACCTGAGCGAAGTGATCGAGCGCGAAAACATCACCACGCTGCACTTTGTGCCGTCGATGCTCGACGTGTTCCTCGCCAACAGCGACACCCAGCGCTGCGACGGCCTGCGTCAGGTGATGTGCAGCGGTGAAGCGTTGCCGGGCAGTCTGGTGCGGCGTTTCAAACTGCAATTGCCGGGCAGCGAGTTGCATAACCTCTACGGCCCGACCGAAGCCGCCGTCGACGTCACCGCGTGGAATTGCTCCGGGCCACTGGAGCAAACCCCGGACAACACACCGATCGGCAAACCGATCGCCAACACCCGGATGTACATCCTCGACGGTCAACAACAACCTGTGCCGCAAGGCGTGGTCGGTGAGTTGTACATCGGCGGTGTGCAGGTGGCACGGGGTTATCTGAACCGACCGCAGCTGAGCGCCGAACGCTTCCTCGACGATCCGTTCCAGGCCAGCGGGCGCATGTACCGCACCGGTGACGTCGCTCGCTATCTGGCCGACGGCAACATCGAATACCTGGGCCGTAACGACGATCAGGTGAAAATCCGCGGTCTGCGCATCGAGCTGGGTGAAATCCAGGCGCGTCTGACCCAGATCACTGGTGTGCAGGAAGCCGCGGTGCTGGCCCGTGAAGACGTGCCGGGCGACAAGCGTCTGGTCGCGTACTACACCGGCGAACGGCTGGAAATCGACGTGCTGCGCAGTCATCTGCTGGAGCACTTGCCGGACTACATGGTGCCCGTCGTGTTCGTGCATCTCGATGCGTTGCCGCTGAGCCCCAACGGCAAGCTCGACCGCAAGGCGCTGCCGGCGCCGGATCAGCAATCGCTGAAAACACGCGAATACGAAGCGCCGGTCGGCGACGTCGAAATCACCCTCGCACGGCTCTGGGCCGAGTTGCTCAACGTCGAACGGGTAGGGCGCCACGACCATTTCTTTGAATTGGGTGGTCACTCATTACTGGCGGTCAGTCTGATCGGCCGGTTGCGTCAGGAAGGCATGGAAGCCGATGTCAGGGCGTTGTTCGAACAACCGACCCTGGCCGGCTACGCCGCAATTACGGAAAGAATGGAGATCGTCCTGTGAATGTGCTCGAACTGTTGGCAACCCTGAAAGCAAAAGACATTCAGTTGGCGGTGACCGATGAGCAATTGCGCGCAAACGGTAACAAGCAGGCGTTGAGCGATCCGGCGCTGCTGGCGGCGCTGCGCGAGCATAAACCGGCACTGATCGAACTGATCAAGGCGGGGCAATACTCGGCCGCCCGGGCCGATCAGATCGACGTGCCGGCCAACGACATTCTTCCCGGCAGCACGCACATCACGCCGGCGATGGTGACCCTGGCTGAAGTCGATCAGCCAACCCTCGACCGCTTGATCGCCGCCGTCCCGGGTGGCGCTGCCAATGTGCAGGACATCTATCCCCTGGCGCCGTTGCAGGAAGGCATTCTCTATCACCACGCCAGCAACGAGCAGGGCGATCCGTACGTCATGCAATCGTACTTTGCGTTCAGCAGCCGCGAGCGTCTGCAGGACTTCGCTCAAGCCTTGCAAAAGGTCATCGATCGCCACGACATCTTGCGCACGGCGGTGCATTGGGAAGGGCTGGACGTACCGCTGCAAGTGGTCTGGCGCCAGGCGCAGTTGCCGATGGAAGAGGTCGTGTTGCAAGACGGCGATACCGATGCGCTGCAGCAATTGCACGAGCGCTTCGATGCGCGGCATTTCCGCCTCGACGTCAAGCACGCCCCGATGATGCGTCTGGCCTACGCGTGGGATGAGGACGGTCAGCGCGTGGTCGCGACGTTGCTGTTCCATCACATGGCGCTGGACCACTCGGCGCTCGACGTGGTGCGTCACGAACTGCTCGCCTGCCTTACCGGTCAGGGTGAATCGCTCGGGCGCCCGGTGCCGTTTCGCAATTACGTGGCGCAAGCGCGACTGGGCATCAGCGAAGCCGAACACGAGGCGTTTTTTCGCGAGATGCTCGGGGACATTGCCGAGCCGACGCTGCCGTACGGTTTGCAGGACGTGCAGGGCGACGGCCTCGGTATCGCCGAACTGAGCCAGCCGATCAACCCGCTGCTTGGCCAGCGTCTGCGCGTGCAGGCGCGGCAGCTCGGCGTGAGTGCCGCGAGCCTGTTTCATCTGGGCTGGGCGCAGGTATTGGCCACGCTTACCGGCAAACACAGCGTGGTCTTCGGTACGGTGCTGATGGGGCGCATGCAGGGCGCCGAAGCCACCGAGCGAGCACTGGGAATCTTCATCAACACCTTGCCGCTGCGGGTCGATGTCGATGCGCAAGGCGTGCGCGCGGCGGTGGAGGCGACCCACAAACGCCTGACCACGCTGATGCGCCACGAACACGCGCCACTGGCATTGGCCCAGCGTTGCAGCGGCGTGGTTGCGCCGACGCCGCTGTTCAGCGCCTTGCTCAATTACCGTCACAGCCACACGGCGGCGACGGCCGGTGCCGAAACCCTGGCCGCGTGGGAAGGCATCAGCACGATCAGCTCCGAAGAACGCACCAACTACCCGCTGACCCTCAGCGTCGATGATTTCGGCGATGCCTTCAGCCTGACGTTGCTGGCGACCACCGAGGTCGATCCACAGCGCCTCTGCGATTACCTGCACTGCGCACTGGAAAGTCTGGTGCTGGCGCTGGAGCAATCGCCCGACACCGCGATCAACCAATTGCCGATTCTGCCGGCGGCAGAGCGCGAGCAGGTGCTGCTGGCATTCAATGCCACCCATGCCGACTTCCCGGCAACAATGACCATTGCCCAACGGTTCGAGGCGCAAGCGGCGCAGCGGCCAGAAGCGTTGGCCGCACAGTTTTTGGCTGAGCAATTGAGCTATGCCGAGCTCAACCGGCATGCAAACGCCTTGGCCCATCATCTGATCGCGCTCGGTGTAAAACCCGATGATCGCGTCGCCATCGTCGCCCGCCGTGGCCTCGATACCTTGGTCGGGTTGGTCGCTATTCTCAAGGCGGGCGCCGGTTATGTGCCGGTCGACCCGGCGCACCCGGCCGAGCGTCTGCATTATTTGCTCAGCGACAGCGCCCCCGTTGCCGTACTGACCCAGAACACTCTGCGTGAGCGCTTGCCGGCGCTGCAGGTGCCGGTGATCGATCTCGACCCGCTGACCTGGCCCCTGAGCGAAACCTGTGATCCGCACGTGCCGGGCCTGACCCCGGCGCACCTGGCCTACGTGATCTACACCTCCGGTTCCACCGGCCTGCCCAAAGGCGTGATGGTCGAGCACCGCACCCTGTCGAATCTGGTCGACTGGCATTGCAGCGCGTTTGATCTGTGCGCCGGTCGCCATACCTCAAGCCTTGCCGGGTTCGGTTTCGACGCGATGGCGTGGGAAGTCTGGCCGGCGTTGTGCGCCGGCGCGACCTTGCACCTGGCACCGACTCACGAAGGCACCGAGGACATCGATGCGCTGCTCGACTGGTGGCGCGCGCAGCCACTGGACGTGAGTTTCCTGCCGACGCCCGTGGCTGAATACGCCTTCAGCCAGAACCTCGAACACCCGACGCTGCGCACACTGCTGATCGGTGGCGATCGCCTGCGCCAGTTCAGCCGCAATCAGCAATTCGATGTAATCAACAACTACGGTCCGACCGAGGCCACTGTGGTCGCGACCTCTGGACGCATCGAGGCGGGCGATGCCTTGCACATCGGCAAACCGGTGGCCAACGCCACGGTGTACCTGCTGGATGAACAGCAGCGGCCTGTGCCGATTGGCGTCATGGGCGAGTTGTATGTTGGCGGCGCGGGGGTTGCGCGTGGCTATCTGAACCGCGCCGATCTGACCGCCGAGCGCTTCCTCCACGACCCGTTCAGCCCCTTGCCGAATGCGCGCATGTATCGCACCGGCGACCTCGCGCGCTGGCGCGCCGACGGCACGATTGACTACCTGGGTCGCAACGACGATCAGGTGAAAATCCGTGGTGTGCGCATCGAACTCGGCGAAATCGAAACCCGCCTCAATCAATTGCCCGGCATTCAGGAAGCCGTGTTGCTGGCCCGTGAAGACGAGCCCGGTCAACCGCGGCTGGTGGCCTATTTCACCGAGCAGAGTCAGGTCGAACCGCTGGCCGTGGCCGAGTTGCGTGCGCACCTGCTGACCCAGTTGCCGGAGTACATGGTGCCGGTGGCGTTCGTCAAACTCGACGCGCTGCCGTTGACCGCCAACGGCAAGGTCGATCGCAAGGCCCTACCGAAACCCGAGCGTGCGGCGCTGTTCACCCGTGAATATGCAGCGCCCGAAGGCGAGGTGGAAACCGCGCTGGCGCAGATCTGGGCCGATGTGCTGCAAGTCGAGCGGGTCGGGCGTCAGGATCACTTTTTCGAACTCGGTGGCCATTCGCTGCTGGCGATGCGCATGGTCTCGCAAGTCCGGCAACGGCTGGGTGTGGAGTTGGCTCTGGGGGATTTGTTCGCCAACGCCGAACTGGCGGCGGTCGCTGCGGTTCTCAGCGCCGCCGGGCGCTGTGCGCAACCGCAAATCCTGCCGGTACCGCGCGAGGGCGCCTTGCCGCTGTCGTTCGCCCAGCAACGCCTGTGGTTTCTGGCACAGATGGAAGGTGCCAACACCGCTTACAACATTCCCGTGGCCCTGCGCCTGCGCGGCCGACTCGACGACGATGCGTTGCAACGTGCACTGGCACGCATCGTCGCCCGTCATGAAACCCTGCGCAGCCGATTCGCCCAGTACAACGACGAAGCGCAAGTGCTGATCGCCCCGGTCGACAGCGGTCTGCTGCTGCGCATCGAAGACCTGCGCCAGCACCCGCAACCCGACGAAACCTTGCAGGCGCTGATTCAGGGCGAAGCGTCGGGGCCGTTCGATTTGCAGGACGATGCGCTGATCCGCGGACGCTTGGTGCGTCTGGCCGACGATCACCATGTGCTGTTGCTGACCCTGCACCACATCATCTCTGATGGCTGGTCGATGGGGGTTTTGACCCGCGAACTGATGGCGTTGTATCAGGCGTTCAGCCATGGCCGGCCGGATCCACTGCCGCCGCTGGCGCTGCAATACACCGATTACGCGGTGTGGCAGCGACGCTGGCTCAGCGGCGAGGTGTTGCAGCGCCAAAGCGAATACTGGCAGCAGCATCTCGTGGGCGCGCCAGCGTTGCTGATGTTGCCGACCGATCGTGCGCGCCCGGCACAGCAAGACTATGCCGGCAGCAGTGTCGACGTTGTGCTCGACGAACGCTTGAGCGCCGGCCTGAAGGCGCTGGGCCAACGGCACGGCGTGACGTTGTACATGACGCTGATGAGCGCCTGGGCAATGCTGCTCAGTCGTTTGTCCGGTCAGGCGGAAGTCGTGATCGGCTCGCCCGTGGCCAACCGCAACCGAGCCGAGATCGAAGGCTTGATCGGCATGTTCGTCAACACCCTGGCCATGCGCATCGATACCTCGGGCGAGCTCAGCGTTGAAGCGCTGTTGGCGCGGGTCAAGGCGCTGACGCTGGCCGCGCAGACGCATCAGGATCTGCCGTTCGAACAAGTGGTGGAGATTATTCGTCCGCTGCGCAGCCTGGCGCACAGTCCGGTGTTCCAGACGTTGTTGAGTTGGGACGCTCTCGAAGGTCCGGCGCTGGCCCTCGGTGATTTGACGCTGGAAGGCGTGGCCGAGCCGAGCCACTTTGCCAAGTTTGATTTGTCGCTGAGCCTGGGCGAGGCCAACGGGGTGATTCGGGGTTCGCTGGAGTACGCCACCGCGTTGTTCGACGAGGCGACGGTGCTGCGTTTTGTCGGGTATTTCCAGCGTCTGTTGCAGGCGATGGTCGCCAACGATCAAACGGTGCTGGAGCACGCACCGCTATTGGCGCAGGACGAACAGCAACGTTTGTTGGGCGACTTCAATGCGACGACAGCGGATTACAACCTTGAGCAGACGATTCATGGTCTGTTCGAGGCGCAAGTAGCGCGCACGCCGTTGGCGATTGCGTTGCAGAGTGACGCGCAGCGCCTGAGCTTCGCCGAACTCAACGCCAGGGCCAACCAACTGGCACGGCACCTGCGCGGCTTGGGAGTGCAGCCTGATTCGCGGGTGGCGATTTGCGTCGAGCGTGGTCTGGACATGGTCATCGGACTGCTGGCGATCCTCAAGGCCGGTGGCGGTTACGTGCCGCTGGATCCGGCGTATCCGCTGGAACGTCTGGCCTACATGCTGGAGGACAGTGCGCCCTTGGCGGTTTTGGTACAGGGTTCCACGCGCGAGCTACTCGGTGAGATGGCCGCAGCGGTGATCGATCTCGATCAAGCGCATTGGCAATCGCAGCCGACGGGCAATCTGTGCGTCGCTGAGTTGACCCCGCAACACACTGCCTACGTGATTTACACCTCTGGCTCGACCGGTCAGCCGAAGGGCGTGATCAACGAACACCGCGGGGTGGTCAACCGCCTGCTGTGGATGCAGGACGCTTATCAACTGACGGCGGCTGACACGGTTTTACAGAAAACCCCGTTCAGTTTCGACGTGTCGGTTTGGGAGTTTTTCTGGCCGTTGATGACGGGCGCACGACTGGTCATGGCGCAGCCCGGCGGGCACAAGGATCCGCAGTACCTGAGCGAAGTGATCGAACGCGAACACATCACCACGCTGCACTTTGTGCCGTCGATGCTCGATGTGTTCCTCGCCAACAGCGACACGCGCCGCTGCAAGCCATTGCGTCAGGTGATGTGCAGTGGTGAAGCGTTGCCGGGCAGTCTGGTGCGGCGCTTCAAACTGCAATTGCCGGGCAGCGGATTGCATAACCTGTACGGCCCGACCGAAGCGGCTGTCGACGTCACCGCGTGGGATTGCGCCGGGCCTATCGAGCAGGTTGCGGACAACACCCCGATCGGCAAACCGATCGCCAACACCCGCCTGTACATCCTCGATGCGCACCAGCAGCCGGTGCCGCAAGGCGTGGTCGGCGAGTTGTACATCGGCGGCGTACAGGTTGCGCGGGGGTATCTGAACCGGCCTGAGCTAAGTGCCGAGCGCTTCCTCGACGACCCGTTCCAGGCCAACGGTCGGATGTACCGCACCGGCGACGTCGCGCGGTATCGGCCTGACGGCAACATCGAATACCTGGGCCGTAACGACGATCAGGTGAAGATCCGTGGTTTGCGCATCGAACTGGGAGAAATTCAGGCGCGGCTTGCCCAGATCGACGGTGTGCAGGAAGCCGTGGTGCTGGCCCGCGAAGACGTGCCGGGCGACAAGCGTCTGGTTGCGTACTACACCGGCGAGAGGCTCGAAATCGACGTGCTGCGCGATCACCTGCTGGAGCACTTGCCGGACTACATGGTGCCCGTGGTGTTTGTGCATCTCGATGCACTGCCGCTGAGTCCCAACGGAAAACTTGACCGTAAGGCGCTGCCGGCCCCGGATCTGACAGCACTGATCTCACGCGAATACGAAGCGCCGGTCGGCGAGGTGGAAATCGCCCTCGCGCGACTGTGGGCTGAATTGCTCAATGTCGAGCGGGTAGGGCGCCACGATCACTTCTTTGAACTGGGTGGTCACTCGCTGCTGGCGGTCAACCTCGTGGCGAAAATGCGTCGCGCCGGCCTGAGCGCTGACATTCGCGTGCTGTTCAACCAGCCGACACTGGCGGCATTGGCGGCTGCCGTGGGTGGCGAGCCGGAGGCCGAAGTACCGGCCAATCGCATCACTGCCGATTGCACGCGCATCACCCCCGAGATGCTCTCGCTGGTCACACTCGATCAAGAGGCTGTTGACCGTATCGTCGCCAGCATTCCGGGCGGCGCGGCCAATGTGCAGGATATCTACCCTTTGGCGCCATTGCAGACGGGCATTCTGTTCCATCATCTGTCTGCCGCGCAGGGCGATCCGTACGTCCTGCAGGCGCAGTTTGCATTTGCCGATGAACAGCGTCTGCACACCTTCACCGAAGCCTTGCAGAAGGTGATCCAGCGCCATGACATTCTGCGCACCTCGTTGTTCTGGGAGGGTCTGGAAAACCCGGTGCAAGTAGTCTGGCGCCGGGCGTCGCTGGTCTGCGAAGGCGTTGCGCTGGATAGCGCCAGCGGTGATGTGCTGGCGCAATTGCGCCGTTGCTTCGATGTCGGTCAGTACCGCATGGCCGTCAATCAGGCGCCGCTGATACGTGTGGTCCACGCGTGGGATGCGGTCAATCAGCGTGTCGTGGCATTGCTGCTGTTCCATCATCTGGTGATGGACCACGTCGCGCTGGAGGTGCTGCAACACGAAATGCAGGCCTTCCTGCTCGACCAGCCACAGCGTCTCGCCGCGTCGGTGCCGTATCGCAACTACGTGGCGCAGACGTTGTCGGGGTTGAGCGATCAGCAGCACGAAAGCTTCTTCCGCGAGATGCTTGGCAATGTCGACGAACCGACCTTGCCCTACGGTCAGAATCTGGCCCACGACGGCCCTGCGCAACAGGCGCAGCTGACGCTGGAACGTCCACTGAGCCATGGCGTACGTCAACAGGCACGACGCCTGGGCGTCAGCGCCGCCAGCCTGATGCATCTCGCCTGGGCGCAGGTGCTGGGGCAATTGTCCGGGCGCGACGCCGTGGTATTCGGCACGGTGTTGCTGGGCCGATTGCAGGGTGGTGAAGGCTCGGAACGGGCGCTCGGCGTGTTCATCAACACCTTGCCGCTGTGCATCGATCTGGGCCAGCACTCGGTGAAGGATGCCGCGCTGAACACTCACCAACAGCTGAACCGCTTGTTGCAGCACGAGCATGCGCAACTGGCGCTGGCCCAACATTGCAGCGCAATGGCGGCGGGCACGCCGTTGTTCAGCTCTTTATTCAATTATCGCCACAGTGGCGGTACCGGCTCGGCATCCCGGGAGGCCGCAGCTGCGTGGCAAGGCATGCAGTTGCTGAAAGCCGAAGAGCGCACTAACTATCGGTTGAGCCTCAGTGTCGATGATCTGGGCGAGGGCTTCAGCCTTACCGCTCTGGCAGGTGACGGCATTGATGCCGAACGCATCTGCGAGTACATGCAACTGGCGGTGGCTAATCTGTTGCAGGCACTGGCACAAAAACCGCAATTGGCGGTTGAGCATTTGTCGGTTCTGCCGGAGGACGAGCGCCAACAATTGCTGGTCGAATTCAATGCCACCGAGCGCGAATACCCCAAGACACATACCGTTCATGCATTGTTTGAGCTGCAAGCGACGGTGCATACGCAGGCTGTGGCAGCGGTGCATGGCACGCATACCCTGAGCTATGGCGAGTTGAATACCCGGGCCAACCAGCTAGCCCATCACCTGATTGCCCAAGGTGTGCAACCGGGCAGCCATGTGGCAATCCTGTTGCCGCGCTCGCTGGACCTGCTGATTGCGCAATTGGCGATTGCCAAGTGCGCGGCAGCCTACGTGCCGCTGGACATCAACGCGCCGAGCGAGCGTCAGGCGTTCATGGTTGAAGATTGCCAGGCCGTGGCGCTGTTGACCTTGAGTCGCGAAGTGATCGACTACGCCGCGCCGCGCATTGATCTCGACAGGTTGACGCTCAGCGGACAGCCGACACATAACCCGAATCTGCTGCAATCCTCGGAATCGCTGGCGTATATCATGTACACCTCCGGCTCCACCGGCACGCCGAAAGGGGTGATGGTGCCGCACCGTGGCATCGGCCGGTTGGTGCTCAACAACGGTTACGCCGATTTCAATCCGCAGGATCGTGTGGTCTTCGCCTCGAACCCGGCGTTCGACGCCAGCACCATGGACATCTGGGGGCCGCTGCTCAATGGCGGTCGCGTGGTGATCATCGATCATCAGACCGTGCTTGATCCGACCGCTTTCGGTCGTGAGTTGAGCACCCGTGGCGCGACGATCCTGTTCGTCACCACCGCGCTGTTCAACCAATACGTGCAACTGATCCCGCAGGCGCTCAAAGGCCTGCGGATTCTGCTGTGCGGCGGTGAGCGTGGCGATCCGGCGGCGTTCCGCACGCTGCTGGCCGAGGCGCCGGATCTGCGCATCGTGCATTGCTACGGCCCGACGGAAACCACCACCTACGCAACGACGTTCGAAGTGAAGGAGGTGGCTGAAAATGCCGAGAGCGTGCCGATTGGCGGGCCCATCGGCAACACGCAGGTGTACGTGCTCGATGCCCATCAGCAACCGGTGCCAATGGGCGTGACCGGAGAGTTGTACATCGGCGGTCAGGGTGTAGCGCTGGGCTATTTGAATCGGCCGGACCTGACTGCAGAGAAATTTCTTCGCGACCCGTTCAGCGACAAACCTGGCGCGCTGCTCTATCGAACCGGCGACCTCGCGCGCTGGCTGGCGCCGGGACAACTCGATTGCATCGGGCGCAATGACGACCAGGTGAAAATCCGTGGTTTCCGCATCGAGCTGGGCGAAATCGAAAACCGTCTGTTGAATTGCCCGGGCATCAAGGAAGCGGTGGTGCTGGCGCGCCGCGATGGCCAGGAAAACGCACGTCTGGTGGCGTATTACACGGTGACTGGCGCCAGTCTCGACAGCGCTGATCTGCACGCTCAGTTGCAAGCACGACTGCCGGAATACATGGTGCCGACGGCATGGGTGCAACTCGATGTGCTCCCGTTGAACAACAATGGCAAGGTTGATCGTAAAGCCTTACCCAAACCTGATGATGCTGCGTTGCTTAACCGAGAGTACATAGCGCCGCAAGGCGAGTTGGAAAGTGTCCTGGCGCAAATCTGGATCGACGTGCTGCAGGTCGAGCAGGTTGGTCGACACGATCATTTCTTCGAGTTGGGCGGCCATTCGCTGTTGGCGATGCGCATGGTCTCGCTGATCCGTCAGCGCCTCGGCGTCGAACTGGCGCTGAGTGATCTGTTTGCCGACGCCCAATTGAGTGCAGTGGCCGAAGTATTGAAGCGCGCCGGGCGCAGCGCGCTACCGGACATTGTGCCGGCACCGCGTGATCAACCGCTGCCGATGTCCTTCGCCCAGCAACGTCTGTGGTTCCTGGCGCAGATGGCCGGCGGCAACTTGGCGTACAACATTCCTCTCGGTTTGCGCCTGCGCGGTCACCTGGATGTCGATGCATTGCAAGCGGCGCTGGCGCGAATCGTTGCGCGCCACGAAACCCTGCGCAGCCGTTTCGTCAGCCTCGACGACACCGCACAGGTGGCAATTGCCCCGGTTGACAGCAGTGTGCTCTTGCGCGTGGAAGACCTGCGTCAACAGCTGCACGCCGAGCAGACTTTGCAGGCATTGATGGCACAGGAAGCTTCGAGCGCATTCGATCTGCAGAACGATTCGTTGATTCGCGGACGGCTGGTGCGTCTGGCCGACGAGCATCACGTGCTGCTGTTGACCGTGCATCACATCGTCGCCGATGGCTGGTCGATGGGCGTGCTGACCGCTGAGTTGATGGCCTTGTACCAAGCGTTCAGCCAGGGGCAGCCTGATCCGCTGCCGCCACTGGCGCTGCAATACGGCGACTACGCCGTGTGGCAGCGGCGCTGGCTCAGCGGCGAAGTGCTACAGCGGCAAAGCGACTACTGGCAGCAGATCCTCGACGGCGCGCCGGCCTTGTTGACGCTGCCTACCGATCGACCGCGCCCGGCACAACAGGATTACACCGGCGGCAACGTCGACGTGCTGCTGGACGAGCGCTTGAGCATGGCGCTCAAGGCTTTGAGCCAACGTCATGGCGTGACATTGTTCATGACCGTCATGAGCGCCTGGGCATTGCTGATGAGTCGTCTGTCCGGGCAGTCCGATGTGGTCATCGGTTCGCCAGTGGCCAACCGCAGCCGTGCTGAGATCGAAGGTTTGATCGGCATGTTCGTCAACACGCTTGCCCTGCGTATCGACACCTCGGGCGCGCCGAGCGTCGAAGCGCTGCTGGCGCGGGTCAAGGCGCGGACACTGGAGGCGCAGGCGCATCAGGATCTGCCGTTCGAGCAAGTGGTGGAAATTACCCGGCCGGTTCGCTGCCTGGCGCACAGTCCGCTGTTCCAGACCACACTGAGCTGGGAGGGCAACGTCGGCCCGCAACTGGCATTGGGCGAGCTGACGCTGGAGGGCGTTGCCGGGTCGGGCGATGTCGCCAAATTTGACCTGACGCTGACACTGGGCGAGGTCAACGGCGTGATTCGCGGCGCGCTCAACTACGCCACGGCGCTGTTCGATGCGTCGACGATTGCACGTTACATCGGTTACTTCGAACGTCTGCTCGAAGCGATGATTGCGGGGGATCAAACGGTACTGGAACAGGTGCCGTTGCTGGCGGCGGATGAGCGCCAGCACGTGCTGTACGACTTCAACGCCACGGCGCGCGATTACCCGCAGACCCTGACCGTGCACGGGATTTTCCAGCAACAAGCGGCAGCGCATCCGAAGGCTGTGGCGGCGGAGCATGGCGCGCAATCGCTGAGCTATTTCGAACTGAACGCGCAGGCCAACCGCCTGGCCCATCACCTGATCGGCCAGGGCGTGCAACCGGGTGATCACGTGGCGATCCTGCTGCCACGTTCGCTGGAGTTGCTGGTGGCGCAACTGGCAATCGCCAAATGTGCGGCAGCCTACGTACCGCTGGATATCAATGCGCCGAGCGAGCGTCAGGCGTTCATGGTCGAGGATTGCCGAGCGGTGGCATTGTTGACTTTGAGGAGTGAAGTGATCGACTACACCGCGCCGCGCATCGATCTGGACACGCTGACCCTCAACGGCCAGCCGACGCATAACCCGAACCGTGTGCAGTCTTCCGAGGCGCTGGCGTACATCATGTACACCTCCGGTTCCACCGGCACGCCGAAAGGGGTGATGGTGCCGCACCGTGGCATCGGCCGCTTGGTGATCAACAACGGTTACGCCGATTTCAATCCGCAGGACCGCGTGGTGTTCGCCTCGAACCCGGCGTTCGACGCCAGCACCATGGACATCTGGGGGCCTTTGCTGAATGGCGGGCGGGTGGTGGTCATCGACCATGAAACCCTGCTCGATCCGAATGCTTTCGGCCGAGAACTGAGCAGCTCCGGGGCGACAATCCTGTTTGTCACCACGGCGTTGTTCAACCAGTACGTGCAACTGATTCCGCAGGCGCTCGAAGGCTTGCGGATTCTGCTGTGCGGCGGTGAACGCGGCGATCCGTCTGCGTTCCGCCGACTGCTGGCCGAGGCGCCGGATCTGCGCATCGTGCATTGCTACGGCCCGACGGAAACCACCACCTACGCAACGACGTTCGAAGTGAAGGAGGTGGCTGAAAATGCCGAGAGCGTGCCGATTGGCGGGCCCATCGGCAACACGCAGGTGTACGTGCTCGACGCGTATCAGCAACCCGTGCCGATGGGCGTGACCGGCGAGCTGTACATCGGCGGGCAGGGCGTGGCGCTGGGTTACCTGAATCGACCGGATCTGACCGCCGAGAAATTCCTCTGCGATCCGTTTAGTGAAAAACCGGGTGTGCTGCTCTACCGCACCGGCGACCTCGCACGCTGGCTGGCGCCGGGGCAACTGGACTGCATCGGGCGCAATGACGATCAGGTGAAAATCCGTGGCTTCCGTATCGAGCTGGGAGAAATCGAAAATCGGTTGCTGAATTGCCCGGGAATCAAGGAGGCGGTGGTGCTGGCACGTCGCGACGGTCAGGAGAACACGCGTCTGGTCGCGTATTACACCGCGCACGAGGGGCTACTGGACAGCGTCGACCTGCACGGCCGATTGTTGGCGCGCCTGCCGGACTACATGGTGCCGACGGCATGGGTGCAACTGGAAGTGTTGCCGCTGAACAACAACGGCAAGATCGACCGCAAGGCGCTGCCGGCACCGACGTCGGCTGCCATGCTCAGTCGGGTCTATGCAGCGCCGGTCACTACCCTGGAAGAACACCTGGCGCGGATCTGGGCCGGGTTGTTGCAGATAGAGCAGGTTGGTCGACACGACAATTTCTTCGAGTTGGGCGGCCATTCGTTGCTGGCGATGCGCATGCTGTCGCAGGTCCGGCAACAGCTGAACGTAGAGTTGACCCTGGCCGATCTGTTTGCCAATCCGGAACTGGCGGCGGTGGCGCAAGTATTGAGCCGGGCCGGGCGCAGCACGCTGCCGGACATTCTGCCGGCCCCGCGTGATCAAGCGTTGCCGCTGTCGTTTGCGCAGCAGCGCCTGTGGTTTCTGGCGCAAATGGACGGTGGCAACACGGCGTACAACATCCCGCTCGGTCTGCGTCTGCGCGGTCGGCTGGATGAAGACGCTCTGCAACGGTCACTGGCACGAATCGTCGCCCGACATGAAACCCTGCGCAGTCGCTTCAGCCAGATCGACGATCAGGCACAGGTAGTGATCTTGCCGGCTGACACCGGGTTTTTGTTGCAGGTTGAAGATTTGCGCCGGCACCCGCAGGCCGACAACGCCTTGCGTTGCTTGATCGAAGAGCAAGCCAGCGCATCGTTCAACCTTGCGCACGATCCGCTGATTCGCGGACGTCTGGTGCGCCTGGCCGACGATCATCATGTGCTGTTGCTGACGATGCATCACATCATCTCCGATGGCTGGTCACTGGGTGTGCTGACCCGTGAGTTGGCGGCGTTGTACCAGGCGTTCAGCCATGATGAGGAAGATCCGCTGCCGCCGCTGGCGTTGCAGTACAGCGATTACGCAGTGTGGCAACGCCGTTGGCTCAGTGGTGAGGTGCTGCAACGTCAGAGCGATTACTGGCAGCACAACCTGGCCGGTGTGCCGGCGTTGCTGACCCTGCCGACCGATCGCCCGCGTCCGGCGCAACAGAACTTTGCCGGCAGCCATATTGACGTGGTGCTGGACGAACAGACCAGCGCCGACCTCAAGGCGCTTTGCCAGCGCCGCGCCGTGACGCCGTACATGGTGATCCTGAGCGCCTGGGCAATGTTGCTCAGTCGCTTGTCCGGGCAGACCGACGTGGTGATCGGCACGCCAGTGGCCAACCGTACCCGCGCCGAGATCGAAGGCTTGATCGGTATGTTCGTCAACACGCTGGCCCTGCGAATCGACACATCGGGCGCGCTGAGCGGCGAAGCGTTGCTGCAACGGGTCAAGGCGCAAACTCTGGCGGTGCAGGCGCATCAGGATCTGCCGTTCGAGCACGTGGTGGACATCAGCAAACCGCTGCGCAGTCTGGCCCACAGCGCGCTGTTCCAGACCCTGCTGAGCTGGGACAACAATGACGGCCCGAGTCTGCAGCTCGGTGACCTGACGCTGGAAGGTGTAGCGGGGGAAAGCCACTTTGTGAAGTTCGACCTGTCGCTGAGTCTGGGTGATAGCGCCGATGGCGTTCGCGGCTCGCTGCGTTATGCCACGGCATTGTTCGATGAGGCGACGGTGCGGCGTTTTGTCGGTTACTTCCAGCAGTTGCTCGCTGCGCTGGTGACTGATGACCAAACGCTGCTGGAGCAGGTGCCGTTGCTGGCACAGGAAGAACGTCAGCGCTTGTTGCTCGATTTCAATGCCAGCGAAGTCGACTGCGCGCTGGAACAGCCGTTGCACCACTTGTTCGAGGCGCAGGTACGCGGTAAACCCGATGCCATTGCCGTGCAGTCCGAAGCCGGGTGCCTCACCTACGGCCAACTCAATGCGCGAGCCAACCAACTGGCCCATCACTTGCGCGAGCAGGGCGTGCAGCCAGATTCACGTGTGGCGATCTGCGTCGAGCGCGGACTGGATCTGGTGGTCGGTCTGCTGGGCATTCTCAAAGCGGGCGGGGCGTATGTGCCGCTGGATCCGGGATATCCGGCGGAGCGTCTGGCCTACATGCTCAAGGACAGCGCGCCGGTTGCGGTGCTGGTGCAGGCGGCTACCCGGTCATTGTTCGACGTGGATACGACGACGTTGATCGACCTCGATCTCGGTACCTGGCAGCACCTGCCCGATTACGATCCGCAGGTGCCGGGCCTGAGTGCCGCCAACCTGGCCTACATGATCTACACCTCCGGCTCCACCGGCCTGCCGAAAGGCGTGATGATCGAGCATCGCAGCGCCTGCAACATGGTGCATTGGGGTTCGCAGCTCAGTCCGCCGACCGAACACGGTGCGTTGCTGCAAAAGGCACCGTTCAGCTTCGACAGTTCGGTGTGGGAGATCTTCTGGCCGCTGTGTTCCGGCCTGCGTCTGGTACTGGCGCGGCCCGATGGCAACCGCGATTCGGCTTATGTGGTGCAGGCGATTCGCGAGCATCAAGTGACGGTGGTCAAGTTTGTACCGGCGCTGCTGCAGGACTTCATCGAACAGGCTGATGTCAGCCAGTGCACCAGCCTCACCGATGTGCTCAACGGTGGCGGCGAGCTCAGTGCGGCGCTGGCGCGTCAGGTGCGTGATCGCCTGCCGTGGGTACGGTTGCATAACGTTTACGGCCCGACTGAAACCACGGTCGACAGCACCGGCTGGACGCTTGAGCCGGATCAGCCGGTGCCGCACAACGGGGTGCCGATCGGCAAAGCGCTGAGCAATACGCGCTTGTACATTCTCGATGCGCACGATCAACCGGTGCCACAGGGTGTCAGCGGCCAGTTGCACATCGGCGGCGTGGGTGTGGCGCGTGGTTATCACGCACTGCCTGACATGCAGGCCGAGCGTTTTATCGACAGTCCTTTCGTGCCGGGTGATCGCCTGTACCGCACCGGCGATATGGCGCGCCACAACAACGACGGTGATCTGGAATTCCTCGGGCGCAATGACTTTCAGATCAAGCTGCGCGGCTTGCGTCTGGAACCGGGTGAAATCGAAGCGCGGTTGATCGAACACCCGGCCATTCGCGAAGCCGTGGTGATGGTCCGCGATGAACGTCTGGTGGCCTGGTACACCGTGCGGGCCGGGCTGCAGGCGCCAGACCTGGACGTCTTGCGCGCCCATGTGCTGGAGCGTTTGCCGGCATACATGGTGCCCGGCGCCTACGTGGTGCTTGAGGCATTGCCGCTGACCCCCAACGACAAGGTCGACCGCAAGGCCTTGCCAGAGCCGGGCGCAGACGCAGTGATCAACCGTCCTTATGTGGCGCCGCAAGGCGAGGTTGAAACCGTGATGGCGCGGATCTGGGCGGAAGTGCTTGGCGTCGAGCAGGTCGGTCGTCACGACAACTTCTTCGAATTGGGTGGGCATTCTTTGCTCGCGGTGCGGTTGGTCAATCTGCTGGAACGCGGCGGATTGCACGTGTCGCTGGCCGAATTGTTCCAGCACCCGAGTATCGAGTCGGCCGCCGCATTGCTCGGTCGGGGCGAGGTCGCCGGGCAACCGGAGGGGTTGGTCGTAGTGCGTGCCGGGGAGCGTGGCACTCCGCTGTTCCTGGTTCATGAATTCAGTGGCCGCGACGTGTATTTCCCGACGCTGGCGCAGCACATTGGCGGCGAGTTTGCGATTTATGGCCTGCCCGGCGTGCCGCTGGGTCAGCCACAGCTACGCACAATCGAATGCATGGCCAGGCGGATGGCCGGGATCATCCGATCGGTGCAGCCAAACGGGCCGTATCGTCTGGCGGGATGGTCGTTCGGCGGCGTGCTGGCGCATGAAGTTGCCCAGCAATTGCTTGGCCAGGACCAACTGGTCGACTTCATCGGCATGCTCGACAGCTACGCACCCAATTCACTGGCTCAAGACAAGGCAATGTGGAGCGGCAAGGATCTCGACAAGCGCCAGTTACTGGGGCATTGCCGGGGGCGTTCGATGATGCGCGGTGCTGAAGGCGCCGCCGCGCTGGCGGCAGTGCAGGCACTGGAAGCCGACATCGAACAACTGGATTTCCACGCGCTGTTCCAGCGTTGCCAGGATCAGCAACTGACCGATCCGGAACTGGCGACGGTCAGCACGGCCGATGCCTGGCATTACTTCGATCGTGAAGCGGCGCATCGCCTGGCCTTGGCGCATTACCGGGTAAGCCCGGCCAGCCAGACGATTCATCTGTTCCGCGCTCAGGCATTGATGGAGGGCCAGTCTGTGCCAAGCCCGACACGCGGCTGGGAGGAGCGCTTCGACAGCCGTCTGCTGCAGTGCATCGACATTCCCGGTGATCACCGCAGCATGATGAAAAACCCGGATATTCAGGCGCTGGGACAAGCCATCACGCAGGCGCTTGAGGCTGTAGTCGCGCCAGCAGCAGCGGTGTATCAGCCGCTGCTGACGATCCAGACCGGGCACCTTGGTCATGCGCCGATTTTCTGTGTGCCGGGGGCGGGTGACAGCGTCACCGGGTTCATTCACCTCACCGAAGCAATCGGCCCGGAGTGGCCGATCATTGGTCTGCAACCGCGCGGGCTGGACGGCAACAGTGTGCCGCACAGTCAGGTCGAGGCTGCAGCGGCGTTCTACCTGCAAGCCATCGAGCAGTTGTACCCGCAAGGTGCGGTGCATTTGATCGGCCATTCGTTCGGCGGTTGGGTGGCGCATGCCATGGCAGCGCAGTTGCAAGCGGCCGGGCGGGAGGTGGCATCACTGACGTTGATCGACAGCGAGGCGCCGGGCGGCAACGGCTCGGCGGGCAAACCGTACACCGCTACGGCGGCGCTGGAGCGCTTGATCGAGACGCTGCAACTGTCCAGTGGCAAGTCGCTGGAGATTGATCCGCAGACGTTCGCCGAGGCCGATGACGCCACGCAAATGCGCTTGCTGCATGCCGGCGTGGTGCAGGCCGGCGTGCTGTCGGAGCGCGCCGCGCCTGATGCGATGCATGGCCCGGTTCGCACCTTCGCCACGGCACTGCGCACGGTCTATCAACCACAACTGGCCTATACCGGGCCAGTACGGCTGGCGCTGGTCGATGATCCGACGCTGGATGCGTGGGGCAATCAGCGCGAGCAGGCGGCGATGGTCGAGGGCTGGCAGCGGCAGGTCGCGGATCTGGCGGTGTGGTACGGGCCGGGCAACCATTTCACGATTCTCAAGGCGCCCAACGTCTTCAGTCTCGCGGCGTGGTGGCATGACGGGCTGAAAGTGCCAACGGGCGAAATATTGTCCTGATCGTTGTTTATCTACCAGAGCCCGGCGTCGCGCCGGGCTCAATCCTGAACGGACTTGTGGTTATTTATGGAAAAGTCGAAGTGGCGCAAAGTCGGTATGGGATTGGCGTTGGCAGTGGTGGCGGGGTTGGTGTTTTACACGGTGCAGGCACCGGCAGAGGCGCCGCAGTACCTGACCGCCACGGTCGAACGCGATGACATCGAGAACGCGGTGCTGGCCACCGGCGTGCTCGAAGGGATCAAACAGGTTGATGTCGGTGCGCAGGTCTCCGGCCAACTGAAATCGCTGAAGGTCAAGGTCGGCGACAAGGTGAAAAAAGGTCAGTGGCTGGCGGAGATCGATCCGCTGGTACTGCAAAACACCTTGCGTCAGGCTCAAGTCGATGAGGAAAACCTGCAAGCGCAGAAACGCGCCACGCAAGCCCAGCTCACGCAGACCAAGGCGATTTACCAGCGTTATCAGAACCTGCAGGAGGATGCGTCGATCTCGCGCCAGGATTTTGAAACCGCCGAGTCGAACTACCGGGTGCAGCAGGCCAACCTGATGTCGCTGGATGCGCAGATCAAGAGCGCGCACATCCAGATCGACACGGCCAAGGTCAATCTGGCGTACACACGGATTGTCGCGCCGATCGATGGCGACGTGGTCGGGGTGGTCACGCAGGAAGGGCAGACGGTGATCGCCAACCAACTGGCGCCGATCCTGCTGAAGCTGGCAGATCTGGACACCATGACAGTCAAGGCGCAAGTCTCGGAAGCCGATGTGATTCACATTGCGCCGGGGCAGGAGGTGTATTTCACCATTCTTGGCGAAGACAAACGCTATTACGCCAAGCTGCGCGGCACGGAACCGGCACCGCAGAATTTTCTCGAAACGGCACCCACCGGCACGCCGAAACAGAGCGCTGCGGTGTTTTACAACGCGCTGTTCGAGGTGCCGAATCCCGACCATCGCCTGCGTATTTCGATGACCGCGCAGGTGCGTATCGTCCTCGACACCGCCAAGTCGGTGCTGACCGTGCCGGTGGCGGCGCTCGGGCCACGTAACGCCGACGGCAGTTTTCCGGTGCGTGTACTGGACGGAAAGGGCCACGCGCAGTCGCGCAATGTGCAGACCGGGATCAACAACAACGTCAAAGTGCAGATCAATGGCGGTCTGGCTGAAGGCGATCGCGTGGTCATCGGTGATCCGCTGACCAATGTGGCGGGGGCCTGAGCATGACTGAGCCACTGTTACAGCTCACCGGTATCACCCGCAGTTTTACCGCCGGCGATCGCGAGTTTCTGGCCTTGAAGAACATCAACCTGACGATCAATGCCGGGGAAATGGTGGCGATCATCGGCGCCTCCGGCTCGGGTAAATCGACGCTGATGAACATCCTCGGGTGCCTCGATTACGCGACCGCCGGCAGCTACAAGATCAATGGCCGGGAAACCCGCGATCTGGACAATCAGGCGCTGGCCGAATTGCGCCGCGATTATTTCGGTTTCATCTTCCAGCGCTACCACTTGCTGCCGCACTTGAGCGCGATGCACAACGTCGAGATGCCGGCGATTTACGCCGGCACGCCTCAGCTTCAGCGCCATGCCCGGGCCAAGGAGTTGTTGGCACGGCTGGGGCTGGAGGGGCACCTGACGCATCGTCCGAGCCAGTTGTCCGGTGGTCAGCAGCAGCGCGTGAGTATCGCCCGGGCCTTGATGAATGGCGGCGAAGTGATCCTCGCCGACGAGCCGACCGGCGCGCTGGACACTGCCAGCGGCAAAGAAGTGATGCGCATCCTGCTGGAGCTGCACGCCGCCGGGCACACGGTGATTCTGGTCACCCATGACCCGAAAGTCGCGGCCAACGCCGAGCGCATCATCGAAGTCAGTGACGGCGAAATCCTCAGCGACCGCGCCAACGAACGTGACACCACGCACTTGCTCAGTGACGAGCCGGTGGCGCCGAAAGCGACGGCCTCACGACGTCTGGTCGCCAGTCTCGGACTGTTCAAGGAGGCCTTCAGCATGGCCTGGGTCGCTTTGATTTCCCATCGCATGCGCACCTTGCTGACCATGCTCGGGATTGTCATCGGCATCACCTCGGTGGTGTCGATCTCCGCCGTCGGCGAGGGCGCCAAGAACTACGTGCTCAAGGACATCGCGGCCATCGGCAGCAATACCATCGATGTCTATCCCGGCAGCAGTTACGGTGACAAGCGTGCAGCGTCCATCGAAACGTTGACGCCTGCCGATGTCACGGCGCTGAATCAGCTGTACTACGTCGACAGCGCCACGCCGATGATCGGCCGCAGCCTGTTGCTGCGCTATCGCAATATCGATCTGGATGCGCAGGTCAACGGTGTCAGCGATCAGTATTTCAAGGTGCGCGGGATCAAGATGGCGGCGGGCATCCCGTTCAGCGAAAGCGATGCGCGGCGTCAGGCGCAGGTGGTGGTGATCGATCACAACACCCGCCAGCGCCTGTTCGGACAGGATGTTGATCCATTGGGTCAGGTGATCCTGATCGGCAATCTGCCATGCACGGTGATCGGCGTGGCGGCGCAGGATAAAGGCCTGTTTGCCTCGGGCAAGACCCTTAACGTCTGGGTGCCCTACGAAACGGCGGCCGGGCGGGTGTTGGGTCAGCGTTATCTGGACAGCATCAGCGTGCGCATGAAGGACGGCCAGCCGAGCAAGGTGGTGGAGGAACACGTCACGCAACTGTTGCTGCAACGCCACGGCAGCAAGGACTTCTTCACCAACAACCTCGACAGTGTCTTGCAGACGGTACAGAAAACCAGCCGCTCACTGGCGTTGCTGCTGTCACTGATCGCGGTGATTTCGTTGGTGGTCGGCGGTATCGGCGTGATGAATATCATGCTGGTGTCAGTGACTGAACGGACCCGCGAAATCGGCATTCGCATGGCGGTGGGCGCGCGGCAGTCGGACATTCGTCAGCAGTTTCTGGTGGAGGCGGTAATGGTGTGTCTGTTGGGCGGGGCGATCGGGATTTCGCTCTCGTATGCCATCGGGCATCTGTTTTCGCTGTTTATCAAGGAATGGGAGATGGTCTTCTCGCTGACCTCGGTGCTCACGGCGGTGATCTGCTCGACGCTGATCGGCATCGTCTTCGGCTTCGTCCCGGCGCGCAACGCCTCGCGACTTGACCCGATTGAAGCGTTGGCACGGGATTAAGAGCTACCCCTCACCCTGACCCTCTCCCGGAGGGCGAGGGGACTGAGCGTGCTGATCTTTCGAGTTGCACCGATGTGGGATACCGGGTCGAACTCGGATTTTGAAAAGCACAAAGACAGGCTCCCTTTCCCCCTCGCCACTATGGGGGAGAGGGCCAGGGTGAGGGGGAGAATCTCACTGATACACCGAAAAAACCGAAGCTCTCGCTAATCCCTGTGTATCAAGCCGCACTCGACGCAGACGTCTCCAATGGCGAATACATCCAGCGCATCAATGAATGTCGCCCGCTGATGCCGAGTTTGATCGCGGCGCGCTTGAGGTAGCTCTCCACGGTGTTGACCTTGAGCTGCAACTGTTCGGCCAGCTCCGGGGCCGTGCGCCCGGCGAGCAGGCCGATGCACACCTCGCTTTCACGGTTCGACAGGCTCAACCCCAATTGTTGCAAACGCTCATTGAAGCGCAGGCGCAGGGTCTCGATGCCCGAGCCTTCGGTGGCCTCGGCCGGGCGTTCGCAGTCGGGATCGGCCGGTTGCAGGGCACAGATGTGTTTTTCTACCATCGGCAGCAGCAGCGGCGAAATATCTTGCAGGCGGCTGCGCTCCTGCGCGGAAAAACGTTGCGACTGATCGTTGCGATACACCGAAATCACATAGCGGTAGCCGTCCTTGCGCCGGGTCAGATGCAGTTGCGAGGCATCGGTGACTGTCGACGAATCAGGGTTCGGCAGGTCATGGGCGGTCGCTGCGTTGCGCTCGGAAAACACCGTTTCGGCGAGCAACGCGGCTTCTTTCAACGGTTCGGGTTCATTGCGGCGGGTGGCACGGCCCACCGGCTCGACACGCATCTGCCGAATATGGGTGGCATCGACGGCCAGTTGGGTGAGGATCAGGTCATGCAGCATGCGCGGAAAATGCCGGCTGCCGGTGCTGGCGATGACCTTGCCGATATACGGAAACAGGTGTGAGTTCATCTACGTCATCCATGAATTGGCGTGGTTACAAACGTCCTTGCAGCTTCGTCGACGATCTCCTTGAACGAGAAATTGCTGCAGGAATTGGATCCTATCCTAGTACAACGTACGAGCGACGGCTTAATGAAGGGGTTATTAGTTAATAACCGCTTCACCTGATCTCTCTGGTTTTCATTGCATACGTGAAGCCTTGCAACGGTATGACAAGGAGCGCCGGAAGGTCGGGATCACGCTGAAGTCCGTGAACAGTATTATCGATTGTCCCTTTTGGGTTGACAGTGAAACGCCTTTCAACCGATTTATCCCCGTTCGATGCGTCAGTAATCTGTACCCAACTTGAACGCAACAACAACTTCCAACATCGAAAAGGGACGCACACCATGACCACTCCAACCTACAACCGCCTGAACAAAGACGACGCCATCGTGCTGCTGGTCGATCACCAGACCGGGCTGATTTCGCTGGTGCAGGACTTCTCGCCGAACGAGTTCAAGAACAACGTTCTGGCCCTGGCTGATCTCGCCAAATTCTTCAATTTGCCGACCATCCTCACCACCAGTTTCGAACAAGGCCCGAACGGCCCGCTGGTGCCGGAGCTGAAAGAGATGTTCCCGGATGCGCCGTACATTGCTCGTCCAGGCCAGATCAACGCCTGGGACAACGAAGACTTTGTCAAGGCGATCAAGGCTACCGGCCGTAAGCAGATCATCATTGCCGGCGTAGTGACGGATGTGTGTGTGGCGTTCCCGACGTTGTCGGCGCTGGCGGAAGGGTTTGAGGTGTTTGTCGTGACCGATGCTTCCGGCACCTTCAATACCACCGTGCAGCAGGCGGCGTGGAGTCGCATGACCCAGGCTGGCGCGCAACTGATGAACTGGTTTTCGGTGGCGTGTGAGTTGCACCGTGACTGGCGCAACGACATTGAAGGCCTGGGCAATCTGCTGTCGCAGCGGATCCCTAACTATCGCAACCTGATGAATGGCTACGCGGCGCTGACCGCTCAGCAGAAGTAATCACGCATTGCTGCATCGCCAAGCCTGCCCTGAAAAGCAGGCTTTTACTTTTTCTGACGTTTCAAGCCAAATCTAAAGCTGAGTCAATACTCGGAGAAGATCATCATTCCAGAGGTATTGTCCGATACGATTTATAAAGCCGCTGCACCTCAGGATCATCCAGACTCTCGTACGTGATGCCTTCCTTATCCATGCCATCCAGCCCTTTGATACCGCCAATCATTTGCGGCCATTCTTCACGACTGGAGATTTCGCTGATAAACGGTGCCAGATAACCATCAAGATGGCACTGAAAAGGATCTCGAATTTCGTCACTGAGCGCCCGTAAATAGTCATCCTTGTTCGTCTTCGACCAATTGATGGCGAATCTGCTCCGAAATCACAGTTCCATGTAAACGAGCAGAATGGTGCGACCATTTCCATCCAGAAAAGGATGAGCAGAAGCCAGCTGACCCATTACCTCGCCAGGCCGGGCACGAAAACGTTTCTTGTTTGCTGCGAGTTCAAAGGCATATTCGACGGACCTTCTGATCAGGTCGGGACGCTCGAATATTGTGTGATGAGGATCATCCTTCGATCCTTTGAAAACCGCCAGATGGGGGACTAGTTCGTACCTGTCTTTCCCCGCCCAGGGATAAAAGCCGGAGAACAGGATTTCATGTGTTTTGAGGACCGCCGTATAGTCGATGGGCTTTTTCTTGGCGAGATAGGCAAGGGCGTCGTCGATACTGGCTTCGAAAGAGAGGTGCTCCGCCTCTTTTACTTCGACGGGGTCCTGGAGTTTGAGTGTGTTGTGAAGATAACCTTCAGTCTCGAAATTGCCGAAGGGGTCAAAGGTCATGCGCTGAGTTGCTTTTTGCAACGTCTCTTTTCCTGCAGGTAACGTCCTTGCAGGGCCATGATCTCTGTTTTGCTAAGAATGCCCTTTCTTTTGAGGTTCACGAGTAATTGCTCAATTCCGTCCAGTTCCACGACATCACCCGCCAGGCGCGTGATCGTGACCGCCATGCAACTCAGGCTGTCACGGTCGGCGGTAATCTTGTGTTTCCGGGCGAGCAGGCGAACTTCATTCGCAACGTTGTCAGTGGTTGATCCAGGCATTTGGAATCCCTCGTGTTCTGTTTCGGAGCATAGCACGGCGTCGTTTCTGTAGGCACACGAGGGAGTTCTCGACTAACCATATCTGGAGGCGAGACCAGGAGTCGGCGACCCACGCAACGTCTCGGGAACGGCCACCCAAAGCAGAATCAACGCAGCGGCGGCGACCACCGCCAGAGTCAGGAACGCGGCACTGTAGCCAGCGGCCTGCACCACGAATCCCGCAAGGCCGTTACTCAATGCAGCGCCCAGACCGAACGCAGTCGAGAGTGCGCCCAGGCTGACGTTGAAATGCCCGGTGCCCAACGTGAGGTCTTTCACCACCACTGGAAACAGCGCGCCGAAAATCCCCGCGCCCACACCGTCGAGCAACTGCACCGCGACCAGCCAATAAGGGTCGTCGGACCACACATAGAGCACGCCACGCAACGGCAAAATCAGGAATCCTGCTAGCAGCAACGGCTTGCGCCCCCAAACATCGGCCTTGGCCCCGCACAGCAACGCGACGGGCACCATGACCAACTGCGCCGCCACGATGCAGGCGGAGGTCAGTGGCGTGGCCATCTGCAAATTGGCTTGCGCCAGTTTCTGGCTCACCAGCGGCAGCATCGCCGCGTTCGCCAAGTGGAACAACGCGCAGCACACGGCAAACATCAGCAGCGGTTTGTTCTTGAGGAGTACCGACAAACCAGAGGGTTGTGTGCCATGCCCGGCACTGCCGGGGTTCAGGCCCCGCGCCAGATCATGGTCGATGGCTGTTGGCGAGACAAAAGACACGGCGATGACACTGGCGAGCGCCATCGCCGCCATGAGATAGAACACCGCTACCGGGCCGAGCAGGTAGGCAAACAAGCCTGCCAACAATGCCGCACAGGCGTTGCCGGCGTGGTTGAACGTTTCGTTGCGCCCAGTGCGGCGGGTGAACGCGCGAGGCCCGGTGATGCCCAGGGTGATCGCGCAAATGGCCGGGGCAAATATCGAGGCAGCCGCTGCGCTCAAGGCTTGCGTCAACGCCACCAGACTGAAAGACGTCACGAAGGGCAGCAGCAGGCAGCTGCCGGTGACGATCAGTGCCGCGATGGCGATCAGTGCGCGTTTGGCGCGGCTGCTGTCGACCAGTGCGCCGGCCGGTGTCTGGGTAATCAGCGCGGCGATGCCGGCTATTGTCATGACCACGCCGATACTGGCCGGGTCCCAGTGATGCACGGCCAGCAGATAGATCGCCAGATAGGGCCCGAGGCCGTCGCGCACATCGGCGAGGAAAAAATTGAGGCTGTCCAGCGAAAGGTTATTGCGGCGATCCAGATGATTGCTCACAGCAGCCTCACTCGATGTTGGTGGACATCAGATTGCTGACCCGTGAAACCAGGGTGTCGACCGCAAAAGGCTTGGTCAGCACTTGCATGCCCGGCCCGAGTTGACTGCTGCCAATGACAGCATTTTCTGCGTAGCCGGTAATGAACAAAGTCTTCAGTTTTGGCCGGATGGCCCGGCCCGCATCGGCCAGTTGTCGTCCGTTCATGCCGCCCGGTAATCCGACATCGGTGATGAGCAAGTCGATTTGCGCATTCGAGCGCAAGACTTGCAAGCCTTCGACGCTGTCGCCGGCTTCCAGCAGGTTATAACCCAGTTCGCCAAGCACATCGTTGAGCAACATGCGCAGCGTGGGTTCGTCGTCGACAATCAGAATCGTCTCGCCTGGTTTCGCAAGCGGTGTTGTCGTGCTGTGCGTGGCATCGTGATTTTGCAGCGCCTCACCGTAGTAGCGTGGCAGGTAGATACACATCGTGGTGCCTTGGCCGACTTGCGACTGCGCGCGCACCTGTCCGCCGGATTGCTTGGTGAACCCGTAGATCATCGACAGCCCCAGACCGGTGCCCTGGCCAAGTGGTTTGGTGGTGAAAAACGGGTCGAAGGCTTTGGCGATGATGTCGGGCGCCATGCCGGTTCCGGTGTCCGTGACGCACAGGCACAGGTACTCACCTTCGGGCAGATCGAGGGTTTGCGCAGACTGCACCGCAATCGATCGGTTGGAGGTTTCCACCGTGATGCGCCCACCATCGGGCATGGCGTCGCGGGCGTTGATGCACAGATTCAGAAGGGTGTTTTCCAGTTGACTGGCGTCCACCAGTGCCGGCCACAGATCGGGGGCCGCCAGCGTCTTCAAGCGAATGCTCGGGCCGACGGTGCGCTGGATCAACTCGGTCATCCCGACAATCAGCGTGTTGACGTCGGTCGGACGCGGGTCGAGCGTCTGGCGGCGGGAGAACGCCAGGAGACGATG
Organism: Pseudomonas sp. TH08; assembly: GCF_016651275.1. Lineage (NCBI taxonomy): Bacteria > Pseudomonadati > Pseudomonadota > Gammaproteobacteria > Pseudomonadales > Pseudomonadaceae > Pseudomonas > Pseudomonas sp. TH08. Next base: position 108,142 of record NZ_JAEKEE010000003.1, on the reverse strand, counting down.
GGTCAGGGCGGCTGCACGACGGGTCGCGCCTTGAGCGGTGACCATGTACTTGTCGACGTCTTTCAGGCGGCCCTGAGCGATGCGTTTTTCCATCAGCTCCAGCGCTGCCGATATGCCGGCCAGCAGGTTGTTGAAGTCATGGGCCAGACCACCGGTCAACTGCCCGACTGCTTCCATTTTCTGTGATTGCCGCAGTTTCTCTTCGGCCTGCATGAGATCGGCCGTACGCGCCGACACGCGTTGTTCGAGGGTGTCGTTGAGCGCGCGTAACGCCGCGTTGGCGCGGTCACGTTCGGCTTCGACGTTGCGCCGCTCCTCGACATCGATCAGCACGCCGGGGAACCGCAGGGGGTGCCGTCGTCTGCGCATTCGACGCGGCCGTTGGCTTCGATCCAGTTGTATTTTTCATCGGCGCCGCGCACCCGGTACTGATGGGAATAAGCGCCGCCGCGGGCAATCGCTGCAGTGATCGCGCCGGTGAGTCCGTCGCGGTCGTCGGGGTGCACGGTCATCGCCACTTGTTCCAGGCTCAGGCCGTCGCGACCCAGCGCCGGGTCAAGGTTGAATACGCGGGCAAAGCCTTCGTCCACGGCGAAGCGATCGTTCGGCAGATCCCAGTGCCAGGTGCCGATAATGGCGCCAGCGGCGAGGGCGAGTTGTACGCGCTCGACGTTTTCCCGGGCGACGGCTTCGCTGATTCGCAGTCGCTCCTCAGCGTCGCGGCGTGCGGTGACGTCGCTGAAAAAGATCGCGATCTGTCGATCCTCGGGGGCACCCACGCGAACGGCGCGCACGTCGAACCAGCGCTCAAAGGTGTTGGCGTAACTTTCGAAATTCGCCGGTTCGCCGGTCTTGGCGACGTGGCCGTAAGTTTCGAACCAGAAACTCTCCAGATTGGGCGCGAACTCGGTGACCCATTTACCCCGCAGGTTGACCCCTGCGTGCCGTTCGAATGCCGGGTTGGCTTCGACAAAGCAGTAATCCACGGGGCGGTCGTCGGCGTCGAATTTGACTTTGACGATGGCGAACGCTGCCTCGATGGTTTCCAGAATGGTGCTGAAGCGCTCTTCGCTCAGGCGCAACGCGGTTTCGGCACTGCGCGAGCGGGTCAGGTCGAGCATCGCGCCGATCATGCGTTCGGCTTTGCCGTCGGCGTTGCGGATCAAGTGGCCGCGATCGAGCACCTCGGCGTACGACCCGTCTTCGCAGCGGAAGCGATATTCGGCGCTCCAGGTCGATTCGCTGCCGGCAATCGCCGAACGGATCGAGGCCTGGACGCTGTCGCGATCCTGCGGGTGCATCTGGGCAAAGCGCCAATCACTGCTCGAATTGATGGCGGCGGGCGGGAATCCATAGGCTTGCTGCAATGCTTCGTTCCAGACGATCTGTCCGGTTTGCAGATCCCAGTCCCAGACCGCATCGCGGGTCGCCTTGACCGCCAGACGATAGCGCTCTTGAGTCTCGAAGAGTGCGCGTCCGGCCAGATGTTCGTCGGTGCGATCACGGAGGATTTTCACAAAGCCCAGATGCGCCTGATTGTCCGCGTACAGCGGCATCAGCTCACCCGATGCCCAGAACAGTTGGCCGTCCTTGTGCAGATGCCAGCGCTCATCCGAGGCACGTCCTTCGAGCAACGCGCGCTGCATTTCCAGTCCGACACGGCCGGCGGCACGATCCGCCGGAGTGAAAAAGCGCTCGGCGCTCTGGCCGAGCATTTCCTCGGCGGTCCAGCCCATGACATTGGCGGCACCGGAGTTCCATTCGGTGATGATGCCCAGTGGATCGGTGACGACCATGGCGAAATCCACCGCGCATTCGAAGATTGCCCGCTGACGTGCCTCGCTGCTGGCGAGCGCGATCCGGCTGGCAGCAAGTTGCGTGGCCATGTCGAATTGAGCGGCGGCTGGCGAAGCCACTGCGCCGCTTTCGAGTGCCTGGCGCAGACGCAGGACCTCTGATTCAAGCGCCTCACGAGTAAGATGTTTCAGGGATTCCACCACTCATGCCTTATTGATTGTTGTGCTCTGAGCTCATTCAACGTACTGCAAACGAACACTCTGGATCACCCATTGACACGGCGCCTCATGCTTAAGTTGCAGCTTCAAAACGACTGACCGTTATCGAGGATGTCGAGCAACTTCTGTCCTCGCTGCCAAAGCGCCTGCTGCTTGGCTTGAGGCATGCGGTCGAGGTTTTTGTACATCATGGCCATACGCTGATTGCCACGCAGCAAATCGCCATGGCGCAGCAGAAAATGCCAGTACAGCGCATTGAACGGGCAGGCGTTGTCGGCGGTGCTTTCGCTGACCTTGTAGGCGCAGCCGCGACAGTAATCAGACATGCGATTGATGTATTGGCCGCTGGCGCAATAAGGCTTGGAGCCGAGGTAACCACCGTCAGCGTGCATGACCATGCCGAGGGTGTTGGGCAGTTCCACCCAGTCGAAAGCGTCCATGTAGATCGCCAGGTACCACTCGCAGATCTGGCTCGGGGCGATGCCGGCAAGCAGGGCAAAGTTACCCGTGACCATGAGCCGCTGGATGTGATGGGCGTAGGCGTGTTTCAGGCTTTGACTGATCGCCTGGCGCATGCAGTTCATTTGCGTTTCGCCAGTCCAGTAGAACGCTGGCAAAGGCCTGCTGTTGGCGAATGAATTGCCTTGGGCGTAATCAGGCATCTTCAGCCAGTAAACACCGCGTACGTATTCGCGCCAGCCGATCAGTTGCCGAATGAATCCCTCGGCGGCGTTGAGCGCAATGCTGCCTGACCAGTAAGCCGACTCGACGTCACTGCACAGCTGCCGCAGATCGAGCAGACCGATATTCAGCGCAGCACTGATGCGTGCATGAAACAGAAACGGCTCATCGTTGGCCATGGCGTCCTGGTAATCGCCGAATCCGGCCAGGCCGTAATCCAGAAAGTAATTCCATAACGATTGAGCGTCGGCGTGGGTAACCGGATAGTTGAAATCGTCAACGACACCGTAGTGGTGACTGAAGCGCTGTTTGACCAGCGCGAGTACTTCGCGGGTAATGGCGTCTGCGGTAAAGCCGACCGGGTAGGGGGCTTTCACGCCCTTGGGCAGGGCTTTGCGGTTTTCCGCGTCAAAGTTCCAGGCACCGCCGACCGGTGTACCGTCGCCATTGATCAGTAATCGGCTCTTGCGGCGCATCTCACGGTAGAAGAACTCCATGCGCAGCTGTTTTTTGCCGGCCGCCCACGCGCTGAATTCGGCGCGACTGCACAGAAAACGCGTATCGGCGTGCCAATCAATGGCTACACCGCACTCCTTGAGAGACTGCTCCAGGCGCCAGTCGCCGCACTCAGTGACGTGCAGTTCGGCCGGTTGCAGGAGGGCCTGCCAGCGCCGCAATTCAGCCGGCACCGATCCACTGTTATTCGGGTCTTCCAGAGTGACGTACTCGACGCGTACGCCTCGGGCCTGCAGCGCCTTGGCGAAATGGCGCATGGCGCTGAAGATCAGGACGATCTTCTGCGGGTGGTGAGGCACATGGCTCGCTTCCTCCATGACCTCGACCATCAAGACCGCATCACTTGCGCGATCGAGCCCCTGCAACGAGGCGAGGTCAAACGACAGTTGATCGCCGAGGATCAGGTACAGCCGGTGGGTTGCTTTCATGCGAACGGATTCAGCCTGATGAGAGGCAATAGAGTTAGCCAGCGGTCGAGGGGTCTTTGTTCAGATAGTTGTACGGAAATAGGATTTTGTATAGGTTTTTTGATCAGCCGGGATACGCCGGGTAATCGACATAGCCTTCGGCATTGCCGCCGTACACCGTCGCCGGGTTCAGCGGATTCAATGGCCAGTCATTGGCAATGCGCGCCGGCAGGTCCGGGTTGGCCATGAACGGGCGGCCGAACGCGACAAAGTCGGCCAGGCCTGAGTCGAGCAACTGCGCGCCCGATTCGGCGTTGTAGCGGCCGGCGTAAATGATCGCGCCGCTGAACGTGTCGCGTACGGCCTGACGAAAGGTTTGTGGCATCGCTGGCGCGTTGTCCCAATCGGCTTCGGCGATGGACAGGTAAGCAATGCCGACGTCTTCCAGCACTTTGATGGCTTCGATGTAAGTGCTGTGCGGATCTTCCTCGACCATGCCCAGATACGTCCGCGCTTCGTCGGTGGTGGTGAACAACGGCGCGAAACGCACGCCGACTTTTTCTTTGCCGATGCATTCGGCGACACCGGCCACCACTTCACGCAAAAAGCGCAGGCGATTGTGCAGCGAACCGCCGTATTGATCGGTGCGCAGATTGCTGTGGGCGGAGATGAACTGGTTGACCAGATAACCATTGGCGCAATGCAGTTCGATGCCGTCGAACCCGGCGTCCATGGCGTTGCGTGCGGCCTGGATGTACAGCTGAATCAAGTCCTGCACTTCATCGGTGCTCAGTGCGCGAGGCGCGGAGGGCGCGACCAATTCACCGGCACCCGGCGCGGTTTCGATGAACACGCTGACTCGGTCGGTGGCCACGGCCGAGGCCGATACCGGCGCTGCGCCGCCAGGTTGCAACGCGGTGTGGGAGACGCGGCCGACGTGCCAGAGCTGGGCGAAAATCACCCCGTCGACGGCGTGCACAGCCTCGGTGACTTTGCGCCACCCGGCAATTTGCTCGGGGGTATGAATGCCCGGCGTCCAGGCGTAACCCTGGCCGCGCGGTTCGATTTGCGTGCCTTCGGTGACGAGCAAACCGGCGCCGGCACGCTGCTGGTAATACTCGGCCATCAATTCATTGGCGATGTTGCCCGGCTGTGTGCTGCGCTGACGGGTCAGGGGCGGCAGGACGATACGGTTTTTCAGGGTGTGCAGGCCCAGCGTGGCGGGCGTGAAGAAAGCGCTGTTATTCATGGGGTACCTTGTCTGTGGTTTATTAGACCAGTCGACTATTTTTCGGGCGAAAAAAACGCCGTGCGACGCGCACACGGCGTTCGGGTGAAAGGTCATTCGCGGAAACTTGCGCCAATAATCAGCCGAGCATTTTCAGCAGTTTTTCGGCAACGGCGGCGGAACTGGCAGGGTTCTGGCCGGTGACCAGTTGCCCATCGGCGACCACATGCACTTGCCAGTCGGCGACTTTCGAGTAACGGCCACCGAGACGCTGGAACTCGTCTTCGATCAGGAATGGCACGACATCCGTCAGGCCGACCGCCGCTTCTTCGGAATTGGTGAAACCGGTGACTTCGCGATGCTGAATCAACGGTTTGCCATCAGCCCCGACCACATGACGCAATACGCCCGGTGCGTGGCAGACAAAACCGTGTGGCTTGTTGCTGCGGTCGAAGGCTTCGATCAAGGCGATCGAGTGTTTGTCTTCGGCCAGATCCCACAGCGGGCCGTGGCCACCTGGGTAAAACACCGCATCGAAATCATCAGCGCTGACGTCGGCCAGGCGTCCGGTGTTGGCCAGTGCCTGTTGGGCGGCCGGGTCATTGCGGAAGCGATCGGTTTCAGCCGTCTGTGCGTCGGGCTCATCGCTTTTCGGGTCGAGTGGTGGCTGCCCACCGGCTGGCGAAACCAGCGTGACGTCGGCGCCGGCATCCTTGAATGCGAAGTAGGGGGCGGCGAACTCTTCCAGCCAGAAGCCGGTTTTCTTGCCGGTGTTGCCGAGTTGATCGTGGGAAGTCAGAACCATCAAGATTTTCATAGAGCACCCTGGGGTTGATCGAGTGGCGTCACTGCGCAACGGATTTGCGCAGCGGCGACACCGGAAGATTGCATGTCGGGGCGCAGCATAGTTTCCAATTAGACCAGTCGTCTAGTATTTTTTTATCGGAAGATTTTTCGTCGGCAGGTGTGGCAAACTTCCCATCCTGTGAAATATACGACTGGTCTATTGTTTGGTAATCAGCACCCCATGAAACCGACCTACGACGATACTCGCCAACATTTGCTCGACACCGGCCACCGGATGATGGCCGAGAAGGGGTTCACCAGTGTCGGCCTCAACGAAATCCTGCAAACCGCCGGCGTGCCCAAGGGCTCGTTCTATCACTACTTCAAATCCAAAGAGCTGTACGGCCAGGCCTTGCTTGCGGATTACTTCGTTGGCTATCTGGCGGACATGCAGCAACGCCTGACGTTGCCTGGGCTGACGGCGTATGAACGGCTGATGGATTACTGGCAGGGCTGGCAGGATCGCTGCACCCTGGAAGGTCACGGCGACGAATGTCTGGTGGTGAAACTCAGTGCCGAAGTCGCCGACTTGTCCGAGTCGATGCGCCTCACCTTGCGTGATGGCGCCGAACAAGTGGTGGCGCGCATCACCGAATGCATCGAGCAGGGCCAGGCTGAAAAGAGCCTGCCCGAGGGCGATGCCCGGCAACTGGCGGAAACCTTGTACCAACTGTGGTTGGGCGCCAGTTTGCTGAACAAGTTGCAGCGTACGGGGCAATCCTTGAATACGTCGATGGCCATGACCAGGCGACTGCTGCGCGCCTGAGCGCATGGCTACCCAGCGCCGACCTGGCGGACAGGTCGGCGTTGATAGCTCGCCTCAGAACTCTGGCGTGTACTTCACGCTGAACATCACATTGCGCGGATCGCCGAAGTTGTTGTTGCCATTGAGCTGGTTGTACGCGGCGGCGTAATAGCGCTTGTCGAACAGGTTGTTGGCGTTCACCGCCAGACCGATTTCCTTGCTCAACTGGTAGCCGAGGCGAGCGCTCCAGACGGTATAACCCGCCACGTCGTAGGTGTGTTCATAGCCCAGCGTATGGCTTTGCGTGGTGAAACCAAGGCCTGTACTGACGCGTTCCCAGTCGCCGCTGAACTGGTAATCGCCCCACACCCGCAGCATGTGTTTCGGCGTCCAGGTGCTGAAGACTTTGCCTTCGTTGTCCGGGTCATCGAGGTATTTGGTGGTGTTGTAGGTGTAGCCGGCGAAGAGTTGCAGGTTGTTCAGGACTTCGCCGCTGATCTCGGCTTCGATCCCCTGACTGCGGACTTTGCCGGCGGCATTGGAGCAATACCAACCGTCGCAGACCATGCCCGACGCGAGGTCGTTGATGGCGCGGTTCTCCTGGTCGTAGCGGAACAGCGCCAGCGAGGTATTCACCCGGCCATCCAGCAATTCGCCCTTGAGGCCGACTTCGTAGTTGCTGCCCACCACTGGTTTGAGCGCCGTGCCGCTCGCCGTGCGGTTGGTCTGCGGCTCGAACACGTCGGTGTAGCTGGCGTACACCGCCCATTCGCGGCTCAAGTCGTAGACGATACCGGCATACGGTGTGACTTCGCCGGTTTCGTTCATGGTGCTTTCCGGTTGAGGGATCGCCACATTGCTGAAGGCTCTTTGCGTTGCGTATTTGTAGCTGTAGTCGAACCAACTGACGCGCGAGCCCAGCACCAGAGTCAGCGAGTCGATCGGTTTTACGCGCCAACTGCCATACAAGCCCTTTTGGCGAATGTCGTATTTGCTCGGCGTTCCTTGGCCGCCCGGTGTGTTCAGTAGCCCTTCGTAACTGATGTCCGGCCGGTCATGGTCGATGTCGAAAATCGTGTCAGTGCTGTTGGTGTTAAAGGTTCGAGCGTATTTGTCGTCGGACGTGTATTTGGAATAGTTGCCGCCGAGCATCACTTCGTGGGCCATCGACAAGGCTTCGAAGTGGCCGGTGACATTCATGTCGAGACCGAGTTTGGTCGAGTCGAAATCGGTGACGAAGTCCGCGTATTGAATGCCGCTGCCATCGGGGTTGATACCGTCGCCGCTGGTTTGCAGACGCTGGCTTTTGCCCTTGTTGGTTTCATCCATGCGCACTGCGCCGACCTTGAATGCCCAATCGTCGTTGAAACGGTGCTCCAGATCGGCGTAAAGCGTGGTGACGTCGATGTCCAGATGGTTCCAGCGCGCGCCGCCGTAGGTCGATCGCGGCACATTCAACGGCTTGCCGTCGGAGTAGCGAGGCAGGCCACGGATCATCGGGCGTGACTCGCCATCAGAGTTGCTGATGGCCAGACCGAGCGTAGTGTCGTCGCGCAGATCGAAGTCCAGTGCGCCGTAGAGCGAGTGGGTTTTGCTCCATTCGTAATCGACGAACGACTGGCTCTGGTCTTCGTCGGCAACGAAGCGCCCGCGTACGGTGCCCGATGAATTCAGCGGGCCACCGGCATCCAGTTGCAGGCCGTAGTGATCCCAGGAGCCGGCCTTGCCGGTAATGGTCACGGTCGGCGCATTCTGACCGCGTTTGCGCACCAGATTGATCGCGCCGCCGGGGCTGCCGGTGCCTTGCAGCAGGCCGGATGCGCCACGGAGAATTTCCAGGCGATCGAAGAAAATCAGATCCTGCGTCGCCCAGTTGCCCAAGCCATAGAAGTTGCGCGGGATCGGCACGCCGTCGTACTGCCAGTCATCGATCTGAAAACCGCGCGAGGTGAGGATCATACCTTTGCCCACGCCCTGAACACCGACCAGACCTGTGGTTTTGTTCGCCGCGTCCTTGAGATCGGTGAGGCCTTGGTCATCCATCTGTTTGCGGGTCATTACCGTGATCGACTGCGGAATTTCCTTCAGCGTATGAGTGCCTTTGCCGATGGTCACGGCACGCGCGGCGTAGGAGCCCGAGCCTTCGGTGGTGGCGTCGAAGCTGCGTTCGACGATGTTCGTCGCGTCCAATTGCACGGCGGCACTGTTATCGCGGGCCGGCTCGACGCTGAAATTGCCTTGCCCCGTCACGCGCAACTGCAAACCGCTGCCCGCCAACGCTTTCTGCATGGCTTGTTCAGCGGGCATTTGGCCGGTCACTGCCGGCGCACGTTTGCCCTGCACCAGTGCCGGCTCCAGCGAAATGATCTGCCCGCTCTGGCCGGCGATGGCATTGAGCGTGCTGGCGAGAGGGCCTGCCGGCAGGTTGAACGTCAGGTCTTGCGCCAGCGCTGAAGTCGACAGCGTTGCCAATGCAACGGCAGCGGAAAGGTTACGGGGCCACGTGTTGAACACAACATTCTCCTGTTTTTGTAAAAGCGTCAGGAGATAGGTCGGATGAGAAATGAAAACCGGACACAAACAAGAACGATTTTCATAAAATATTTTTTCGAGCTCATTTTTTGCCGATCAACGTCAGCCACGGGCTGTAGCGTTCCACACGAATCGGCAGGGTTTCGGCCAGGGCACCGAAGGTTCGTTCGGGATCATCGAGCGGGAACACGCCCTGCACGCGCAAACCGCGCACCTCAGGTGCTACGCGCACAAAACCGCGATGGTAGGGGCGTAGCGCATCGACCACTTGCTCCAGCGACTCATCGAGCACATTCAATCTGCCGTTCAACCATTCGGCTCGGCGACGCTCGTCGTCGCGGGCAAAGGTGATGTTGCGCGAGGAGAGCAACGCGGCCTGACCTTCGCGGACGATTTGTGTGGTGCCGTCAAACAACCGCGCTTCGACTGAATGCTGCAACACCACCAGACGGCTGGCGTCCTGCTCCTGAGCGACGAGAAAGCGCGTGCCCAAGGCGCGCATGTCACCTTCGGCAGTGCGCACGATCAGCGGTCGGCTCGGGTCGGGTGCGACGTCGATCACCAGTTCGCCGTGGCGCAGAATGACCATGCGTTGCTGGCCATCGAAACGCAGATCCACCGCGCTGTCGGCGTTGAGGCTCAGGCGGCTGCCATCGCTCAAATTGAAATTCTGACGCTGGCCACGTCCGGTGTGCAGATCGGCCAGCAGCGACTCACCGAAATGGCTTTTGCTGCCAAGCCACAGGCTGCCGCCAAGCAAGCCGAGGCCGGCAATCACGCGCAAGGCGTCGCGGCGCGAAGCGTTTGGCTGCAATAACACCTGACGGGCTTCGCCGGCCTGACCGGGCAAGCGCCGATCCAGCGCGCGAACCGTATTGAACGAAGCGCCAAGGCGTTCGTGCAGTTTGTCCCACGCCTGACGGTGAGCACGATCGCTCGCCAGCCAGGCGTCGAAACGCTCCTGCAGGGCGGCGTCAGGCGTACCCGCGCGCAGTGCGACCATCCAGTCGATGGCTTGCTCGCTGACCGGATCGAGGCGCGGCTTGCTCATGAGGCCATTTCGCACAGGTAGCACTGACGCAACGCCTGTTTCATGTAGCGGCTGACCGTGCGCTCCGACAGCCCGAGTTTTTGCGCAATCGCCACGTAGCTCAGGCCATCCAGTTGGCTGTAGAGGAACGTGGCTTTGACGATCAATGGCAAACCGTCGATCGCCCGGTCGATGGCGACCAGTGCTTCAATCAATTGCAGTTGTTCTTCGGGGGAGGGCACCAGCACCTCCGGCAACGCAGACAACCGCTCAATGTAAGCAAGTTCCAGTTTGCGTCGGCGATGACGGTCGAAGATCAGCCGCCGCGCAATGGTCGACAGGTACGCGCGCGGTTGTTCGATGGAGTCCGGATCGACGCGAGCCACCAGCAATTGGCAAAACGTATCGGCGGCAGTGTCCTCGGCGTCCGCGTGATTGCGTACCTGGCGATTGATGTGTTGCAGCAGCCAACGGTGATGGTCGCTGAAAAAGAATCCCAGCTTGCTGGACGGGGGAGATTGCACTGGTGGGCTTTCCAGATGTTAGTGAGAATCTCTCTCAATACTACCTGTGTCGCCAGAGCCAGCGCAATCGGTCTGTCGTGTCCGGCGTACTTGCCGTTAAAGCGCCGCCCATTGCTCGCGGTATTGCAGGAGGAAATCGACGAAGGCGCGCACGTGTTGCGGCACATAGCGGCCGTGTGGGTACAGCAAGGTGTAAGGCCTTGAGCGACCGCTATAGTTTTGAAGCACCTCTACGAGGCGGCCGTCCGCCAGTTCCTGTTCGACAATGAATTTATAAGTCTGGAACAGTCCCGCGCCATGTTTGGCCAAGGTTACGCCGCCGAGCACGTCGTCTGAGCAGGAGTAACCGCCGTCGGAAAACACCTCTCGGTCCTTGCCATCTTCCTGAAACAGCCAGGAAATCCGCCGCCCGCTGCTGGGCAATTCGAACTGGATGCACTCGTGCTGCGCCAGATCTTCCAGGGTCTGCGGCGCGCCCGCTTTGTGCAGATAGTCGGGCGATGCCACCACCACCAGTCTGGCGTCTTCAAGCAGGCGTGCAATCAGCGTCGAGTCCGGTTGTGCGCGGACACGGATCGCCAGATCGTAGCCCTCGGCGACGAAATCGATATTGCGATTACCCAAGTGGATGTCCACTGTGACTTCGGGGTAAAGCGCTCGAAATGCTGGCAGCAACGGCAGAATGCGATGATGCCCGTAAGTGGTTGGAAGACTGATGCGCAAGCGTCCCGACGCGGTCGTTTGCGCGCCCATGACTTCTTGTTGCGCCTCGACCAGTTGAGTCAGGGCCTGGCTGCACTGGACGAAAAAATTACGCCCAGCCTCGGTCAACCGAATGCTGCGCGTGGTTCTGGCGAAAAGCCGCGAACCGAGGCGTTGCTCCAGACGCAGAATCGATCGGCTCACCGCTGCCGGTGTCACCCCGGCTAGCTGTGCGGCAGCGGTGAAGCTGCCGGCCTCGGCGGCGAGGCAAAAGAGTTCGATACTGCCCAACTGCAAGTCATCAAAGTGGCGTTTCATAAAGGCGGACACCGAGTCTCAACGGACATTTCATCCCGGTGTTTACTACATGAAACGGCACCGCCGGTATACCCCGACAGTGCCGTTTCCTGATGCAGGGACAACCGAGCAATCAATGCCCGGCGCTCTGACCGCCATCGACGTGCAGGATCTCACCGGTGACGAAGTTCGCGCTGTCCAGATAGAGGATCGCTTGGACGATGTCGTCAATCTCGCCCATATGACCCAGCGGATGCAGGCTGCCCAACGCTTCGTGAGTCTCCACACCATGCATCGGCGTCTTGATGATGCCCGGCGACACGGCGTTGACCCGAATGCCGCGCTTGGCGTATTCGATGGCCAGCGATTTGGTTGCCGCGTTGATGCCGCCCTTGGTCAGCGAGGCCAGCACTGAAGGTACGCCGTCGATGGCATGGTCAACCAGACTAGTGGTCACGCTGACGATGTGGCCGCTGTTGTGCTTCTCCATCTCGGCAATCGCCAGTTGCGAGATGTGGAAAAAGCCGCTCATGTTGGTGGCCACGACCTGGGCGTAATCCGCCTGGCTGTACTCGGTGAATGGCTTCGCGACAAAGATGCCCGCGTTGTTGACCAGCGTGTCGATGCGACCGAAACGGGCCATGGCTTGGCGAATCACGCGCTCGGCGGTGGCAGGGTCAGCGATGTCGCCAGCGACGGTCAGAATGTCCGGATCCGTAGACGGCTGGATTGAACGGGATGTCGCGACCACTTGAAAACCGCGCTCACGGAAGCCTTTGACGAGGCCTGCGCCAATGCCGTGAGATGCGCCGGTAATCACTACGACTTTATTGGACGTGCTCATGATGATTCCTCATGTAATCGAGATGAATTGAGTGAACAGATTTTCAAGGGTCAGACGTGAGCGACAACCTGCGCCGCCTGGAGCAGCGCTTGCCGGTAATCAGCGACCGATTGCGATCCGGACAGGAGGTGCCGGTCGTTGATGATCATCGCCGGGACCGACTGGACGCCGCGTTGCTGATAAAACGCTTCAAGTTCGCGGACTTCGCGAGTGAACTCCGCCGAGGCCAGCACGGCTTCTGCACGCTGGCTATCGAGCCCCGCGTCCTTGGCCTGATTCACCAGCGTCTGGCGGTTATCCGGGTTTTTTCCATCCGTGAAGTAAGCCCGCAACAGGACTTTTTTCAGTGCGCGCTGGCGCCCCTGTGTCGAGGCCCAGAACAGCAAACGGTGGGCATCGAACGTGTTGTAAAAATGACTGCGTTTTTCCAGGTCGAAGCGAAAGCCGATCTCCTCACCGCGTTGAATGATCATCGCGTTGCGCTGCGCCACTTGCTCCGCGGTGCGACCGTATTTGCGCATCATGTGCTCGATAGCGGGTTCGCCAGCCGCGGGCATGTCCGGATTCAGTTCGAACGGCTTGTAGCTCAGTTCCACCTCGACTTCGCCCGCCAGACTCTCGATCGCTTGCTCAAGTGCAGTAACGCCAAGCGCGCACCATGGGCAGACGACGTCCGAGACAACATCGATTTTCACCACCCGGCTCATGATGGCGAGTCCGACAACTGTTTGCGGTACTCCGTGGTCGTCATGCCGGCGTAACCCCAGTTATCGGTGTCGACTTCCTCGATGACGATGTGCGTGAGTTTCGGATCCTTGTTGAGCACCCGTTCCATCGTTTCCGTGATCTCCTTGATCACTTGGGCTTTCTGCTCGCGGGTGACGCCATCACGAGTGATGCGCACGCTGATGAAAGGCATTTGAGTCTCTCCAGTGGCCAACCTGTCGGATTGACGGGCTGCTGTTGGAGAGAACTTTAAGAAGTTGCAGGGGGTTGATAAATGGGGTTTCAGGTACATCATTTGTGATGTGGTGTATCAAATGCCAAGAACACAGAGCCGGCCTTTGGACCCCATTCGGCGATAAAACGACGGGGGCGGGTAAGTCAAGTCTGCCTAAACGAGGGGCGCTGCCATAACATCGCGGTCTTACGGAGCAATCGATGATCGATGAAGAACAGCTAGTGGATCTTTATGAAGCCGGCGATGCGCTGGCTGGCGGAGATAGCAGTGCAATGCAACGTTTACTTCCACACATGAAAAACCGCGAGTCGTACAGCGACATCCCCGTGCTGTTCTACGTCGCTGAAAACGTGAAGACACTCGATTTTCTTGCGGAAAATGACGTGGATTTTTTCAAAAAAACAGCTTGGGCGGTGGCAGTTTGCTGCATCGCACGGCGCTGGAAAGTGATGATTCCGTCTTCGCATGGGTACTCGGCTGGTACAAAACCCACAACCTGATTGACGTCCCTGATGACGCGGGCGTTACGACGTTGTCGGCACTTTTGAAACTCGGCCCGATAGAGCGTGCAAGTCAATTGATCGACGCTGGAGCAAGCGTTGGCTCAGTGGCAAACAACGGTCTGACCCCGGCGCGACAAGCCGTTTTCCATATGGGAGAAGAAGCGCAGGCAATTGAAGGTCTGAAGATACTTCTAGCGCATGGATTGACCGTGGGTGCGGATGAGGCCGTCTATTTGGCGGACGCCGCGCGAAGCATTGAGAGACCCGTGCTTGCCCATTGGATTGAGGATTGCTTTCAGGAAGTAATACGTTGATATGTTCCGCTAGGTTCAAAACTCGTGCGGCAGGGCTTAAAGGCATGCAGTTCACGCCGTTGGAAAACGTGCTCTGGTCGGCCGGCAAACCAATTTGAAACAGGGACTTGTTTATGCAAAAGGCTGATTCTGTAACGCCGGACCCTTCGCAGCAGCAGGTGTGCGACAAATATGCGCTGACACCACACCCTCCCGAGACGATGGTGGCCATTGCCCTGGACACTCTGCACAAATCACCGATTTACGGGAGCAGAATCACCTTACCCGAGGGCGGCACAGTCAGTTGGTTCATTCACTGCGGTGAGCACTCGTCGGCCATTGATTTTTATCAAACGCTGCACGCAAGCCATTTGGTCGACGAGTTGCCGGAAGTGCTGAAGTATCTTTTCCTGCCCGAAGGATCCAGGTTCATTATCGACAGAGACGGCTACGAAGACGTCTGGATGGCGGCAGCGGAATCGTCTGCCGATTGAAAGTGCAGAGCGTCACGCCACCAGTGAAAGCTATCCTTTGAGCACGAATATGACTGATGTTTTTCACAAGATTATTTTCAAGCTAACGCCTGACGAAGATGATTACCCACCCTTCGCGGCTGAGTCGGTATGGGGCATCTACCGAGGGGATGACGTTTACGAGATCGACAACACACCGTATGGACTTGATTGTCCTGAATGGCGATCTCATACAAACCGTGTAAGTCCAGACGTTGCAGTGAGCCAAGCAGGAAAGAGCCCAAACGCATTCAATCGCTTGATATCGACCTTGGCGCGAATACTCTGAGCAATGCCTGTTTCTATCCGGCTCAGGCCAGCATTTCGCTGATCCATCGTACTTGCCGGGCCACGTCTTGCACCTTCGCCTCTGGCAAAGCCTGCTGCGCCCGAGCGAACTGGGCCAGCGTCTTCTGCTTTTCATGCAGCCGGTGTTGCCATTTGCTCAGAAACGCCGGGCTGCGTGCCTGCATTTGCAACGGGCCGAAGTACAGTTCCTGGTCGGTGTAGGTCACGGCTGTGGCGCGTTCGGCGACGATGATTTCGTAGTCGAAGCGGTTCTCGCGCAGGATTTCCTCGAAGAGGATGCGGTAGCCGTTATCCATCAGCCATTGGCGCAGCGGTTGCTCGCCGCCGTTGGGTTGCAGGATCAGGCGTTCGGTGCCGTTCAGGTGAGCTTTACCGCTGGCGAGGATGTCACGGATGGTCTCGCCGCCCATGCCGCAGACGGTGATCACGGTGATGCCATCGTCGGGTTTGATCGCCGCCAGACCATTGGCCTGGCGAACCGTGATGTAATCGTGCAGGTCGTTTTCGCGAACGGTGCGTTCGGCCGAGCGGAACGGCGTCAACGCCACTTCGCCAGCCACCGCAGCTGCAATGACACCCCGGCGCATCAGTGCCACCGGCAGATAGCCGTGATCCGAGCCGATATCGGCCAGCCGTGCGCCAGCTGGCACGTGCGCAGCCACACGCTCCAGGCGCATGGACAATGTCTGTTCGTTCAACGGCAACCCCTGCTCAACACAAACCTGCGGCATTTGCGGCCGCAAAAGGGGTGCGACTTTGTCGAGCAACGCCGGGCATGTCAAATCCCGGCGACAGAATCGAGTCTGCCCATTGGCAGCTCCTTGCTGCCAAAGGGCTTGTGCGGTCAGCCCGCGAGGGTGGCGTTGTCGATCACAAAGCGATACTTCACGTCGCCCTTGAGCATGCGCTCGTAGGCGTCGTTGATCTGCTCGGCGCGGATCAGTTCGATGTCCGAGACGATGCCGTGCTCGGCACAGAAGTCGAGCATCTCCTGTGTCTCGGCAATGCCGCCGATCATTGACCCGGCAATCGTGCGCCGCTTCATGATTAGGTTGAACACGTTCGGCGATGGATGCGAAGTGGCCGGCGCGCCGACCAGCGTCAGTGCGCCATCGCGCTTGAGCAGCACGAGGAAGGCATCGAGATCGTGCGGTGCCGCGACGGTGTTGAGGATCAAATCGAAACTCTTCGCGTGCACGGCCATTTCCTCGGCATTGCGCGACACCACTACCTCATCGGCACCCAACGCTTTTGCCGCGTCGCGCTTGGATTCGGAAGTGGTAAAGGCCACGACATGCGCGCCCAGGGCATGCGCCAGTTTGATGCCCATATGACCGAGGCCACCGATGCCGACCACGCCGACTTTCTTGCCCGGCCCGGCGTTCCAGTGACGCAGCGGCGAGTAGGTAGTGATACCCGCGCACAGCAGTGGAGCAACGGCCGCCAGTTGCGCTTCGGGGTGGCGGATGCGCAGCACGTAGCGTTCGTGCACGACGATGTTTTGTGCGTAGCCGCCGAGCGTCCAGCCCGGTGCGTCCGGGGTCGGAAAGTTGTAGGTACCGATCATGCCGTCGCAGTAGTTTTCCAGACCGCTTTCGCAGTCGTCGCAGTGTTTGCAGCTGTCGACGATGCAACCGACACCGACCAGATCGCCAACCTTGTAATCCGCCACGTGCACACCGACGGCCGAGACGCGACCAACAATTTCGTGACCCGGAACGCAAGGAAATTGCGTGCCAGCCCATTCGGCGCGGACCTGATGCAGGTCCGAGTGGCAGATGCCGCAGAACGCGATATCGATCTGCACGTCATGGGCTGCCGGCGCGCGACGCTCGATCTGCATGGGTTCCAGGGGTTTATCGCCAGCGTGGGCACCGTAGGCTTGTACAAGCATGGGAACGTCCTCAATCGGTTTGTCGTGGGAACATTCTTGGGGTTTTGCCCACGCGTGCAGTAGTGCATTCCTGTGCAATCCTTGCCTGATCCTGCGAGACCTTGTGACGTTGCGCCGACAGACGCTCGCCCTGTTTGCAGGTAATCTGCCGGTTCTGACTAAAACAAAATCAAAGCAGGAGTCATTGATGCAACCGATCCGTCTCGGTCTGGTGGGTTACGGCAAAATCGCCCAGGATCAACACGTCCCGGCGATCAACGCCAATCCCGGATTCCAGTTGGTGTCTGTCGCCACCCAAGGCAAGCCTTGCCCCGGCGTAGAGAATTTTCAGTCCCTGAGCGAGTTGCTCGAAAACGGCCCGCAGGTTGATGCGATTGCCTTCTGCACGCCGCCACAGGGCCGCTTCGCACTGGTGCAACAAGCGCTGGCCGCCGGCAAACATGTGCTGGTCGAAAAGCCGCCGTGCGCGACCTTGGGTGAGGCCATGGCGCTGGTGGATCAGGCCTCGGAGCAAGGCGTCAGCGCCTTGTTCGCCTGGCACTCACGCTACGCACCGGGCATTGCCGCCGCCCGTGACTGGCTCGCCAGCCGCACCCTGCAAAGCGTGCAGATCGACTGGAAAGAAGACGTGCGCAAATGGCACCCCGGCCAGACGTGGATCTGGCAACCCGGTGGCCTCGGCGTATTCGATCCGGGCATCAACGCCTTATCAATCGTCACCCATCTGCTGGCATTGCCGCTGTTTGTCGAATCGGCTGAGTTGCGCGTACCGAGCAACTGCCAATCGCCGATTGCCGCGTCGATCAAAATGTCAGATGCGCGCCAACTCGATGTGCGAGCGGAATTTGATTTTGATCACGGGCACGATGAGCTGTGGAGCATCGAGGTTCGCTGTGCTGAAGGGGCACTGCGCCTGGATAACGGTGGGGCACTGTTGAGTATTGATGGGGTGCGTCAAACGGTGTCGGAGGAGGGTGAATACGCGGCGGTGTATCGGCACTTTCAACAGTTGATTGGCGATAAAGCCAGTGATCTGGATCTGCAGCCGCTGCGGTTGGTGGCGGACAGTTTCTTTGTCGGGAGTCGGGTGATGGTGGAGGC
Organism: Pseudomonas sp. TH08; assembly: GCF_016651275.1. Taxonomy (NCBI): domain Bacteria; kingdom Pseudomonadati; phylum Pseudomonadota; class Gammaproteobacteria; order Pseudomonadales; family Pseudomonadaceae; genus Pseudomonas; species Pseudomonas sp. TH08. The sequence continues at coordinate 90,202 of NZ_JAEKEE010000003.1, read as the reverse complement.
GTTTTACGATTAGTCTCGGGGTCGTCGCGGTGGTGTCCACTCTGGATCAAGAGCCGGCGCATTGTTTGGCTACAACAAACTGCAAAACGGCGCTTCACATCTTTTAGTCGCCAGTCGACAATGCGCCCTCTGCTCCGGGGTAGTTCAGCGGTAGAACACTCGGCTCTTAACCGGGTGGGCGCTGGTTCGAATCCAGCCCCCGGACCCATCACATCGAAGGGTCACAAGGAAGTATGTCCAGGCACGACAGTGGGCTCGATGAAGGCGTTGGCATAAACGCTGGCTATGCGTTTTTTCAACTCTCTCGAGCGTTGAGCGCTTTGCCGAGCAACGCTGACCCGCAAGCACGCCGTCGCATCGAGCGCTGGCAGCGGGTTCTCGAACATCTGATTCAGGGCAGCGCACAGTATGGTTCACGCGTGCCGTTTGCCGAGTTGCCGGAATGGGTCACGCTGGAAGTGGCCACGGGCGGTTTCGCTACCGGTCAAGTCTTGGCCGGAGGCGATCTGACTGCCTATGAGTGCGAGCTCGCTGCGTCGATCCCCGGCATTCGTGCAGGCCATGAACGACTTGACCTCAATGCCTGGCATCTCTCGGATGACGGCATTGAGGCACTGCAACAGTGCTTGGCGAAGGGCAACTATCAAATCGATGTACCGGAAGAGGCCGCACTGCTGACAGTGTCATGGCTTCTGCGGCATTCGCGCGCCGACGAAGCGCGAACATTGATCGAGCAGATTGCGCCGTTCTTTGATCGTCTGCGTTTCTATCCATCAACCGTTGACGAGCCACCGATCTCGACGGCTGAAGTTCATGTTTTCAACGTGGCTAATGTCAGCCAGCGACTGGCTGCGCAACGGGCTCAACCGCATCTGGCGGTGCAAAAACATGTAGTTGAAAATCGCTTGCCGCTCTACGACGCTGCTGTCTCGCTTTTTCTTCTGACGTATCAGGGAGGCTGGCCGTGCAAATACTATCCTGACGGCTGGTTCGAGCGCGCGATGGCACTCGGTACGCAGTTCGCTGAAACCTGTGATGCTGAACTTCACGGAAAGGCAACCGCCAAGAGCCGGGCGGTGGAGTTGTTTGCATTCCTCACTCAGTGCTCTCGTGATCACGCGTCACTGACGGGGCGGCAAGTCGGGCGTATTCGACGAATCGTTGATGACTTTGTGGTCAAGCACGGCCATCCCGAATCCGAAACACATTCCATCAAGCGAAAAGAGCAGCGAGATCACGTGGCGGCTCCCGGGCATCATTTGATCGCCCAGGCTATCTCGGCGCGTCTGGCCAGTTACCCGGATTCGGACGGCATCAGTGATTTTTCACCCCTGCTGAAACCTATCACCGATAAAGAGGCGCAGCGCTACGCGTTAACTGTTGGCGCGCCCGTTCCACCTGCGGTTCGCCTACGTCTCGAACGTTGCCGCAAAGGCACTATCGCCGAATTGATTGACCATGGTCTGATCTCATCGGGAGACACCGTTGCGCGGATTTTGCCAGCAATGACGGCCGAAATCTGCAGTGCCGGATATCGAGATACAACGCTGCAGATGTTGGTTGGCGCTACCTATCGCGCGTTCAGGCGTCGCCGATCCTTGTTGCTGATCAACCTGCAAAGTCAGGTCAAAATTGCAGAACTGCCTTGGGTTGCGGCGGTGGAATGCGAGCGTGAGACAAACGATGTTTCGATCGAGGGTGCCAGACGGGCATTGGTCGAGGCTTCTGTATTGACCCTCTCAGCGTTTCCTCAGGCGATTCTTCCCAACAAGCTGCTGCAGGAATTTGTCTCGCTGGCTGAAACAGCGAAACTCGATCTCCCTTTCGTCGAAGAGGTGGCAACTGACATTTTCATGGGCAAGTTCTCCAACAAGTTCGTGAGAGCAGCCAAACAATCGGCCAAGCTGATTGCCGGAACCCTTTACGCCCGATACTACGACATTGATACGGATCTGTTGGCCGTCCTTCCCGAACAGCGCAGATCAAAGCGCAGCAGTAATCACTGGCAACAATCGAACAACAGGGATGCATTGGCCAAGCTGTGCGCGCAGCGTGCAAACGCCACGTTTGGAACATGTAGCCCCGCGACGAATGGGACGATCATCGAACAGCAACAGATCCTGACAACGCAAAACCTGGCGCTCCTGTTAGGTGAGCTCGAGCTGAAAACGCTGTTACATCATCGTATGAGTGCGCTGGCGCTGACGTGCTTCGAGTGGATTTGCAGGCGACAACAGATGCAAATCAAGCTTTACCATGCACGTCTGGTGATGTTGAAAAACACCGCATATGCCTGGCGCCAAATGGTGTTTTTTCTGTCGATGCTTGATGGTGACTCGTTGCGTTCAGCACTCGACAAGCTTGAAACGCACTTTGCAGCGCAATCGTGTGACTTCCGGGAAAGGTTTCTTCCGGCCATGGTCGGGTTGCGTGTTGCCGCAGCCGGGCATCGACTGACTTTTAACCGGCAAAAAATTGAGGGAGGAAAAGTGTTTCTCGGATGGAGCACCGAACGACATTGGTTAATGCCTTCCTGACGTAGGAGTATCCCGACTCTTCCCACGCAGACTTGCGAAAAGCCTGCCCTGAAAACAGGCTTTTCTTCTGTCGAGTAAATCCTTTCAGAAACGATCCAGCCGGTACTGCTCGATACCCGGCAGGCCAGATGCCTGTTGAGCCATCGGAAAAACCATCCCCACCACCATCTCCGCCGTCACCGCCGCCTGCGTCAGCCCCAGATGCTGATGACCAAACGCAAGCAACACCTTGCCCCCACACACTTGGTCAATCACCGGCAATGAATCCGGCAACGACGGGCGAAAGCCCATCCACGGTGTCGCTGCTTCGGCGCTGAGATCCTGGCGAAACAAGCCCTGACTCAACCGATGCAACTGCCACGCGCGCTCCATACTCGGTGGTTTCTCCAGCCCGGCGAATTCGACCGTGCCCGCCAGCCGCAAGCCTTCGGACATTGGCGTCATGATGAACTTGCGCTCCAGCGAAGTGACGGGGAAGGGCAGGCGATCATGTTCCTGTGGCAGCATCAGGTGATAACCGCGCTCGGTGTCCAGCGGGACTTGCTTGCCGGTCAGCGCGGCGGTGAGTTTTGCCGAATGGGCACCACAGGCAATCAGCACGCGTTTAGCCAACAAGCCACCGTTGCCGGTGATCAACGAAACGCCGTGCTCCTGCACATGGCCACCCTTGACCGGCTGCTGGACAAAACTCACGCCGCTCGCCCTTGCCGCTTCGACCAGTTCACACACCACGCGATATGGGTCAATGAAGTGGCCGGTGCGCGGGAAGAACAAACCGCCCTGTATCTGCTCGCTGAGTTGCGGCGCAGTTTCCTGAATGGCCTTGGCCTGCCAGTAATCGACGGGCACTTCCTGCTGACGCAATCGAGCTTGCAATGCGTCGAGGGCCTGACGCGATTCGGGACGTTCGAACACCAGCAATGAACCGTCGACCTTGAGCAGATCAGGCCGCGCGATGTCCGCGAGCAAGCGCTGCCAAGCATCCAGGCTGCTTTCGTTGAGTGCGCGCAACCCCGCAACAGTTCTCTGAAACGGCTCCGGCCGTAGGTTCAGCAGCAGCCGCGTGAACCACGGCAGGGCGCGGGGCAGGTATTTCCAGTCCAGTCGCAATGGGCCCATCGGGTCGAGCAGCATCGCCGGCAGGCGCTTGAGGATCGATGCATCGGCGATCGGAAACACCTGCTCGGTCGCCAAATGCCCGGCGTTGCCGAACGAGGCGCCGTGGCCGGGTGCTTGTTGATCGATGACGACCACGCGCAAACCCTGGCGCGCGAGGCGCAGTGCGCAGGCGACGCCGATGATGCCGGCGCCGACCACCGCGATGTCATAGGAGACGTTATTCACCATTGTTCAGGGCTTCCCTGTGCCCATCGAGCAGGCGACTCAAGTGCAAGGGGTTGCTGTGTTTCAGTGCGCTGGGCAACAAACTGTCGGGGAAATCCTGATAGCACACCGGACGCAGGAAACGCAGGATTGCCGCGGTGCCCACCGACGTCGTGCGCGAGTCTGAAGTTGCCGGGAAGGGCCCACCGTGCACCATGGCATCGCAGACTTCCACGCCAGTCGGCCAGCCGTTGACCAACAGGCGACCGGCCTTGCGTTCCAGTATCGGCAGCAAGGCTCGGGCTTGCTGAAGATCTTCATCGTCAATGTGCAGGGTGGCGGTCAATTGGCCTTCCAGATGTTCGGTGACTTGCCTGATCTCCTCGTCACTGGCGCATTGCACGACCAGCGAGGCGGCGCCAAACGCCTCGCCTTGCAGATGATGATCTGCAAGAAAATCGACGGCTTCGGTGACGAATACATGGGCCTGACATTGGTTCGGGCCGCTACCCAACTGGCCGCTGGCAGCCACCTGCGCCCGAGGATTCTCGGCCAGTGCATTCACCGCCGATTCATAGGCGTTGAAAATCCCCGGGGTGAGCATAGTCTGCGCCGGGCTGCCGAGAACCCGTTCGGCAACTGCCGCGATAAAGGTGTCCAGCGCCGGCCCCTTGCGAGCGATCAGCAAACCTGGATTGGTGCAGAACTGCCCGGCACCGAGGGTCAGCGAGGCGACAAATCCTTCAGCCAACGCTTGACCACGATTGCGCAGTGCGGCGGGGAACAGCAACACCGGATTGATCGAACTCATTTCCGCGTACACCGGAATCGGCTCGGGCCGTGCCTGCGCTGCTGCAATCAACGCCAGACCACCACTGCGCGAGCCGGTAAAACCGACGGCTTTGATGCGTGGGTCGCTGACCAGCGCAATGCCCACTTCGCGCCCGGAACCGTACAACAGCGAAAACACACCTTCCGGCAAACCACAGGTGTTCACCGCCCGAGCCACTGCGCGGCCAACCAGTTCACTGGTGCCGGGATGCGCACCGTGTGCCTTGACGATCACCGGGCAACCAGCCGCCAGTGCCGATGCGGTGTCACCGCCCGCGACGGAAAACGCCAACGGGAAATTGCTCGCGCCAAACACCACCACCGGCCCCAGCGCAATCTGGCGCTGACGCAAATCCGAGCGCGGCATCGGCTGGCGTTGCGGTTGCGCAGCATCGACGCGAACGTCCAGCCATTCTCCGGCCCGAACGGTGCGAGCAAACATCCGCAGTTGCTGGCAGGTACGACCTCTTTCACCCAGCAAACGCAGGCGCGGCAGACCGGTTTCGGCCATGGCACGATCAATCAGCTCATCACCGAGGGCTTCTATTTCCACGGCAATGCTTTCAAGAAATTCAGCGCGGACATTCAGGGTTGTCTCGCGATAAGCGTCGAACGCTGTCCAGGCCAAAGCGCAGGCTTGGTCGACATGCTCGGCCGCTCCGCCGGCATACGCCGGTTCCAGTGCGGTATCCGTGGCCGGGTTGATCCCGCGAATGGCTTGGCGATTGCCTGCGACAGAGTTCTGCCCGATCAGCATGTGGCCCGTCAGAGTCATGGTGTATTCCTGATGAAGAAAGTAGTGCCCGCCGTGAATCGGCGAGATTCACGGCAGGGAGAGCTGAAGCGATCAGGCGAAGTTTTGCTCCGCCGACCAGTTCTCGTACCAGTGACGGAACAGCGAATACTGCTTCTCGGCATAACGACGTTGCGAGTCGCTCAACGCATCGGTCTCGTTGAAGTGCAGGGTGTATTCCTTGTCGCCGTTGAGCACCATCAAATGCTTGTAATACAGCACCAGATCGCAGCCTTCATCGAACGACGACAGCACCGCCAACGCTGATTCCAGCTCGCGCGCCTGACGGCGGGCCTGCGCATCACCTTGGGCCGCCTTCTTGCTCAGCGCCACCAGTTGCAGGACTTCGCGCGGCAGGGCATTGCCAATGCCGGTGATCGCGCCAGTGGCGTTGCAGTTGACGAAACCGTGCACCACTTGCGTGTCGACGCCGACCATCAGCGTCACGTCATCGTCCTTGGATGTGATGTTTTCGGCGGCGTAGCGCAGGTCGGCGCCACCGCCAAATTCTTTGAAACCGATCAGGTTCGGGTACTCGCGGCGCAGTTCGAAGAACAGGTCGGCGCGGGTCGCGAAGCCGTAGTAAGGGCTGTTGTAGATCACCGCCGGCAGGTTCGGTGCGGCTTGCAGAATCGCCGCAAAGTGGGCTTTTTGCGCGGAGGCCGAAGCGCCTCGGGACAGCACACGCGGAATCACCATCAAGCCTTGCGCGCCGACTTTCGCCGCGTGCGCGGCATGGGCAACCGCTTCACGCGTATTCACCGCGCCGGTACCGACAATCGTTGGAATGCCGGCGGCGACCAGGCGCGCTACGCCCTCCTGACGCTCGGCTTCGGTGAGCAACGGCCAGTCGCCCATGGAGCCGCAATAGACCACGGCGCTCATGCCGATATCGATCAATTCGCGACCCTTGGCCACCAGTGCATCGAAGTCCGGTTTGCGCTCGGCGGTGCACGGGGTCATCAGGGCCGGCATGCAACCGGTGAAGATGTTGTCGCTCATTGTTTTAACTCCTTGGCACATCATTCAAATTGCGGTGAAAAGTTGGCGCGGCGGCTCAGATGCCCCACGCAAACGGGTCTGTTTCGTCGATCAGCAAGGTGCTGTCGGCGGTCATGTAGGCGCGGCCGGTGATGTAGGGACGAATGCGTTCGCCCTCCCATTCGAAGCGACCTTCGAACTGGCTGCCGGTGATGCTCGCCTGCACCCAGCGCTCGCCGGGTTGCAGCTTGTCGTCGGCGGCCAGGCAGGCGAGTTTGGCGCTGGTGCCGGTGCCGCAAGGCGAGCGGTCGTAGGCCTTGCCGGGGCACATGACGAAGTTGCGGCTGTCGGCATGGGCGTCGTCGGCGAACAGTTCGATGTGGTCGATTACCGCGCCGTCTTCGCCGCAAATGCCCTGATCTTCGAGAGCTTTGAGCATCGCCCAGGTGTACGCCGTGAGGTGCTCGACGTTGTCCATGCTCAGCGTCTGGCCGTGCTCGGAGACGAGGAAAAACCAGTTGCCGCCATAGGCGATATCACCGAACACACGGCCGAATCCCGGCACGTCCACCGGTACCTGCTTGCGGTGGCGGTAGGCGGGCACGTTGCCCAGCGTGACGCTACCGTCGTCATGCAGGGTGGCGCTGACCGTGCCGACCGGCGTGTCGATCTTGTGCTCGCCCGGCGCAATCTGGCCGAGGTACTGCAACGAGTTGATCAAACCAATGGTGCCGTGGCCGCACATGCCCAGATAACCGGCGTTGTTGAAGAAAATCACCCCGCACGTGGCATCGGGCGAGACCGGCTGGCAATACAGCGCGCCGACCAGCACGTCGTTGCCACGCGGCTCCAGCAGGCAGGCGCGGCGCCATGCATCGTGCTCAGTGCGCAAGGCATCGCGTTGCTCGGCGATGGTCCGGCCGGACAGTGACGGGAAGCCGTTCATTACCAGGCGCGTCGGTTCGCCGCCGGTGTGGGAATCAATGACGTGTACTCGTTTCATGAATAAGTCCCGTTGGGTCATTTCAGTAGGCGCCGGCAGGGCGCGCCGTCACGTTGGTGGCGGGGGAGGCGACTTCGCTTTCTTCATCGTCGTCCTCAAGGCGCAGCAGGTGCGCCGGCACGCCGGTCGCCGCACCCCAGTAATAAATACCGGTCGCGAAAGCCGCCACGACGAGGGTGTCGAACGGGTGGGTGAGAATGCCCAGACCACCAAAGGTGCCGAGTTTCGACAGCACGATGGTCACCGCGTAGAAGGCGATCAACCACGCTGACGAGCGCACCTGGCTGGCCAGATTGAGGTGCGCGGTCGGCACCCAGCGGCCACATAGCAGGTACACCACGAACATCAGGATTTGCAGGCCAAGAAGCCAGGACACCGTGCTCCAGCCCGACCAGTAGACGATCAACGCGGCGATGATGAATGACACCGGCCCGAGCACGCCCATGCACTTGACCCGGAACGGGCGCGGCATGTCTGGCGCATTGCGGCGCAGCGCGGCAACCGACACCGGGGCCACGGCGTAGCTCAATACCAGCGCGGCGGAGACCACGTTGATCAGCGCCTCCCACGACGGGAAGGGCAGGGTCCAGAACACCGACAGGGCGAAGGTCAGCCACAGCGCCGGACGCGGAATGCCGGACTTCTCGTCGATGCGGGTGAACACCTTGAAAAACGTGCCGGTTTGCGCCCAACCGTAAATCACCCGCGGGGTCGCGTTCATGTAGATGTTGCCGCAGCCGCTTGGTGAGATCACCGCGTCGGCCACCACCAGATAGGCCAGCCAACCGACGCCCAGCGCCAGTGCGATGTCGCGGTATGGCAGGGCAAATTCCTTGCTGATACCGGCCCAGCCGTTGGCGAGCATTTCCGTCGGGATGCTGCCGAGGAAAGCCATTTGCAGCAGTACGTAGATCAGTGTCGACAACAGCACCGAGAGGATCAGCGCAATGGGAATGGTGCGCTGCGGATTCTTCACTTCACTGGCCACGGAGATGATCGGCGTCAGCCCCAGATAAGCGAAGATGACGCCGCCCGCCGACACCGCCATCTCCACACCGGAGAGGCCGAACGGCGCAAAACCCTGCACCTGGAAATTTTCCGGTTTGAAGAAGGTAAACAGCACGCCAATCACCAGCAGCGGCACGATGAACTTGAAAACACTCACCAGGTTGTTGGCCTTGGCGAAGGTCTTCACGCTGCGGTAGTTGAGCAGGAAAAACACACAGAGCAGGCCGAACTGCACCAGCCAGCCGAGAATGGTCGGGTCGCCGCTGCCGGCCTTGGTCAGGCCTGGGAACCACGCCGCTGCGTATTGGCGCGAGGCAACCACTTCGATCGCCACCAGACTGGAAAACGCGATCAGTGTGATGAATCCCATCAGGTAACCGAGCAGCGGCCCATGGGAGTAAACCGGATAGCGCACCACGCCGCCGGCACGTGGTAATGCCGCGCCCAATTCGCAGTAAACGATGCCCAGCAACAACACCGCGAAGCCACCCAGCAACCAGGAAAAAATCCCTGCCGGCCCGGCGATGGCGGACACATGACTGGCCGCGAACAACCAGCCGGAGCCGAAGATGGCACCCAGTCCGATAAATGTGAGGTCGATCAGTGAAAGCTGTTTTTTGAACTTGCCTTGGCCTGACATGGCATCGCCTTCTTGTGAGTTATTGGATAGGCAGTTGTGGTGTCACTGGGGCCAGACTTTGAACTGATCGAGAGGGCTGCGATTGATGTTTTGCCGCGAGATCGATGACGAAATCAGCACAATTGCCTAGAACAAACGCGGCCCTCGACACGCCTTCGACGATGTTGCAATCTGCTGGCGAATGCCGCGCGGGCGGGCACCTGGCTTGACCAATTACAGGGGAGATCTTTGATGCAGGGCGCGTTTTCGATTCTGTCCCAAGGCACTGACGGCAATCGTCCGCAGACCCTCGAAGCGCTGGTGGCCGGCGCCGCGCTGCTGTTGCCGATGCTCGACGTGATCCCCAATGCAGCGATTTTCATCAAGGATATGCAGGCCCGATATGTGCTGGCCAACCGCACACTGGTGCAGCGTTGTGGCTTAAAGGATTTGCGCCCGCTGCTCGGCAAAACCAGCGCGCAAGTGTTCCCGGCGCAGTTGGGGCCGGGCTACACCGAGCAGGATCGCAAAGTGCTGGAAGAAGGGTTTGTGCTGGAGGATCAGCTCGAACTGCATCTGTACGGCAGTCGCGAACCGGGCTGGTGCCTGACCCACAAGCAGCCGCTGTATAACCGTGAGGGTCAGATCATCGGCTTGGCGGGTATCTCCGTAGATGTGCAGTCAGCCAGCGAAACCCATCCGGCCTTCCAGCGCCTGGCGGCGGTCGACGAGTACATTCGCAACCATTTCAACCGCCGCGTCACACTGGGCGAACTGACGCGCATCGCCGGTATTTCCGTCGCGCAACTGGAGCGCTACTGCAAACGGGTGTTCCACCTGACGCCCCGGCAAATGATCCAGAAAGTGCGCCTGGAACACGCCCATCGATTGCTGCACACCGACCTGCCGATCACCGACGTGGCACTGCAATGCGGCTACACCGATCACAGCGCCTTCACCCGCCAGTTCAAAGCCTCGACCGGCTTCACCCCACGCCAATACCGTCAGGCCACATCCCTGTAGGAGCTGCCGCAGGCTGCGATCTTTTGATCTTGTTTTTTCAAGCTCAAGATCAACAGATCGCAGCCTGCGGCAGCTCCTACACAATCACTGTGGTGAGGGAGTTGGTGTCAATCCGGCATCTGCTGATTATCCAGCACCCGATTCACTCCCAGCTCCCCGAGCATGATCAGTTGCGCAATGCCCAGCAGCGCCCGACGCTGTGACGGGGCAGCAGACTGGCGACGTCCTGAGCAATGGTTTTGGCCGAAGCGAGCGTTTCACTGGCATCAGTCAGCAGTTCTTCGTTTTATTTAGCCGCCACGGCTCATCGCTAAACAAGTAAAGGTGGCGGCTGTACGCAGGTTAGCGATCCGGGTCACAGAAACCCCGGGTAGACCCGAAGGTCTCCCACGCACAGCCACCATGACGCCAAGTGCAGATCGACAAAAACTGCAATTGAGGCTGGGCATGTTGCGTCTGTAAGGTGCCGGATCGCTAAACCCGATCGCTGATTCGTCAGCGACCGCACCACAATAGAACCCGACCTCAAGGCGCACAAGCCGGCGGATTCTGGCGTAGCTGTAGGCAATTACGCAAGGTCGTGTAGCCTGATTACGTGTCTTGGCGTTTCATTTAAACGTGAGTGTTTAAAATCAAAAAAATTGCAGGTGCGGGGGCGTTATCGACCAACGGCAGAAGCCTGAACGCCTCTCATACCCGCTAGACTGAATAGGCCACGACCCTCTTATGACAGGAGCCCCGCGATGATCGGAACACAAAAAGGCCGACACTCGCTATGGCTCCTGCCCATCCTGATCGCCTTCAGCCTGACGCTCACTTCCGGCTGCTCAAACCGCAAACACTATCCACCCTCGGGCGTCGGCGACAGTTGCTACGCCAAAGCGCTGCCGACGGTCGGAGAAGGTGGCCTCGCCTGGGGTTCCAGTCTGAACATGGCCCGGCAAAAATCCATGGCCAACTGCATGCGTTATGCCGGACGCTCCGGGGTACGCCGGGTACGTGTCAGGTGGTGTTGGCCAAGTGCAAATGACTGGGGACGAGCAATATGAGCGCTTGAAAGACTCGCCACTTGAGCAACTGGTCGACGGTTTTTACTGCGACCTGTGCGGGCACGGTTTTGTCGCCAGTGAGTGGCTAAAAGCCGAAGGCAACACGCGCTCGCGGTGACAAGACGGGTGACGGCGAGCGCCACCCGTCTTGTCACCGGATCAAGCAATACCCAACGCCTTGAGAATCACCAGCGATTTCTCGGCAAACACCTGAGCACGTGCAGTGAATTCCTCGATGTTTTCTTCGGCGGTCATCAGCGGCTTGCCATCCTTGACGAGGACTTCGCCTTGTTCGCCGAGGATCGCCCACGCCAGTTGCGCCCATTCTGCCGGGTGCTGTTGACCTTGCTTGATCGATATCAGGAACAGTTGTTCGAAGCGGCTGACGGTGACGCCGCCGCCGGTAACCGGGCTGGCCAGCACCTGAATCTTGTCGCTCAACAACGAGCGCGAGCACAGCAACAAATTGAGCTCGTTGCATCGAGCCCGCACCTGGTTTTCCGCCGCGACGCTCTGGCAAGGGGCGACAGCATTCAGTCCGATCAGAACGTTGAGGGCCTGCAATACGTCGTCATAAGGCAGCGCAGATGCTGCGTTGGCCAACTGGCGCAAGGTTTTCGGCGCGTAGTCGTTGGCTGCCAGCGCTTGCAGTACCGGGCCGTAGATTTCGCTCTGCAGCGAGGCTTCGCCCGCAGGGCCGCGGACATGCAGAGGGACGCTTTCTGCTGCTTGCAGCAAGATGAAACGAGTATTGAACAAGCCCTGGCGCTGTTCCGCAGAGGACAGCCGGGTTGAGCCGCGCACGTAGAGGTCACGACGGAAGCTCTGGTTGACGAAATAGTCACGCGCCTGCTCACGCATGATCGGATGTTCGATCCCTTCCAGAAAGTCCATGCCATCGGCCCTGAGGTTGAGCGGGTCGACCGAATCCAGCGGCACAGCAGTGGTGACGTAGTCGAGTTTGGCCGGGGCCATGGCATCGACGACGTCGGTGAAATACATGCAGTCCCAGCTGCGATTGAAATATTCATGGGCGATGTACTGACGATTCTGCCCCTTGATGCTCTGCAGTTTGGCGTCGAGGTTCGGCACGCTGCTGGCGTAGTTGGGGTTGGCGGCCAGCAACGCTTCGGAAAATTGCAGCGCGGCATCGATGCGTTGATCCGGGCCGGCAGATGCCGACTTGGCGAAGCGATCGTGCAGGCTGAACAGATTGCGCAGCGGCGCCGCAGGCGACCAGCCGGGGAAGCAGTTATAGCTCACGTACAGCATCCCGCCGGGTTTGAGATGCCGACGGGCAAACTCGACGATGAGTTTCTGGTTGTCGCGACTGACCCAGGTCCAGATGCCATGCAGGCTGATGCTGTCGAATTGGGGCAAATCATCGCGGGCCAGCAATTGCTCGAAACTGTCGTCATACAGTCGCGCGTCGCTGTTCCATTCGCTGGCGAGGGTGCTGGCGTGGGCGGCCTGAGAGGGCGTGAAATCGGTGCCGACCCAGGAACCCGGGTTGGCCGCGGCATGGATATTGATCGAAACGCCTTGGCCAAAGCCCAGCTCGCAGTGATAGCTCTCAGCCGATTCCAGGGTGGCAAACCCGCGCAACAACAAGCAGTAGCGCTGGAACACAGGATTGATTTCCCGGCTATAGCTGTAGGTGTAGCCTTCGTCCGTGAAATAACCTTCGTTCCAGGCGTCGCTCATGCTTTCGTGTCCTTTTGTTTCGAGGCTGAAAAGCTGCTCTTATAAGGGGTAGCGATCAGGTGCCACAAGGACAATATGCGGGTGAGTATGTCTTTTCGTTTCCGGATTTCTGCCGCACGCGCCTGAAAACCTTGAAGGTGGCCGATCACCGCCCGCCAAACCTTGGTCGCGAACCTTAAAACACCTGACCCGCACTTACCTCCATCCTGTAGGAGCTGCCGGAGGCTGCGATCTTTTGATCTTGTCTGTTTAGAATCCAGGTCAAAAGATCGCAGCCTTCGGCGGCTCCTACAGGGATGAGCGCGTACAGACTAAGGTAATGCAAAAAAGATATTGGCCCGCTGTTTTTAAGATCGTTTAGTTTTGTCCTCAACGACGAATCAACGCATCAAACCGATAGACCCCCGATTGCCATGACGGCGCACGCTGAATCGATCAAAGGCTCTTCAGGTTTGGTTCACACGGGAGTGAATCATGCCGCATACCCTCGACATCACCGCATTACCAACGCTCGACCTTTCGCTGTTTGAAGGCACGGCGCCACAGCGTTACGAGTTTCTTGAAAGCCTGCGCCACGCCGCCCGAGATGTCGGGTTCTTCTATCTCACCGGCCATGGCATCGACAGTGCCTTGCTCCAGCAGGTGCAGGCTCACGCCCGGCAATTTTTCGCCTTGCCCGACAGCGAGAAAACCGCCGTCGGCATGATCAACTCAGCGCACTTTCGCGGCTACAACCGCGCCGCCTCGGAGATCACTCGCGGTCAGCCCGATCAGCGTGAGCAGTTTGATCTGGGCGCGGAACGCGAGGTCCTGCCCTCAGACCCGGACAGCCCATTGTGGGCTCGGCTGCAAGGCCCCAACCAATGGCCGGCGGCATTGCCAGAACTGAAACCGCTGCTGCTCGAATGGCAACAGGCGATGACGCGCATGTCGTTGCGCCTGCTGCGGGCGTTCGCTCAGGCGCTGTCGCTAAGAGCAGACGCTTTTGATCAGCTCTACGGCGACAAACCCAACGAACACATCAAGTTGATGCGCTATCCCGGCCAGGCGAGCGAGGCCAGCCATCAAGGCGTCGGTGCGCACAAGGATTCCGGTTTCCTCAGCTTCCTGCTGCAAGACCAACAGGCTGGCCTGCAAGTCGAAATCGAAGAGGGCCGCTGGATCGACGCATTGCCCCGCGAAAACACCTTGGTGGTGAACATCGGCGAATTGCTTGAACTGGCCACCAACGGTTATCTGCGCGCCACGGTGCATCGCGTGGTTTCACCACCGGCCGGCAGCGAGCGCCTGTCCATCGCCTTCTTCCTCGGTGCACAACTCGACGCCACGGTGCCGCTTTACCCATTGCCCACCGCGCTGTTGCGTGAGGCACGCGGGCCGGCAAGTGATCCGCTGAATCCATTGTTTCGCGATGTTGGCTGGAACTACCTCAAGGGTCGTTTGCGCTCACATCCCGATGTCGCCCAGCGTTTTTATGCCGATGCGCTATTGCCGCCAGCCCCTGCGCGCAAAACCGCCTGATTGATCACTCGCTCAAGGACATTCGTTATGTTGAAAAAAGCAGGTTTGACCCTGGCCGTCCTCGGCGCACTGGTGACTTCGTTCGGTGCTCAAGCGCTGGAACCGCTGCGCGTTGCGGCCGATCCGGTGCCCCACGCGCAGATCCTCGCGTACATCCAGAAAATTGATCCGCAACTCAACCTCAAGGTCATTGAAATCCCCAACGGCGTGAACTCCAACGAGCTGTTGGTGCATGGCGATGTCGATGCCAATTACTTCCAGCATCTGCCGTACCTGAAATCCCAGGAACAGGCCCTCGGTGAAAAACTTGCAGTGGCCGCCACGGTGCACATCGAGCCCTTGGGCATCTACTCGCACCGTCACAAAAGCTTCGCCGACGTGCCGGTTAAAGGCACCATCGCCGTGCCCAATAACGTCACTAATCTGAGCCGCGCACTGTACCTGTTGCAGGACAACGGCCTGATCAAACTCAAACCCGGCTTCAACGATCCGGCTGCCGATCAGGCAACGCCCAAGGACATCGCCGAAAACCCGAAACAGCTGAAAATTCTTGAAATCGAATCACCGCAGATTCCACGCTCGCTGGACGACGTCGATCTGGCGGTGATCAATGGCAACTACGCGCTGGACGCCGGACTGGTGCCGGCCAAGGACGCGCTGGGCCTGGAAAAGGCCGAGCACAATCCCTACGCGAACATTCTGGTGACCACGCCGAAACTGCAGAACGATCCACGCATTGCGCAATTGGCTAAAGACCTGACCTCGCCGGAAGTCGCCAAGTACATCACCGAGCACTTTGCCGGTTCGGTGATCCCGGTGGCGGGCGGCAAGCCATGATCATCGTCGAGCAGTTGAGCAAGACCTATCCCTCAGCGTCGGCACCGGCGCTGGACCAAGTGTCGCTGAGCATTCCTGACGGTGCGGTTTACGGGATTCTCGGGCGTAGCGGGGCGGGTAAATCGACGCTGCTGCGTTGCCTCAACCTGCTCGAACGACCGGACAGCGGAAGGATTCTGATTGATGGTGTCGACCTGCTGACCCTGTCCGACAGCGACCTGCGCCGACAACGCCAGCGCATCGGCATGATCTTCCAGGGTTTCAATCTGCTGCATTCGCGCAACGTCTTCGACAACATCGCCGTGCCGCTGGAGATTGCCAACGTCGGCAAACCGTGGCGGCATGTGCGGGTTCGCGAGCTGCTGGAACTGGTCGGCTTGAGCGACAAGGCGCAAGCTTTTCCCTCGCAATTGTCCGGTGGCCAGAAGCAGCGGGTCGGCATCGCCCGAGCCTTGGCGGCGGAGCCGGCGTATCTGCTGTCGGACGAAGCCACCAGTGCCCTCGACCCGGAAACCACCGCGTCGATCCTTGAACTGCTGCGCGACATCAACCGGCAACTGGGCCTGACCATCGTGCTGATCACCCACGAACTGGACGTGGTCAAATCGATCTGCGATCACGCAGCGTTCATGGCCAATGGACGCCTGGTCGAGTCCGGGCCAGTGCCTCGGCTGTTGGCTGATGCGCAATCCCCGCTCGGCAGCTCGCTGCGTCCTGCCTGCGGATTGCCCCTAGGCCATGACTCGCCGGGGCTGAGCTTCCTCAAGCAATACGGCGTAAGGGCGGCGCACTCATGAACCGCAGCATCGACTGGAATGAAATCCTCCAACTGGTGTTCAACGCCACCGGTGAAACCCTGTACATGGTCTTGCTCGCCGGGTTGTTCACGCTATTGATCGGCCTGCCGCTGGGCGTGTTGCTGTTCATCAGCCGCCGCACCGGGCTGTACCCGATGCCGCGCTTCAACGCGGCGCTGAGCAGCGTGGTCAACCTCGGCCGTTCGTTGCCGTTCGTGGTCATGCTGATTGCTCTGATTCCGCTGACCCGGCTGGTGGTCGGCACGACGCTGGGCAGCACCGCCGCCGTGGTACCGATCACCATCGGCGCGTTTCCGTTTTTCGCCCGTATCGTCGAGAACGCTTTGGACGAAGTCGACAAGGGCCGTATCGAAGCGATCCTCGCCATGGGCGGTGACATTCGCCACGTGATTTTCAAAGTGCTGCTGCCCGAAGCGCTGCCGGCATTGCTGGCGGGGATCACGCTGACGCTGGTGATGCTGATCGGTTTTTCCTCGATGGCCGGGGTCATCGGTGGCGGCGGTTTGGGTGATCTGGCGATCCGTTACGGCTATCAGCGCTTCAACAATGAAGTGATGGTCGCCACCGTGGTGGTGTTGGTCATTCTCGTTCAGGGCGTGCAGAGCCTGGGCGATCGGCTGGTGCGTTCGCTGGCTCATCGACGTTAAGGAATTTTATGAGTGCGCCTGTCGCCGTGGCCCGTGAGCCGCTGATTCGTGTACGTGAGTTGAGCAAGTTGTTTGGCTCGAACCGGGCGCTGGACCGGGTCAGCCTGGACATTTATCCCGCTGAAGTGGTGGCGTTGCTTGGCGCCAATGGCGCGGGCAAGTCGACCCTGGTGAAGATTCTGGCCGGAAGCCAGAGTGCTGATGGCGGCGCGATCAGCATCGATGCTCAGTCGCAACATTTCAGTTCGCCGCTGTCGGCGCGACGGCTCGGCATTGTTGCGGTGCATCAGCAGATCAACGAAGGCATCGCGCCGGGATTGAGCGTCGCGGAAAACCTGCTGCTCGATGAACTGTGCCGGCCTGATGCCGACTTCTGGCTCAATCGCAAACGTCTGCTGGAACGTGCCGCGCAGATTGCTGCCGGGCTTGGCCTGACCTTGCCGCTGGAGCAACCCATCGAGCTTCTCGGTCAGGCCGAACGGCAATTGGTCGTGCTCGCCCGCGCGTTCGCTTTGCAGCCGCGCCTGTTGATTCTCGATGAGCCGACAGCGGCGCTATCGGATGCCGAAGCGCAGCGATTATTTGGCTTGATCGATACCTTGCGCAGCCGTGGCGTGGCGATTCTGTACATCTCTCATCGGCTCTCGGATCTGCAACGGGTCGCGGATCGCGCCATTGTCTTGCGTGACGGCCGATTGGCCGGGGAGTTCACCTCGCGGCAATTACCCGAGGCGGTGCAGGCGATGCTCGGGCAGGCGCTGGCCGAACATGTCTACGTCCCGCGTGTGGCCGGGCGCGAAGTGCTCAAGCTCAGCGCAATGAAAGTCCTGCCCGGGTCAAACACCTTCGATCTGAGCCTGCACGAAAACGAAGTGGTGGTGCTGACCGGGTTGCTCGGCGCCGGTAAAAGCGAAATCGCCGAGGTGCTGTTCGGCTTGCGCACCGCCGCTGGCGGAACCTTGCAACTGGACGGCAATGACTGGCTGGCCGGTTCGCCCCGTGAGGCGATTCGCAGCGGCGTGTTTTTCGCCGCCGAGGATCGTGCGAGTCAGTCGCTGGTGGCGGATTTCTCGCTGCGTCGCACGCTGACCTTGCCGTTTCTCGAACGCTTCACCCGGGGCGGCTTTATCCGCAATCGCGCCGAAGCGGCGGCGGTCGAGGCGCAAGTCGCAGCGTTGGGGATCAAGACCGCTGGCATTGATGTGCCGATGGCGGCGTTGTCCGGCGGCAATCAGCAGAAAGTCGTGCTCGGCCGCTGGCTGCTTGGCGATGGTCGGGTGCTGATCCTCGACGAGCCGTTTCAGGGTGTCGACGTCCGCGCCCGCCGTGAGATCGGCCAACTGCTGCGCGACAGTGCCCAGGGCCGAGCGACTCTGGTGATTTGCGCCGACGCCGACGAAGCCCTGGAAATCGCCGACCGCATCCTGCTGGTGCGCGATCACGCGGTGGTCGCCGAGTACGCGCGCGCCGCACTCAGCCGCGCCGATCTGGTCGCCGCCCTGGCCGGCACCGACGTCATTGAAAATCCCCTTCATGCCACCTCAAGGAGCAGAGCGAGTGCCTGATTCAAGTTCCCTGTTATCGACCACCCCGGCACCCGCCGAGCGCCTGCTGCAGGCGTTGATCCGTTATGGCCTGTTGTGGCTGCTTGCGCTGATCGTGGTGTTTTTCAGCGTTGCCGAACCGGCGTTTCTGCGTGTCGGCAATCTGTTCAGCGTCCTCCAGTCGGTGTCGATCGTTGCGCTGCTGGCGCTGGGCGTGACGTTGACCATGGCGGTCGGCGGCCTCGACCTGTCCATCGGCGCAGTGGCAGCGATGAGCCTGATGATCGCCAGCTACGTGATGGTGGTGCTCGGTTGGGGCGCGGTGCCGGCGGTGTTGATCAGCCTTGCGGGCGGTGCCTTGGTCGGGCTGCTCAACGGTTGGCTGATCGTCAAATTGCGGGTGCCGGACATTTTGGCGACGCTGGGCAGCATGTTTCTGGTGATCGGTGTGCAACTGATTCCAACCGGTGGGCGTTCGATTGCGGTGGGCATGACCTTGCCCAATGGCGTTGAAACCGAGGGCACTTTCAGTGC
The DNA here is from genome assembly GCF_016651275.1 of Pseudomonas sp. TH08. Classification (NCBI taxonomy): domain Bacteria; kingdom Pseudomonadati; phylum Pseudomonadota; class Gammaproteobacteria; order Pseudomonadales; family Pseudomonadaceae; genus Pseudomonas; species Pseudomonas sp. TH08. The sequence goes on along the minus strand of NZ_JAEKEE010000003.1, from coordinate 71,430 downwards.
GGCGTTTCTGGCGCTGGGGCGTGGGCGGCTGTGGGAGGTCGTGCCGGTTCCGGTGCTGATCACGGCGGTGGTGGCGCTGGCGGTCTGGTTGTTTCTGGAGCGCACGCGCATTGGCCGCTTGTTCTATGCCATTGGCGGCAATGAGCAGGCCGCGCTATTGGCCGGTGCGCCCGTGCAGCGCTTCAAGCTGCTGGCTTATGTGTTGTCGTCGCTGTTGGCGTCGTTGGGCGGCCTGTTGCTCGCGGCGCGGCTGGGGCGTGGCGATGTCAGTTCGGGTAACGGTCTGGTGCTGGACGCACTCGGCGCCGCGCTGATCGGTTTTGCCGTGCTCGGTGCGAAGAAGCCCAATGCGTTCGGCACGCTGGTCGGGGCGCTCTTGGTGGCTGCGTTGTTGAATGGTCTGACCATGCTCAACGCGCCGTACTACGCGCAGGATTTCGTCAAGGGACTGGTGTTGGTGCTGGCCCTGATGTTCACCTTCGGCCTCGCGCATCGGGCGCGTTGAGCCGCTTTCAGTCAAGGAAGTTGTATGCACGGTTCAATCAAACAATTCGCCCGCCATTGCCTCGCCACAGCGTTGCTGTCGACGCTGGCGTTGAACGCGCAGGCCAAGGCATTGCCCGGCGCGCCTGCACCCTTCGACAAAGGTCAGGTGCAGATTGCGTTGGTGGGGTATCTGTTTTCCGGGGATTTCCCGGAAGCGTATTTGCGCGGCGTGGAAAAACAGACCGAAGCGCTGGGCGCCAATCTGCGTGTGTTCGATGCGCGGCAGCAGGCGGCGAGTCAGGGCGAGATGATCGATCAGGCGATTGATCTGGGCGTGGACGGCATCATCGTGCAGCTCGGCCTGGCAGAAACCCTGAAAGGGCCGATTGACCGGGCCATCGCCAAAGGCATCAAAGTCGTCGCCTTCGATGTCGACCTCAACACCGCGCAAGTGACCCAGGTGGAGCAGGACCACCACGCATTGGCGCGTCTGGCACTGGACCAGGCGGTGAAGGACAACGGCACGAAGTTTGATGCGGGCTATGTGTACATCAGCGGCTTCACGCCGATGGAGCGCCGCGACGAGATCTGGAGTCAGGTGAAGAAGGCCAATCCCGGGATCATCGAGAAGGCGCGGTTTGGCACGCTGAATCCACCGATTGCCAACTCGGTGGCCGATCAGGCCAGCGCTGTGCTGCGCGCCAATCCGGGGATCAGCGTGATCTTCGCGCCGTTCGACGAGTTTGCCAAAGGCGCGAAAATCGCCGTCGACGAAGCGGGGTTGGCGAGCAAAGTGAAAATCTACAGCGCCGACATTTCCACCGCTGATATTCAGATCATGAAAGAACCTGACAGCGCCTGGGCGGCGACGGCGGCAGTCAATCCGCAAGTCGCCGGGGCAATCAGTGTGCGCAGTCTGGCAATGTTGATTGCCGGGGAAAATCCGGGGCACCAGGTGCTGGTGCCGCCGACGCTGATCACCCGCCAGCAGTTGCTCGATCTGGATGTGAAGAACGTCCGTGATCTGGCGCAGAAGCTGCCGGCGTTTGGCGATACGGCCAATGTTGCGCGGGCGGCGTGGATTCCAGTCGCCAACTAGATCTTCCTACCGACAACGATCCCCTGTAGGAGTGAGCCTGCTCGCGATAGCGTCAGGTCAGGCGCCAAAGATGTCGACAGCCCTGACGCTATCGCGAGCAGGCTCACTCCTACAGGGACCGGGGTGAGTCAGCAAGCTTCTCGCTGATCTTCTTGGCGAAATCTGGAGGGTTCATGCACAACAAAGCTGCGCGTTTACGCAAAAGCCGTTCGCCGAAAGCCGATCCCGCGTTTGGCGGGCGGTTGCCGGCGGGCCAGGTGCTGACCGAGCGTTTCCCGATCCTGCACGAAGGTGAGGTGCCGGAATATGAGCTGGCGAACTGGTCGTTGCGACTGTTCGGTTTGCTCAACCATCCAGTCGAGCTGCGCTACACCGACCTGCAAGCCTTGCCGCAACGTCAGCTGCAATGCGACATCCACTGCGTCACGCGCTGGTCGAAATTCGATACGCAGTGGAGCGGGGTGCATCTGCAAGACGTGTTGCTCGCGTTCGATGTTCAACCGCAAACAACTTTGGTCATGGCCCACGCCGATCACGATTACCAGACCAACCTGCGGCTTGACGACTTGCTGCATCCGCACACTCTGTTGGCCACTCATTACGCGGGCCAACCGTTGACCGCGCAACATGGTTGGCCCCTGCGTTTGGTGGTGGCTGGGCGGTATTTCTGGAAGAGCGCGAAGTGGCTGCGCGGGCTGGAATTTGTCGATCAGGAACAACCGGGGTTCTGGGAGAGAAACGGCTTTCATCTGCACGCAGATCCGTTTGCGGAACAGCGCTTCAGTGCCGAAGCGTTGGACATTGCAGAGGATGCCTGGCTGGAAAAGGACTTCGACTGAGTAGAGCCCGACGCCTATCAAAACTGTAGGAGTGAGCCTGCTCGCGACAGCGGATTTAAATTCAACGGTAATGTCGACAGATGAACTGCTATCGCGAGCAGGCTCACTCCTACAAGGGGACTGCATTTCAATCTGAAAAAATGGTGTTAGTTGGTTCAGGTGTTGGCTCAGCAACACTTATGTTGAACTAAGAACAGCGCTTTATAGCGATCTAACCTAAGTGTTATTGGTTCTTTTGCGAAAGCCTTCCGCTCGTCTAGCATCGGGCTTCAAGGGGTAACCATCCAATCTGGGGATACTACGCGCTACCACGTATTTAACGTTTCAACAGCCTTCGCTGCCTTGCGCATTTCTAAAACTACAGCAGACATTGCCGTGCACTGATTGCCGACCATTTTTTGTCGGCAGGGCCGGGTATTAGCTGCGATTCAAGGAGCTGTTACATGCATTACCGTTCCCGTTCATTGCTGGCGGCCGCTGTTGTGACGGCCATTTGGCAACTTCCCGCAAAAGCTGAAGAAACGTCTGTGCGTGCCGAGGATGACGCGCGTCTGGACACGGTCTTGGTCACCGGCACCCGCGGTACCGCTCGCACGGTGCTCGATTCGCCAGTACCGGTCGATGTCCTCACCGCCGAAGACCTCAAATCTGCCGGCGCTGCTGACGGCGAACTGGGCGCGGCGCTACAGACGCTGCTGCCATCCTTCAGCCTGCCGCGCCAATCCAACTCCGGCGGTGCCGACCATGTGCGTGCGGCACAACTACGCGGCATGAGCCCTGATCAAGTGTTGGTGTTGGTCAACGGCAAGCGCCGGCATACCTCGGCGGTGGTCAACGACTCGTCGAAGATCGGCCGCGGTACCGCGCCGGTGGACTTCAACTCGATCCCGATCAGCGCGATCAAACGCATCGAAGTGCTGCGTGACGGTGCTGGTGCGCAGTACGGCTCCGACGCGATTGCCGGGGTGATCAACATCATCCTCGACGACGCTCCCGAGGGCGGCGAAGTCTCCACCAGTTACGGCGCTTTTCACACCCATCAGGACGCTATCGGCAAAACCACCACCGACGGCCAGAACAGCGTGACTACCGCCAAGATCGGCACGCGCCTCGGCGAAGAGGGCGGCTTCATTCGCGGTGGCACCGAATACAAGGATCGCAACCCGACCAACCGCGCCGGTTTCGACGGTTTTGACGAGACCCCGAACCAGCGCAACTATGTGATGGGCGACGGCCTCGCGCGGGACGTCAACCTGTGGTTCAACAGCGAACTGCCGCTGGCCGGCGGCAAAGCCTACAGCTTCGGCACCTACAACCAGCGCCACACCACGGGCGCCGAGTTCTACCGTTACCCATACGAACAACCGCAGTTCTACCCTAACGGTTACTTGCCGCAATCGCTGGGCGACAACAAGGACATCTCCGCCACCGCCGGCTTCAAAGGTCTGATCGGCGACGACTGGGACTTCGACAGCAGCGTCACCCATGGCCGCAACCGTTTCGATGGCTCCACCCGGCGTACCCTCAACGTCAGCCTTGGCGAAGACTCGCCGACGAAGTTCGATACCGGTGATTACGAACTGCGCCAGACGACGTCGAACCTCGATTTCAGCCGAGAATTGCGCCTTGGCGAGCGCTCGTTTGTGCTCGCGGTGGGCGGCGAATACCGCTATGAAAACTACCTGACTTACGCGGGCGACGAGGCCTCCTACATCGGCTCGGGTGCGGACGGCGCCAACGGTCTGCGGCCGAGCGAAGAGTCGGATCTGGATCGTAATGTCTTTGGCACTTACGCCGAATTGTCCGGCGATCTCACCGACCGCTTTTTCGTCGATGCCGCCACACGTTGGGAGCATTACGACGACGCCGGCAGCAAACTCACCGGCAAACTCAGCGGCCGCTACAAACTCACCGAGCAATGGGCCTTGCGCGGTGCGGTGTCGAACAACTTCCGCGCCCCTTCGCTGGCACAAAGCGGTTTCCAGAACACCACCAGCAACTTCGGTGACGGCGGTACGCTGACCGACATTCGCGTGCTTTCGGTCAACGATCCGATTGCCCGCGCGCTGGGCGCTGAAAAACTCGATCCGGAAACTTCGAAGAACTTCAGCCTCGGCCTGACCTTCCAGTTGAACGAACGCTTCGATGCGTCGCTGGACGTGTTCCGCATCGACGTCAAAGACCGCATCACCCTGTCGCAACGCATTGGCAGCGACGCGCTGGAGAATTACATCAACGACAACTTCGGCGTGGCTGGCGTGCACGACGTCAACTTCTTCACCAACGCCGCCGACACCAGCACCCACGGCGCCGAACTGGTGCTCAACTACCATCAACCGTTGTACGAAGGGCAACTGGGCCTGACCACGGCGTACACCTACAACCACACCAAAGTCACCAGCACCAAGGGCACGCCGTCGCAACTCACCGCACTGGGCATCGGCAATGACGCGCTGGTCGGTGTCGAGGAAACCAATACCCTGACCGACGCCGCACCCAAGGATCGCTTCATCTTTTCCGCCAACTGGGCCAGCGAACATTGGGGCTTGCTCGGCCGTTTGACTCGTCAGGGCGAGACCACCCGCGTGTTCGATTTCGGCGATTCGCAACCCGAGCAAACCTACGGTGCGGTGTGGCAACTGGATGCCGAGGTGACCTACAAGTTCACGCCGAAATTCAACCTCGCCGTCGGTGGCAACAACCTCACCGACAACTACCCGGAACGGTCCGGTTCGGCGATCAACTACGGCGGCAACCTGCCGTACGATGTGCTCTCGCCAATCGGCACCAACGGCGCTTACTACTACGCCCGCGCCACGTATGGTTTCTAGCGCGGGGCCGGGGCGGCATCTGGCGGTTTTTCAGGCGCTGCTGATCACGCTTGGCATGGTGATCACCACCGACATCCTGAAAACCGCGCCGACCGTGGCGCTTAACGTCGGCCCCGAGCATTTCTACCTGGTGTGGGTGCTCGGTGGTGTGGCGTCGATGATCGGCGCGCTGTGTTTTGCCGAAATGGCCACGGCGTTTCCGCATCCTGGCGGCGACTATCACTTTCTGCGCACGGCGTATGGCGAGCGCATGGGGTTCCTGTTTGCCTGGTCGCGTTTTTCGGTGATGCACACGGGGTGGATTGCGTTGTCGGCGTTCATGTTTGCCGATTACTTCAATGCCGTGGTGCCATTGGGGCCGTACGGCTCGGGGCTGTTTGCCGGTGCGGTGATTGCGGCGCTGGTGCTGCTTAATCTCACCGGCAAACACATCGGCTTAATCACTCAGACGTTGCTGGTCGGGCTGCTCGCACTGGGCTTTTTGAGCATTGCCAGCGCCGGTGTTTTTTTGGCGTGGCAAGGCATCGAGCCGCCCGCGCCGAGCAGCCCGGTTGTAGCAGAACACACCGGCATGGCCGGGTTCTCGGCGGCGATGATTTTCGTGTTTCTGGCGTTCGGCGGCTGGAGCGATGCCGCGACGTTATCGGCGGAAGTGCGCGACGGACGACGGGGCATTTTCATCGCCATGCTCGGTGCCCTGACCGTGTTGATGATCATCTACCTGGCGCTTAACTGGGCGTTCGTTCAAGGCCTGGGTTTTGCCGGGCTGGCAGCGAGCAACGCACCGGCGGTGGAGTTGTTGAACCGCGCATTCGGTGCTCCCGGCGTGGTACTGATTTTGCTGATGGTCGGCATTGCCGCCATCGCCACCATCAATTCGACGCTATTGGTCGGTGCCCGTACGACCTACGCCGCGGCCCGCGATGTGCCGCAATTGCGCAGCTTTGGTGATTGGGATGATCGTCACGGGGTGCCCCGCAAAGCATTGCTCGCCGAGGGCGCGGTGGCGTTACTGCTGGTGCTGTTCGGTAGCTTCACCCAAAGCGGCTTCAACACCATGGTCGAGTACCTGACCCCGGTGTATTGGCTGTTTCTGAGCCTGAGCAGCGTGGCATTGATCATCCTGCGCCGACGATTTCCCGACGTGCCGAGACCGGTCAAGGTGCCGTTGTATCCGCTGTTACCGTTGCTGTTTTTCGGGTTGTGCCTGTACATGCTGTATTCCAGCGTGACAGTGGTGGGCTATGGCGCGTTTTTGGGGATCGGGGTCTTGCTGGTGGGGGCGGTGCTTTTGACCGGGTTGAGCCGCGTGGCGTCGACGCCTCGGCAGGCTCTCGAGCAGACTGCGGACTAGAACGACACCTCCGCCGGTTGCGACAGACGCAGGACGGAGAGGTCGCCGGTAATACGTTTGTACGCGAGTCGAATCGCCTCGATGTTGCCCGCATTCTTGGGGCTGTTCTCATGCAGGATCACAATGACTTTGGTGCTCAAGCGCTCAGGCTCCTTCGCGCCATGATCGCTCCACTGCCCGTAAGCATCGAGCACCGTGAAACCATCGGGAAACCGCGACGTGACTTCCTTGTCGAGAAACTCGCGCCAGCGTGCCGGGCTGACCGCGCCTTCCTTGCCATCAATCGATCCCACCGAGAAGTACAACTCGGTGCGCAACCACTGCGCCTGCGCCGGGCGCGTTGCGTCTCCCTGCAAGGTCGAGCTGGCGGGATCTTTGGTATGCACGGAAACAGGAGGAGGGCTGGCACAACCGGCGACCGCCACAAACAGTGCCGCCAGTAATAGACGTTGAGGCATGGAACTTCCTTATTGTTGACAGTAGTTGGCAAGTATAAGGGCGCAGATTAATAGCGATAAAAGACTAAAAAGTAGACTGGAACTCTATTTGTGGAATATGCGACTCGATGAAGTGGTGGTGATTAGTTCTACTTCGAATTTCTGCTTTACCAAACGAGACGGGCGCACCTGAAGTTTCATGCGCCGGCCAGAAATCAGCGGAATGCGTTGAGCAGGAAGTCGCGCACGTACAACAGGCTGGGGCTCTTGATCACGCTTTTGCGCCACACCAGATACAGCGCGTTGACCGGCGCTTCGCTCGGCAACGTTGGCGAAATCAGTCGACCGTCAGCGATGGCGTCGGCGCACTGATAATCCGGCAGGACGCTCCAGCCGTGGCCGCCGAGCACCAGGTCCTTGATGATCCGCAGATCAGGAATAGTCAGCGCTGCCTGCAACTGTGGCGCGACCTGAAACATCGTCGTCCACAAGGGCCGTACCAGCGCCAGATCTTCGTCAAAGGCAATCAGCGGCACCTGCCTGAGTTGTTCTTCGCCGGGCTGTTGTCCGAGGCGTTCGAGCAGACTCGGCGCGTACACCAGCAACATGCGCTCGGTGAGCAGATGCGCGTAGCCGTGAGAGTGCTCGTCGGGCATGGACGCGGTGATCGCGAAATCGATCTGTGTGGCTTCTAGCATCTCGTAAATGCGCGTTTTGGTGCCGGTGTGAAAGCGCAAGGTGAAACCTTCGTCCAGCAACGGCGCGAGGCGGGCGGCGACTTGTGCGTGGAAAAAGTCCGGAGGACCGACCAGATGCACCGTGCCACCCTTGATCAGGCCCGGGCGTAGCGAGGCGATCTTGCTTTCCAGCCCATCGAGAAACGGCGCCACGGAACGCGCCAGTTCATCCGCCGCTTCAGTCGGTTCAACACCACGTGGCAAGCGCCGGAACAGCGGTTTGCCGACCAGCGCTTCGACCGCCTGAATATGCATCGATGCCGCCGGTTGAGTGATGCCCAAGTGTTCCGCAGCCTTGGAAAACGACTTGGCGCGGTAGGCTTCGAGGAACGTTCGCAGGTGGGTGAGGTGGCTCATGGTGCTCCGGCGCCCAAAGGGTGAAGGTTGCTTTTACCACTGTGCCTGCCGGAACGGAACGCCATGGCGGCGTTCCGTGCGCTGAGGGCTTACAGAGTCTCAGCCGCCCGATAGCGTGGAGTTGCTGACATCTGACTCAATACCAGCAACAAGCCCAACGCCGAAACCGCTGCGCCGGTGAGCCCGACGAAGCTCAGGCCAACCTCACTGATCGTGACGGCGCCCAGCACTGATCCCAGCGCGATCCCGGAATTGAATCCGGCAATATTCAAACCTGCCGCGACCCCATGTGCGTGCGGTGCATGACGTTCGGCAACCCCGATCAAACGTGCTTGCAGTGCCGGCACTGCGGCAAAACTGAACATACCCAGCAGGGCGACCAGCACGCCCATCATCAACGCTGAACCGGAGAATGCCCACATGCCCGCCGTCACCACCACAATGCCGGCGATCAACGCAGCACTGGCGCGGTCGACACCCCAGGCATCCGTCAGTTTGCCGCCGAGCACATTGCCGATAGCCGCCATCACGCCATACAACAACATGAACACGCCGACCGTGGCGGCGGTAGTGCCGGTCACCTCGGTGAGCACCGGTGCGATGTAGGTGTAGGCGACGAAGGAGCCGGCATAACCCAATACCGTCACCAGTGCACCGGCCAGCAGCTTGCCGTTGAGCAACGCCTTGAGACTGTGCAACGCCGAGCCGCTGTCGGCGGCCGTCGGCAGCGGATCACGCATACCGAAGAGCAAACCGAAGAAGCCAATCGCACCGAACACCGCAATCGCCGCCAACACCAGACGCCACGACATCACGCCGCCGAGATACGTGCTGATCGGCACGCCAATAGCCATGGCCAAAGTAAAGCCACCAAACACCACCGCCACCGCACTACCGGCGCGCCCGGGACCGGCCAACCGCGCCGCCGTACTCGAAGCCACTGCCAGAAACAGACCATGCCCCATGCCAGCGATAAACCGCGCGACCAGCATCAGCGTCAACGTCGTCGAAAACGCCGCCGCCAGGCTACCGACGCTAAACACCAGCGCCGTGGCGAGCATCACGTTCTTGCGTGACCAACGAGCGGTCAATGCACTGAACAGCGGCGCTGACAGCGTGGCGCCCAAGGCATACGCGGTGATGGTCGCTCCCGTGGCTTCGACGTCGACGCCGAGGCTGCGGGCCATGACGTCGGTCAAACCAATCGGCACGAACTCGGCCAGTCCTAAGGCGAAGGCGCTTAGGGTGAAGATGTAAATGACAAAGGGCATGTGAGCCTCTCTCGGGAAGGGGAAGATGGCGAGAGGCTAGAGAGCAATGATCTATAAATGAAATTGGTTATTCGGTGTATGGGTATAAATCCATTTATGGCAAATCCCTGTAGGAGCTGCGGCACGCTGCGATCTTTTGATCCATTCTTTTAAAATCAAAAGATCGCAGCGTGCCGCAGCTCCAAAGGGGTGACGGTGAGACAAGTCAGGCGCTTGCCGGAGGCTTGGCCAACTCAATCCCCGCCGCGCCCAGGCGTTTGAGGATCTCGAACAACAGATCACTTTTGGTCCCCCCGACAATCCGTGGGCTGCTAACGTAGCCCGTCACCGTCAAGGTAATCCCGTCCGGCGACAGCTTGCTGAAGCGCACAAACGGCGCCGGTTTGTCGAGGACGGTCTCGTTCTCGCGGTAGGTGCCCAGCAACAGTTCCTTGACCTCCTCAGGATCAATATCCAGCGGGAACATCAACTCGAGCGACGCCACCCCTTGAGCGCTGCCGCCGAGGGTGACGTTGCGCAGGTTCTGCGAGATCAGTTGCGAGTTCGGCACGATCACGATCGAGCGGTCGCTGAGCTGGATTTCCGTGGCGCGCACGTTGATCCGGCGGATGTCACCCTCGACGCCGCTGATGCTGATCAAGTCGCCGACCTTCACTGGTCGCTCAGTCAGCAGAATCAGGCCCGAGACGAAGTTCTTGACGATCTCCTGCAAACCAAAACCGATCCCCACCGACAGCGCACTGACGATCCACGCCAGGTTGGTCCACTGCACGCCCAGCGACGACAGCGTCAGCAGAATCACAACCGCGTAGCCGAGGTTGGAAAACAGCGTGCTCAGCGACGCGCACATGCCCGGGTCCATGTCGGTTTTCGGCAGGAACTCATTGTCGAGCCAGCGGCTCAGAGCGCGGATCAGCCAGATCCCGATCAACAGCGCCAGCACCGCGTTGAGCAAATGCGCCGGGACGATGTTGAATTTGCGCAACCCGGCACCACCGAGGATTGCCATGATGTTGGTCGCCAGTTGCCCGAGCGTGGTGCCGATGCCACCGACGAACAACGCGATCACCGCGAGCAACAACAGGGCGGCGCGACTGAAACCGGACAGCAGAATCGAGAACTGATCGAGCCGTCGATCTTCAACTCCCAACAACTGCTTGAGTGCTTTGCCGCTCGCATGTTTGGGCGAAAACGCATGCTCGCAGCCGTCCTTCACCACCTGGATCAGCAGATAGAATCCCGACAGCACGATGTACGCCCACACCATTTCATAGGTGATGAACCGCGCCAGCGACACGTAACCCGTGAGCAGTGCCAACGCCGCCACCAACATCGACAAACTGGCGACGGTGTAAACCACCCCGGCGAAGGTACTGCCCGCTGCCGCCGCGTCATTGGCGGCGATCATCGCCTTGCGCACCTTACCGACGCGCAACAGCATCGTCAGCACAATCGCCAGCACCACAATGGCAATGACGCCGCGTCCGGCCAGCACAATCTGACTGCTCATGCCCGTGGCATTGCTGACCTGTACCAGCGTCACCAACAACAGCAAGGTGCAGGACAGAATGCGTGGAAACGGCTTCAACGCTTGCGCCACCGGATCGGCAATGGCCGGCAACCGCCACGACGGATGTTGAGTCGACAGCAACGCACGACTCAGTCCGGTGATCAGCACGCACGCATAGACGACCTTCTCGAACTCCTCGGAAAACGTCGACAACACTGGCGTCAACGGCGCGTGACGGGTAAGGGCGTAGAACAGCACATGCAGGGCGAGGGCGGTGGTCGCGATTGTCGCCAGAGCCGAGGCAAACGCCAGCGCACTGCGGCGCAAACGGCCTTCAGGCATACGATGAATGCAAATCCACGTCAGCCCACGCTCGGCCAACCGCCGCCCGACCGTCCAGATAACCAGCGCCAGCAGCACCAGCACTACCGTGTAAAAATGCTGCCCCGGCGCCCACACCGTGGCCCAGGTTTCACCGATCTGCTCGATGAAAAACTGCAAGCGCTTGCGATCATCCGGCGAAGGGCTGACCAATGGCGACCAGAAGTCCGGGCTGAGCACACTGTCGGTGCCCAAGGTCAGTTCGCTCTCCAATAATGTGCGGCGAATACCGGCGATCTGCGTGATCAGATCCGCCGCGCTCTGCTTCAACGCCGCGAGACTCTTCAGTGTGCCATCGACCTTGTTTTTCTGCTCCGTCAGCGCCGCTCGCTGCGCGACGATATCCGCCTGCTCGGCCGCTATGTCCGTATCTGGCGCCGCGCCCAACACGCTCAATTGCACAGTCAATTGCGCCTGCTGCGGTAACAACGCTGCCGACAACTTATCGACGTCCAGAATAAATGCCTGCACCCGATCCTGCGGGCCTTCGAGCTGGTTGTAATTGTTCGCGGAGGAGATTTGCTGTTTGAGCCCATCGAGGCGCAGTTGCAGCGCCTGCAAGTCACTTTGACTGATTACCGGCAGCGGCGCGGCAGCGGTCTCGGAAGACGCCGGCAGATCCGCCGCCCACAGCGATGAAGAACCGCCCGAAACGAGCAGGATGAGTGCGATAAAAAACAGCGAGTTCAATGTGTTGCGCATGGAAAAGACGGACCCGAATTGATCACACAGTCTATGAGGTTAGGTGATCAAGGCGCGGGTCGAGGAAAAGTTTCAGGGCAGGAGGTGGATTAGCTCGGGTTGCAAGGCGTCTGGAGTGACGTCGAGCAAGGCCAGCGTGACCGGCAGTTTGAAACGACGGCGCCCGGCACTGCCAGGGTTGAGATACAAACGGTCACCACGCCATTCGATCAAGGGCTTGTGCGAGTGGCCGGTGATGATGAGCTTGATGGCGGGGTCGAGGTCGCTGGGGACGTCGGCGATGTCGTGGGTCAGCAGGGTTTGCCAGCCGTTGAGGTCGAAGGTTAGATGGTCGGGGAGGGTGGCGGCCCAGGGGAGGTCGAGGTCGTTGTTGCCGCGTACGGCGTGGAGCGGCGCAATTGCGGCTAGTTGGTCGAGGATTTCAGCGCTGCCGATATCGCCGGCGTGGATGATGAGGTCGACGCCCTGAAGGCAGGCGAGGGCTTCGGGGCGGAGGAGGCCGTGGGTGTCGGAGATGATGGCGGTTTTCATGGGGAGTCATGATTCATCTGGTCTCGGCAAAGCTACGATCATTTCGGCAGGCTGACCATCTCATGCATTAACAAATAGAAGCTATGTATACGGCCAACGGCATTGGACATCGTGTCAACCAAAATTTAATTTTACTGTTTTCTGGCTAAATGCCATTATTTCGTCTTGCTGAGTAAATCTAACTCCGATCGCTGCCTTTAAATGGAGGAGAAAATCGCACAAAGGGTAGCTCGATTTTTGAAAAGTCTAAGCGCTCAAATGAGAATTTTTTAGAGGGCTGTTATGTACTCTGGCTTTGTTTTTTGTAAAGTGAAATTTATTTTTGTGGCGTTATTTTTTTAGTTTGCTCTTGGGTTTTAATGGAAGTGTCAAAGTGGTTCGGGATTGGTTGTATCTAAAGATATGGATGATTGAGTGAGGGAGGGAGGTAGGATGAAGCAGGGACTTAATGAGCAAAACCAAAACATCCAAGTTGTGTTTTCTACAGAGCTGTTTCAGCCTGAGTTGTTGGCGGAGGACATTATTTATATATCTCCGAGTTCGGACAGGTGGAATGATTTTGGATTTAGAACTAAAATTGATATACATGTCCATTTAAAAGAGCATGGTGATTTGGTTGTAGGGGGGTATATTGGTTTTCTCACTAATTCCTCAAAAGATTTAAATGGTGTAGATAGGCTAAATGATTTGTTGGGCGGTGCAAATATTTATGTCCTTCCGGCTACGGTAGGGCATGGTTTTTTTACAATGTTGCCAGATATGGATTCTTATCGGAAATTGTCGAGAGAGTTTGGCGTCGATAGCGCAGTTCGTATATTGAAATCAATGAACGATTTAGTTGCTTTGGGGGAGTTCAAGACGCCAGGTAATTGGCTTGGACTTGCACTTGAGTCTGATGTTTTTCTTAAGTCTTTTGTGAGGAATACAGAATCTTTTTATGCATTCAATAATGCGGGGTCAATTCTTCGAGGGTTGGCTTTTGAGAAGTTTCGTAATATGTCAAGTAGTTTGGCGATTGTTTTTCAGTTGCCAGGGAAAATAAATTCACATGAAATGCTATTTAGATTTGGTCATGATGAGGAACTTCCTAAGCGCATTGCAGTAATAATCGGTGAAAATGGTGTCGGTAAAAGTCAAACACTCGGCAGAATAGTGAATGCTGCAATAACTGGGGATAAGGCGTTAACCGATGCCGACTCCCATCAAAGGCCAATATTCAACAGGATACTGGCATTCGCCCCTACGAACGAAGCCGGGTCAGTGTTTCCAAGTGATCGACGTAAGCGCTCAAAGGTTTGGTACAAAAGATTCGCTCTTAACAGAGGGGGCATCCCAAAAAACAAGAGGGCGTGTTTCAGATTTAATTGTTCAAGTTTCCCGATCCGTGGAGTATCTCGGCGAGTTATCGAGATGGGATTTGTTTGTGGAGTCTCTAGAGGCCATTAGCCGGTGGCAAGAAATATGCGTTCAATCTAAGGCTGGCGGTGAAGGGTTTATAAGGCTCGAAGATCTGAAAGTTCTTGGTGAAGAACGTGCTCTGAATCTCTACGCATCAATAAATTTTAGTAAAGATCCAGTTAGAGTTGTTGGTGGTAAGGGATATCCATTAAGTAGTGGCGAGATCTCTTTTTTGAGGTTTGCTGCTCAAGCTAGCTTATATGTTGAGAATGGATCGCTTTTATTGCTTGATGAGCCAGAGACACATTTGCATCCAAACTTTATAAGCAAATTTGTAGATCTCCTTGACCGATTGCTCGAGTTGACTGGATCAGCCGCTATCATAGCGACGCACTCTGTTTATTTTGTTAGGGAGGTGTTTCCGGAGCAGGTTACCGTATTGCGAGTCAATAGTAACGGTTTTGTCGAGACACCGGTAACTGCGCTGCAGACATTTGGTGCAGACGTTGGGGCGATATCATATTTTGTTTTTAATGAAGATGAACCTTCGAATCTTGCCTTAAGAGTTGAAAGGCGATTGCTTGAGATTTACGATAGTTGGGAGGATTTATATGGTGATTATAAAAATAAGCTTTCTCTTGAGGTTTTGAGTTCGTTGCGTCGCGCTTTGGAGGTTGATTAAGTTGAATAAAATAATGCGACCTGCATATGATGATGATTCGGCTATTGAGGCGCTTTCAAATAATGTTCGTGCGAAAAGTTATCCTTTGCTTAAATCTTCGTTAAGTTATATTCGCGCCAACTACAAGCAATATGTCGCCGCTGAAGGTAATGCCTTTGTTGTTTTTCCAGTGAGGATTTCTGCTGCTGCAGGGGCTTTTCTAAAAGGGCATTATTCCACTCCGCCTAAAGACTTGCAGTACATAAAGCAGATGAGGGCTAAGAGTAGATATCTCGGGTGCCCGATGTGTGGGTCCATGCTAAGCGGAACTTTGGATCATATATTGCCTAAAAATACTTATCCTGAGTTTTCAGTTTTTTCTCAAAACCTTGTTCAGGCGTGCGCGTGTAATTCTCTTCGAAGCGAAACGTTAGTTGGCCGTGGAGGTGAGAGAATTCTTCATCCATATTTTGATGAGTGTTTGTCTGAGCGCTTAATTGAAGCGCATTTCGAGGAGTTGGGTCCTGTCCCGAGAATAACAATAAGGCTTGCGGTTGATTCTGCGCATCGCAACTACTCGGCAATTTCTTTTCATGTCCGAGAAGTTGTCTTGAAAACAGGTATTATTGGATATTTGGGCACTCTTTGGGGCAAGTTGATACTTAAGCCAAGCTTGGTTATAAGATCTCTCGAGGAAAATCCAGTGTCCTTGGTAGAATTAGAAAAAATGCTTATTAAGGAGCGGGATACGATCGATGAGGCTCGGGATGGACGAAATACGTGGGATTCTGTATTTATAAGCGGTTTATTGAGTCCGCCAGTATTTTTGTGGATTTATCAATCAATGCACAAGGCGGGAAGGTTGCCAAATGGACCACTAGCATAAGTTTACGTTCGATTTAAATGAGAGCTTCCTTGCGTACGGGACGTCTGTTTAGTGTTGAATAGCGTTCTGCAACAAACAAGGTTTGTAGAGAAATTGGTGGCGAAATACTTCTTTCACCAACTTTTTAAGGATGATGGCTTTTTCGTACTCATCGTAAATTTAAAAAAAGAAGGCAGGGTTTTCGCTTTTCAGCGTCGCGCAGACAACTGCTGCGGCGCTAAAAAAGCATCGTGGAAATAGTTACGAAACGCCTGCATCGCCGGGCTGAATTCGCGCTCGCGATGCCACGCCAGTCCGACGCTCATGGGCGTCACTTTGTCGGTGACTGTCAGGGTTTCGATGCGTTTGCCTTCCAGTGACCAGGGGCGGTGTACCAGGTCCGAGAGGATTGCCACGCCGCTGCCATTGGCGACCATGCTGCGCACCGCTTCGACTGAGCTAGTGCGCACGCGCACGTTTGGCTGCTGTCGCGCGTGTTCCCAGTAGCGCATTGCACTTTGTTCGGCTTCGTCCACGGTCAGCAGAATGTAGGGTTCGTTGGCTACGTCGGCGAGGCTGACTGCCGAGCGCTCGCACAGGGGATGGCGGCTGGGCAGCCATAACCGGCGCTCGGAGTTGAAGAGGATTTCCGAGACGATGTCCGGGTGGGTGAGGTTCGCGGTGAGCACCACGGCCATGTCGAATCGACCTTCCAGCAGCCCTTGCTCGATAGCTGCACGTTCTTGTTCGTGGACTTCGATGGTCACGTCCGGATGCCAGTGTTCAAGCCGTTGCAGGTGGTGCGGCAGGAAGTAACCGATCACCGTGTAGCTCGCCGCCAGGCGCAAAACACCGCTGGCACGGATGTCCGGTAACGGGCTGTTCAACGCGTCGTCGACGCTGCGCAAAATCACGTAGGCCCGATTCAAAAAGTGCCGCCCGGCGTCGGTGAGGCTCATGCCTTGGGCCGAGCGCTGGAACAACAGCGTGCCGAGGATGCCTTCCAGCTCCTTGATCGCCGTGGTCACCGCCGACTGGGAAATATTCAAATGAATCGCGGCTTGAGAGATTTGCCCGATCTCGGCGGTGGCGACGAAATAACGGACTTGGCGCAAGGTCAGCGACATGAACACTCCGGATAACGAGGTTTGGATTTTTTAGGGCTATCTGTTTTTCAGAAGAAGGCCTATCTGATAATAGATCTTCCCAAGGGGTAAACAGAAATCTAAGTTTGCTTGCATGAAGTCACAAGCGTCGGGAGCAAGTGTCATGCAGGCAGTAGATTTCAACTCGGACATGGGCGAAGGTTTTGGCCCCTGGACCATCGGCGATGGTGTCGACGATGAGCTGATGGGCTTTATCAGTTCGGCCAACATCGCCACCGGTTTTCATGCTGGCGACCCGAGCACCATGCGTCGCACCGTTGAACAGGCCAAGCGCCTGGGCGTGGCCATCGGCGCGCATCCGGGGTTTCGCGATCTGGTAGGTTTTGGCCGTCGGCACATCAATGCGCCGGCCCAGGAACTGGTCGACGACATGCTCTATCAGTTGGGCGCCTTGCGTGAACTCGCCCGGGTTCAAGACGTGGCGCTACAACACATCAAACCCCACGGCGCGCTCTACATGCACCTGGCCCGAGACGAAGAGGCCGCTCGTTTGCTGGTGGAGAACCTGCAGCGTCTGGAACCTGAGTTGTTGCTGTATTGCATGCCCGGTTCGGTGATCTGGCGGGTTGCCACGGAACTCGGTCAACCGGTGATCCGCGAGTTCTACGCCGACCGTGAATACGATCTCAGCGGCTCCATCGTCTTCACCCGCAACGTGCGGGCTTACGACCCTGCCCACGTCGCCGAGCGAGTGCTGCGTGCTTGCCAGCAAGGCGTGGTGCGCACCGTCGAGGGCGAAGACCTCGCGATTGAATTCGATTCCATCTGTTTGCACAGCGACACGCCGGGCGCGCTGGCGTTGGTCGAAGCCACGCGCCGGGCGCTCGACAGCGCCGGGATCGACGTGCGCGCCCCCGCTGAGACCCAACGAGAACACCCGGCACACAGACGCCGGGGTTCGCACACGGATTCATTTTTGCCTGCCTTTCTACAACTATTCCAAGAGGAACAGACATGGCCGAACACACTGTAATTACCCCGTTGCCGGGGACCTTCTACCGTAAAGCCACACCGGAATCGGCGAATTTCGTCGAGGTCGGCGCGCAGGTCAGCGCCGACACGGTGATTGGCCTGATCGAGGTCATGAAGCAGTTCTCCGAACTGACCGCCGGGACGGCCGGTCGCCTCAGTGCCTTTTTGGTAGAAGACGGTGATCCGGTGGAGCCGGGTCAAGTCGTCGCAACACTCGACCACGAGTAAGGGCGCGATCATGACCAACGCCATTAAAAAATTGCTTATCGCCAACCGTGGCGAGATCGCCGTACGGATTATCCGTGCAGCCAAAGGACTGGGCATTCCTACCGTTGCCGCATGCAGTGAGGCGGACGTCGATTCCCTGGCGGCGTTCTTGGCCGATGAGGTGCACATTCTCGGCCCGGCCCGTGCTGACAAAAGTTACCTGAATGTCGAAGCCTTGCTCGGCGCCTTGAAAGCCACGGGGGCCAACGCAGTGCATCCCGGTTACGGCTTTCTGTCGGAGAACGCCGATTTTGCCAAAGCGGTGGAGGCTGCCGGCGCGATTTTCGTCGGTCCGAGCGCAGAGACGATCCGGCGCATGGGCGATAAAGCCGAGGCACGACGCACGGCGCAAGCCGCTGGGGTGCCGGTGGTGCCGGGTTCGCCGGGTGAGCTGTTCGACGTCGAAGCGGCGCTCAAGGCAGCCGAATCCGTTGGCTTCCCGCTGTTGATCAAAGCTTCGGCCGGTGGTGGCGGGCGCGGTATTCGGCTGGCGGAAAACGCCGAGCAATTGCGTGAAGAATTCCCCCGTTCCCAGCGCGAAGCCCAAGCGGCGTTCGGCAATGGCGCGGTGTATCTGGAGCGCTTTATCAGCCGGGCCCGGCATATTGAAGTGCAGGTGTTGGGCGACGGTCAGCATGCCGTGCATTTGTTCGAGCGCGAGTGTTCGCTGCAACGGCGCCGGCAGAAAATCTTCGAAGAAGCACCGTCGCCAGTCCTCAGCCAACAGCAACGGCAAACCCTCTGCGAAAGTGCTGTGCGCCTGACCGAATCCTTGGGTTACAAGGGCGCCGGCACCCTTGAATATCTGTATGACGATGCGACTGGCGAGTTCTTCTTTATCGAGATGAACACGCGGATTCAGGTGGAGCACCCGGTCAGCGAGCTGATCACCGGCATCGATCTGGTCCAGGCCATGTTGCGCATCGCTGGCGGTGAACCGCTGGGCTTCAAGCAAAGCGACATCAGGCTCCACGGCGCGGCCCTGCAAATGCGCCTGAATGCCGAAGACCCGGCGCGGGATTTCTTTCCGAGTCCGGGATTGGTCGAGGCACTGATCTGGCCGCAGGGTGAGGGCATTCGCGTCGACACTCATCTGTACCAAGGCTACCGCGTGCCGCCGTACTATGACTCGCTGTTGGCCAAACTGATTGTCCACGGTGCGGATCGCGGCGAAGCCCTGGCCCGGGCACGAACGGCTGTGGCGCAAACTACACTCACCGGCATGGCCAATACCTTGGCCTTACACGGTGAATTGCTTGAACAGCCGTGGCTGCACAGCGCCGATTTCCATACCGGCACCCTGGAAAACTGGCTGGCCGAGCGCCGCAGCGGAGGTGACGCATGAGCACTCCTATCCGCTACAGTTTTGGCGCCGACGAGCATTTGTTTGCCGAAGTCAGCGACAGCATGTCGCTGGACGCGTTCTTCAAAGGTCTGGCGGTAACCCGCGCCGTAGAACGGCTGGCGCTGGATGGCGTGCTCGATATCTGCCTGGCCAACGCGTCGTTCCAGATTCGTTTTGACCCGGACCGCATTGCCCCTCACACCTTGCTCGACGCGGTTAAGGCCGCCGAAGCCGGGGCCGTCGCCGAGCGCACGTTGCAGACGCGGATCATCGAGATTCCCGTGCTCTACAACGACCCCTGGACCCACGAAACCCTGATGCGTTTTCGCGATCGCCATCAAGATCCGAATGCCACCGATCTGGAATACGCTGCACGAATCAACGGTCTGGCCGACGTCGATGCATTCATCGCGGCCCACAGTGGCGCGCCGTGGTTTGTCTCGATGGTCGGCTTCGTTGCCGGGTTGCCATTCATGTTCCAGATGGTCGAGCGCGAGCGGCAGTTGCAGGTGCCCAAGTACCTGCGTCCGCGCACCGACACACCGAAATTGACCCTTGGTCACGGCGGTTGCTTTGGCTGCATTTACTCCGTACGTGGCGCCGGCGGTTATCAGATGTTTGGCGTGACGCCCGCGCCGATCTACGACCCGCAACAGCACCTCGCGTACCTGAAAGAACACATGGTGTTTTTCCGTCCCGGCGACATCGTGCAGTTCAAACCGATGGACCGTGAAGCCTACGACCGCGCGGTCGCTGAAGTGGATGCCGGTAGCTTTGATCTGCGGATTCGGCCGGTGGAGTTTTCACTGGACGCTTTCCTCGCCGATCCCGTTGGCTATCCCAAGTCGTTGCAGGAGGTGTTGGCATGATCAAGGTCCTCAAACCCGGCCTCGCCACTTCGGTACAAGACCTTGGCCGCGAAGGGTATTACCACTTGGGCATTCCGCCGTCCGGCGCGCTTGATCAATACGCATTGAGCGCGGCCAATCAATTGGTCGGCAACCCGGCCGGCGCAGCGGCGCTGGAATGCACGCTGCTCGGGCCGGAGCTGGAGTTTCTACAGGATGCATTGGTGGCGGTCAGCGGCGCGCACATGACGCCTCGGGTCGATGGCGTGGAAATGCACCATGACACCGCGTTCAGCGTGAAGGCCGGGCAGGTGCTGCGCTTTGACTTTCCCAAGGCGGGCGCTCGCGCTTATGTGGCGGTGGCCGGCGGTATTGATGTGCCGTTGGTGCTCGGCAGCCGCTCCACTTATGCGTTGGGTGCGCTCGGCGGTTTTCACGGGCGGCGTCTGGTTGCAGGCGACCAATTGCCGGTGGGTATCGCCAGTGGCAAGAGCCGTGCCGGGGCCAGTTTGCCCATGGCGTTGCGGCAATCATTGGGTGGCGAAATCACCCTGCGGGTGGTGCCGGGTTTGTACTACCACCGCTTGAGCGAGTCGGCGGCGAAGAGCTTTTTCGCCGAGCCGTGGACGGTCGGTTCGGAAGCCGACCGCATCGGTTATCGCTTCAAGGGCGGCAGCGCGCTGGGCTTCCAGCCCCGGGAGCAGCCGTTCGGCGCCGGTTCCGATCCGTCGAACATCGTCGACAGTTGCTACCCGATCGGCTCGATCCAGGTGCCCGCCGGGCTCGAACCTATCGTGCTGCACCGTGATGCGGTGTCCGGTGGCGGCTACGCGATGATTGGCACGGTGATCAGCGCCGACCTTGATTTGATCGGCCAGATGCAACCCAACCAGAAGGCCCGCTTTGTCGCGGTAACCCTCGAAGAGGCGCTGGAAGCGCGACGTTCCTATAAGAAAAAACTCAGCTGCCTGAGCAAGCTGTTCCCTTCCTGATTCTGCCCGCCGTCTAGCGCGGGCCATGCCAAACGGTACGCCAACGCCGCACTTCGGTGCGGTGACGGCTGCCCGCGCTTCAACCTTTGACTGGTTCTGGAGTTCACGCATATGGCTGCTTTATCGCAATCGAGTCAAACCGGGCAAGACCCGGCGCATCATCCTGTGCCCACTGATGCGCGCATGGGGCGACTGTCGCTGACCATGGCCTGGTGGGCGGTGTGCAGTGCGATGTTTTACATCGTGGTGGGTGCTTCATTGGCGTTGTCGTTCGGTGCGCGCAATGCGCTGATCGGCATGGTGCTGTCGGTGATCAGTTATGGACTGGTCAACAGCGTCCTCAGCCGCTTTGCGATTCGCAGCGGTTTATCGGTGGCGTTGTTTTCACGGCTGTTGTTCGGCAGCACCGGGGCGTGTCTGGCGACATTGATTTTCTTCTCGACCGCGATTTATTACGCGGTGTTCGAAGGCTCGGTGATCGCCGTCGCGCTCAATCACCTGTACCCGGAACTGATCTATCCGCTGGCGGCACTGGTGGTGGTGCTCTACAGCGTGCCGATGATCCTCGGCAGCGTGCAGCACTGGCTGGACAAGCTCAACGGTGTTTTGCTGCCGGTGTACCTCGGTGGTTTGCTGGTGGCAGTGGGGCTATCGATCAGCCGGTATGGCTACCAGCCGCAATGGCTGGATTTTGGCCCGGCAACGCCCACTGCATTCGGCTGGTGGGATTGTTTTGTCGCCTACATGGGCGTCTGGGTGTTGATGCTGTTCACCTTCGACTATGCGCGTTTCGGCAAACCCGAAGACGCCGAGTACCACGGTCGCTGGAACTTCGGCATGCCGTTCTACGCGGTGACGTTTCTGCTCAACGGCGCGGCGGGCATTTACCTGGTCAACAGCATTCCCCACGAAGGCGCACTGAACGAAGTCTCGGTGGTGATGGCGATTTTGCAGTTGATGGGCCTGTGGGGCTTGCTGTTTGTCTGGGCCACGCAAACCCGGATCAACACCGCCAACTATTACTTGGCGACCCTGAACATGCAGGCATTCTTCGGTCGATTTGGCCTTCGCGGTTCGTACCTGATTTGGGCAGTGGCGGTGGGGGTGATCGTCTACGGCTTGATGCTCGCGGACGTGTTTGCCTACATCCTCAAGGCGCTGGCCTATCAGGGGATTTTCGTGGTGGCCTGGGTGGGTGTGGCGTTGGCGCACATTCTCTACGGACGCAGTGACGTGGCAGCGCTCGAACGGGTGCTTGCGTTTAACCCGGTGGGCTTGACGGCGTGGTTTGGCGCCACCGCTTTGGGGCTGGCGTTGATGTTTTGCGGCGGCAGCCTAAGCAGCTTTTCCGCGCCCGCTACGGTGATAGCAGCGTTTGCCTTGCAGGCAGGCTTATCCCATCGAAGCCAGTGGCGGTTACGGTTGGCGGAGTAGAGTTTTGCAGTCACTCATCCGGTGACGACTTCCGACCGATGGCGGAGGCGGTGTTCAGTGGCGAAAAGCTTGTTGATCGCCACTGAACGAGAGGGGCTACTTGGTCACATCAAGGAGTCGGGGAATTCATCGGGATGGACTGCTTTCCTGAAGTCGGGTGTCGGGTTCGTTTGCAATGGTGTGTGGATGGCTCACATTCCTCACGGGAATGCACCGCATAAAATCAATGCATTTTTCTTATCCGATCCCCCGGCGTACCTTGCTGCAAAGACAAGGAGAATCGCCCATTGAACGCATCCGCTCCCACATCCGCCGATAAATTCGACACCGCCCGCGCCAACGAATACGCCCAGCAAAGTCGCATCGCCCTGGCCGGTTATGACGCTTGTCACGATCTGGCCGCGTGCATGTTGGCCGCCAGCCTCGGCCAGTCTCGATCGGCCAAGGTGCTGGTGGTTGGCGCGGGCGGTACGGCGCAGGAGATCATTGCGATGGGCGCGCTGGAGCCGGGTTGGACGTTCACCGCAGTCGATCCTTCCGCGCCCATGTTGGAGGCCGCGACGCAGCAATTACAGGCTAACGATCTGTTACACAGAACTCAGGTGCATCTGGGACAGGTCGAGGATCTGCCAGAGGATGAATCCTTTGATGCAGCGACTTTGATCGGTGTGCTCCATCACCTGCCGGGCGATGCTGCCAAGCAACAAATCCTGCGTGCGGTTCAGGCTCGGCTTAAGCCGGGCGCGCCATTGATTGTGGCGGGCAATCATTACGCCTACGCCAGCCAACCATTGTTGCTAGAGGCCTGGGCGCAGCGCTGGCGGCAGCAGGGCGCGAGTGCGCAGGAGGTGCAAGCCAAGCTGGGGAAGATTCTGCAGGGCGCCGATCCTCCGCACTCCGAGGCGGCGGTTCAGCAGTTGCTGGATGACACCGGGTTTGGTCAGGCGACACGGTTTTTCAGTAGTCTTTTCTGGGGCGCCTGGCTGACGTGTAAAAGGGACTGAGCGAATCGTGTATCCTCTGCGCCGCACTCCCGGGACAGGATTCTCCCGGGACGAACAAGGATGATTGAAGAGTGAATACGGAAGTATGCTTGTCCCCGCGATCCCCGAACCTCCACGAGATGAAAGAAGTCACGCCGGTGAAACTACCGAATTGCGTGCTGTTTTCGCTGGCCGGAGTATTTAAGTCGTCATGATGCGTTTCATTAAATCGACAGCCCATGTTCTACTCTGCACGATTCAATATCTGGTCTCGGTTTTGATTAAGTTAGTGTTGGGTATCGCCGCAATACTGGCTTTGATTGTGCTGGTTATCTACGCAATGGCAGATTCAACGAAGCCCGAAATGGTGCCTCGGTTAGATGCTCTGGTTACGACGTTTCACGGCTATGGAATCTCTTATTATCAGGACCAGGACTGGTGTGAGAGTGTACGTGTCGAGTCGGCGGAGTATGCCAACTCGACCGCCTCGACTTGTGGAGTCGGTGACGAGAAAACACCGTTTAATGGATCAGGAACAGCGCTGTTTGCAAAAGCCAGGGAGGCGGCGAAAAAGGCAAAAATTGCTCCTGTAAGGCTCAGCGTTCAGTCCGCGCAAGGCAGTGTGTCGTTCGCACAAATCGATCTTTCGTGCTTTCTATGTTACGCATCTTATGTCTATTCACCGCTCACCAAATACCAGCCTGACGCGGCAGAAAAAGCCAGCGTCACCGAGATGGGTGGGGGTTGGTATTACGTGACGACAGGCATTTGATTCAGGCGCTCGCTCAGCATTTTTTTGAATTTTTATACGTTTAGCTACTCAGGTACCGAAAATGAAAAGTATGAAGCTGTCAGTTGGTGTGCGGAACTTTCTGTTATGGATTTTTATGCTGTTGTTTATAGTTGGTACCAATACGTTGATCTATCTTTCTTCGCTTTTGGATTTTAGTGATGGTTCGCAGCTTATATTTGTCTTCAGTATTTATCTTCTTGTCTACGTGGTGTTTCTGATTTTGTTGGTGTGGGCGTGGCAGTTTTTGCACAGACTACTGGCGCTTAAACCACTGCCGGGACAGAAAATCCTCGTCACTTATGAACTGACTTTTGACGAGTACGAAAAGCTCAAAAATTACTTGGCAGAGATCAGAGCCTGAAAGCAGTGCTTGAGTGAGCGAGTACGCTGTGTCAGCCAATAAACGCTGGCCGACGGCTGGGAGGAAAGTAACTGCGGATACTCAATCAGCTTTAATCGAACCGGCCATAAAAGGAGCTTCCGTTCATGCCCGCGCCACGCAATCGACCCGTCCAGGCAGCGGCGAAATCCGTTCTCGCCCAACTCGTTGATCACATCACCCCAGGCTCTTCGGAAGCCTCTATCGCAAAGTTCGCCGCCGACCGGCTGGCGCACGCGGGGTACCCGCAAACCTGGTACTACGATTGCCCGGCCTTCGTACTTTTGGGGTCGCGTAGCCTGCTTTCAGTGTCGGGCCGCGACTATCAGCCCAGTGAAGAGAAGGCCGGCTTACATAACCTGGTAACCGTCGATCTCAGCCCGCGATCAGGCGAGATCTGGGGCGATTGCGCTCGTTCGTTTTACGTTGAAGATGGGGTGTGTCGAACGGTGCCAGTAGGTGAGGCGTTCACTGGCGGATACGCGGTGCAACAACGCTTGCATGCGCACATGCTGCAATTTGTTCGTCCTGAAACCACGTTTAACGAATTGTATGAGTGGGCGAACGAGGCGGTTCTCGATATCGGTTTCGAGAATCTGGATTTCCTTGGCAACGTCGGTCACAGCATCTGCGAGCGACGGGAGCAAAGGCTCTACATCGAATCGGGTAATCACCGGCAACTGGGTGAGGTGTCCTGTTTCACGTTCGAACCGCATATCCGTTTGCACGGTGGTCAGTGGGGTTACAAGCATGAAAACATCTACTACTTCGACGAGGACGGCGCGCCCTGTGAACTGTAGGGCAGAAACCTGAATCAGCCCTCGGAGGAAACCACCGACTCCGAACTAGCCTCGGCTTCCAGTTTCGCCCGGTCAGCCTTGCTGATGTATTTAGTTTTTTTCGGTGCCAGTTTGGCGCTGGCCTTTTTGGCCTTTTCCTTGAACAACTGCTTTAGCTTTTTTTGACGATTCATGTGTTCTGCTCGGTTTGAAAATCTTGAATGAAGGCAGCGATTTGCGCCTGAAGCTTACGCGTTGAGGTAGGGCTTCACGGCATCTTCCAGTATGTCCACCAGCTCCGGATCCATGAACTGATAATCGTCGGGGATATCCAGCGAGTAGATCCGTTTGTGCTCAAGCAGGCGGGCGTATTCGGCGTGCAGGCGATTGAGGTGTTTGCGTTCCATGACAAAGATCAAATCGGCCCAGCGAATATCCGCCGGGCCGATCGGTTTGCGTGCGTTCGGGCTTGTGCCTGCCGAGCGGACATTGAAGCCGTCACGGCGGCGCCAGATGGCTTCTGCCGTGGGACTACGCCACTGGTTGCGGCTGCAGACGAACAGGAGATTGGTCACGCTTGATCCAACAATTGGCGAGTGGAGCGAATGGGATAGCTCATGCCGAGTTGGCGTGCCCTGATCAGCTTGTCGCCACGGGTGTACATCAGCTTCCAGTTCTTTTGCGGCTTGAACTTCAGCGGATCGGCCGCTTTGACATTGCCGTTTTTTCGGGCCTGTTGACGTCGCCAGGCGCGGGTTCTTTCCATGGTCATGTCCTCGTGAGTACCGGGTTCAGCAGCCGCGGTAATACGAGTTGTGGCTATGGTAAGCGTGAATCGCGGCGGTGACTAGTTTCGGCGTTTCTCGTGGCTGGCATGCGCAGCAAAAATACCGCCACTCCCTCACATCGAGATAAAGTCTCGAACGGCTTTGATCGTCGGCACCGGCGCTTCCTCCATCAACCAGTGTCCCGCCGCCGGAATCACCACCTCCGTGACATTGTCCGCAGCGTTGCGCATCACGATCGCTTCGTTGTTGCCGAAGGACTTTTCACCGCCGACGGCCAGCACCGGCATGCTCAATTTATGCTGCAGCACTGGCGCGTTGTCGATGGCGTCCTGGCGGATGCTGCGGAACTGCGCAAACGCTGCATGCATGGCACCAGGCCGGGCGTAGAGTTTGGCGTAGTGCTGGCGCGTGCCTTCGTCGACCTTGGCGGGGGTGCCGGCGAACTCGTTCCAGAAGCGGTCGAGGTAGATCCGCTCGCGTCCGGCCACCAGACGCTCCATGTCCGCGCCGCCGAAATCGAAGTGCCAGAGCATCGGCGAGCGAACGATGTCGTTCCACGGGGTGATGCCGGGAACAGGCGCATCCATCACCACCAGCCGATCGGTGAGTTGCGGATAGCGCGCGGCATAGGCGAAGGCGACCATGGTGCCGATGTCATGGCCGATGACCACCGAGTGTTCGATCTTCAGTGCGGCCAGGACGGCGCGAATGTCCGCCGCCTGAGTCTTCTTGTCGTAACCGTCTTGCGGGATCGACGACAACCCCATACCGCGCAGGTCCGGCACCACCACCGTGTGATCACGCGCCAGATCCGCCGCCAGCGGCGCCCACATGTCGCCGGTATCGCCGAAGCCATGCAACAGCACCACCGCCGGACCTTTGCCGCCGACACGCACATGCATCGTCGCCCCGTCGGCCTTGATCTGCTGGGTGTGAAAGGTCGCGGGGAAGGGCGTCACGTCGGCATGGGCCGGCAGGCTCAGGGCGAGCAAGGTAAGAGCGGTCAGCAGCGGGCGCGTCATGTCGATGGCTCCAATCAGACGAGCGCAGGAAGTAAGCGCGCTCGATCAGCGTAGTCGAATTGGAGAGCTAGCCTTGATGATTGCCCGGGCAGTCGGACGGTGTGGTGCCGATCTGGATCATGCCGGCGTAAACGGTGCGGTAGGGGCCATAACCCCAGGATATCGGTCCCCCATAAGCCACCAGATCGTAGATTTCGCTCTCGCCGAGCAACTGGCCATTGCGATTGTCGTACAAACGAAAAAACGCCGGGCTCTCCCAACTGACGAACCACGTCCGATCCTGCGGATCGTCCGGGTGGAACTGAGGATGAAAGGAGTTGAACAACAGCCAATGGGGTCTGAACTGCTGGACACGCACGCAGCCGTCAGGGCTGATATCCGCGGCCCCGTCCGGCTTGGCGAGCGCTCTTTCCCACCAGTCTGAGGCCGTCCATAGCCCGGCGTAGAACAGCAATAAACCGAAGACGATCAGGGTCAGTCGTTTTTGCCTGCTCATTCCAGACGCATACCCATTTCGACGGCACGATTCTCGAAGCCAAACTCTTCATACATACGCGCCGCGCGTTCGTTGAACGGCCAGACGGTCAGTCGCAAATCCTGAGCGTCATGCTCGATGGCCCAGTCCTTGACGCGTTGTATCAGCCCGCGACCAAGGCCTTTGCCCCAATACGGCTCGGCGACGCACACCGAACCAATCCGCACGACATTCTGCGGCTGCATCAGCGGCCCGGAGCTGGCCGACAGGTTGGCGGTAATGAACGCAGCGGCCTGACCGTCAACGGTGGCGATAAACGCCACCTGACCCGGCTTCTCGAAAATACCGGACCAGTGCGGCAAGTCACGTGAATAGTCTTCGGTGGCGGCCGCGTAGATGTCGGGGCGGGCGTCGTGGTGTACCGAGTTGAGCAGTTGGCCCAACTCACACATGGTCAGGGCATCTTGCGCCGTGGCGGGCCGGTAAGTGATGGTTTCATCCATGACGGGTGTATTCCTTGAGTGTGTTGACGGTGCATGAGGATATTACAGGGCGCAGTCGAGATAACCGACCGCTGATTTTTACCAACTGCTCGACCCGGTAGCAGCCTGCATCCTATGGCGAGGAGCTTGCTCCCGCTGGACTGCGCAGCAGTCCCCCTTGGTTAATCAGTGAGTCGAGGGCTGCTTCGCGTCCCAGCGGGAGGAAGCTCCCTCGCCACGGGGTATTGGTCAAATCAGCGAGTGGCTGGGTTGGTTTTCAGGGCAAATCTGTACATTGAATTCTTCCCGGTCCAGCCAATAATCGAGCGCTCAATCCGCTGGGAGTCGAATGTCCATTGGCAGCATTCGACAGGGCCTTCGACGAGGTCTCTCACCCACGGGCAATCCTCTCAGGAAGAGCAAATGAGCATCCATACCCGCACCAAACGACTGACCGTTCCGCAACTGGTGGCGATGAAAGGCCAACAGAAAATCGTCTCGCTGACCGCGTACACCAGCGCTATCGCCAGGCTGATCGACCCGATTGTCGATTTCATTCTGGTCGGCGACTCGACGGCAATGGTCGGCTATGGCCGTAGCTCGACACTGAGCATGCAGCTCGAAGAAATCATCGGCCACACCCGGGCGGTGGTCGATAGCACGCAACTGGCCTGCGTCATCGCCGATATGCCGTTTGGCAGCTATCAGGAATCCCATGAACAGGCTTTTCGCAATTGCGCTCAAGTGCTGGCGCGTACCGGCTGTGACGCGGTCAAGCTGGAGGCCAACAAGGCCTTGGCGTCGACCGTCGAGTTCCTTGTGGCGCGCGGTATACCGGTCATGGCTCACGTCGGGTTGATGCCGCAGTTCGTCAACGTCATGGGCGGGTTCAAGGCGCAGGGCCTGAGCGCTGAAGCCGGCGCGGTGATTGCCGAGGACGCCCGGGCCAATCTTCAGGCCGGTGCGTTCAGTCTGGTGCTTGAGGGCGTGGCCGAAGGCGTCGCTCGGCAGATCACTGCCGATTCGAAAATGCCCACTATCGGCATTGGTGCTTCGCCGGCGTGCGACGGTCAGGTGCTGGTGACCGAGGACGTGTTGGGCCTGGGCAGTGCGCAGGTGCCACGCTTCGTCAAACAGTACGCCGATGTCGGCGCAGTGATCCGCGATGCCTGCGAGCGCTTTGCCGAGGAGGTGCGTCAGGGGCAATTCCCTGAAGCGCGGCATTGTTATGGTCTCTGAGCCGGACTAGCGCGCTTCGCCGATCGCCTGCGCCAGTTGCTTCAAGGCCTGGGCGATGTCCTTGTTCCATTCGAGGGTGTAGCTCAGGCGCAAGTGATGTTTCCAGTAGCCTTGCTGACTGAAGACTTCCCCCGGGATGATGACGATGCGTTGCGCCAGCAGGCGTTCAAAGACCCGGCGCATGTCCACCGGGTGTGTGGTTTTGAGCCAGAAACTCGCGCCGCCCTGCGGGACCACCACTTGCCATTGGCCTTTGCCGTGTTCCTCCAGTAACGCCTTCATGCGCTGCATGCGCTCCTCCAACAGCGCGCGCAGCGTTTGCAGGTGCTGGTCGATACGTCGGGAGTGGAACAGTCGGGCGATTGCTTTCTGCCGGGTCGGCGAGAGGCGAAACCCTCGCTCGATAAACAGCCGATGAAATTGCTGCCCATGCTGGCGACAGAGCACGTAACCGTACGGGGCTTCCGAGCCGATGATCTTGTCGAACGTCGAAAACACCACCAGCCGCTCCGGGTCGGCAAAGTCCCGATAACGCGTGGCGTCCGGCTCGAAACAGAAATCGCCGTAGCTGTCATTTTCAAACAGCCAGACGCGCCGTTCGGCCAACCAGCGACAGATCAGCTTCTTGTCCTCGGCCGGCATCAGGCTGCCGTGGGGAATACTCACAGTCGACGACAACACGGCGAGGCTGATGGGCTCGCGCTGCAACAACAGCTGGAGCTGCGGCAAGTCGAAGCGGCCATCGTCACCCAGCGGCACTTCGATCACACGGATCTTCGCTGCGTGCAGTTGGCGCAAAATCGCCCACGAGCACGGCGATTCCACCAGTGCCACGGTGCCGGTCAACTGTAAGGCTTCGAGGGATAACTCGAGCACGCTGCGCAGGTCGGAACCGATATACACGTGCTCGGCACGCCAGTAGCAACGCGTCGAACGGGTGTAGCGATCAGCCAGAACGCTGCGCAACTCGATTTCGCCAAACGGTTGATAGAGCGGCGCATGAGAGCGCGGGTACTGGCGCGTCAGCTCGCGCTCGGTCATCAGCAAGGGGTTCTCCAGCGACAGCAACATGGCTGGCGCATCGCTGCTGAGCGCGAGCATGCCGGGTTGCCGGGCACTGGCGAAAACACTGTCGAGCAGGTTCGGCGATCCTTCGCTGACCAATGCCGAATGCATCGCTTTGGTGTAGTAACCGAGCTTGGGCCGGGCGTAGATGCGCCCCTGGTCTTCCAGGAGTGAATAGGCGTACTTGGTCGTCGACACCGACACGTTCAAACGCTGCGCCAATTGCCGCAGTGACGGCAGTTTCTGCTCTCCCTCGGGGCTGGCGGCTTCGATCAGTTCGACGAGATAGCTGTAAACGGCCTGATAGGCAAACACCGCGTCTTTTCGGGTATCCATACTCACTCGCTGTGATTGCTGCGGTCCGCTGACATCAGCACCGTCTCCACCAGGTAAGCAGGCTGTGAGTCATGCAGCGCCTGCGCGCTGTCGAGTGCCTGTCTGATCAACCGCCGTTCCTCGCCCATCAGTATCTTTTTGCCGAATTCCTCGCATGCGCCACCGGGATCCATGTGCAACGAGAAGAGCCCGATGATCTGCTCGCCAGCCTCCTCGACAATCAACTCCATATAGGCCTCGTTCGATGTCGCTGTCAGATAGGTCAAGCCTTCAACGACCGCGCTACCGCACCACGAGATCCGTTCCCACGCCCATGCATTGCTGAGTAGATGCCATGGGTTTGCGTGCGGCGCGAGTGCTTGCAGTACCGCCAGAAACCGCTCGCAGGAAACAACATCAAGCGCATATTCGCGTTTGCCACAGTGGATGCGGCGTGAGGCTTCTGTTGTTGGGGCTGTAGGTTGAGTCGCGCCAAGCACTTTTGCCTGCAAAAGATAGCTTTGGGCAATTTCCGAAGGCTGTTCACTCCAGCCATTCAAGTCGGAAACGGGCGGGGTCCAGACCAGGTCGATGGTTTCGCCGTCGGCCGGAAGGTCGTTGATATCGAAGAACGCGAAGGTGCTTTTGCCCACGCCTGGCAAAATATCATCGAGGCGAAGCGTGGCGGTGCCGTAGTCGATTCCTCGATGCTGAGACCAGAACATCGGCCAGTAGATTTTCATGCTTCAGCCGTTTGCGTTTGAGTCGACAGGCCGGCGAGAAACGCCGAAATCTGCTGCGAACCCCGCAGGTGAACGACCGGTATTTGCGAGCCAATGGCCAATCGGTTGGCCTCAATGCCGGGGCGATTGACCCGATCAAAGTGCCAGACGAATTTCAGAAAGCCCAGAAACGCTTTATCCAGTCGCTCGGTGCAGCCGGCCGGCAGGTCCGCGCGTGGCCGGTTCAAGGCGCTACGCAGAATGACCCGGCGCAAACAGGTCAGGCGCGGTGTATCGAGCCAGATAATCAGATCCGCACGGGGCAGCCGCAGATCGAAGGTGCGGCGCGAATAATTGCCCTCACAGACCCAGGCGTCACCGGCTATGGCCTGTCGCAGCCGTTCGCGGAAAACCTGGTTATCCGGCTCGATCCAGCCAGGCTCCCAGAACAGCGGATCGAGATGCACCACCGGGAGATCCAGACGTTTGCCGATCTCGCGCGCCAGGGTCGATTTTCCACTCCCTGAGTTGCCCAGAATAACGATGCGCTGCATGTGCAAATCCTTTGCGAAAAAAGCCGGCAAGTCTAAATCAAGCACTGCCGGAATTCACCGGAATCGCTCAGGGCGACACGGGGCGAGGGCGGTGGATGATTGGCCGTCGATGATTTCTTCACTGGCGAGGCGGCCGACGATGGCGGCCAGTGTGACACCGGGATGGATCGAGCAAACGTAGGCGCCAGTGACGTTGGGCAGGAAGCCGACAATCGGCAGGCTATCGGCAGTGACGGGTTTGCGACCGATGCAGGCGGACTCTGGCTCGATGGAGGTGACCCCGTGAAGTTCGTTCTGAATGGCTTTGGCGGTTCGCAGGGCGATCGCTTGTGGAGAGTTTTGCGCTGTGTCGTCGAGATAGTCTTCCGCGGCCAGCAGCGTGTTATCTGCGCTTTGCCGCACTTCCATTGCCGGATTGGAAATGATCCCGCGCACGATATCGGCCTGGGTCTTGTAGCGAATGAGGATGACTGACGCGGCTTCGATGGGCAGCGATGTATTGAGCAAAGCGGTTAGTCGGGAAGTGCCGGTGCCCGCTGCGATAACGACAGTGTCGCAGGCGATGCTGCCGGTTGTGGTTTCAACGCCCGTTACCTGTGCATCACTGATTGTGAAACCGAGTACCCGGGTTTGTGTGAGTACCCGCGCACCAAACGCCCCGGCAGCGGTGATCAACGCGTGAGTCGCTTGCGCCGGTTCGAGTGCGCCTTCATCGGCGGCGAAATGGGCTTGCAGCGGGGGATGCTTGAGATTCGGTTCACGGGTGAGAATTTCGGTGCGTGACCGCAGGATTGCAGAATCATGCGCAAGGTCATCCGTGCTCGCCCCGTAAGACAGCGCGCCGGTCCAGCGTATTTTCAGCGCGGGCAGTTCGGTTTCGAGTCGGTGATATTCGTTGATCGCTGCACCGCGCAGTTGCGCGATGGGGTCGGGGCCGGCATGAGTCGCGTTGATCCAGCCAAACGAGCGTCCCGTGGCGCCGCACGCGATGTCTTCCGCCTCGATCAGCGTGACGTCGGCACCTTTGCCCGCCAGGTGATACGCCAGTGATGCGCCGATGATGCCGGCGCCAATGACCACGATGCGCTTGCCTGCTCCATGTTCCATATGCACCTCCCTGTTGTTGGCCGGGTGACGGTACTACAGGTCGGTGCGGGCTGGCTTGCGAATGTGGTCTGGCATTCAGAATTGCTTGCGGCTGACCTGCCGCCTTCGGAAGCAAGCCCCCTCCCACAGGGATCTTCGGTGGTGGTTGGATTGATGCAACAAAAAAGCCCGGCATTTCTGCCGGGCTCGGGGTGGGCTCAGATGCTTACGCGGCCATGTCCTTCTTGTAACTGGCTTTTCGTGCAGCCCGCATGAACAGCCTGCGGCCGGCATTACAGTTCACCGCTTGGGATGAATTTGCGCGGCCACGCTGATGTCCAACTCGTAATTAAGTAGCCGGCGCTATATTTATCTCGACGTCTATCGCTAATGACTCAAGGTGCTTTGCTCTCAATCAGCGATCGGGCCGACATCGACCTGATCGTCTTCCCCAAGAGAACTGTAATGCGCACGCAGTTTGCGCAGTTCCCGGGAGCCCATTTTATCCAGGCACAACGTCGCATTCTGCGCATCGGTGGTGGCGCGTATCAACTCGTCGATCTTTAGGTGCAGGATGTCGTTGTCGCGGTTTTGCGTGTTCTGGATGAGGAACACCATCAGGAAGGTAATGATGGTCGTCGAGGTATTGATGATGAGTTGCCAGGTATCGTTGTAGTGGAAGTAGGGACCGGTAGAACCCCAAATCCCGATCAAGGCGATGGCCAGGAGAAAAGTTTTCGAGCTGCCGGCCCAGTTGGACAGGGACTGACAGAAAGACGCGAATTTCATGTGTGTGCGAGCTCTTGAGGAAGGTAAGGCATAGACCCCGGCAAACCTTTGAAATTCTTTTTTACAATTGCGGAGTGCTCAATGAGTAAAACGATCACCGCGCAGGACCTGCATATCCACTTTGGCCACGGCGATGAGACGCCGCTGTTCAAATGGTTGATCGCCAGTTTCCTGATGGGCAAACGCATCCAGGCCGACATTGCTGCGCAGGCTTATCGAGTGATTGTGGAAAAACGCCAGCGCGATACGCCGCGCAAGTTGGCCAACTGCAGCCATCGGGAACTGGTGGCGATGCTCGGCGAAGCGCATTACGTGCGCTACGACGAAACCACGGCGCAGCGCCTGCTGGCGTTGGCCCACAAGCTCAATGATGACTACGCGGGGAAGGTCGGCAATATCCTCGCCGCGAGTGCCGATCGCCAGGCGTTCGAAAAGCGCCTGGCGGAATTCGACGGGATCGGCCCGAAGACCGTTGAGATTTTCATGCGTGAAGCCGGCGCGCTGTTGTTCGGTTAACGCCCGGAATGCGACGCTGTGTTCTGGCTGATGTGCTTAGGGCCTGCGATTGCCCAGGCGATCAGTCCGAACAGCGGAACAAACACGATCAGTACAATCCAAACTCCCTTGTTGTTCGATTTCCCCTCGCTTTTACGCACCCGATTGATGGCCCACAGTTCGATGACTAGAAGAACTGCCGCCAGTACGATCCACACGGTTTCGATTTGCATTGGCTACCTCCTGATGGTTTTTCTTAGGTGGCGTGTGGTGCGGCGGGTTCATTTAATTTTCGTTGAGTGCCTTGAGTTGTCGGGCCAGATGCAGCGCGACAGCACCGCTGTTGAGCGTCGGCAGCAAATGAGTGAAAGGAATGTCGATCATGCGGTTTTTGCGCACGGCACGCAGGCGCGATAACACCGGGTCGTTCTTCAGTAACTGGCGTTTGCGCCAGGCAGGTGACCATTCGGCATCGGCCAACAGGATGACATCGGGCTCGCTGAGCAGCAGGGTTTCGCGGCTCACGGTCACTCGATACTGATTGGTCTCGGCGAACAGATTGCGTGCGCCGGCAGCGGCGAGCAGGGTGGTCACGAACCCGCGCCCACCCTCCGAGTCGAGGCCGTTGACCTCGCTGTCGAGATAGAACACCGACAACGGTTTTTCAGCGCCGATCAGCGCGCGTGCACGGGCCAGATCGGCATCCATGGCGGCGCTGAGTTGCTGGGCTTTTTGCTGTTTGTGCAGCAGTGCGCCGAGGGTGTGCAGGTCGTGGCGCACGTGTTCGAAGTAATCCAGCGAATGCCCCGCGCAGGCGGCTTCCAGTAAGTAGGAGCCGACACCGTTGCGTGCCAGACCCGAGCGCGAGGTCACGCCGTCGCCGAAAGCCGTGGCAAACCCGCCGACCACCAGATCCGGTTTCTGCGCATAGAGCGCTTCGCTGGACGGGTAACGCCGCGCAATCACCGGCACGCCGAAATACTCGGCGTTGCCATCCCCGGCATGGGTATCGTCCAGATACGCCACGCCCACCAGCGTCGGGCCGGCATCGAGGGCGAGCAACAGGTCAGCGGCGTGCTGATTGAGCGCAACGATGCGCGACGGTGGTGACGGCGGTGATTGCGCGGCGTTCCAGGTCTCGCCGCAATTACGCAAGCTGTCGGCACCCGCCGCAGTGGACCAGAGCAGGGCGCTCGCCAGTAGCCATGGCGCCCTCATGTGCGCGCCTTGATCAGCAGATCGACGACCACCTCGCCGCCGACCAGATGCCCTTCGACCAGCCGTTGCACATCGTCGTTGCTGTGCACGCCATACCAGCACGTCTCCGGGTACACCGTGAGAATCGGCCCCAGATTGCACGGGAACTGACAGTGCGTGCGCGTCAGTAGCACCCCGCCCGGGGTTTCGATGCGGTCATGCGCCAGCAAATGCCGGCGCAGGGTTTTCCATAGCTGCAAGGCGCCGCGCTGGGTGCAGCGCGGGCCGGTGCAAAGGAATACGTGGCGCGCATGTTCGGGGACGTGTGACCAGTCCGGGTGGGTGTCGATGCCGTCGTGGCTGATGGAGTTCGTCATCAGAAGGTGTACGTGTAGCGGACTTCGGAGGTGAACGGCCGTCCGAGGTTATCGACGTTATTCGAGCGACTGGTGACGTAGTCGCGGTCGAACAGGTTTTCCACCAGCAGGCTCAGGCGATGCTGGCGGGCATTGTCGAGGTAGCGGTAAGCGTCGGCATCCACCACGGAGTAATGCCCGTATTCAATCTGTTTCGAGCTGGTCACATCGCGGATATAACGGATCGCGCCGCCGGCACCCCACAAACGATTCTCCGACTCATAGCCGACGCGTGAGCGGGCGAAGAAACTCGGGATGTCGTTGATCGTCACACCGGTGCGCGACTCGGTGAGGTTGCGGGTCATGTCGGCCTGCACACTCCATTGATCGTTGAGCGCGAGTTTCGCGTCGGCCTCGAAACCGCGCATGCGGATCTGCCCTTCGCCGTTGACCCACTGGATGTCGTCGAGGGTGATCAGGTCGTCGATCTTGCGTTTGAACAGGGTGACGCTGGCGCTGAATTCGCGGTCGAGCAGCAGGCCTTTGTAATCGAGCCCCAGTTCGGCGTTGCGGCTTTTCTCCGGTTTGAGGTTGCGGTTGCCGATCTCGTCGCCCGGTTCATTGACGAACAATTGCTCGGCGTTCGGCAGCTTGTAGGCACTGCCGTACTGGCCGCGCAGGGACCAGTTTTCGTTGAGGTCATAAAGCGAGGTGAGCATGCTGACAGTGGCGCTATCACCGCTGGCCATGGCTTCGTGACGAATGCCGATGCTCGGGTGCCAATCGGGCAGGGCGTCAATCTGCGGACGCAGTTGCGTATAGATCGCGTGGGCTTCGGCCTTGTCGTTGTCGATGATCAGCACATCGTCCTGGCCCTTGAACCATTGGTTGTCGGTACCGACAATCAGCACATGACCACCGGGCAATTGTGCTTTGCCCTCGGCCTGCACACCCCAATCGGTGAAACCCCAGTAGTCGTTGTGGTTGATGACTTTGGTACCGCCACCGTCGACGTTGTTGATGCGCGTGTAGCGGGTGTCCCAGTCGTTGATATGACCTTTGACGAAGTAACTCAGACGCTCGTTGAGGTTCTGTTCGAAGGTCGCTGTGGCGATCTGTTGCACGCGGTCGTTGGTGGTCTTGTGGTTGTTGACCGGGCGGGCGAAGTCGAGATTGGCGTCGGCGTATTGGTAGAACAACTCAAGTCGCGAATCGTCGCCAAACGACTGAATGGCCTTGCCGCCGAACGTGGTGACTTCGTAGGCGCGTTTCTTTTCGGTATCGTTTTTCATGTCGCGGTTGCGAAACGGCTGGTAGCCGTCGGAGACGTTGTGGCTGACATACGCGAGCAAGCCGAGGTCGCCAAAACCGTTGCTGAAGATGTTCTCGACCCGGGCGTCTTCAGTGGTGCCGCCGAAGGTGTCCAGCCCCAGATTGACTTCGCCGGAAGCTTTTCGGCTCTGCGGGCTGCGGGTGACGATGTTGATCACTCCCGACACTGCCTGCGTGCCGAACAACAGACTCTGCCCACCCTTGAGCACTTCGATGCGCTCGATGGCGTTGGCCGGCAGGGTGTCCAGATACAGGCCGCCGTAAAGGCGATTGTTCAGGCGCACGCCGTCGAGCAGGATCAGCGTGTCGTCGTTGCGCCCGCCCAGCAGGGAGTAGGTGCCGTAGTCGAACGGGCCGTTTTTCGGCGCGACGTACAAACCGGGAATGAACATTTGCATGACGCGGCTGACATCGGCGCCGGGGCCTGCGCGCTCGATCTGCTCGCGGCTGACGATTTCCACTTTGCTGCCGTAGTGCGCCATGTCGGCGACGGTGGTGGACTCCACCGAGGGCGCGGAAACGATTTGCTGATTGAGTTCCAGCGGCGCGTCGTCGGCCAGCAGAAACGGGCTGAACAGACAACCGAATAACAGGGATGGAGCCGAGGGATTGAAAGGTCGAATCATTGTCTTCTCGAAAAGGATCTTCGCAGAAGAGCATGCAGGAGAAGGCATCGCGCACAGCCAATACCGGCCCATGCCCGCCCACCGCAGGATTTTGCCAAACAGAAATTCCAGGCCGGTCTCCGGGCTCACGCGTATCGATGCCTTCACCTTCCCATGGCTTTATGGCCACAGTGGTGTGTCGAAAACATCACGCGTATACCGTTGCGGGGGCAGCACCGGACTTGTTCGAAAAGAACCTACCGGTTTCCCGTTTCACCCCATGCACGGCGGCATGGGACACCTGAAACTGGGCGGCATCTGAACATTCGTCAGACCGTTCGTCAACTCGAGCATGTTTAGGTTGGCTAAGTGTTTGGTGTCATGGCATTGGCTTGCAGGCGCTGTGCCCGATATCCTTCACGACCAGTGTGCGGACGTCCGCAATTGGGTAAAAAAGCAGCCGGTCAGTCAGGGAAAGTTGAAATGCCGTTCAGGGTGATGGTCGTCGGTGGCTACGGAAATTTTGGCAGCATCGTGTGCAGGCATCTGGCGGTCATGCCGGGTGTGGAGCTGTTGCTCTCGGGGCGCGATCGGTTCAAGTTGCAGCGCAAGGTCGATGAGCTGAACAGCCACGCAGGTACGGTCGCCGAAGGCTGGTGTGGCGACGCCATGGGTGCCGAGTTCAAATCCGCGTTGATCTCGCTGAAGATCCAGTTGGTCGTCCATACCGGCGGCCCGTTTCAGGGGCAATCCTTTGCGGTGGCCGAGAACTGCATTGCAGCCGGCGTGAACTACTGCGATCTGGCTGACTGCCGCACGTTCGTCAATGGCATTGGCGTGCTCGATGCTCAGGCGAAACAGGCGGGCGTGGCGATCCTCAGCGGGTGCAGTTCAGTGCCGACGCTGTCGTCCGCGATCATCGATCAGCAGCGTCATCGCTTCTCGCGCATTGATTCGATCGAGCATGGCATTTCTTCATCGGCAAAAATGCCCGGCCTGTCGACGATCGAAGGCGTGCTTGCCTACGCGGGCAAACCGATCAGGCAACTGAAGAACGGCAAGGTGCATGAGGTGCTGGGTTGGCAGGATCTGACCCTGCGCAAGATGCCGCAGATGGGCACGCGCTTGCTGGCTAACGTCGATGTGCCGGACATGGATATATTCGCCGGCCGCTACGGTGCGCACACCCTGAGCTTTAAGGCTGGCGCGGGTCTGAAACTGGGCGGTGTTGCCAACTATCTGCTGGCTCAGGCTCGGCGGTTTGGCCTGGTGAGCGACCATGTTCTGTGGGCCGCACGACTGCACCGCCTGGGCACGCGCTTCGAACGTTTCGGCGATGGCAAAAGCGCGATGTACATCGACGTGCGAGGCATTGGCGTTGATGCGAAACCGTTGTCGATGACCGTGCAACTCACGGCCCTGAATGACAAGGGCCCGGAAATTCCCAGCTGCGCTGCCGTCGCCCTGGCCGCGAAAATGGCTCAGGGCTACGTACCGTCAGCCGGGGCCCGGCCATGTGTCGGCGAGATCAGCGTCGACGAATACCTGGCGGCGATCAACGATCCGGCCAACCTGAGCCTGTTCGTGCAGTTTTCTGACGGGCAGCATTGAACAGGCTAATCAGGCAGACGGCGCCGCCATTTTCAGAAAACGCTGTTCGTGGTCGGGATCGGGCAGCAGACAGGTATCGTATTTGCCGAACAGGCGATAGCGATTCAACGCAATGCGGTCATAGCCCCAATCGCGCAGCACGCGTGGGAAAATGCGCAGCAGTCGCAGAGGCTGCCAGCGGCCACGCAACTGGCCGATGACTTCGAAAAACGCATCCGAACGTTCCCAGTAATGCCGGTCGCGGATCACCGCCATGGTGTCGAACTGATCTACCGGCAAACCGGCCCACGCCAGCAGCGCCTGGCCCTCGGGCGACTGAACGGCCGCCAGGCGCACGCGTCGCTGGCGGTCATGCCGGATCAGAAACCGCGCCCAGCCATTGCACAGTTTGCACACGCCATCGAACAGCACGACGGTCTCGCCGGGTTTAAGCAATGGTGCGGCGGTAGGTCGGCTCTGCGAGGCGGGCATTAGTGTGGGTCCATTGGGTTGGGGGTGACGGGATCATAACCGTGGCGACGGTTGGCGTCTGCTTTTGGGCGCTCACGGTTGATTGAGCGACACCACATAAGCCCTGAA
The DNA here is from genome assembly GCF_016651275.1 of Pseudomonas sp. TH08. Taxonomy (NCBI): domain Bacteria; kingdom Pseudomonadati; phylum Pseudomonadota; class Gammaproteobacteria; order Pseudomonadales; family Pseudomonadaceae; genus Pseudomonas; species Pseudomonas sp. TH08. The sequence goes on along the minus strand of NZ_JAEKEE010000003.1, from coordinate 31,301 downwards.
CATATCCGCCAACCCATCGGCGAAATCGCTGATTTGCAGTTCGCTTCGCGGGCTGCCGGAGAAGTCTTTGCCGACCGAACTCAGTGTGGTCAATAGCAGATCGCAGGCCGCTGTGCGGATCGGGTCGCCAACATCGGGCAGCAATTCCAGCATGAAGGCGGCAAAGATCTGTCGACCCGACGCGCGCACTTCCTGGGCCTCGGGGGCGTCGCGATAGAGCGGCGCCGCGTCGTTCAGCGCGCCGCGCATCTGCGCTTCCTCGCACTCCGAACGAATGAACGCCTGCACCAGCGTGCGCAGGCGATCAAGCGGCGGCTCTTCGAGGTTTTCCAGAATCCGCTGCAACATTTGCGTGGTGCGCCGCCACTCATCGCTCTGCAAACGGAACAGAATCGCAGCCTTGTTGGGGAAGTATTGGTACAACGAGCCAATGCTCACGCCAGCCTTTTCCGCGACCCGTGCAGTGGTAAAACGGCTGGCACCGTGTTCGGTCAAAACCTGAATAGCCGCCTGCAGAATGGCCGCGACCAGATCAGTGGAACGCGCCTGCTGCGGCTGTTTGCGTGAGGAAATACGGGCGGTCTGGCGGTGGGTCATGAGCAACTCGGATCTTGGTGGGGAATGCGAATAGCGGATGTGTTGAATCACTCGCATCATTTAAAAGCGACGAATCACTCGCATTTTAGTCCCCAACTAATGGAAAGCAATCATGACGACCCTGACCACTGAGCCCTTGGCAAGCCTGATCGAACGCCTCTACAACCAGGCCAGCGCCGCCACCAGCCCGGTGCTGGAGACGGTGTCTGGCGAAGAACGCGAACGCCTGATGCACAGCAAGACCGACTACCTGAAACTTTACGAATTGCTCAAGGACCTGTGGCTGCCGGTCTCCCGCGACACCGGCAAACTCCTGTACATGCTGGCGCGCAATGCCAAGGCCAAAGCAATCGTCGAGTTCGGCACCTCGTTCGGCCTGTCCACTTTGCACCTGGCCGCGGCGCTGCGCGATAACGGTGGCGGCGTGCTGATCGGCAGCGAATTCGAACCGTCGAAGATTGCTCTGGCGCGCCATCACTTCATCGAGGGCGGCGTCAGCGATCTGGTGGAGATTCGCGAAGGCGATGCGCTTGTGACCTTGGCAACTGACCTGCCGGAATCTGTCGATCTGCTCCTGCTCGACGGGGCCAAGGCGTTGTATGGCGAAGTGTTGAGCCTGATCGAAAAACACCTGAAACCGGGGGCGCTGGTGGTGGCGGACAACACCGACTACTGCCCGGAATATCTGGCTTACGTGCGCGCACCGCAGAACGGTTATCTGTCGGTGCCGTTTGCGGAGGACATCGAGTTGTCGATGCGGGTGAGGTGATGCACGTCTCTACAGGGGCCACCGATTTTGGTCGGTGACTCCTGAGGGAATGTCCAGGGCAAGGCTACAGCGGTTGTACTCAGTTGAACTGAAAGGCACCTGCATCAATCAGCTTGAGCGTGTCCTTCCAGAATCTCAAAAGCGTCGTCGAGGGGCGCGTAACCAACGGCTTTTCTGGTCTTATCGATCGAAAGGCGTTTGTAGCGGTTATCTGAAACTCCATGGACAACGTGGAATCCGGTCAGCTCGGCCTCAACGCAACGCCCAAGTAACGCGACGACATCCCGATAGCTGATAAATGCAGCTACGTCCCGAGGGCTGTGAGTTTCCCCTGGGTGAAATTCGGCTACGTTAGCAATACGGACTGCGATTGTTGTCATTTGCCCATCGTTGGCATACATCGAAGCCAGTGCTTCGCCAAACGCCTTGCTGACCCCGTAAAGGTTCCCGGGTCTGGGGGCCATCCATTCATGTACCTGGACATCCTTTGGATAACCTTCAATCGCCTGCGCACTGCTCGCAAATATGAAGCGCTTGCAGCCTTGAGTTTTTGCGGCAAACAGCATGTTGTAGGCACCGACAATATTCACAGGCAGCAGTGAAGACGTGAATTCAGCGTCCGCATTCGGATCAGCAGCGAGATGAATCACGGTGTCTATGCCTGCGCAGGCTTCAAGGCAACTGGCTTGATCTCTGATGTCGAGAGAGAAACGTTCGGCCGAGTCTGGGAGTGTTGATACGTCTACATCAGCCAGGCGCAGATCTGATTTATCGTCTCGCGCTGTCCAGAAAGCTCTGCCGATCCGGCCAGCAGCCCCTGTAACCAAAATTTTTTGCGTGCTCATTTCCGTATGTCCTTATGGTAAACGACACACTAGCCTCTCAGCCTTGTGACCGATTCACAACTTCCAGGAAGAGTGGAACGCTTGAATGCCAAATACTGACAGGCCGGAAGCAGCAGTCATAGGCAGTACGTAAGGGTATCGATATTTCCACCGCTGTTCATTCATGGACGGATCTGGGAAGTGAGCAGTAAAAGTGACCAACGCTTCGGCGCTATCCATGATCCCGCCCACGCCAGGACTGCACTGGGGATTGCAGGTGGTGATCTAGGGGGAACCGGCGGAGAACCAGGCGTTGGATCACATGGAGCCACAATAAGCATTATCCTTCACACCACCCTGTAGCAGGCGTGAAAGGTGGCAGAGTTGATGGGCCGCTTCCGGCCAGAAGCGGCCATTCGCAAGTGGCCTTTCTCGAGCCAAAGTAGACACCGAACCTCAGTGCCGGCTTTATCGCCAGCTAGCTCACACACGAATGTCACTGGCCTACTGAGCTCCGCTGTACGTTTGGAAGCCGCGTTGCCGGCAATGGGCCGCGAGGTGGCACTTCACTTTGAAAGAGGAGTAAGCGACTGTTTGTCAAAGCAGTAAGAACGGTGGATTAATGGAGTCGGCGGACCGACGTATAAGGAAACCGGCGTCCATCCAAGGGTTCTACTTTAACTAGTCATGACAGGGGAATGAGTGCTTGGCAATGTGGCTTGCGTATTTGCGCCTTGTTCAGCCAGGTCGCTGAATCAGACCTAGATATCAGAATGCTGGCGGGGAAGTGCATTCGGGGTCACCGTTCATGTTTAAATTTATTGAACAGGGGATCTGGAAGCGCCCACACCAAGCTTGATGCTATGACCGCAAATCACTTATTTCTTTACGTGTATTCATGCTGCAGATATGTTGCTGGCCAAAGGATATTAAATATTCGAGTTCCAGGGAAAGGCGCTCCAGAGTGATCACTCGATTTGCTCACCCACCTGCCCCCTTTTCCTCGATCTTCGTGATGTTAGCAAGCCAACTCACCAATTGTTTTATCTGGTGAGTTGTCCGCCCTAGGCTCAAACTTTCGGCTGCCTGCTCGCTAGCCTCGCCCGCCAAGTCTCCGGCGGTGGCGCCACCGCGCGACAGTTTCTTCATATGCATCATTCCAGGCAGAGACACGATCAAAGCCGTTGATGAGCAAATTCAGATAGCAGGTTTTCCTATGAGTGCAGTGATCGGCCAGAAGCTACAGAGCAGTCGCAAAGAGCTTCTGGATATCGGGCTTCGTAACAACATGCTCAATTTTCGCAAGACCGCCAAGACCCTGATGGTTGTAGATGAGCAGTCCGAAGAGGTCTTCAAGACCCTCTTTCGTCAGGAAAAGGCCATGACCTTTGCGCCGATGGCTCGCAAGAAACTGGCGGAACTGGTCAAGTTATCCAAGTCGGTAGACGAGGGGGAGGACGATAGTGATACCCCCGGCGATGAGGAGTTATTGTATGAGCTCGATAGCTTGGACTGGAATGCCGCCACTGGCGACGCACTCGAGGATGAAACTGGCAAGGCTCGCCGTCATCTCGATACGCGTTTACAGACCGCCATCGAAGATGATCGGCTTTTCCTCCAGCTATTGAAAATCCATACTGAGGCCAAAGGTTTTATCGAGGAGCAGGGCGTCAACACGCTATTCCTGTCCCTTGGTTTCCTGCATTGGTACGAGGCCGACAGCTCTGAGAACCTGCGCAAGGCGCCTTTGATTCTGCTACCCGTCAGCCTTGAACGCAGCGGAGCCAAGGATGCGTTTAAGCTGAGGTACTCCGGTGACGAGCTGATGCCGAATTTATCCCTAGTCGCCAAGCTAAAGACCGACTTTGGACTGGATCTGAGTTCTTGTGCATTCGACGAAGACACCTTCGATGCTGACGACAACAGCCTAGATCGCTTTTTCAGCGATGTTACTGCTGTTGTTAGCAAACAATCGCGATGGAAGGTTGCAAGTAACGAAATAGCACTGGGCTTTTTCTCGTTCGGCAAGTTCCTGATGTTCAAGGATCTCGATCCGAAAAGTTGGCCAGAAGACAAGCAACCCGATGCCAACCCGGTGATGAAGCGATTGCTGGGCCCGGGTTTCGGCGACCTGCGCGCGGCATATCCAGAGGATGTGAATATCGACTCGGTGATCAAACCGGGTGAAGTCCGTTTCGTCAAGGACGCCGACAGCAGCCAGACCGAAGCAATCCTGGAAGTGCGAGAAGGGTCCAACCTAGTCATTCAGGGCCCACCGGGTACCGGCAAGTCCCAGACGATTACCAACATCATCGCCGAGCTGATCGGGCAGAAAAAACGGTACTGTTCGTTGCCGAGAAGATGGCGGCCTTGGAGGTGGTGAAGCGCCGCCTGGATGAAAGCCATCTCGGCGACGCGGTACTCGAGCTGCATTCCCATAAATCCACCAAGCAGTCGGTTCTCAAGGAGCTTGGGCGAACCCTTAACCAAGGGCGGCCAATGAACAAAGGCGCAGAGGGAGATCTGGCCAGCCTGAAAGAGCTGCAGGACTCCCTTAATAATTACTGCGAAGCCGTCAGCGTGTCCGCTGGGGCCAGTGGTTTGCCCTTTCTCGATGTACTTGGTCGCTACCTGGGACTGAAGCGAGCTCATCCGGGACTACCCATGATCCCGTTTGGGTCAATGGCCGGCTGGAGTTTCGCCCACCAGCAAAAGCAGCGAGAGCTGGTCGACGAATTGGTGCTCCACCTTAACGCGATGGGGCGGCCGGATCGCAGCCCGTTCTGGGGCAGCCAGCGGACCTTCTTCTCTCCCATCGAACAAAGCGCTGCCAATGACGCGTTGCAGTCGGCGATCTCTCACCTCAATGCATTGCAATCCGCCACTAGCGCACTCTCCGAGCGATTGATGCTGACCCATCCGGCCACCTTGGCAGACGTCGATGTAGTATGCCGCGCCGCACGCCGCGCGGCGGAGGCGCCGCGACTTGAGGGCATCAAGATTTCCACGGGGGAATGGCAGTCGCGACGCGACTCCATTCGCGAGTTGCTCGAGGCCGGCGAGAAGATGTCTGCCTGTCGCGATCAATTCGACAAGCAGTTAATCGACGCGGCTTGGGACCAGGATCTTTTGGAGGTTCGCCAGAGCCTGCAAGCCTACGGCGACAAATGGTGGAGAGTCTTTTCGGGGCGCTTCCGCGCCTCGCGTACTCGATTGCAAGGGCTTGTTCGGGAGGTATTGCCGAAAAGCAATGCAGGCATGCTGGAGCTGGTCGACGGGGTCTTGACCTACCAGCAGAACAAGAAGGTGTACGACCAGCACGAAGCTTTGGGTAGCGCGCTGTTTGGCGCTCAGTGGCAACGGCAGAAGACCGATTGGCCCGTGCTTGAGCGCCTGAGTGCCTGGGTGATCCAGCTGCATGACGACCTAGGCCATGGTCAAATCCCACAGGGCATAATCGCTTTCCTGGCCGGACACGCCGATGCCACAGGGTTGGGCGATGCAGTCGCTGACGTAGAGCAGCATGTCAGCGGGCTGGACAAAGCGATTCGTGATTCGCTGGAAGTGACTGGCATGCAGGAGGAGAACGCTAAGGCTGATGTCAGAAAACTCCCTCTGGCTACTCTGCAGGCGCGCCTGCAGGAATGGCAGGGCAATCTCACCGCGCTCTACCAGATTTCGCGATTCAACGTGCTCGCGGGGCAGATGCTCACTGCCAATTTGGGCGAGCTGCTTGGCATCGCCATCAGTAGCGACCAGCACGAAAGCCTGACTGCCACTCTTGATCTCTCCTGGTACGCAGGCCTGGTGCAATCGGTGTACGCCCATAGCCCGACGCTCCAGCAGTTCGACCGTATCAAGCATGAGCACCAGATCGCGCGTTTCAAGTCGCTCGATCTCGCCTCCCTCAATCACGCGCAGACGTCTTTGGCCAAGCAGGCGTGGGAGGGGATGCCTAATATCAATCAGCCCGGTGAGATGTCTGTACTGCGAGCCGAGCTGAATAAGAAACGCCGCCATATGCCGATCCGGCAAATGATCGAGAAGGCGGGGCGAGCGATTCAGCAAATAAAACCGGTGTTCATGATGAGCCCCATGTCGATCGCCAACTTCCTCCCGCCAGGCAAAGTCGAGTTCGACGTGGTGGTGTTCGACGAAGCTTCCCAGGTGAAAGCCGTCGATGCATTTGGCGCCATCATGCGCGGCAAGCAGGTCGTGGTTGTGGGTGACACCCGCCAGATGCCGCCTACCGACTTCTTTAGTCGTGATGTCGAGATGGACGACGAAGAGGGCGCTACCGCCGACGTTGAGAGTATTCTTAGCATGTTCAAGGCCGCCGGTAGCCAGGAACGCTATTTGCGCTGGCACTACAGGAGCCGGCATGAGTCGTTGATTGCGGTCTCTAACGTTGAGTTTTACGACAGTAAACTGGTGGTTTTCCCATCGGCGGGTCAGCATCCTGATGCCACGGGCATCAGCTTCGACTACTTGCCCGAGGCAGTTTACGACCGGGGCCGTACCCGCACGAACAAGGGGGAAGCCAAGGCTGTCGCGAAAGCTGTCATGGAGCACGCGATCCGCACGCCCGACTTATCGCTGGGAGTGGCTGCCTTCAGTGTGGCGCAGCGTGATCTGATCCAGGTGGAAATCGAGTTGCTGCGTCGTCAGTTGCCGGAGGCGGAAGCATTCTTTACCGCCCAAGGGAGTGAGCCATTCTTCGTCAAGAACTTGGAAAACATACAGGGTGATGAGCGGGACAAGATATTCATCAGCATCGGGTATGGGCGCAACGAGTCCGGCCGAATCGCCAAGGAATTCGGTCCGGTAAACCGGGAGGGTGGCCACCGCCGCCTCAACGTTCTGATCACCCGGGCCAAGCTGGCTATGCGCGTGTTCAGTAACTTCAAGGCCGAAGAGCTTGAACTCGACTCCAACGCTCCCCAGGGCGTTAGGGCGCTGAAGAACTTCCTCAAGTATGCCGAGACAGGCGAACTCGAAGTCGCATGTGAGACCGGTAAAGCGGCAGACTCACCTTTCGAGCTGGAAGTGATCGAAGCGTTGCGAGACCGAAACTACGTGGTGGAGCCACAGGTAGGAACCGCAGGTTACTTCATCGATATCGCCGTCAAGGATCCCGAGTATTTGGGGCGCTATGTACTGGCGATCGAATGCGATGGCGCTGCCTATCACAGCGCAAGATCAGCGCGTGATCGTGATCGCCTACGCCAGGGAGTGCTGGAGGGGCTAGGCTGGAATTTCCACCGGATCTGGAGCACGGACTGGTTCCGCAATCCTCAGCAGGAAATCACACGAGTCGTTGAAGCGATTGAGACAGCTCGTGCGAGGATCGCCGAAGGCCGGCATGTGCTTCCCCAAGTGACGCCAGAATCGAAGCATGAGATTTTCAGGGATGTGCCGGCCGTTGAAGCTATGCCGAGTCCAAGCAGGCAATACGTGAAAGCTCGCCTTGCACCCGTAGCCTCTTCGAATGAGCTGCATCAGGAAAAGCCAGAGCATTTAATGCAGATGATTCGTACTGTGGTCGAAGTCGAAGCGCCGGTGCACACCACCGAAGTCACCCGCCGACTCATGGAAGCGTTCGGTGTGACACGGGCTGGCGCGAGGATTACGAACGCGGTCGAGCAGGCTATTCGTCTTGGCGTGCAGCACAGATTGTTCCACGGGCGAGGTGGCTTCATGTATTCAGCTGATAACAAAGCTATCCCTATCCGTAACCGGGCCCATTTTGAATCTTCGGAGCGTAAGGCGGAGTGGGTCGCCCCGGAAGAGCTTGATCAGGCAATTGTAGAAACGGTCGCCCTAGGATTCTCGATGAGTCGGGAAGAAGCTACTTCAGGAGCGCTGGCGCTTCTGGGCTTTGGGCGGGCAACGGCGAAGATTGCTGGGATGGTTGACGAAAGAATTGTTGTTTTGGTCAACAACGGGCGTTTGCGTATGGTTGATGGGCTGGTGACTCCTGAATCGCCCTCGCTTTCGTAGACACCTTCAACCCTCAAAAGGACGTCCTCTAAGCCGCTGCATGGCCGGCGGCTTTTGGCCGGAGTGACGGTCTAGTATCGCCTGTCGCAGCGGTGGTCAAAGCTCCATTGGCTCCGTCATATGCAGGGCGTCGTCGACCTCGATTCCCTGGTATATGGCGGTGCTTCCAAGCTTCGTATGTCCAAGCAAGAGCTGGATAGCTCTCAGATTTTTCTTCCTAAGATAAATCAGCGTTGCCTTGGTTTGCCGCAACATGTGAGTGCCGTAAATGTTTGAGTCAAGACCAATGGTTGTCATCCGAGCAAACAGACAGAATGGGAAGTCTTGCAGAGCAGAAACGTAAGCTGCTTCAAACCCGAGTACTACTACACCGCCTAATTAATGGCGAAATCACTGTTTAATTTGTTGGATGGAACCAGATGAAAGCCGAAGAAAGCACTATCGGACATATCCTTACCGATCAAATCTGTTACGAAATCCCTCCGTACCAACGGCCCTACTCTTGGAAGGCAGAGAACGTCCAACAGTTGCTAGAAGATGTCTGGGAAGCTTATGAAGATGGCGACGAGGAGTATTTTATTGGTTCGCTCATCACCATCGAGATTGAAAAGGGTAAACGCTACGACGTAGTCGACGGCCAGCAGCGCCTGACAACTCTCAATCTCATCCTTGCTCGCCTGCGTGATCACATAGAAGATGGTGCTGCCAAAGCCGTGCTGGGTAAGCGCGTGCTGCCTCGCAATGAGCTGACCGGCGAAACGGAAACACCTCGTTTGTTACTGCGCCGTAAAGATCAGAGTTTTTTCCGTCGCCATGTTCTCAGCGCCCAACCTCTCCCACTGCGAGCAGAACGCAGCAGTCTCGACGCCCCTCAACAGCGCATCATAGAAAATCTTGAAGCCATAGATTTGTTCCTAGGGAAGAAAGATCAGATTACGCTCAAACTATTTGCCAATTATTTGCTGATGAAGGTGTATGTAGTTTTCGTCAAAACCGACTCGCTAAAGTCCGCCTACCGCCTATTTAACGTGCTCAATGCCCGCGGAATGTCTCTGTCGAACGCAGATCTGATCAAAAATAGTCTTTTTAGTGAGTTGGGTAGCCAGCAGAACCTAAGCAATGAGCTTGAGGATCGGTGGCTGGAGCTGGAAGAGATCGTGGGTATCGATTTTCTGGATAGCTTCCTCAGTCATCATCGAACTTCTCTGATGGCAGCTAAAGCTAGAGGCTCCCTCCATGAGGAATACCGCCCGATCATTGCAGGATTTACTGATGGCCCTTTCGCCTTCCTGGATCAGGTCATTCTCTCTGCCAAAAATTTCATGCGCATCTGGGATATCGACTTTCAAGATGCTACGTCAGTGAGAGCGCTAAACGCTCTTTGGCGTGTCAGTTATGATGAATGGATACCACCTCTGCTCGCATACCTTAACCAGCCAGTGGAAAATTTGACCGAAGCGCAGTTTCTAAGTTTGCTGGAACGAATCACCATGCAAAACTGGGTGCGTCGACTTGGGCGTACAGCTCGCCTGACGGTTTATTTCAAACTCATCAACGCTATCAAGATCGGGAAATCTGCTGCTGAAGTGGGTGATGTTTTTATAACCCACGCCAACAACGAGGAATTCATCAATCTCCTGGGTGGAGAGATCTACGGCAAACCTTTTGACTCAGCAATACTTTTGCGCCTAGAAGAGGCTTCGCAGGATGACTCGGTCACAAAAACCTTTAGTGGTCGCCTAACCATTGAACATGTCATGCCACAGGCGTTAAAAGATGCTTATTGGAAGGATCGGTTCAACCCTGAGATTCACGGCCTCTGGTTACACCGCCTTGGCAACCTTGCCATGCTGAGCGGTAGCAAAAATTACAAAGCGCAGCACTTCGATTTTGATCGTAAAAAGAAAATCTACTTGGACCGGGATAAAAAAGTCTCCTTCGATTTGACCAAAGAAATATGTACCTTGGCCGAATGGAGTGAAGAAACCTTGAAAGCGCGCCACGAACGACTTATCAAATTGTCCAAGGAGACTTGGTCGATTGGCTGACAATACAGGGGAGTCGCGCTTGTATCGAGATCGTCCGCTTTGGGTCGATTTCAGTCTGTTACGTCAGGCATCTAGTGGCCGAAAGCAGTCGCTCTTGAGAGACCGCTTTCGCCCAACAACTACTCCATCAACCGAGCCTCCCTGAGGCCAGCAATCCTCATCGAAACTTCCCCGCCAGCGGCCGAACGCTCGCCGTCCTCTTACGATTCCCGATACAAACCACAAGCCTGCAACACCTGATGCAATGAACGCCGCCATGTCGCGCAACAGATACCCACTGAAGCGCCATGGCTGTTCGCTGAAGACGAAGTGTTCTTTGATCTTGTGGGGATTGCGGCCTGTCATTACATCGAGTTGCCCAAGAGTCAGCGCGTCGTAGAGATGCTCGCTGAGTGCCCAAGCGCAAAGCAGGCAAAGCAGGGCAGCGATGAAACAGTAGATGCGGATGCGATAGTCCGGAATCACACAATCTCTCTTCTCTTGATCTGCTGATAGGGGGCTGACTTTCAACACGGCGCTAAAACGGGATTCAACGGGCAAGCCCGGTAACGTCGTCCGAAGAATAGTCAGAAATTCAGAATCGGGCTGAACCTCGCGATTAAACTAGCTAAGCAAGTTAGCTAAATGCTAAGTTGGCGCCTCGCACCTTTGAGCGTCCCGATTGCCCATGCCCAAGAACGCCGTTCCATCTCCACTATTTCCCGCCGAAGACCCTCGCAATCTGCAAATCGCCACGGACCCCGTCGGCCAGCAGCTCCAGCAAATCGCCATCCTGACGCGCAAAGCCGCGGGCAATCTCGGCACCGCGCTCGGCATCAATCAAACCGACATGGCCGCACTGGAGCACCTGATCACTGACGGCCCCTTGCCGCCAACCGAACTCGCCACGCGACTTTCAGTGACCACCGCCGGCATCACCCAAGTCATCGACCGACTGGAACGCGCCGGGCATGTCGTCCGCGAGCGCCAGCTCGATGACAAGCGGCGGGTGCTGGTGTGCCCGCTACCCGACTCAGTGGCGCAGGCCTATCGGCACATCGCGCCAATGCTCAATGGCCTGACCACGGTGCTCGGTGCCCTCGAAGGTGAGGATCGTGCCGTGGTCGAGGCATTTCTCGGGCAAGTGATCGAGGTCTACCGCAGCACCTTGCCAGGCAGCACCGAACCCAACCGTGAGGACGCGCAATGAAACCGCAAAAAGTGCTTATAACCGGCGCAAGCATTGCCGGCCCGGCGCTGGCGTATTGGTTGTCCCGGCAGGGCATGGACGTCACCGTGGTCGAGCGGGCGCCGGCGTTTCGCGATGGCGGGCAGACGATCGACGTGCGTGGCGCTGGCCGCGTTGTCGTGCAACGCATGGGCCTGGAGGAGCGGATTCGGGCGAACACCACCCATGAGCAGGGCATCGCGTTTGTTGACCAAGACAATTGCACCAAAGCGTTTATTGCGGTCGACGCGTTCGACGGTGACGGGCCGATCGCCGAGCTGGAGATCCTGCGCGGCGAGCTGGCCAAGCTGTTGATCCAGCACAGTCAGGACCGGGTCCGCTACCGATTCGGCGACAGCATCGAAACCCTTCAAGACGATGGCGAACAGGTGCAGGTGCGCTTCGAGCAGGGTGATGAGCAGGTCTACGATCTGGTCATCGTCGCGGAAGGGATTGGTTCGGCGACGCGCAATCAGGTATTCGGCGACGAAGTCGAGCGTCGTCCGCTGGATCTCTACACCGCTTATTTCACCGTGCCCCGGCAGCCGAGCGATGGCCAGATCATGCGCTGGCACAACATCCCCGGCGGCCGTAGTGTCTGCCTGCGCCCGGACAACCTCGGCACCACGCGGGCCTTTCTGTCTTTTCAGCAAGCGCCGAGCGGCTACGAGAAACTCACGCAGACCGAACAGAAATCATTGCTCAAACAGATATTTGCCAACGCCGGCTGGGAGACGCCGCGCGTGCTCGCAGCGCTGGAGCAGGCGAGCGATCTTTATCTGGACGCGGTAGGGCAGGTCAAAATGCCCCGCTGGTCCAAAGGGCGCGTCGTGCTGGTGGGGGACGCCGCCTACTGCGCCTCGCCCATCAGCGGCATGGGCACCAGCCTGGGACTTTGCGGCGCCTACGTGCTGGCCGGCGAATTGGGTCGCCACGCTGACCACGTTCAGGCCTTCGCGGCCTACGAAAAACTCATGCGACCTTACGTCGATCAGGCGCAAAGCGTGCCCAAGTTCGCACCCAGACTGGCCTCGCCACATTCGCGCCTTGGCATCGCCCTCGGCCACGCGGTGCTGAGATTGGCCACCGCGCCGGGGTTCAAGCGCTTGTTCGGGAAAATCCTTTCGCCGAAAGCGGATGCCATCGAGCTTCCAGACTATGAGGCGTCGCAGCAGAAATGAGTGGCGGGGCCGTTTGACGGTGTTGCAGTCGATGTCAGGTGGCTTCATTGACCGTTTAGCGATGCCGTTGCAGCAGCGACTGAAACCGATCCACTGTTCAGTGATGCTGTCGCTGCCGATGGATCGGATCGTCTGAAAGGTCATCTGGTTGCCGAAGGTGGTGCAGACCGTCTGCTCGAACGCCGTGCCGCGTGAATGCAGGGTTTGACCGCAGTACTCGACAACGGCCCGGCCTCATCAGCCGGGCTTTTTTCGCCTCGAACATCTGGAAACAACCTGTTGATTGCCAATCCATGAATCGCCTGCTTGGATGCCCGTCCACATGAGCATGCAGATCGTGCGGATGATCTTGAGTCTGTCCTCGGCAAGCTTCGTCAAGGAGCTGACCTTGCCGGCGATACTCGATGGACGTTTCTGACGGCGGGTCATCCCTGCGTTAGCTAACGCACTGTGCTGGGGGGCGTGTTTCACCGGGCCAGGAAGTCACGCCATATTCATGCCTTTTCCGGCAACAGTGTTTGTCCCCGCGACCGATTTTTAGCTCGGCCGTCACCCCATAACATCGTCCTCAAGCCGCCGGCAATCGAGCTGAAGCGGTCCACTCAACGAGACGGTGAACATCATGAACATGACGAAAATGGCGATGGTTTTAGTGCTTGGCAGTTTCGGCGTGCAGGCGTTTGCAGAGAACGCCCCAGCACAAGACACCCCTGTGCAGACTTACAGCTACTCGACCAACCTCGATATCGCCCACGTGGTCTCGATCACTGAACCGGCAAATGAATGCGCCCCCGTACCGGTGCAGATGACGTATGAAGATTCCCATGGCGAGCGCCATGTTCTGCAGTATCAAGTGATGGGTACCGGCTGCTCCAATTGAGCCCGGTGCTGGCGATGGAGGGTCGACACTCCATGCCCGTCACACGCGGTTTTTTGCGCCAACGATGTCTTCATCCGATGCCAGCAACGCGGGTATCGACGTTTTGAGAAACTCCACCCAGGTTTTGATTTTCGCATCGACGAACTTGCGCGACGGATAGATCGCGAACAGGTTCAACTCCTCCAGCCGATACTCCGGCAATACCCTCACCAACGCTCCCGCTCTCAGGCCATCCACGGCCGATGCGATCGGTTGAATGCCGATGCCCATGCCTTTCTTGATCGCAATGCTCATGCCGTCGGCGGTGTTGATGTGCAGCGGCGACACAGGGATGGTGATGGTTTCCATGCCTTGCGGGCCTTCGAACGTCCAGTTCTCCACCGGCATCACCGTGTTGACGATGCGCAGGCACTCATGCCCGCCGAGGCTATGCGGCGAGTCAGGCATTCCGTGTTTTTCCAGGTAGCCCGGTGCGGCGCAAAGAATGCTGTAGGTGATCCCGAGGCGCTGCGCGACGAAGCCGGAATCGGGCAAGTCGCGGGCCAGTACGATGGACATGTCATAGCCTTCCTCGAGCAAGTCCGGCAGGCGATTGGTCAGGGTCAGGTCGAACATCACGCCGGGATGAATCTCGCGGTAGCGAGCGATGGCGTCGATGACGTAGTGGTTGCCGATGGCTGACATGGCGTGGATTTTCAAACGGCCGGCGGGCAGGGACTGGGCGGTGCCGGCTTCATCGTCGGCCTCGCGCACATCGTCGAGGATTTTTTCGCAGCGTTGCAGATAGCGCACGCCGGCTTCAGTGAGGGCGAGGCGGCGTGTGGTGCGGTTGATCAAACGGGTATGGAGGCGGGCTTCGAGGGCGGACACGCTTTTGGAGACGTTGGTCGTGGTGGTGTCGAGCAATTCGGCTGCCGCGGTAAAGCTGCCACTTTGCGCGACGGCGATGAAAAAACGCATGCTTTGGAACACGTCCATCGTTTTCGTCTCGATCAATAAGAGGGGGAGAGTATAAAAGACGGCCTCGCAAGAGGCCGTTTGGTTGCAGGTCATTTTTGCCGCGCAATGAAACCCGGTACGCCAGTCTCCACGACCGAGTTGAAGCGAATCCGCGTCGTAATCTCTTCCTTGATCTCGCGCATGGCCCGTTGCGGCAGCGTCGCGATATCAAAGTTTTCCTGAATACGTCCCGGCGTCGCTGACGTCGTCAAAAACGCCGTGCCACGTTGCACTGCCCAGGCCAATGCCACTTGCGCCGGGGTTTTCTGCACATGCCGGGCGATCCCGCTGAGCACCGCATCTTCCAGCACGTTCGGTTGCATGCCATGCCCCAACGGTGCGAACGCCAGAACGATGATGCCGTGCTGTTTGCAGAAATCGAGCATTTCCCATTCCGGCAGGTACGGGTGCGATTCGATTTGCACCACGGCGGGTTTGATTCGCGCATCGGCAACGATGGCCTTCAGCGCATCAAGGGTGATGTCCGAGAGGCCAATGGACCGGCAACGGCCTTCATCCACCAGGCTTTCGAGTGCGCGCCAAGTATCGATCAGCTTGGTCTCGCCATCGTAGATGACGTGGCCGAACGGGTCGCGCGGGTCTTGGTCGTCTCCCGCTTTGAACGCGAACGGCGTGTGGATCAGGTAGCAGTCGATGTAATCGGTCTGCAACCGCTGGCAGCTTGCTTCGAATGCCGGTTTGACCCGCTCGGGGCGGTGGTTGGTGTTCCACAGTTTGGTGGTGATGAACACGTCTTCGCGGCGAATGTTGCCGGCCGCGAAAACCTGTTGGAACGCCACGCCGATCTGCTCTTCGTTGCGATAGCGTTCGGCACAGTCGAAGTGGCGAAAGCCGACTTCCAGTGCGCATTTCACTGCCTCAGTGGTGGTGCTCAAATCGCGGAACAGTGTGCCGAACCCCACGGCGGGCATCGAGCCTGCGCCATTGTTCAGCGGCCAGCGGGTGTCGCGAAGTTCATCGTGAAAGGCTTCATAGGTCATGATTTTTCTCCAGGTTCGATCATTACAGCGGTTGTTGATCCGGGTGTTTGCGCGTGGCGAGTTTTTGCTCCAGGACACCGACGGCATTGCCGCCGAGCGCGATGAACAACTGCACCGTGTCGAGATAGCGCGTGGTCTTCACGCGGATTTGTCCAAGCAGCGCCTGCTCGTAGGCGCGTTCAGCTTCGAGCACTTGCAGAACACTGTTTTCACCTTGGGCATAAGCCTGTTGGTTCAAGCGGAAGCTGCTGTCGGCGGCGCGCAAGGCATCGTCCTGCGCGAGGTTTTGTTCGGTGCCGTGATTGATCGCTTGCAGGCTGTCGGCGATCTGGCCAAACGACGCGATGACGGTTTGCTGATAGCGGGCGAGCGACGCGTTGTAGCCTTCAACCGCCGCCTGACGTTCGGCTTTGAGGGTGCCGCCATTGAAGATCGGCGCGCTCAGCCCGGCGGCGAATCCCCACAGTGCTGCGCCGCCATTGCCGGCGGCGGCTTGCACCAGTGAGGCGGAAAGTTCGACACGCGGATAGAGATTGGCGGTCGCCACGCCGACTGCCGCGCTGGCCATGTGCAGTTCGGATTCCGCTTGCAAGATGTCCGGGCGGCTGCGGGCCATTTCCGAGGGCAGGCTCACCGGAATGCTCGACGGCAGGGCGAAGTCGTCCAGGCTGAAGTCTGGCGTGACCCAGTCTGCCGGGCCTTTGCCGGCGAGGATCGACAGCGCATGCCGCGCCGCATCGCGTTGCTGGGCGAGCGGCGGCAACAGGGTGCGATCCTGTGCAAGGCGCGTTTCGGCCAGTGCGACGTCGATGCGGGTGGTGGTGCCGCTCTGCTGCGCGCGCTGAACCAGATCGAGATTTTTCGCATCGTTGCGCAACAGTGTCTGCACGGCCTCGATCTGTGCGTTGGCAGAGGCGAGCAGCAATGCCTGGCGCGCAACGTCACCGGTCAGCGTGAGGTACGCCGCTTCGTAGCGATGTTTCTGCAAATCGGTCAGCGCTTGCTGGCCTTCAACTATGCGTTGGTTGCCGCCGAACGCATCCAGATCGAACGCCACCCGTGGCCCGATCGCGTAAACATTCGCGATGCTCGGTTCCGGTTGGTTGTGGCTGCGTTGTCGTCCGGCCGTCGCGCCGAAATCCACTTGCGGATACAGCGCACCTTCTGCCGCCGAAACAGATGCCGCAGCACTGCGAATCGTCGCATCGGCCGCCACCAGTTCGAGGTTGCCGTCGATGGCGCGGCGCATCACCTGATCAAGTTTCGGTGAGCGCAGGGCTGTCCACCAGTTACCGTTAATGCGTTGGCCCATGGCGAAGCGCTGATCGGCAGATTGTCGTTCGGCCTGTTGATCGTAATGCTGCGACGAACTCGCGGCGGGGCGCTGGAACTCGGGGCCGACACTGCAGGCGCTGAGCATGACCACCATCGCCAGCGCACTGAGCGTGCTCGGGATTGCACAGCGGGTGAAGCACATAGAGGTGTTCATTTTCCAGACTCCACAGGTTTGCGCAGAAACAACACCAGCGGGCTCACCACGAGCATCGCCATCATCAGGATCTTGAATTGGCCCATCACCGCAATGAACGCCGCTTGATGGGTCACCAGGTGATTGAGGTTTTCAAGCGACGGCATCGAGGTCGGCAGCGGCACTCGGTAAGGCGTCAGTTGGCTGGCCAGCGCCACGTGCATCGCCTGGGTGTTGTTGAAGAAGTAGATCTGGACCACGGCTACGCCGAGGGTGCTGCCATAGACGCGCATCAGGTTGAAGATCCCGGTGGCTTCCGTACGCAGTTTTGCCTCGAGGGTGCTGAACGCCGCTTTGCTCAGCGCCGGCATCAAGATGCCGAGGCCGACCCCCTGGATCAACCCGGTCACCGCCACGGGCGTCCAGTCCATCAACGGCGAGTAGCCGAGCATCAGCCAATTGGCGTACACCACCAGCGCGATGCCGGCGGCGATGAAGGCGCGGTTGTCTATCCACGCCGGTGCACGGCCCATCAGCAGGAACGCGCCGACCAGTCCGATGCCGCGCGGGATGGTCAGGAAACCAGTGGTGTCCGGCGGGTAACCGAGGATTTCGTCGAGCATCGGCGAGGTCAGCGCCATGGTCGACAACAGCACGAAACCGAGGGCGAAGAACATCACCGTCGACAGCACGAAATTACGGTCGGCGAGTAAGCCCTTGCTGAGGAAATGCACCTTGGCGGTCCACCGATGCACGATGAACAGGTACAGCCCGAGGGCGCACGCCACGGCTTCGATCCAGATTTCCGGCGAGTCGAACCAGTCCAGACGTTCGCCACGGTCGAGGAGCATTTGCAGCGCAATCATGCCGAGGGTGAAAGTGCCGAGGCCGAAGAAGTCGAACGGCGGACGCTGTGCGGCTTTCTTCTCGGTGAGCAGTAGCGTCGCCACCAGGAAGATGTAGGCAGTCAGCGGCAGGCTGACGTAGAACATCGGTCGCCAGTCGAAGTGTTCGCAGATCCAGCCACCGATGCCGGGCCCGCTGACGATGCCGA
This sequence comes from Pseudomonas sp. TH08, assembly GCF_016651275.1. Taxonomy (NCBI): domain Bacteria; kingdom Pseudomonadati; phylum Pseudomonadota; class Gammaproteobacteria; order Pseudomonadales; family Pseudomonadaceae; genus Pseudomonas; species Pseudomonas sp. TH08. Next base: position 13,273 of record NZ_JAEKEE010000003.1, on the reverse strand, counting down.
ACAGTACCAGCGCTGTCCATTTCGGCGCGAACGCCGGTCGCCGCTCAGCAGGCAGGGTTTCATGGGCAATGGCCATCGACAGCGGCGCAATCACGCCACTCGCCAGGCCTTGCATAATGCGTGCGCCGATGAACGCCAGCGGCGTGTCAGCCAGGGTGCAGAGCCACAGGCCGAGGGCGAACGCCACGAGCGCCAGCTGATAAACCCGCTTCAAACCGAAGCGTGCGGCGAGCCACTGCGCCATCGGCAAGGTGATTGCGCTGGCGGCCAGATAGGACGTGAAAATCCACCCGGCCTGGTCGTCGGTCATCGACAGGCTGCCTTGAATCGAGCGCAAGGCCGCATTCGGCAACGGCAGATTGACCGATTGCAGGTAGGTCGCCAGCAGCGCGACAAATCTCAACGAACGCATCTCGGCGGTTGTGGTTTGGGCGTTCATCACGAGCGACCTGCGGACAACAACGACTTGAGCGGATACCACCATGGCGTGCGGTGCCCGGTATCGACTTCGACCGTCGCGCTCGTGCCGGAAAACAGCGGCAGGGCCGGGTCGGCATCGTCGAGTTCGAGGCGCACCGGGACCCGCTGCACGACCTTCACCCAATTCCCCGTCGCGTTCTCTGGCGGCAACAGGGCGAAGTCAGCACCGGCGCCAGGGCTGATGCTGGTTACGTGGGCTTTGAACCGGCGATCCGGGTAGGTATCGAGGGTGATCGTCGCCGTTTGGCCGGGGCGCATGTGGGTGAGTTGGGTTTCACGGAAGTTGGCCTCGACCCAGATCTCGTGATCGGCAATCAACGCGAACGCCGCGCCACCGTTGTTGAGGTAGTTGCCGACTTGCAGATCGTCGACCTTGGCGACGATGCCGTCGGCAGGTGCAGTGACTGTGGCGTAAGAAAGATAAAGCTGCGCCTGGTCGAGCTGGGCCTTGGCTTCGCGCACGGTCGGGTGACGGTCGATGGCGATGTCCGGATCGCCATTGAGGGCGACGACGGTGCTGGCGATCTGTTGCTCGATGGCGGCAATCCGTTGGCGCGAGATTTTCACATCGGTTTCGGCACGCTCGTAGTTGGCGCGGGAGACGAACTCGGTGGCGATCAGGGCTTTTTGCGGGCGAACTCTTTCTGATCGTAATCCGCCGACGCCCTGGCCGATTGCAACTCGGCCTGTTGCTGGCGATAACTGGCCTTGAGGCCGTCGATGCGCAAGCGAGCGTTGCCCAGTTGCGCTTCGGCGCGCTCAACGGCGATCTGCAGCGGCTGGGGATCGAGACGAAACAACACCTGCCCCTTGTGCACACGCTGGTTGTCGTCAACGGCGATCTCGATCACTTGCCCGGAAACCCGCGCATTGACCGACGCTTTGGCGACGCGGGCGTAGGCGTTATCGGTGGCTACGAATGGCTCGTTCGCCACGTACTTGCTGTAACTGATGACGGCGAACAGAGCGGGTACGCCAGCCATCAACAGCGGACGCAGCGTTTGTTTGAGTGGTTTTTTCGCCGCGATGGGCTGTGCACTGGCCTGTTCTGCGGTGAGATCAAAGGGCTTGGTCATGATCTGTTGTTCCCAATGTGCTGGACCCTGATTCGGGAAATCGGGCCAACCCGGGCAAATGCCTGCGGCCGCGACGTGATTAATTGCTGCGAGAAATCAAATCCGTGCGCGGTGGGGGAGGATCGCTCCGTACCGCTGTTTCGTCGTAATCCCAGCCGATTCCAGCTGCGTTACAACAAAGCTACTGATCAAGGAATTTCTGGTTCCTTAATTTTGTGCGATGGTGTAAGAATATGAGCGACGCTTACTCCATGCAAGGAATTTGTACGACATGGCACAAAATAAATCGACAGAAGCAAAAGGCCGTGGCCGTCCTCGCGCCTATGACCCGCAAACAGCGCTACAGCAGGCGCTCGGAGTGTTCTGGAACACCGGGTATTCCGGCGCATCGCTCGACAGCATTGCCACGGCGGCAGGGATGAATCGGCCCAGCCTGTACGCCGCGTTCGGTGACAAGCACGCGCTGTACATCAAAGCACTCGATCAATATTGGGAAACCGCGCACGCTGCCATGCAGGCGGCGCTGGCCGATGGCAGCCTGACGTTGAAGCAGGCACTCAGCGGTTTTTATGAAGGGCAACTGACGATTTATTTCTCGGGCGACGGACAGCCTCGGGGCTGTTTTGCCATCGGCACGGCGACCACCGAGGCCGTAGAGGATCCGGAAATTCGTGAGGTACTTTCCCGGCGACTGAGCCAACTCGACGCCGACCTGGAGGCGCGTCTGCGCAGGGCTGTTGATTCCGGTGAGTTGCCAACTGATGTCGACGCCGGAGCGTTGGCGGTGCTTGCGTCATCGCTGCTGCACAGCATTTCGATTCGCGCACGGGCTGGCAAAACCCGCGATGAACTCACTGCGCAGGTGTGCAAAGCCGTTGCCTTCATCTGTGGTTGAAGATGTGAGGCAAAGGCGCGGCGAATCTGATCAAGGATTTGAACGAGTGATCGATGCTTGCGCTTCGACCCGAGCCGAAATCCACTCACGGCTGTAAGCCAGCACGCTTTCGGCGATGGCTGTCGGAAAATGGATGAAACCGTGTGGGGAAGAGGGCAACAGGTACACCTCCACGGGCGCTGATTTCATCCAGCGCTCGGCGATATCGAGGGTGTCGTCGCGCAGCGGATCCAGTTCACCGGCAAACATCAGGGCCGGGGAAAGCCGCTGAAGTCGCCGTACAGAGGGGACAGCGGCGGTTGCCGGCGCTGCTCGTCATTCAACTCTGGCGTGAGTTTGCGCAGTGCTTCAACCATGCCGGGTCCGTCGAGTAATAGGGTTTCTGGCGGTGCTTCGCGCACGCTCGGCGTTCCGCTCATGTCGTAGACGCCGTAATACAGCAGCGCACCGTTCACCCGTTGCAGTAAGCCGGGTGAGTTTTTCAGCGCCAAAAGCGTCGCCGCCGCCAGATGAGCGCCGGCCGACTCACCAACGACGATCACTGGCAGACCGGCAAACTCGTTCTCGCTGAGCAGCCAGCGAGCGGCTGCCACGCAGTCATCCATCACCCCTCGATGGGCGTCGATACCGCCAGACGATAATCCACCGAGACAACCGTCACGTTGCATGTATTGACGATGGCGATGTTGAAGTTGTCATTCATCTGCGCATTGCCGATCACCCAGCCGCCGCCATGGAAATCCAGCACCACGCCTTCGGTTCGACCCTTGGGGCGAATGATCCGCACGGCCACTGGCACGCCACCGCTATCAATCCTCTTTCGCTCAGCCTTGAGGCCATGCTTGCGCAACTTGTCCGCGCCAACCAGCTGACTGGCACGGAGCAACATTTGAATCATGCGTGGCACCACGCGATTGCGGATTTTAAAGCGCGGCATCCATCCGAGCTTCTTGTTGAAATCGCGCACTTGCGCTAATTCGCGCTCGCCTTCGGGCCACGGTGCTTTTCGCGGGGAGTGGGGCATCAGCGATTCTTGACCAGGATGGAAAAATTCAATGCCGCAGCAACACACAGCCACGCCAGATACGGGAACAAAATCAAACCGGTGATCAAATCAAGCTGCAAGGCCATCACCACCATCGCCGCCACCACCAACCAAAGCAGCGTCAGGATTACCATACCGGCAATGATGTGATGCGCACCGAAGAACACCGGTGTCCACAGAGTATTCAGTGCGATCTGCGCGGCCCATAAAGCCAGCACCGTCTGGCTCCCGGGGATCAGGCTCAAACGATAGCCAGCCCAGGCCAGCAACAGATAGATCACCGTCCAGGCCACGGGAAACGCCCAGTTGGGTGGGGTGAAGCCGGGTTTGGCCAGTGATTCGTACCATTGGCCCGGCTTGAAAATGATGCCGGTGCTTGCCGCAGCCGCGCAGGCCAGAAGGAAAATGAAGAAGGTCATTGCCAGTCCTTAGCTGTGGTCAGCTTAACGGGGGTGTAAACAAAGGACGCCCCGTGGCGCGAAAAGTTTGGATTGTGCGATGACATTTATTGGCGCATGTCCGGTTCGGAATGATGTTGAACCAAGAGCTGACGGGTTAGTCAGGATAGTCAGTACCCCTTCCTTCCAGCGCGGATGACATCATGCACACCTATATTTTGGAATACCTGTTCAACGGCGAGCCTCGCAATTACTCGCTCGAACTCAAACAGCCACAACTCGCCGTCCACCAGGCCGCGATGCATCTTCTGGAGCTGCACTGTGGTGATGCGGAAAACAGTCTGCTCATGCCCACGGCAGATTCGACGGCGCAAGAGATCCTGGCGAAGGCCGAGCAGGTAGGCATCACGCAGATTCAGGTAGAAGACTAAAGCCAGCCCCTGTGGGAGAGGGCTTGCTCGCGAAGGCGTCGGTTCAAGCACCATCACTGCAAACTGACACGCCGCCTTCGCAAGCAATTCCACTCTTTTAAGACGTACCCGCATCGACATGGCCGAAACGCGCCTGCCACGGCCCAATCGCGCAGCCATTTCCTTTCAAAGCAAAACTGTCATATTCAGTATCACTTGCTTACCCATAGTGACCAGCCCAACGCTAATCCAATGAGGCTGCACTGTGTTTCAACGTCTTCTGTGTTCGCTGTCCGTACTGAGCCTGTCCGTCGCCGCCGCCCACGCTGCCGAGTCCGCGCCCCTGGACACGCCGCGCCTGAAAAGCATCGACAACTTCCGCGATATCGCCGGTATCACCACCGCGTACTCCACGGCCCACGACGGCACGATGCGCGGCGGCGTGTTCTATCGCTCCAATGCGATCACGCCATCAGCAGCGGATCTGGCCACGCTGAACAGCCTCGGCATCAAAGCGGTGTACGACCTGCGCACCCCGAGTGAAATCGCTGGCACACCGGACACCATGCTGACCGGTGCGACCTACCAGAACATCGACATCATCGGCGCCACCACCTCCGGCTCAAACATCACCAACATTTCCTTCAAAAGCGCCGCCGACGCCATCGCCATGATGGAGCAGACCAACCGTGCCTTCGTCAGCGACGCCGGCATGCGCAGCCAGTTCGGCAACCTGTTCAACGCACTCGCCAGCGTCGACGCCGCGCAACTGTTCCACTGCACCGCTGGCAAAGACCGCACCGGCTGGACCGCCGCCGTGTTGCAAAGTATCGCCGGTGTCGACAACGCGACAATCATGGCCAACTACCTCGCGACCAACGACTACACCGCTGCCCGAGTCGCCGCCACGTTGAAGGCGATGCCACCGAGCATGGCCGCCGTCTACGGCCCACTGCTCGGCGTCCAGGCCAGCTACCTGCAAGCCGGCCTCGACGAAGTCACCGCGCAATACGGCACGATGGACAATTACCTCAAACAAGGCCTCGGCCTCTCCCAGGAAACCATTTACGTGCTGCGCGGCAAACTCGTCGAATACAACAGCCTGCCGGGTCAGGCCGCGCTGATCGGCAACGCCGCCGCTGGCGCCGAATTGCTCCGCGAATTGCAGAACACCGAGCTGTCCGGCACCTACAGCGCCTACAACTACTATCTGCAATCGGCGATCGACGCCGGCACCCTCGGCGGTGTCGAATCCCAAGTCGGCGGCCAGGTACACGCGGACGCCGCCAGCTACCTGCTGCGCCAAAACGCGATGATCGAACAAGCCGCCGCACAGTTCGCCAGCGGCAGCGACCTCAAAGTCGGCCAATACCGCTTGTGGACGACTGCGCTGGCCGGCTACCTCGGCACCGACGGCTCGTCCCACGCCGACAGCAGCAACGAGCACAGCCAAGGCCTGATGGTCGGCA
>NZ_JAEKEE010000003.1:0-2500 GCF_016651275.1 Pseudomonas sp. TH08 | reverse complement strand
CACTAACTGGAGGACCGAACCGACTACCGTTGAAAAGTTAGCGGATGACCTGTGGATCGGAGTGAAAGGCTAATCAAGCTCGGAGATAGCTGGTTCTCCTCGAAAGCTATTTAGGTAGCGCCTCATGTATCACTGTAGGGGGTAGAGCACTGTTTCGGCTAGGGGGTCATCCCGACTTACCAAACCGATGCAAACTCCGAATACCTACAAGTGCCGAGCATGGGAGACACACGGCGGGTGCTAACGTCCGTCGTGAAAAGGGAAACAACCCAGACCGTCAGCTAAGGTCCCAAAGTTATGGTTAAGTGGGAAACGATGTGGGAAGGCTTAGACAGCTAGGAGGTTGGCTTAGAAGCAGCCACCCTTTAAAGAAAGCGTAATAGCTCACTAGTCGAGTCGGCCTGCGCGGAAGATGTAACGGGGCTCAAACCATACACCGAAGCTACGGGTATCATCTTCGGATGATGCGGTAGAGGAGCGTTCTGTAAGCCTGTGAAGGTGAGTTGAGAAGCTTGCTGGAGGTATCAGAAGTGCGAATGCTGACATGAGTAACGACAATGGGTGTGAAAAACACCCACGCCGAAAGACCAAGGTTTCCTGCGCAACGTTAATCGACGCAGGGTTAGTCGGTCCCTAAGGCGAGGCTGAAAAGCGTAGTCGATGGAAAACAGGTTAATATTCCTGTACTTCTGGTTATTGCGATGGAGGGACGGAGAAGGCTAGGCCAGCTTGGCGTTGGTTGTCCAAGTTTAAGGTGGTAGGCTGGAATCTTAGGTAAATCCGGGATTCTAAGGCCGAGAGCTGATGACGAGTTATCTTTTAGATGACGAAGTGGTTGATGCCATGCTTCCAAGAAAAGCTTCTAAGCTTCAGGTAACCAGGAACCGTACCCCAAACCGACACAGGTGGTTGGGTAGAGAATACCAAGGCGCTTGAGAGAACTCGGGTGAAGGAACTAGGCAAAATGGCACCGTAACTTCGGGAGAAGGTGCGCCGGTGAGGGTGAAGGACTTGCTCCGTAAGCTCATGCCGGTCGAAGATACCAGGCCGCTGCGACTGTTTATTAAAAACACAGCACTCTGCAAACACGAAAGTGGACGTATAGGGTGTGACGCCTGCCCGGTGCCGGAAGGTTAATTGATGGGGTTAGCTAACGCGAAGCTCTTGATCGAAGCCCCGGTAAACGGCGGCCGTAACTATAACGGTCCTAAGGTAGCGAAATTCCTTGTCGGGTAAGTTCCGACCTGCACGAATGGCGTAACGATGGCGGCGCTGTCTCCACCCGAGACTCAGTGAAATTGAAATCGCTGTGAAGATGCAGTGTATCCGCGGCTAGACGGAAAGACCCCGTGAACCTTTACTATAGCTTTGCACTGGACTTTGAATTTGCTTGTGTAGGATAGGTGGGAGGCTTTGAAGCGTGGACGCCAGTTCGCGTGGAGCCATCCTTGAAATACCACCCTGGCAACTTTGAGGTTCTAACTCAGGTCCGTTATCCGGATCGAGGACAGTGTATGGTGGGTAGTTTGACTGGGGCGGTCTCCTCCTAAAGAGTAACGGAGGAGTACGAAGGTGCGCTCAGACCGGTCGGAAATCGGTCGTAGAGTATAAAGGCAAAAGCGCGCTTGACTGCGAGACAGACACGTCGAGCAGGTACGAAAGTAGGTCTTAGTGATCCGGTGGTTCTGTATGGAAGGGCCATCGCTCAACGGATAAAAGGTACTCCGGGGATAACAGGCTGATACCGCCCAAGAGTTCATATCGACGGCGGTGTTTGGCACCTCGATGTCGGCTCATCACATCCTGGGGCTGAAGCCGGTCCCAAGGGTATGGCTGTTCGCCATTTAAAGTGGTACGCGAGCTGGGTTTAGAACGTCGTGAGACAGTTCGGTCCCTATCTGCCGTGGACGTTTGAGATTTGAGAGGGGCTGCTCCTAGTACGAGAGGACCGGAGTGGACGAACCTCTGGTGTTCCGGTTGTCACGCCAGTGGCATTGCCGGGTAGCTATGTTCGGAAAAGATAACCGCTGAAAGCATCTAAGCGGGAAACTTGCCTCAAGATGAGATCTCACTGGAACCTTGAGTTCCCTGAAGGGCCGTCGAAGACTACGACGTTGATAGGTTGGGTGTGTAAGCGCTGTGAGGCGTTGAGCTAACCAATACTAATTGCCCGTGAGGCTTGACCATATAACACCCAAGCAATTTGCGTCGAAAGGCCAGAGTTGCGGTGTGTGAAGACGAAACGAACCGAAAGTTCGATGTTCACAAACACCGATAGCTGTCACATACCCAATTTGCTGAAGCGAGGCCATCTGGTCACGAGTCAGTACCCGAATTTCTTGACGACCATAGAGCGTTGGAACCACCTGATCCCATCCCGAACTCAGCAGTGAAACGATGCATCGCCGATGGTAGTGTGGGGTTTCCCCATGTGAGAGTAGGTCATCGTCAAGATTAAATTCCGAAACCCCAATTGCGAAAGCAGTTGGGGTTTTGTTTT